>NZ_CP064782.1:2400000-3000000 GCF_018905915.1 Azospira inquinata
CGGAAGCCACGGCTCCAATGACGTCGCCTCGCCCCGGGAAGCCTTCCCCGGATGCCAATGCAGTTATAGCAGCGCCCCAGGTCCCTCCTTCCCCTTCCGGTGGGGCTGGCCGGGAACAGGCCCTGGGGCCGGTGGATGGGGCGGGGCTGCGGCGCTATCGCATGAACCTGGCTCTGGCCGCCATGGGACGCTATGGTCGCGATGGTGGCCGCCCCTTGCCTGCCGACCTCAGGGGCACGGTGGTTCTGCGCTTACGCCGGGGCATGGGGCCTTTGACGGTGGCGGTGGCGGAATCCAGTGGCGACCCTGTCCTGGATCAGGTTGCCCGGGAACTGGTGCAGGCCGCCGGGGCGGAGGCGTCCCTGCCCCCCTCCCTGGGGGGCCTGGATTTCACCTTTACCCTGCGGTTGAGTTTTGGCGAGGAGTAGCCCTTGCTACCCCGGCTGCCTTTAAAGAGGCCCCAGGTCCAGGGTATGGACCTGAAAAGTGCCCCGGCGCAGATCGGCGTAATAGCATTCCATGGCGAAACGTACGCTGCGGAAGGCCAGATCGTCCCAGGGAATGTCCGTTTCCTGGAAGAGGGCGGTTTCCAGGCTTTCTTCCCCGGCGCCGTGGGCGGCGGACTGGAGCTGGCCCCGGTAAAAAAGATGGACCTGATTAATGTGGGGGATATTCACCAGGGCTTGCAGTGCCCCGATCTCCACCTGGGCGCAGGCTTCCTCCAGGGTCTCCCGGGCGGCGCCCTGGGCCGTGGTTTCGTCGTTTTCCATAAACCCGGCGGGCAGGGTCCAGAAGCCCACCCGGGGCTCAATCCCCCGGCGGCAGAGCAGCAGCTGGTTTTCCCAGAGGGGCAGACAGCCCACCACCACCTTGGGATTTTCGTAATGGATGGTGCCGCAGTGGTCACAGACATCCCGGGGGTGGGTATCCCCGGGGGGAACGCGCCGGGTAAGGGGGGCGCCGCATTGGGAGCAGAAGTTCATGGCGAAGCGCAGGACAGTGATGGGCGGTAAGGGGGTGGGCCCGGGCTGCGTCCCGGAAGCTTTTTCCCGGCAACGCCCCGGGGGAACGTTGCCGGTTAGTGTAATCCAAGAGGTGCGGGCCTTCCCAGGGGGGCCGGAGGACAGGTAAAAATCCCGGGACGGTGGAGTCGGGGGGGCGGAAGGGCCTGAAAACCGGGAATTTTGTCTTTGCGCCCCCCGGTCCTAAGCCGTTAGAATAGGATCACCAGAAAACGCCTGGAATCCCCGTGGGGAGGGATATCCGGACGCCTTGAGGGGTTTTCATGCTTGTCATTGTCGGTTATGTGATCGTTATTGCCTCCGTGCTGGGGGGCTTTGCTCTGGCGGGCGGGCACCTCCATGCGCTTATTCAGCCCAATGAGGCGATTACCATTGTGGGGGCCTCCCTGGGGGCTTTCGTGGTGTCCAACCCGCCCAAGGTGATCAAAGCCACCCTCAAGGCTGTTCCGGCGGCCCTGAAGGGAAGCAAGGGCAGCAAAGCCCTCTACATGGATCTGTTGGCCATGTTGTATGAAATCCTGGCCAAGGTGCGCAAAGAAGGTTTGATGTCCATTGAAGCGGATGTGGAATCCCCGGACCAGAGCCCGATTTTTGCCAAATATCCCAATATTGTCTCGGACCACCATGTGGTGGAGTTTTTGACCGATTACCTGCGCATGATGGTGGGGGGCAATCTGAATGCCTTCGAAATCGAAAACCTCATGGACAACGAAATCGAAACCCACCACCACGAGGCCCATCAGCCCGCCGCCGCCATCGCCCAGGTGGCGGACGCCATGCCGGCCGTGGGTATCGTGGCCTGTGTGATGGGGGTGGTGCACACCATGGAATCCGTGGGCATTCCTCCGGCGGAATTGGGCAAACTGATTGCCGCCGCCCTGGTGGGGACCTTCCTGGGGATTCTGCTTTCCTACGGTTTCGTCGGCCCCCTGGCCACCCTCATCGGACAAAAGGCGGAGGAAGACGGCAAGATTTACCAGTGTATGAAGGTGGTGCTGCTCGCCTCCATGTCCGGCTACGCTCCCCAGGTGGCCATTGAATTCGGACGCAAGGTGCTGGTTTCCGTGGATCGTCCCAGCTTCTCCGAGCTGGAAGAAGACATCAAGAGCCGCAAAAACAAGTGAGGCCCCAGCCTCCTAACGGATATCTGCCATGAGTGACGACTCCCAACGCCCCATTATCGTCAAGCGCATCAAGAAAGGCGGTGGCGGGCACCACGGTGGCGCCTGGAAAATCGCCTATGCGGACTTTGTAACGGCCATGATGGCCTTCTTTCTCCTGATGTGGCTGCTGGGTTCCACGGCCAAGGGGGATTTCGAAGGCATCTCCCAATATTTCAAGGCGCCCTTGAAGATGTCCCTCACCGGGGGCGGTGAAGGGACGGGGGATTCTTCCTCCGTGATCAAAGGGGGCGGTCAGGATCTGACCCGCCAGGCCGGTCAGGTGAAGCGGGGCGACATTGAGGCCAAGACCAAAACCTATGCGCTGAAGGAGACCAATGCGGAATTTAAGCGCAAGGAACGGGAGATGCTGGGGCAGGTGAAGGGTCGGCTGGAGAAAATGATCGACAGCAATCCCTCCCTGAAGCAGTTTAAGAGCCAGTTGTTGCTGGACATTACCAGCGAGGGCCTGCGCATTCAGGTCGTGGACGAGCAGAATCGGCCCATGTTTGACCTGGCCAGCGACCAGCTCAAGCCCTATACCCGGGAAATTCTGCGTCAGATCGGCAAGGTGCTGAATGAGGTGCCCAACCGGGTCAGCCTGGCCGGTCACACCGATGCGGCCCAGTATGCGGGGGGCCAAAAGGGCTTTTCCAACTGGGAACTGTCGGTGAACCGGGCCAACGCCTCCCGGCGGGAACTGATTGCCGGGGGCATGGACCAGAACAAGGTACTGCGAGTGGTGGGCATGTCTTCCACCGTGCTTTTTGATAAGAACGACCCCCTCAATCCCATCAACCGGCGCATCAGCATTGTGGTGCTGAATAAACAGACGGAAGAGGATTTCCTCAAGGAAGACCGGAACGAAATGGACGTGGGGGCGGACAATGGGGCCGCTGCCGTCCCGGCGGCTGCTAAGCCGTGATGGCGGCGGTCATCAACATGAATAAAAAGGATCGGTGATGGATCTGGGTGCCAAGGTGGGGGGCTTCGGCCTGGCCTGGCTGTTGTTGGTGGCGGCCTGTATGGCGGCGGCGGAACCGGCTCTGCGCGGCCCGGCCTTTTACGTGGGGCTGACGGTCACGGCCCTGGGCTGGTTCGGGCTGGCTCTGTTGTTCACCCGCCGGATCGGGGAATCTTCCGCCCGCCAGAGCGCATCAGCTGCCCCGGAGACCGCCCCGGTGCTGGGCCGGGTGGGCTCGGCACTCCAGGAAAGCTGCCAGACCGGACTCAGCCAGTGCAGTGATGCCCTCCAGGAACTGGCCCGGGCCCGGAAAATCGTGGCGGATGCTATCACCCAGTTGGTGAACAGCTTCCAGGAAATGAATAATCAGGCCCAGCGCCAGCTGGCCCTGGGCCAGGGCATTATGGGGGCGGGGGACGATCCGGCCCGGGAGGGGACGGATTTTGCCGCCCTGACCCACCAGGCGGCCGCCACCCTGGACGAGTTTGTGGACCGGGTATCCGCCAATGCGGCCCTGGCCCAGCAGCTGGTTACCCTGACCGCCCGCCTGTCCGAACAGATGGGCCAGATCACCGGCATGCTGGGGGAAATTGAAGGTATTTCCAAACAGACCAACCTGCTTGCTTTGAATGCGGCCATTGAGGCGGCCCGGGCCGGGGAGGCGGGTCGGGGCTTTGCCGTGGTGGCGGACGAGGTGCGGGATTTGTCCAGCCATACCGCCCATTTCAGCCAGCAGATCCGGGATCAGCTGGGCCAGATGGGCCATTACATTGACGACACCCAGTCCGCCATTCAGCAGATCGCGGCCCTGGACATGGGGGTGGCGGAACGCTCCAAGGCCGGGGTGGCGGAGGCCATGGGGCGCATTGAGGAGGTCCATGGCCGGACTTCCGGCGCTGTGGGGGAATTACGCCAGATCGCCGGCCAGATGCAGGCCTGCTCCGCCCAGGCGGTGCTTTCCCTCCAGTTTCAGGATTTGGTTTCCCAGCTCCTTTCCCACGTGGAAAAGCGCATCGGGGACGGCAGTCAGCTCCTCACCGCCCAGGCCCAGATGGCCAGGGCTCTGGGGGATGGGGCCGGGGCGGAAGCTGGGTTGGCCGCCCTGGACCGTCTGGTGCAGGACGTGCAGCAAAACCGGCGCCAGGCGCCCGTGGGCCAAGACGGCCTGACGAGCGGCGCTGTGGAACTGTTCTAATTTTTCTAGGGAAGACGGATATGTCCAAGACGATTTTAGCCGTGGATGATTCCACCTCCATCCGGCAAATGGTGTCCTTTACCTTGAAAAGTGCGGGCTACGAGGTGGTGGAAGCCGCCGATGGCCAGGATGCCCTGGACAAGGCCAAGAGCCAGGATTTTCAGCTGGTGCTGACGGACCAGAACATGCCCCGCATGGACGGCCTGTCCCTGATCCGCAGCCTGCGCACCCTGCCTGCCTATCGCTCCGTGCCCATTCTCATGCTCACCACGGAAGCCGGGGACACCATGAAATCCCAGGGTCGGGCGGCGGGGGCCACGGGCTGGCTGGTGAAGCCCTTCGATCCCCAGAAGCTGATCGAAGTGGTGCGCAAGGTCATCGGCTGAGGTGCCTTTGCCCGTTCCCCATCCCCGGCGCATGACGGGCCCTGTGGCGGCCCACCTCGGTGTGCCTTCCCGACCCATGGCCCCGTTTGGAGGTGCCCGTGGCCATTGATATGACCCAGTTCTACCAGGTGTTTTTCGACGAATCCGCCGAACACCTGGAGGAAATGGAAAATCTGCTCCTGGGCCTGGATATCGGCCAGCCGGAGGATGAGGATCTCAATGCCATTTTCCGGGCCGCCCATTCCATCAAGGGCTCCAGCGGCACCTTCGGCTTCGAGGACCTGACCCGGGTCACCCACATTCTGGAATCCTTGCTGGACCGGCTGCGCAAACACGAGCTGCCCCTGCGGGCCTCCATGGTGGATGCTTTTCTGGCCGCCGTGGATTTGCTCAAGGCCTTATTGGCCGCCCACCAGGGCGCCGATCCGGTGCCGGAGGCGGAGGTGGCCGCCCTGTGCGGTCGCCTGACCGCTTTGACGGATCAATCCCCCTCCGCCGCCGCGGCTAGGCCTACTGTGGCATCGGCCCCAATCTCCGCCTCCCTAGAGGCTTTCTCGACGGCCCCTGCCGATGGGGCGGCGGAGGAAGGGATGCGCACCTGGCATCTGGAATTTCTCCCCAAGTCGTCTTCCTCCTCCCCTCCTGCCGACCGGGCGGCCCTGGACCAGTTGCTCAACGATCTGGCCCATAACGGGGCGATCCGGGTGGAAGTGCTGCCGGAAGACGGCCAGCTGGGGGTCTGCCGGGTCAATGTGACCGGTCCCCTGGATCGGGAGCCCCTGGTCCGCTCCCTGGCCTTTCTGGCGGAGGAAGGGGCCTGGTCGGTGAAACAGCTGGATGGGGCGGAGGGGACTGCCCCTGCCCCCGCCACCACGGCTCCTGTTGAAGGCGAAAGCACCGGGGGGGACCCGGGCTACGGCTTTTTCAGCCCCCTGCCGGAGCCTGGGGCGGAGGCCGAATCGGTATCCCCGTCCAGCCTGGAAGGGGAGGGCTTCGGCTTCTTTGCTCCCCTGCCGCCCCGGGGGGCAGGGGAATCGGCATCCTCCAGTGCGGAAGAAGGGGACGGCGCCTACGGTTTTTTTGCCCCCCTGCCCGGTGCGGAACCCGCTCCCCAGCCTGCCGCCGCGCAGCCGGTGGCGGAAGAGGGGGATGGCTATGGCTTCTTCGAGCCTTTGCCGGTTCTGGTGGCTGAACCCGCTCCCGTCCCGCCCCCCGAAGCCCTGCCCGTGGCGCGTCAGGAGGAAGGGGCGCTTCCGGCTCCTGTGGCCCCTCTTCACGGGGAAGCCCGGGAGGGGGCGGCCAAGGGACGGGCGCCCTTGGCGGACCACGCTTCCATCCGGGTGGGGGTGGAAAAGGTGGATCAGCTCATCAATCTGGTGGGGGAACTGGTCATCACCCAGTCCATGCTTCTGGCCACCGCCCAGCAGATGCAGGAAAGCGCTCCGGAACGGCTGCTCAACGGCCTGACCCAGCTGGAGCGCAATAGCCGGGATTTGCAGGAAGCGGTGATGTCCATCCGCATGCTGCCCATTTCCTTCGTTTTCACCCGCTTTCCCCGGGTGGTCCGGGATTTGTCCGCCAAGCTGGACAAGCAGGTGGAACTGAAAATGAGCGGGGAAAATACGGAGCTGGACAAGGGCCTCATCG
Source organism: Azospira inquinata (assembly GCF_018905915.1). Classification (NCBI taxonomy): domain Bacteria; kingdom Pseudomonadati; phylum Pseudomonadota; class Betaproteobacteria; order Rhodocyclales; family Rhodocyclaceae; genus Azospira; species Azospira inquinata. Next base: position 2,406,375 of record NZ_CP064782.1, read on the forward strand.
AGCGGGTGGCGGACCCCCTGACCCACCTGATCCGCAACAGTCTGGACCACGGTATCGAAACCCCGGAAAAGCGCCAGGCGGCGGGCAAGTCCCCCGTGGGCACCATTACCCTCCGGGCCGCCCACCAGGGGGGCAATGTGGTGATCGAGGTGGGGGACGACGGGGCTGGCCTGAACCGCCAGAAGATCCTTGCCAAGGCCCGGGAAAAGGGACTGCCGGTGAGCGACCAGATGAGCGACCAGGAAGTCTGGCAGCTCATTTTCGAGCCCGGTTTTTCCACTGCCGACCAGGTGACGGACATTTCCGGCCGGGGCGTGGGCATGGATGTGGTGCGGCGCAATATCCAGTCCATGGGTGGCCGTATCGAAATCCAGAGCATGGTGGGCATCGGCTCCCGCATGATCGTGCGTCTGCCCCTTACCCTGGCTATTCTGGACGGCATGAGCGTGGGGGTGGGGGAAGAGACCTACATCATTCCCCTGTCTTATGTGGTGGAATCCCTCCAGGCCGCCCCGGAAACCATCAAGACCGTTTCCCACCAGGGCCAGGTGATCCAGGTGCGGGGGGAATACCTGCCTGTGCTGGCGCTGCACCAACTGCTGGGGGGAACGCCCCGCTATCGGGAACTGTCCGATGGCATCCTGGTAGTGCTGGCGGCGGATGGCTGCAAGGCGGCCCTGCTGGTGGATGAATTGGGGGGGCAGCACCAGGTGGTGATCAAGAGTTTGGAACAGAATTACCGCAAGGTCCCCGGCCTTTCCGGCGCCACCATCATGGGGGATGGCCGGGTGGCCATGATTCTGGACGTGTCCGCTCTGGTGGGGCGGGTGCGGGGTGTGAACCGGGAATAGGCGATGGAGCAGATTATGGACAAGACAACCCCCCCCGCCGCCACCGAGGCGCCGGACCAGGAGGCCCAGGAATTCCTCACCTTTACCCTGGGCCAGGAGGAATACGCCATTGATATCCTCAAGGTCCAGGAAATTCGGGGCTATGACACGGTGACCCGGATCGCCAATGCTCCGGATTTCATCAAGGGGGTGATCAATCTGCGGGGGCTGATTGTGCCCATCGTGGATTTGCGCATCAAATTCCACCAATCCCAGGTGGAATACACCCCCTTTACCGTGGTCATCATCCTCAATGTGGCCGAACGGGTGGTGGGGGTGGTGGTGGATAGCGTGTCCGACGTGCTGGCCCTGACTCCCGGCCAGATTCGCCCGGCTCCGGATTTTTCTGCGAGTTTCGATACCCAGTACATTCTGGGGCTGGCCACGGTGGAAAATCGGATGTTGATCGTGACGGATATTGAGCGGCTGATGTCCAGCCGGGACATGGAATTGGTTGCCGACGCTGCGGCGCAAGCTTAAAGAGGATGGAATTATGACGAAACGTTTTTTGGCCAATCGCCGCCTGGGCATCAAATTCACCCTGATTAGCCTGCTGGCCATGCTGGCGGTGGTAATCACCGGGGTCTTCCTCTTCCGCCAGATGCAGGAGCAGATCGACTTTAGCGTCAAGGAACAGCAGGGGCTGGTCTATCACCAGGCCCTGCGCCAGTTGCTCCAGGAAACCCAGCGTCACCGGGCCGAGGCCAACACCCTGCTGCTGGGCAACGAGAGCGCCCGTTCCCGTCTGGATCAGGCCCGCACGGCGGAAGATGAGGAATTCCGCAAACTTTCCCAGCTGGATCAGCAATACGGCGCCCTGTTCCACAGTACGGACAAGCTGGCGGAACTGAGCAGCAAATGGCAGAGCCTCAAATCGGACCTGCCCAGCCTGCGCCCTGAGCAGTCCGTGGCCCGGCACAACCAGCTGGTGAACGGCATCATTGAACTGATGGCCCAGGTAGGAGATGCCTCCAACCTGATCCTGGACCCGGATCTGGATAGCTATTACGCCATGGACGTGGTGGTCAATGACCTGCCCGTGCTGGTGGAAACCATCGGCCAGGTGCGGGCCATGGCCAACTCCCTGCTGCTCAGCAAGTCCCGCAACGACGAGCAACGGCGCCAGCTGATCCAGCTCCTGGAACGGGTGCGGGCCCACGGGGAACAGTTGACCCACTCGGTGAGCCGGGTGATGCAGAATTCGCCGTCTACCCGGGAACGGCTGGAAAGCTCCCTGGCCGAGGCGGAAAACGGTATTCAGACCTTTTCCTCCGTGGTGGATAAGGAATTGATCCTTTCCGAAGTACTCACCTACGACCCCAACCAGTTCTTCGAACTCTCCAACCGGAGCCTGGACGCTAATTTCGCTCTCTACGACAGCACCGCCAAGGTGCTGGATGACCTGCTCCAGGCCCGGGTGGATCGGTATACCTCCCAGCGCAATTTGGTACTGGCGGTGGTGGCCCTGCTCTTCATCCTGGCTGGCACCGTGCAGGTCATTGTGCTGCGGGATGTGGTGGCCCGCCTGCGGGAGGCCAATGCCTATCTGGGACGTATCCAGGAAGGTCATCTGGACTTCCAGATTCCCCCCATCGGCAAGGACGAATTCGGCATTCTCCTGGGCTCTCTGGATGCCATGCGGGGGGCGCTACTGGAGCGTATTTCCACGGAACGGCGGGTGGCCAACGAAAATCTCCGGGTGAAGATCGGCCTGGACAACGTGGCCACCAACGTCATGCTGGCGGACCAGGATTTCCGCATCATTTATCTCAACCGCTCCATGCAGCAGATGTTCCAGCGGACGGAAAGCGATATTCAGCAATCCCTGCCCCAGTTCCGGGCGGCCCAGGTGGAAGGGGCCAATATGGACCTGTTCCACAAGAACGGCGCCCATCAGCGCAACCTGCTGGGCCAGTTGCAGGGCTCCCATACCTCCGAAATCAAGCTGGGGCGGCGCACCTTTGTGCTCACGGCCACCCCGGTGCTCACGGAGAGCGGCGAGCGCCTGGGCTACGCGGTGGAATGGATGGACCGGACGGCGGAAGTGGCGGTACAGCAGGAGGTATCTCAGATTGTGGATGCGGCGGCCAAGGGGGATTACGGCCATCGCCTGGAACTGGAAAACAAGCAGGGCTTTTTCCGCCATTTGTCTGAAGGTATCAATGCCTTGCTCCAGACCAGCCAGAATGCCCTCAACGATCTGGCGGAAATGCTTAGCCGCCTGGCCCGGGGCGATCTGACCCGGCGTATTGAGGCGGAATACGCGGGCACCTTCGGGCGCCTCAAGGATGACGCCAATGCCACGGTGGATCAGCTGGCGGAAATCATCGAACGCATTGCGGTGGCGGCGGACACCATCAATACGGCGGCCCAGGAAATCGCCACCGGCAATACGGACCTTTCTTCCCGTACCGAGGAACAGGCTTCCAGCCTGGAAGAAACCGCTTCCAGCATGGAAGAACTGACCGGTATCGTGAAGCAGAACGCGGACAATGCCCGCTCCGCCAATGAACTGGCCAGCAGCGCCCAGGACGTGGCGGAAAAGGGCGGGGCGGTGGTGGGCCAGGTGGTGGCCACCATGGGGGCTATTCACCAGTCTTCCAGCAAAATCTCCGACATTATCGGGGTCATCGATGGTATCGCCTTCCAGACCAACATCCTGGCCCTGAATGCGGCCGTGGAAGCGGCCCGGGCCGGGGAGCAAGGCCGGGGCTTCGCTGTGGTGGCTTCTGAAGTGCGCAGCCTGGCCCAGCGCAGCGCGGCGGCGGCCAAGGAAATTAAAGTGCTGATTTCCGATTCCGTGGAAAAGGTGGCGGTGGGTAGCAAGCTGGTGGATAGCGCCGGCCAGACCATGGGGGAAATCGTGGTAGCCATCAAGCAGGTGGCCCAGATCATGAACGACATTGCTGCCGCCAGCCGGGAACAAAGCAGCGGTATCGAGCAGGTGGGCAAGGCGGTAAGCCAGATGGACGAGGTCACCCAGCAGAACGCGGCCCTGGTGGAAGAAGCCGCCGCCGCTGCGGAAAGCCTGGAAGAACAGGCCAAGAGCCTGATGGAAGCGGTCTCCATCTTCCGTCTGGAAGGCGCCAAGGGGGAAGCCAAGGCGTCCCGGGCGGCCAAGCCGGCCCAGGTGCTCCTGGCGGCGGAAGACAAGGGCCGCCCGGCGCCCAATCATATGGGGGGTCGGGCGGTGAAGGTGCCCGCGTCTTTGGACGATGAATGGGAAGAATTTTGACGCCGGCAACGGTGCTACGGAGACCAGGCCATGATGCATGACGACCACAAGCCGCCCCTGTTCCCCCCCCGCATGGATAGCGGGGTACGGGAATTTCCCTTCACCAGCGCCGACTTTGAACGGGTGCGCAAGCTGATCTACCAGTACGCCGGTATTTCCCTGTCCCCGGTCAAGCAGGATATGGTCTATTCCCGCCTGGCCCGGCGTCTGCGGGCCACCGGCATCCATTCCTTCGCGGATTACCTGACCCGCCTGGAAACCCGGAGCGACGCCCAGGAATGGGAAAAGTTCGTCAATGCCCTGACCACCAACCTCACCTCCTTTTTCCGGGAAGCCCACCATTTCCCCATCCTGGCGGACTACCTGAAAAAGCACCACGGCCAGCGGCCCCTGAAAATCTGGTGCTGTGCCGCCTCCACCGGGGAGGAGCCCTATTCCATCGCCATGACCGCGGCGGAAGCCCTGGGGGGCTTCAATATCCCCGTCTCCATCCTGGCCTCCGACCTGGACACCAATGTGCTGGCCACGGCCCAGAAGGGGGTTTATGCCCAGGATCGGGTGGATAAGCTGCCCCCGGAGCAAGTGAAACACTTTTTCCTCAAGGGGGCTGGCACCCAGGAAGGCTATGTCTGCGTTCGCCCCGAATTGCGCCGCCTGATTTCCTTTCAGCGCATTAATCTGCTGGACCCCACCTGGCCCATGCGGGGGCCCTTTGATGTGATTTTCTGTCGCAATGTGATGATTTATTTCGACAAGCCGACCCAGTACAAAATCCTCTCCCGCTTTGTGCCCCTGCTCCAGCCCGACGGCCTGATGTTTGCTGGCCATTCGGAAAGCTTCCTCCACGCCGCCGATCTTTTCCATTCCATGGGCAAAACGGTCTATGAACTGGCCAAAAAGCCGGGATGAGGAAGGACCTGGGGAATCCTGGGACTTTCAGGAATCCCTGGCGGCCAACCATTATTTCGACCGGGTTTTTGATCGGGAAGCGGCAAAAATCCTGCCCGGGGAGTATTTTGTTGCCAACCAGGACATGCTCCTGGTGACCGTACTCGGCTCCTGCGTGGCCGCCTGTATCCGGGACACCCGGAGCGGTCTGGGGGGCATGAATCATTTCCTCCTGCCGGAGGACACCTCGGACAATCCGGTGGGCACATCGGCCCGTTACGGCACCTATGCCATGGAAATCCTCATTAACCACCTGCTCAAGCTGGGGGCCCGGCGCAATTCCCTGGAAGCCAAGGTGTTTGGCGGTGGTGCCGTGCTTCCTAGCCTCATGGGCAGCCAGGTGGGGTCTCGCAATGCGGAATTTGTACTGAATTATCTACAGACGGAAAAAATACCGGTGGTGGCCAAGGACCTGCTGGATTCCTACCCCCGCAAGGTCTATTTTTTCCCTGCTACCGGACGGGTGCTGGTGAAAAAGCTGCACCGGGTCCATAACCAAACCCTTTTCACCCGGGAACAGGAATACCGTTCCCGTCTTGGCCGGGCCAAAGTGGAAGGGGAAATCGAACTGTTTACCTGATTGCCTATGCCTGTACGTGTTCTTATCGTCGATGACTCCGCGGTCATGCGCAAGGTGCTGACCGAGATCATCAATTCCGTGCCCGATCTCCAGGTGGTGGGGGCCGCTGCCGATGCCCATGCCGCCCGGGAACTGATCAAGACCGTCCTCCCGGACGTGGTGACCCTGGATGTGGCCATGCCGGGCATGGACGGCCTGGATTTCCTCGACCGCCTCATGCGCCTCCGGCCTACTCCGGTGGTGATGGTGTCCGCTTTTACGGAATCCGGTTCGGATGCCACCCTGAAAGCCCTGGAACTGGGGGCGGTGGATTTCATCGGCAAGCCCCGCCTGGAAAGCGGCCAATCCATTGAGGCCTATTCCCAGGAACTGGCGGAAAAGCTCCGGGCAGCCCGGGGCGCCCGTCTGAAGCGGCCCGGTGGCCTGATCGGTGCGTCCGCGTCCCCACTGGCGGCCAAAGCAGCCCCCAGCCCGGTGACGGCGGCCCCGGTCCGCTGGGCCGGCGGTAAAATTCTCTTTGTTGGCGCCTCCACCGGGGGAACGGAAGCCCTCAAGGTGTTTCTTTTGGGCCTGCCGGCGGACTGTCCCCCGGTGCTCATCGTGCAGCACATGCCGGAAACTTTTACCGCCTCCTTCGCTAAGCGCCTGGATGGCCTTTGTGCCCCCCGGGTGATTGAATCCCAGGGGAATGAACGGGTGGAAGGGGGAACGGTCTACATAGCGCCCGGTCACTCCCATCTGCAGATTCGCCGGGGGCCTGCGGGCTTTCTCACCGAGCTGCTGCAAACGCCGCCGGTGAATCGTCACCGGCCCTCCGTGGATGTGCTCTTCCACTCCGCTGCCAGTGTGGTGGGGCGGAACGCCGTTGGGGTGATCCTTACCGGTATGGGTAAGGATGGAGCCCAGGGGATGCTGGCCATGCACCAGGCCGGGGCCAAGACTTACGGTCAGGACGAAGCCAGTTGCGTGGTCTACGGCATGCCCCGGGAAGCGGCCCTGATTGGGGCGGTGGATGAGGTGGTGAGTCTGAACGATATGGCCCGGCGGGTGTTGGCCGGATTGGGCCGCCCCTAGTCCCCAAGCCGTTGCCGGGCTGGTCGCCCCTGTTGTTCCCCCATTCCTCTCAGAAGGCGTGGAATGGGGCTGGCGGGCCGGGCCCGGGATTCCTGAGTTGTGATTTTTAGCATTTCCGACTTGGTGAATTTCAAGGTATTCTTTAGCTTCTGGCGGAAGTGTCGTTAAACGCTAATAAACCCGTGACGACGGCGCCTAGCGTCAGGTTGTTCCGGATCAATCGTTATTCCCGCAAATTCAGGGGTTGCTGCCATGTCCGAGCTGCTGAAAAGCATTGATGCACGTACCAAGCTAGCCGGTACTAATAAATTAGAAATTTTGCTGTTCACCCTGGGCCACGATGCCAACACAGGGCGGCGGGAAACCTTTGGGATCAACGTTTTCAAGGTGCGGGAAGTGATGCGCACTCCCCCCATTACGGCGGCTCCCGATATGCCCGCCGCCGTGGAGGGCATGGTCAGCCTGCGGGGCGCCCTGGTGCCCGTGGTGGATCTGGCCAAATATGCTGGGGTGCAGACCGATACCCCCCGGGACATCATGATTGTCACCGAATACAACGGCCACACCCAGGGCTTCCTGGTGGAGGCGGTGGATACCATCCTGCGCCTGGACTGGAGCATGATGCGGGTGCCGCCGGAAATGCTCCTGGCCCAGATGGGCGGTCTGGTGACCGCGGTCACCGAACTGGATGATGGCCGTCTGGTGATGATGATGGACGTGGAAAAGGTCCTGGCCGAGACGTCCAAATACGACGACGATCTGGTGTTCCGCAGCATTCCCCAGATCAACAAGCCGGGCTGCACCGTCTTCTTTGCCGACGACTCCGTGGTGGCCCGCAAGCAGATCGAACGGACCCTGGACGCCATGGGCGTCAAATACGTGGGGTCCATGAATGGCCGCCAAGCCTGGGATGAGCTGGAAAAAATGGCCTCCTATGCGGCTTCCATTGGCAAGCCCGTGTCTGATTACGTCAATCTAGTGCTGACGGACATCGAAATGCCGGAAATGGATGGTTACATCCTGACCAAGAAAATCAAAAGTGACCCCCGCTTTGCCAATATTCCGGTGATCATGCATTCCTCCCTGTCTGGCATGTCCAACCAGAAACTGGGCCTGTCCGTGGGGGTGGATGAGTATGTGCCGAAGTTCGAGCCTCAGAAATTGTCTGAGACCTTGTCCCGCCGCCTGGGAGCCGTTCCCGCCACGGCTGCAGCCTAACCGGATAGAGGGAGTCCTAAACCATGGATATGTCGGAAAAGAAAAATCTCCTGGATAGCGTGGATGCCCGTACCCGTTTGGCGGGCTCCAACAAAATGGAGATCCTGCTGTTTTCCCTGGGGACCAAGGAAACCTTCGGTATCAATGTCTTCAAGGTGCGGGAAGTGGGACGTACCCCCCACATTACCAAAACCCCCAACATGCCCCGGGGCGTGGAAGGCCTCATTTCCCTGCGGGGTAACGTGATCCCCGTGCTCTCCCTGTCCTCCTTCCTGGAGCTGGATAATCCGCCCAAGGGGTTGGGTAAGAGCATGATGGTGGCCGAGTATTCCAAGCGCACCCTTGGTTTCCTGGTCCATGACGTGGATCGGATCATCCGGGTGGATTGGGAACGGGTGAAGGCGCCGGAAACGGTGCTGGCCTCCAACCAGGGCCTGATTACCGCCGTTATCGAGCTGGAAGAAGGCCATCTGGTCTCCATCCTGGACGTGGAACAGATTCTGGCCAACGCCTTTGGCGAAGCCATCATCGTGGATATTCCCCCGGCCCGGGTGGAAACCGAATCCAGCGTCTTCTTTGTGGATGACTCCCTCGTCGCCCGCAAGAAAATCACGGAAGTGCTGGATAAGCTGGGGGTCAAGCACAAACATGCTACCAACGGGATGGAAGCTTGGACCCGCCTGCAGGCCATCGCTGCTCACACCCAGCAGATGGGGAGTAGCGTCAAGGACGAAATCCGCCTCATCCTGGTGGATGCGGAAATGCCGGAAATGGACGGCTATGTGCTGACCAAGAACATTAAGGCGGATGCCCGTTTCGAGGGCGTTCCCGTGGTCATGCACTCCTCCCTGTCCTCTGAAGCCAATCGGGCCATGGGCAAAGCGGTGGGCGTGGATGCCTATGTGGCGAAATTTGATGCGGAAATTCTGGCCGACACCCTGCGGCCGTTGCTGGAAAAACAATAAAGAAAGTTGGAGTAAAGCATGCCTGATCCGAAAATGAAGTTCCTGGTGGTGGATGATTTTTCCACGATGCGGCGTATTGTCCGCAACCTGCTCAAGGAGCTGGGCTTCACCAATGTGGATGAAGCCGAGGATGGTGCCATTGCCTTGCAAAAACTCCAGGGCGGGGGATTCGACTTTGTGGTGTCGGACTGGAATATGCCCAATATGGACGGTTTGACCCTGTTGCAGACCGTGCGGGCCACTCCGGCGCTGAAGCACCTGCCCGTGCTCATGATTACGGCGGAAGCGAAGAAGGAAAACATTATCGCCGCCGCCCAGGCCGGGGCCAGCGGATACATTGTGAAACCTTTTACCGCTGCCACCCTGAACGAAAAGCTGCAAAAGATTTTCGAAAAAATGGGGGTCTGACATGAACGAGACCACCGAAATCACCGGCACCGGCGACTCCGCCGATCTGGAAGCCCTATTCGACAGCATTGCCGCCACCCGGGATGAAGGGGCGCCTGCCGCCCCCGCCGCTCCCGTGGCTGCGCCTACCCCGGCCCCCGCTCCCGCGGCGGCAAGTTCCGACGAAGTGGGGGATAGCGACGAATTGCAGGCCCTTTTCGATAGCGTGGCCAGTACGGCCGCCCACGAAGAGGAAGCCCCCGCCGCTTCCCCGATTCCGGCTCAGCCGGTGGAGGGAGCTCCTGCCGGAGAAGGCAGTCAGGATCGGGTTTTCAAGCGTATCGGGGTCATGGCTCGGGAGCTTCACGATACTCTCCACGAGCTGGGCTACGACAAGCTGCTGGAAAAGACCGTCCATGCCATTCCGGACGCCAAGGACCGCCTAGCCTATGTGGCCAATCTTACGGAGCAGGCGGCTTGCCGGGTACTGAACGCCACGGATATCGCCAAGCCTTTGCAGGATGAGCTGGAGTCGTCTTCCAAGACCCTGGCCTCCCGTTGGGACGCCCTTTACGAAAACAAGCTGTCCGTGGCCGAATTCAAAGCCCTGGCCGATGAGACCCGGGCTTTCCTGAAAGACCAGGTGCCCCAGAAAGCGGCGGCGACCAACGAACAGCTACTGGAAATCATGATGGCCCAGGACTTCCAGGATTTGACCGGCCAGGTGATCAAGAAAATCGTCGGCCTGGCCCAGAATCTGGAGAACCAACTGGTGCAGGTCCTGGTGGATGTGATTCCCGATGCGCGGCGCAACGATAACGTCAATAGCTTGATCAATGGCCCGGTCATCAGCGGTGAAGGCCGCACGGACGTGGTGGTGAACCAGCAGCAGGTGGATGACCTGCTCGGTAGCCTGGGCTTCTAGGGGGAGAGCGAGATGAGCGATTTTGCCGGAATGGAAGACCTGCTGCAGGATTTCCTGCAAGAGGCCAGCGATCTGTTGTCGGATGTGGACAACAAACTCGTCGATCTGGAAAAGACCCCGGATGACCGCAGCCTGTTGAATGACATTTTCCGTGGTTTTCACACCATCAAGGGGGGGGCGGGCTTTCTGAACGCCTCCGAACTGGTGACCCTGTGCCACCTTACGGAAAACCTCTTTGACCGTCTGCGTAACGGACAGATGCAGCTGAATCCGGAACTGATGGACTTGATCATGGCCGCCACCAAAGGGGTGCGGGACATGTTCGGTGATCTGTCCGGCGGGGTCCAGCCCCATCCGGCTGAGGAGTCCCTGCTTTTCGCCCTGCGCCATGCCCTGGATAACAACGGTGCCACTCCCGGGGCGGCCGCCCCGGCGGCGCCTGCTGCTCCGGCTGCTCCCGCTGCGCCTGCAGCTGCGGCGCCAGCAGCGGCCTCCACTCCGGCCGGTGCGCCGGGGGAACCGGACTGGGATGCGCTCCATGCGGTGGTCACCGGGCAACCGGCTCCGGCGCCTGCCGCCACGGCGGTGGCAGCCCCCGCTGCCCCTGCTCCCGTGGCTGAAGTTCAGCCCCAAGCCCCTGCCTATGGGCGTCGGGAAGGGGATAAGCCCGGAGTGAACCGGGCGCCTGTCGGTCGGCGGGTGGAAGAGCGGGCGGCGGCCCGGGAAACCACCATCCGGGTGGATACCTCCCGTCTGGATCAGGTGCTCAACCTGTCCGGGGAAATCGGTCTGACCAAAAACCGCCTCACCAGCCTGCGGGCGGATATTCTGGCGGGTAAGACCGATGCGGAAACCCTCCATGCCCTGGATCAGGCGGTGAGCCAGCTGGATCTGCTGGTCTCCGATTTGCAGAATTCCGTGATGAAGACCCGGATGCAGCCCATTGGCCGGCTCTTCCAAAAATATCCCCGCATCGCCCGGGACTTGGCCCGCCAACTGGGCAAGGACGTGGAGCTGGTGCTGGCCGGTGAAGAAACGGAAGTGGATAAGACCATGATCGAGGATCTGGCCGATCCCCTCATCCACTTGATTCGTAACGCGGTGGATCACGGGGTGGAACCCCCGGGAGAACGGGCTTCCTCCGGCAAGCCGGCCAAGTCCGTGGTGCGCCTGGAAGCCCGTCAGGAAGGGGATCACATCGTCCTGATCGTGGCCGACGACGGCCGGGGCATGAGCGCCGAGCGCATTCGGGCCAAGGCTGTGGAAAAGGGGCTGATCTCCGAGGAAGAGGCCAACACCCTGGACGAGCGGCAAAGCCTGAACCTGATTTTCCTCCCCGGCTTTTCCACCAAGACCCAGATTTCCGACGTTTCCGGTCGGGGCGTGGGCATGGATGTGGTGAAGACCAATATCCAGAAGCTCAACGGGGCAGTGGAAATCCGTTCCGAACCGGGCAAGGGCTCCGTCTTCCTCATTTCTCTGCCCCTGACCCTGGCCATTCTGCCGGTGCTCCTGGTGCTGCTGGAAGATCAGCCCTTTGCTCTGCCCCTGTCCATGGTTCGGGAAATTCTGCCCATCGAAAAGGACAAGGTTCAGGAAGTGGGGGGCAAGGAAACCCTGGTGGTGCGGGGCGAAATTCTCCCCGTCATTTCCCTCTCCCGCCTGCTGGGCTGGTCCCAAGAGCGCTATCCGGAATACGGGGTGCTCATGCAGACGGCTGAACGCAGCTTCATCCTCTCGGTGGATAGCTTCGCCGGGCGGGACGACGCGGTGATTAAGTCCCTGGACGACTTCCGTCCCCGGGGCGTGGCCGGCGTCACCACCCTGTCCAACGGCCAGATTGTGCTGATTTTGGACATGAAGGAACTGCTGGCGGACCTGGGGCAACATCTGGATTCCGGGGCGGGAGGCATGCGGGCGCTGGAATTCGTCTAACCCCGCTGGGCTCCGACACTGAAACCGGGAGGCATTGCCTCCCGGTTTTGTTTTTGGAGGGGCGGGAGGCGTTGTGGGACAAAAACCTTACAAGCTCAGATTGTTCACAAAAAAACACGCTTACCTATTTAATTTTTATTGTTTTTTTCTATAATACGGCCTAACTCAACCAAAGTCCGGATATGGCGGAAGAAAGCGATCTCGAGCGGACAGAGGCCCCCACAGGCCGACGTCTCGAACAAGCCCGTGAAAAAGGGCAGGTTCCCCATTCCCGGGAGCTGGGGTCGTTTCTTGTCCTGATTGTGGCCGCCGGAATTTTTTGGTTCATGGGGAGCTGGTTCCTGCAACAGCTTATCCAATTGTTTCATCAGGCTTTTACCTGGGATCCGGTCCTTTTGAAGGAACCCCGGCGGGGCCTGACCTGGTTCATGGAATTGTCCGCCAATGGCATGCTGATCTTTGCGCCGTTGGTGCTGGCCCTGATGGTGGCTGCCCTGGCTTCCCCTTTTCTCCTCAATGCCTGGAATTTCGCCCCCAAGGCGTTTTCCCCCGATTTCACCCGCCTCAATCCCTTTGCTGGCCTGGGACGGATTTTTTCCGTCAATGGCCTCATGGAAATGGGCAAGGCCGTACTCAAGGCGGCGGTGATCGGTGGGGTAGCCCTGTGGGTGATCTGGCGGGATCAGGATCAGCTCTTCGGCCTCCTCAATCTGCCCCTGGAAGAGGGGCTGAGCTCGGCAGGGCAAATGATGTCCTGGAGCTTCCTCGTCATCGTTGCCGGCATGTTCCTCATTGTGGCGGCGGATGTGCCCTTCCAGCTCTGGCAGTACTACGACAAGCTGAAGATGACCAAGGAAGAGGTAAAGCAGGAACACAAGGAAATGGAAGGTAGCCCGGAGGTCAAGGGCCGCATCCGTCGCCTGCAACGGGAAGCCGCCCGGCGCCGCATGATGGCCGCCGTGCCCACCGCCGATGTGGTGGTGACCAACCCGACTCACTTTGCTGTGGCCCTGTCCTATAAAACCGGTATGCAGGCGCCCAAGGTGGTAGCCAAAGGGGTGGATGCGGTGGCCATGAATATTCGTAAGGTTGCCGCCGAACACAACGTTCCCCTGCTGGAAGCGCCGCCCCTGGCCCGTGCCCTGTACCGTCATGCGGAGCTGGAAGATGAAATCCCTGCCGCCCTCTATACGGCGGTGGCGGAAGTGCTGGCCTACGTTTATCAGCTGAACCGCTATCAGGAAGCCGGGGGCTCCATGCCCGTGGCTCCCCGAGACATTGCTGTGCCACCCGAACTGGTGCCGGAGGCCCTGAATGGCTAGTCCCGCCGCCATGAGCCTGCAAGGCATGTTCGGACGCCTGAACCCGCGCCAGCTGGCCGGGCCGATCCTCATCCTGATGATTCTGGCCATGATGGTGCTGCCATTACCGGCCTTTGTCCTGGATGTGCTGTTCACCTTCAATATCGCCCTATCCGTGATCGTCCTGCTGGTAGCGATTTACACGGTGAAGCCCCTGGAATTTTCCATTTTCCCCACCATTTTGCTGGTGACTACCCTGCTGCGCCTGTCCCTGAATGTGGCTTCCAGCCGGGTGGTGCTGCTGGAAGGCCATACGGGGCCGGATGCGGCGGGGAAGGTGATCGAGTCTTTCGGCCACTTCCTGGTGGGGGGCAATACGGCCGTCGGTATCGTGGTCTTCACCATCCTGGTGGTGATTAACTTTGTGGTGATTACCAAGGGTGCGGGCCGGGTGGCGGAAGTGTCGGCCCGGTTTACCCTGGACGCCATGCCCGGCAAACAGATGGCCATCGACGCGGACCTGAATGCGGGACTCATCGGGGAAGACGACGCCCGGCGCCGCCGGGGCGAAGTGGCGGCGGAAGCGGATTTCTACGGTTCCATGGACGGTGCTTCCAAGTTCGTCCGGGGCGATGCGGTGGCCGGAGTGGTCATCATGTTTATCAACATCATCGGCGGTCTCATCGTCGGGGTGTTGCAGCACAACATGGACGTGGGGGCCGCCGCCAAGAACTACACCCTGCTGACCATCGGTGACGGCCTGGTAGCCCAGATTCCCTCCCTGATTATTTCCATCGCCGCCGGTATGGTAGTGACCCGGGTAGGGGACGGCCAGGACATCAGCCAGCAGTTCATCGCCCAGATGTTTGCCAATCCCCGGGTGCTGGGCATTACGGCCGGGATTCTGGGGCTCCTGGGGATGATCCCGGGCATGCCCAATTTCGTTTTCCTGCTGCTTGCCTCCGCTCTGGGGAGCTATGCCTACGTGCTGTTCAAGCGCCAGATGGCGGTCAAGGAAGCGCCGGTACCGGTGCAGGCCGCTCCCGCTCCGGAAAATCTGGATGCCACCTGGGCCGATGTGTCTCCCCTGGATGTGCTGGGCCTGGAAGTGGGCTACCGGCTTATCCCGATGGTGGATAAGAGCCAGGACGGAGAGTTGCTACGCCGTATCCGGGGTATCCGGAAAAAATTTGCCCAGGAAGTGGGCTTCCTGGTGCCTCCCGTGCATATCCGGGACAACCTGGAACTGCGCCCCAATGCTTACCGGATTCTCCTCAAAGGGGTGGAAATCGGCCAGGGCGAAGCCTATCCGGGCCAATTCCTGGCTATCAACCCGGGGCGGGTGGCCGGCACGGTGCCGGGCAATGCCACCAAGGATCCGGCCTTCGGCCTGCCCGCCATCTGGATCGAAATGGGCTTCCGGGAACAGGCCCAGAGTTTCGGCTACACGGTGGTGGATACCTCCACCGTGGTGGCAACCCACTTGAATCACCTGATCCAATCCCATGCCTCCGAGCTTCTGGGGCGTCAGGAAACCCAGCAGCTGCTGGACCATCTGGCCAAGGAAATGCCCAAGCTCACGGAGGATCTGGTGCCCAAGACCATTGCCCTGGGCGTGCTGCAGAAGGTGCTGCAAAACCTGCTGGACGAAGGGGTGCATATCCGGGATATGCGCACCATTATCGAAACTCTGGCCGAGCATGGCTCCCACAACCAGGACCCGGAATTCCTCACCGGTCAGGTGCGGGTGGCCCTGGGCCGGGCCATCGTCCAGCAGCTTTATCCCAGCGGCAACGAAATGGCGGTGATGTCCCTGGATCCTCAACTGGAGCGCATTCTGGTACAAGCCATGTCCGGCGGTGGCGAAGGCGCCATGGAGCCCGGTCTGGCAGAAACCCTGGTGCGGGAGACCGCCGGTGCGGCCCAGCGTCAGGAAGAGCAGGGCTTGCCCCCTGTTTTGCTGGTGCCCAGCGCCATCCGAACCCTGTTGTCCCGCTTCCTGCGGCGCAACATCCCCCAACTCAAGGTCCTGGCCCACGGCGAGGTACCGGAAGCAAAAATGATCAAAGTCACCTCGATCATCGGAGGTAGAGCATGAATGTGAAAAAGTTTATTGCCGCCAGCGCCCGGGATGCGCTCCGCAAGGTGAAGGAGACTTTGGGGCCCGACGCCATCATTCTTTCCAACCGGGGCGTGCCCGGAGGGGTGGAAATCATGGCGGTGGCCTCCCGGGATATGGCCATGATCGTGCCCACCCCGGCCCGCCATGAGGTGGCGGTGGAAGATTACAAAGTCAGTCTGGCCGGAGTGGGCCGGGGAACGGCCTCAGCCGCCCCCACCATGGCACCCCGCCGGACCATGAATTCCTCCCCCCGGGAAAATCCGATGCCCCAGGCGGCGCCTACCCCGGCGCCGGCAGTGACCCGGGCCGTGCCCCGCCCCGAGCCCATTCCCCAGGTGCGGCGCCCGGTGCGGGAAGAAGATGACATTCCCCCTTCCGTGATGATGGATGAAATCCGGGCCCTGCGGAAAATTGTGGAACAGCATCTGGCTGGTTTCGCCTGGGGCGAAGCGGCCCGACTGGAGCCGGTGAAGACGGAAATGCTGCGCCACATGCTGGACGCGGGCTTTTCTCCCCAGTTTTCCCGGGAAATGCTTTTGGATTTGCCCCATGAACTGGACATGCCCCAGGCCCTGGCCTGGGTCAAAGGGGCGGCGGACCGATGCCTGCGGACCATTACCAGCGACAGCGATGTGATTGACCAGGGCGGTGTTTTCGCCCTGGTGGGGCCCACCGGGGTAGGTAAGACCACCACCACGGCCAAGCTAGCCGCCCGTTGCGTGGTGCGCCATGGGGCCAGCAAGCTGGCCCTGGTAACCACGGACGGTTATCGGATCGGTGCCCATGAGCAGCTGCGGATTTACGGGCGCATCCTGGGGGTATCCGTGCATCTGGTGAAGGATGCGGCGGATTTGCACAACACCCTGGAGGAGCTGTCCCACAAGCACATGGTGCTTATCGACACCATGGGCATGAGCCAGAAGGATCGGCTGGTCAGCGAACAGATTTCCATGCTGGTGGGCAGCGGCGGCCATGTGCGCCGTCTCCTGTGCCTCTCCGCCACTAGCCGGGGGGATACCCTGGATGACGTGATCAACGCCTACCAGGGGGACGATCTGGCCGGTTGCATCCTCACCAAGGTGGATGAGGCGGCCAGCTTGGCCACGCCCCTGGACGCGGTGATGCGCCACCAGCTCTGCCTCCATTACGTTTCCAACGGCCAACGGGTGCCAGAAGATTTGCATCTGCCCAACCGGGCCTATCTGCTGCATCGGGCTTTCAAGGATCTGCCGGAAACTTCCCCCCATCGTCTGTCCGGGCTGGAACCCGGGCTGATGATGGCCAATGCGGGGGTCGCCAACGGGACCTACGGAGGCCGCCGTGGCTGATTTCCATGGGGATCAGGCCGCCGGTTTGAGGCGGCTCTTCGGTCGGGAAAAGCTCCAGGTGGTGACTTTCGCCGCCGGCTGCAACGGGGTGGGGCGTACCCTGGCGGTGGCCAATGTGGCCCTTTCCCTGGCCAAGCTGGGAAAAGAGGTGCTGGTGCTGGACGAAAACACCGGCCACGACAATGTGGCCGCCTGGTTTGGCGCTCCGGCCTCCCACGACCTGCTCCAAGTGGTCAATCAGGAGCGCCGTCTGGCGGATGTGCTGGTAGAGGTGGCCCCCGGAGTTCACGTGTTGCCTGCGGCCCAGGCAGTGAAAAAGCTGGGCAAGCTAACCCTGCGCCAGCAGCAGGCCCTGCTGGATGGCCTGGGGGAATTGGAACGGCCCGCCGACGTCATTCTGGTGGATGCGGCCATCGATCATCCCCTGGGCTTTTCCCCCCTGAGCCTGGCGGCCCAGGAAACGGTGGTCATGCTTTCCGGCGTGGGCTCGGCTATTACGGAAGCCTATGCCCTGATCAAGAAAATGAGCTTGGGGTTTGCCCGGCGCAATTTCCGCATTCTGGTAAGCAAAGTCAAAGGGGCCCAGGACGCCCAGTCCATTTTTGACAATATGGCCCAGGTGGCCGGGCAACGGCTCCATGCCCGTCTGGACTATGCGGGCTATATTCCCTTGGATGAGGCCATTAAACGGGCCGATGCCCTGGGCCAGCCCGTAGGCACGGCTTTCCCGGAAGCCTCTTCGGCCCGGGCCTTTCGCCTTCTGGCGGGAGAAATGTCCCAATGGCCGGCAGGGGATCAGGAGGGCGCCGGCCTCGAACAATTCGTGCAACAGCTGCTACACTTGAGCCAACGTATTTCACCGAGTGTGATGCATCTGGGATAGCGCCAACCATACATAATGTACAACGCAGCTGGGCAGCTTAATAAAGAACAGCTGGTGCAACGTTTCGCCCCCCTCGTCAAACGGATTGCCTATCACCTCATGGCCCGTTTGCCCGCCAGCGTGGAGGTGGAAGACCTGATTCAAAATGGCACCATGGGTTTGTTGGACGCCGTCACCCGCTTTGAAACCGGGCACGGCGCCCAGTTCGAGACCTATGCGGCCCAACGGATCCGGGGCGCCATGCTGGACGGCTTACGGGAAAACGATTGGTTGCCCCGGGGGCTGCGGCGGGACATGCGCCGGGTGGAGCAGGCCATCAGCCGTCTGGAGCAGGTTAATGGCCGGGCCCCTACGGAGCCGGAACTGGCCGAATGCCTGGGTATGTCCATCGCCGAATATCAAAAGGTACTGGGGGAGGCCCGGGGGCACCAGCTGGTCTATTTTGAAGATTTTGGGGAAGAGGGGGGCGAGGATTTCCTCGAACGCCATTTCTCCGATAGTGAAGCCGATCCCTCCCGCATTCTGGAAGATAAGAGCCTGCGGGAGCAGCTGGTAGGCGCTATCGAAACCCTGCCGGAGCGGGAAAAACTGATGATGGCCCTGTACTATGAGCAGGACTTGAACCTCAAAGAAATCGGCGCGGTCATGGGGGTTACCGAATCCCGGGTATGCCAGCTCCACAGCCAGGCTATTGCCAGATTACGTGCTAAAGTCCTGGGCATTAAAACTGACAAGAAGCTGAAATAACATGGATTTCATCAGTGTCATCGGCTTGTTGCTGGGTGTTTCCGCCATTATTGGGGGCCAGGTCCTGGAAGGCGGGCATCTGGGCTCTCTGCTCCAGCCCACGGCTTTCCTCATCGTCTGCGGCGGTACCTGGGGCGCGGTTTTGGTCCAGAGCCCCCTGCCCGTGTTCGTGCGGGGCGTGAAGTCCGTCCTCTGGGTGTTTCGCCCTCCCATTATTGATTCCAAATGGCTCATCGACCGGGTGACGGAGTGGAGCCATGTGTCCCGCCGGGAAGGCCTGCTGGCCCTGGAAAGCTACATTGCCCAATTGAAGGACCCTTTCATGAAAAAGGGACTCCAGTTGCTGGTGGACGGGGCGGAGCCGGAACGTCTGCGGGAAGTGCTGGAAGTGGAAATCGGCACCTATGAGGACGAACTCAAGACGGCCGCTAAGGTGTGGGAATCGGCGGGCGGTTATTCTCCCACCATCGGCATTATCGGCGCCGTGCTGGGGCTGATCCACGTCATGGAAAACCTCTCCGACCCCTCCAAGCTGGGGGCCGGGATTGCAGTGGCTTTCGTGGCCACTATTTACGGGGTAGGCTTGGCCAATCTGGTCTATTTGCCCATGGCAGGCAAAATCAAATCCCATGTGGGGCGCCTGGTGGCCTATCGGGAAATGCTGGTGGATGGGCTGGTGGGGATCGCCAACGGAGACAATCCCCGGATTATCGAAAGCCGTCTGGCCGGTTACGTGGCCTGACCCGGGAGTAAGCCATGGGACGGCGGAAAAAAGCAGCGGAAGAACACGAAAACCTGGAGCGCTGGATGGTCTCCTACGCGGACTTCGTGACCCTCCTGTTCGCTTTTTTTGTGGTGATGTACGCCATTTCCTCGGTCAATGAGGGCAAGTACCGGGTGCTCTCCGATTCCTTAGTGAGTGCCTTCCGTAACGTCAATGTGGTGTCCGGCGGCCAGATTATGGTGGTGCCGGCCAAATCCCCCGGGGATACCCTGAAGCAGGTGGTGGCCCAGGACGATCCCAAAACCGCCGCCGTTAAGCAGCAGCAGCGGCAAAAAATGCGCAATGTGGCCAAGGACATTTTTGCCGTCCTGGCGCCCCTGGTTCAGCAGGGTAAGGTGCGGGTGCTGGAAACCTCCCGGGGGGTGACCATCGAAATCAACGACAGCGTGCTTTTCGCTCCTGGCCAGGCCATGCTGGAACCCCAATCCATCAAGGCCATGCGGGCCGTGGGGGAAGTGCTGGCCCCTACGGATTTCCCCATTACCATTGAAGGCCATACGGACAACATCCCCATCCGTACCCCCTATTTCCCTTCCAACTGGGAATTGTCCGCCGTGCGGGCCACCACCGTGCTGCGTCTGTTTGTGGATAGCGGGGTGACTCCCGAACGCCTGACCGCCATTGGCTACGGGGAAACCCATCCGGTGGAAGCCAATGACACGCCGGAGGGCCGGGCGAGAAATCGGCGAGTGAGTATTCTGATTGATTCCATGCAGGCGGAGCGCCCGGTGCAGTTAGAGCACGACAACGGGACTCCGGCGGGGGCTGAGGGCAAGGCTAAGCCCGCCCCTTGAGGGGTGAGACTAGGGAAGGGGAAGGGTGGGGGACTTCTGACCCCCGGGAGCGGGGGCAGAAAAGGGAGCACCCCCTAAGAGCAGCAGTCGGCAGCAGTCAAACGGAATCGATAATGCGCCGGGCGGCGAGCTGATCCGGTTGACCATCCGGACCGTAGAGTTTGCTGTGACCGGTGGCAGACAACAGAATGTCCAGAGCCTGATTGTTATGCTGCATCCACATGCCCAGGAGTTTGCCGTTGAGGCTGTTGGTTTCCTTGGCCTGGGCGGTGAGGGATTTGAGCTCCTCCCACGCTGCCCCGCAGGCGGGGGAGGCCTGGGTCCGGAGGGCGGCTTCTACGCCCACCTTATCTTCAGCGAAACCGTGGCTGGTAAGCCACTGATTGCGCCCGTTGGCGGCCCCGTTCAAGGCCGTCACCAATTCCAACTTGCGGGGGGTGAGCTGGTCCAAAACCTCCGCCGTGCCGGACTGGATAGCCTCTTGCTCCTGCTGGGCCAGGGCCAGGAAGTCGGCCATCAGCCGGACTTCTTCCTGGAGTTTGTCCTGTAATTCAGCGAGGGAAGCGGTCATCACGGGGCCAGTGGGGTTCAGGCGGTTTTACGTCCGGAGAGCAACTCCTGGGCGGATCCCAGCAGACGGTCGGCAATGGCCCCAGCATTGATGGAGAAACGGCCTTCCACGATGGCCTGCTTAATGGCATTCACCTTGGCGGTGTCAATTTCTCCGCTGCCGCTGCTGCCTTCCGTTTCATCCATGGCCTGGAGTTGGGAAGACAGGGGGCTGATCTGCACCTCGCTGCCTTCGCTGGCGGAGGCAGCGTCGCTGCGGGCGCTGGAAACAGCTTTGCCTCGACTATTCCCGGATAAGTTGGCCGCGGTGAGGCTCGGGCTAAGAGCGTCGATTTTCACGGTATTACCTCTTACACAATGGGTCTCACCTGGGTTTACGGAAATAAAACAGAATTCTTTAAGTATTTTAACGTCTTCCCCGGACGCCGGGGAAATCGAGAGCAGGATTTACCTTTGGCAGGGGCTTAAAAAGCCACCTCCACCACGCCGCCGCTACGGGCGATACCGCTGATCGACTGGCCGTTCTGCAGGCGCACCTGGACTACCTGCCCTTCCGCCCCGTTATTCAGGGCCCGGCCTTCGCTGGTGACGGAAAAGCCCGGACCGGTGGAAATAACCCGGACGGTCTGGCCCTGCTGTACTACCAGGGGGGCGGTGAGCATGTCCATACGCAGGGGAAATCCGGCGCCGATGCCCGAGCGTACCGTTTTGCCGATGGCTTGTTCGGGGGCGGTGACCACCCCGTTGGGCAGATTGGCCAAATCCCCCCGTTGCAGGGAAATGTCTCCGGGGCCGATGGGCTGGCCCGGGTAGAGGGGGTGAGTGCTGACCACATAGCCGGTTTCCACGCTCACATTGACCGGAACATAAATGGTCCAGCCCCCCGGAGTCTGGCAGCGTACCCCCACGGTAATGCGCCCCCAGAGCCGCCCGCCGGCAGGCAGAAAGGCTTCCATGGACGGACAGGGGGCCAGCTGGGTGCCCGGCACCAGGGGGGAGATAGCGAAGCTGGCTTTGCCGGGCAGCCCCCGGGTCTGGGCATGGAGAAAGTGTTCGACGGTGTGGTTGATGTCCTGTTGCAGGGTGGCCGCGTTAGCGTTGCCGGCCCAGGGGGCGGTCATCAGGAGCAGGGCGGCAAACAGGCGCAGAAGGGCGTTCATGGGAGCATTCTTGCACGCCCGACCGGTTCAGGGAATAGGCCCCTGGGGATCGGCGGCAAAGGGCGGCAAACATTGCCGAGGGGGAATGGGGTTCCGGGCTAAAAACCTGGGATGGACGGGGGAATGGGCTTGGGATCAGCGGTGGCATGGAACGTGCATCTAGAAGGCTGAATTGATTTGCAGCCGTCTGGCACTGTATCGGGGACCTTCCATCATGATGAGCAAGTTGGATCAGGAAATTAATTTCCAGCATCAAGCGTTGAATCTGCGGGCCTACCGCCAGCAGATTCTGGCGACCAATATCGCCAACGCGGATACGCCCAACTACAAGGCCCGGGACATTGATTTCTCCAGCGCCCTGGGGGCGGCCCTGGCGGGACGGGAGCCTTCCTCCCTGGCCCTCAAGACCACTTCCAGCCGCCATCTCAACGGCGCCCAGTCCGGCGGCCCGGCGGAACTGCTCTATCGCCAGTCCTACCAGCCTTCAGCGGACGGCAATACGGTGGATATGGACGTGGAACGCTCCAGTTTCGCGGAAAACTCCGTGCAGTACGAAGCCCTGGTCCAGTTCATCGGCGACAAGTTTAAGACCATGCGCCTGGCCATTCAGGGCCAGTAAGGGGAGCAGCTAAATGAGCATGTTCAGCGTCTTTAACGTGGCCGGCAGCGCCCTGACCGCCCAGTCCGCCCGTCTCAATGCCATTGCCAGCAATCTGGCCAATGCGGACAGTATCGCCGGGCCCGACGGCAAGCCTTACCGGGCCAAGCAGGTGGTGTTTCAGGCCACGCCGGTGGCCAGCGACGGCGCCGAAGGGGTGCGGGTGAAGCAGGTGGTGGAAAGCGCTGCCCCCATGCGCATGATTTATGACCCCCATAACCCGGCGGCGGACGACAAGGGCTATGTGTCCATGCCCAATGTGGATGTGGTGGAGGAAATGGTGAACATGATTTCCGCCTCCCGTTCCTACCAGACCAACGCGGACGTGATGGCCACGGCCAAGACCCTGATGACCAAGACCCTGACCATGGGTCAGTAAGGCTTAGGAGAACACCATGAGCACTTCTTCAACCCCGGATGTGACCAGCTCGGATTGGAATAATCTGGCTGCGGCACAGAAAACCAGTTCTACCACTTCCAGTTCCGCGGATACCAATAGCGCGGCCGGGATTCAGAGCTATTTCCTGACTTTGCTGACCACCCAGTTGAAAAATCAGGATCCCCTGAACCCCATGGACAGCTCCCAGATGACCAGCCAGCTGGCCCAGATCAGCACGGTGAGCGGCATTGAAAAGCTCAACAGCACCCTGCAAACCGTGCTGTCCGCCTACAACAACAGCCAGTCCATGCAGGCGGCGGCCCTGATCGGCAAAAATGTCCTGGTCTCCGGTTCCTCCATGAATCTGGTCACCACCACCGATTCCACCACCAACACCTCCACCTCCCAGTCTGTCGGCGGCTATAACCTGGAAGGGGATGCGGACAAGGTGGTCATCACCATCAAGGACGCCAACGGCAATACGGTGAATTCCGTGGATGTGGGCTCGGTAAAGGCGGGCAGCCACCTGTTTGCCTGGGACGGCACGGCTAGCGACGGCACCAAGGCTGCAGATGGCACCTACACCATTTCCGTGGCCGCCACCCAAGGGTCCAGTACGGTGACCGCCAAGGCTCTGTCGGTCAATCAGGTCTCCGCCGTGGTCAAGGGGGCCAGTGGCATGCAGCTGGAACTGGGGGATGGCACCCTGGTCAGCTACGACGACGTCTATCAAATTATCTAAGCATTCAAAGGGTAAACCACCATGGCTTTCCAACAAGGTCTCAGCGGACTGAACGCCTCTTCCAAGGCGCTGGACGTCATCAGCAATAATGTGGCCAACTCCAGTACGGTGGGCTACAAGACGTCGGACGCCCACTTTGCCGATATGTATGCTTCTGCGCTATCCGGGGCGGGGGCTTCCCAGATCGGGATCGGGACTTCCATTTCCGCCATCATGCAGCAGTACACCCAGGGCAATATCAGCACCACCAACAACCCCCTGGACATTGCCATCAACGGGAACGGTTTTTACCGGCTGAGCACTAACGGCTCCATTACCTATACCCGGAACGGCCAGTTCCACGAAGATAAGAACGGTTACATCATCAATGACCAGGGCGCTCGCCTGACCGGTTACAAGGCGGATGCCACCGGCCTGATCGTGCCTTCCACCCCCACGGATTTGCAGGTCAATACCTCCGACATCGCTCCGGTGGAAACCGGTACCAGCGTGGGGGGCGACTATACGGGCCTGAAGGCGGTGCTGAATCTGGATTCCCGGAAAACTTCCCCCACCGGCTACGTTAATGCGGGGAATGCCTGGACGGCGGGACCTGCCACTGGGACATGGAACCCCCTGGCCAACACCTACAACTACTCTACCTCCCTGGATATTTACGATTCCCTGGGGAATTCCCACAACCTGACCATGTATTTCGTGAAAAACACCACATCCGGTCAGTGGGAAGTCCATGCCAATGTGGATGGCACCACGGATAAGCACGTTACCTTTACCAATTCTGCCGGTACGGCGGTCAATCCGCCGGTGCTTCAGTTCGATACCAACGGGGCTCTGAGTTCCACTACCTCCACGTTCAATATCAAGGTGGATTTGAATGGGGTGGAGACCGACCTGGGGGCCACCAACGGGGCAAACAGCCCCATCGGCGGCGCTACCGGCTTCAAGATGGACTTTTCCGGTACCACCCAATACGGTAGCGCTTTCAGCAACACGACCCTGAAGCAGGATGGTTATACCTCCGGACGTCTGACCGGCCTGTCAGTCAGTACTGACGGCATTCTGCAAGGTCGTTACAGCAACGGTCAGACCAAGAACATGGGCCAGATTGTGCTGGCCAATTTCCCCAACAACAATGGTCTGACCTCCCTGGGGGGCAATCAGTGGGCGGAAACTTCTACCTCTGGCCAGCCTACCCTGGGGACGCCCAATACGGGCAGCCTGGGGACCCTCCAGTCCAATGCGGTGGAAGAGTCCAACGTGGATTTGACGGCGGAGCTGGTGGATATGATTACCCAGCAACGGAATTACCAGGCCAATTCCCAATCCATCAAAACCCAGGACCAGATCATGAACACCCTGGTCAATCTCCGCTAAGTTCTGACTACAGCTACGGACGGATAGGGAACCATGGATCGCCTGATCTACACCGCCATGACCGGCGCCAAGCACACCTTCCTGCAACAGGCAGGGGTGGCGCAGAACCTGGCCAACGCTTCCACCAACGGTTATCGCTCGGAGGAACACCGGTTCCGGGCCGTGCCCCTGCAAGGGGACGGTCTGCCCACCCGGGCCTTTGTGGTGGATGCCTCGGTGAAAAACGTGTTCGATCAAGGGCCCATGATGTTCACCGGCAATTCCCTGGATTCGGCCATTCAGGGCAAGGGCTGGTTCGCCGTGCTGGACGCCAACGGCCAGGAGGCCTATACCCGGGCCGGCAGCTTCGTGGTCAATGCCAACGGCCAGTTGCAGACCAAGACTGGCCTCACGGTCATGGGGGACGGAGGTCCCCTGGCCATCCCCCAGGATTCCAATATTGAAATCGGGGCGGACGGCACCATTTCCGTGGTGCAGAACTACGGTATTCCCAACACTTCCAACATCATTGGCCGCCTGAAACTGGTTAATCCGCCGGAAGATCAGCTGGTGCGGGGGGATGACGGTCTGTTCCGCCAGGCGTCCGGCCAGCCCGCCCCCTTTGACGCCAATATTCAGGTGGCGCCCCAGACGGTGGAAGGCAGCAACGTCAATGTGGTGGACACCATGGTCAGCCTCATTTCCCTCAGCCGCCAGTTTGAAATGCAGATGGAAATGCTGAAGAAGGCCGACACCAACGCCCAGGCCGCCGATCAGGTTCTGACGGTCGCCTAACCGAGCAACATAGCCAGAGACTAGGAAACCCCCATGATTCGTTCCCTGTGGATAGCCCGTACCGGCCTGGACGCCCAGCAGACCCAGATGGATGTGATTGCCAATAACTTGGCCAACACCAGCACCAATGGTTTCAAGCGCTCCCGGGCGGTGTTTGAGGATCTGATTTACCAGACCCTGCGCCAGCCGGGGGCCCAGTCTTCCCAGCAGACCCAGATCCCGTCTGGTTTGCAGATCGGGACCGGGGTAAAGCCCGTGTCCACGGAACGTATCCAGACCCAGGGCAATTTGCAGGAAACCAGCAACCCCCTGGACGTGGCCATTAACGGAGCCGGTTTCTTCCAGGTACTGATGCCGGACGGCTCCACCGCCTATACCCGGGACGGCTCCTTCCACAAGGACAACCAGGGCCAGATCGTCACCGCCAACGGCTATCCCCTGCAACCGGCCATCACCATTCCCCTCACCGCTAAGACCCTGACCATCGGCACGGACGGCACGGTGAGCATTACCACCGCCGGTACCACCGCTTCCACCCAGATCGGTACCATCCAGACCGCCAGCTTCATCAACCCCGCTGGTCTGGAAAGCGTTGGCGACAATCTGTACCTGGAAACTGCGTCCAGCGGTACGCCCAACCCCAATACCCCGGGGACCAACGGCCTGGGCTCTTTGCAGCAGAATTACGTGGAAACTTCCAACGTCAATGTGGCGGAGGAAATGGTCAGCATGATCCAGACCCAGCGGGCCTATGAACTTAACACCAAGGTGATTTCCGCCTCTGACTCCATGCTTTCCCGTCTTACCCAGCTCTAGTTTTCTGAAGGCAATATCATGATCCGGTCCCTTTGCGAACGCGCCCTTGCCCTGCTGGTCCTGGCTCTGGGACTGGCCGGTTGTGCTTCCACCCCGCCCACTGCCGTGCATCAGCCCATGACCGTGCGGCCCCAGGTGCAATTGAGCAATCCGGGCAATGGGGCCATTTATCAGGCCAATTTCAACCGGCCCCTGTTTGAAGACCGGAAGGCTCGCTATCCCGGGGATACCCTGACCATCAATATCGTGGAAAACACCCAGGCCAAGACCAATTCGGACAGCACGGCCTCCCGTTCCGCGTCCATGAATTCTTCCATTACCGCCCTGGCCGGCCTGCCCCTGAAGGGATTGCAGGGCCTGACTTCCACCGGCAGCGGCTCCAGCAGCTTTGAAGGCAAGGGAGGGGTGACCGGCAGCAATGTGTTTACCGGGGTGATCACCTGCACCGTGATCGAAGTCCTGGGCAACGGCAATCTCCTGGTGTCCGGGGAAAAGCAGATTGCCATCGGCCAGGGCAAGGAATACATCCGTTTCTCCGGGGTGGTGAATCCCACCACCGTGACTACTGCCAACACGGTAAACTCTTCCCAGGTAGCCGACGCCCGCATCGAATACCAGTCGTCTGGATACATCAACGACTCCCAGGTGATGGGCTGGCTGCAACGGTTTTTCCTATCTTTTCTGCCGATTTGAGCCGGTCTTGGGGCTCCCGGGAGGAGTGGCAACATGTTTGATCAAGGACAAAAACTTTCCCGGAGCCTGGGGCGCTGGTGTGCCCTGGGCTGCCTGAGCCTGGTGCTGCTGGGGGCCTGGACGGCCCCGGCCCGGGCAGAACGCATCAAGGACCTGGCCAGCGTCCAGGGGGTGCGTAATAACCAATTGATTGGCTACGGCTTGGTAGTGGGCCTGGACGGCAGTGGTGACCAGACTACCCAGACGCCTTTTACCACCCAGTCCATCGCCAACATGCTGGCCCAGCTGGGCATCAACATGCCCGCTGGTACTTCCCTCCAGTTGAAGAACGTGGCTGCCGTCATGGTTACCTCCGCCCTGCCGCCCTTTGCCCGGCCCGGCCAGCAGATTGACGTCACCGTCTCCTCCATGGGGAACGCCAAAAGCCTGCGGGGCGGCACCCTGCTCATGACCCCCTTGAAAGGGGCGGATGGCAACGTGTATGCCATGGCCCAGGGCAATGTGGTGATCGGCGGGGCGGGGGCCTCCTCCGGGGGCTCCAGCGCCCAGGTGAATCAGCTTTCCTCCGGCCGTATTGCCGGGGGGGCCACGGTGGAACGGGATGTGCCCACCCCGGTGGGGGACGCTAATTACGTCATGTATGAACTGAATACGGCGGATTTCGGCACCGCTCAGCGCCTGGCTGATGCCATTAATCGGGGTATGGGGCCGGTGGCCCGGGCCCTGGATGGCCGTTCCATCCAGGTCCAGGCGCCCCAGGACCCCAGCGCCCGGGTGGCCTTCCTGGGCCGTCTGGAAAACCTGGATGTGCAGCCCATGAAGCTGCCCGCCAAGGTGGTGATCAATTCCCGTACCGGCTCCGTAGTCATGAACCAGTCCGTGATGGTGGACGCCTGCGCCGTGGCCCACGGCAATCTCAATGTGACCATCGGCAACCAGTCCAACGTCAGCCAGCCCAATGCCCTGTCCGGCGGTTCCACCGTGGTTACCAACCAGGCGGATATTAAGCTGAAGCAGGAAAACGGTGCCCTGCGCACCCTCAAGGCCAGCGCCAACCTGGCGGACGTGGTGAAGGCCCTGAATGCCCTGGGGGCCAATCCCCAGGACCTTATGTCCATACTCCAGGCCATGAAGGCTGCCGGTGCCCTGCGGGCCGATCTGGAAGTCATCTAAGGTCGCCCGGGCTGGTCAGGGCGGCGAGGGCAACGTAAACTGGCGGTGCCATGAAAGCTGACGATCTCGCTTCCAACCGACTGGCCATCGATACCAATTCCCTCGGGGATTTGCGTTCCCAGGCCAACAAGGACCCCAAAGCGGCCCTGCATCGGGTCGCCCAGCAATTCGAGGCCCTGTTCCTGCAAATGGTGCTGAAGAGCATGCGGGACGCGACGCCCCAGGACGGGCTCATGGACAGCGAACAGACCCGTCTTTACACCTCCATGCTGGATCAGCAGCTGGCCCAGAAATTTTCCACCTCCGGCCAGTTGGGTTTCGCCAAACTCATTGAAAAGCAGCTGGGGGCCAATATGCCCACCAACCCGGCCGCCAACCCCAACGGTCCTAATGGGATCAATGGGCTGGGCGCCATGGCTCCGGCCCTGGGGAACGGCCTGGTGGCGTCGCCCGAGGAAATACTCAGCTCCCCCGCTGCGGTGCGGGCCATTTTGCGCGGCCAGGTGCCGGGCCTGGAGGCGGCAAAAGATGCCGCCCCGGCAAGCGAGGTGGAGGGGGATGAGGAGTGGGCCATGGAAGCGGCCCCCGTGGCCGTGGGCGGTTTTCGCGGTCGGGGAGCGGGTTCTGCCCGGGATTTCGTCAATCGGCTGTGGCCCGATGCGGTGGCCGTCTCCCGGGCCACCAATATTCCCGCCCAGTTTATGGTGGGCCACGCGGCCCTGGAAACCGGCTGGGGTCGGTCAGAAATTCGCAAGGCAGATGGGAGCCCCAGCTACAACCTGTTCGGTATCAAGGCCGGTAAAAGCTGGGCTGGGGCTTCCGTGGAAGCCACCACCACCGAATATGTGAACGGCTCCCCCCAGACCGTGCGGGCCCGCTTCCGGGCCTACAATTCCTACGCGGAAGCCTTCCAGGATTACGCCAATCTGCTGCAAAAGCCCCGTTTCGCCGGGGTCCTCAATCAACGTAGTGGCACGGACTTTGCTCGATCCTTGCAGCAGGCCGGTTATGCCACTGATCCTCTCTACGCGGACAAACTGTCCCGCATCATCAACGGCGCAACTCTGCGACAAGCGCTGCTCGGCTGACCGGCTCTCAACAATCTTAGCTTTGTGCCGTTAAAGAATTACGGCGCAGATTGGGGTATGCCATGTCCGTAGGAATGCTCAATATCGGGATGTCCGGGATCAATGCCGCCCAAGTGGCCTTGAGTACCACCTCCCACAACATTGCCAATGCCAGCACGTCCGGTTACAACCGGCAGCGCATCGGGCAGACCTCGTCGGACCCCATTGCCACCGGCTCCGGCTTCGTTGGCCAGGGCACCACGGTGACTACGGTTACCCGGATATACAGCAGCTATATCGCCAATCAGGTCAATCAATTCCAGACAACGGCTAGCCAGTATTCCGCCTATTACGGGCAAATCTCCCAGATCAACAATACCCTGGCGGACAGCACCGCCGGGCTGTCTCCCGCCCTGAGCAGCCTGTTTACCGCCATGCAACAGGTGGCCAGCGATGCTTCTCTGGTGTCGGCCCGCCAGTCCATGGCTTCCGGAGCCCAGACCCTGGCATCCCGGTTCCAGAGCTTGCAATCCCAGTTGCAGGGTCTCTACGACGGGGTAAATACCCAGTTGCAGAACACGGTGAGCTCCATCAATGCCTACGCTTCCCAGATCGCCCAGCTGAATCAGCAGATCATCGTTGCCCAAGCTTCTTCCAACCAGCCGGCCAATGATTTGCTGGATAAACGGGATGAGTTGGTCAGTGAGCTGAACAAGCTGGTGGGGACCACCACGGTAGTGGATTCCAACGGGGCTATGAACGTGTTTATCGGTACCGGCCAGCAGTTGGTGGTGGGTTCTTCCTCCCAAACCTTGGATGCCCGACCCTCCGCCGCTGATCCCCAGCGTTATACGGTAGGGATACTGTCCAATAAAAGTTACCTGGAATTGCCCGAGGATTTGCTCACCGGCGGCTCCCTGGCTGGGTTGATGAGTTTCCGTGCGGAAAGCCTGGACAGCGCGGCCAATACCTTGGGCCAGATTGCCACTTCCGTGGCTCTGACCTTCAATGCCCAGCAGTCCCTCGGGCAGGATATGCTGGGCAATACGGCCACCAGCAGCAGCTTCGCCAAGAATATTTTCAATTACGCCCAACCCCAAGCCTGGGCTAACGGGGGCAATACGGGGAGCGGCACTCTGTCGGCCACCTTTACCAATCCGACCCTGGAATTGAACAACGGCTCTTTCCAGATGGACTACGCAGGGGGCAGTTATACGGTGACCCGCAAGTCCGACGGCAGCCAATGGACTGGTGCCAGTCTGAACAACGTCATGCAGAGCGTCTATACGGCCACCGGCACCTCCCTGGACATGACCACGGGCAATTACGCCACCAAGCTCACGGGGAGTGACTACACCGTGTCCTATGACGGCACCAATTACGCTGTGACCCGGGCCTCGGACGGCAAGCGCTGGACGGACACCAGCCTTACCAATCTTTCCTCTACCATTTCCAAGAGCGAAGGGTTTAGCTTCTCCCTGAGCGCCGGGACCATTAACGCGGGGGACTCCTTCCTGGTCCAGCCCACCCGCTATGCAGCGGCCAATATTTCCGTGAATTCGGCCATTGCTGCCGATCCCCGGCTGATTGCCGCCGCCGCCCCCATTGCCACGGCGGCGACTACGACCAATACGGGGTCCGGCACCATTTCCGCCGGCAGCGTGTCGGCGGGTTATACCGCACCCAGTTCCACCCTGACCATGAGCTATAACGGGGGCAATCTCAGCTTTGATGCGGGCAATCTGCCCGCCACGGTGACGGTGACCACGGCGTCCGGTACCCAGACCATTACCCTGAATACCACCACGGACACCATCCCCTACACCAACCCCAGCACCAGCTACACGGTGAATGGGATGACCTTCTCCCTGGGCGGCTCGCCGGCCAACGGGGACAGCTTTACCATCGGCCAGAACACCAAAGGCACCTCCGATTCCCGCAATATTACCCTGCTCAACAAGTTGCAAACCCAGGGCACTACCCAAAGCGGGGATGCGTCCTTTGCTGATACCTATGCCCAGTTGGTGAGCCAGATCGGTAACCAGACCCGGACCGCCAACACCATTCAGAAAACCCAGCAGAGTTTGACGGACCAGGCCTCCGCCACCCTCCAGTCCCAATCCGGGGTGAATCTGGATGAGGAAGCCACCAATCTGATCAAGTACCAACAGGCCTATCAGGCCTCCGCCAAAGTGATTCAGATTGCCAGCCAGCTCTTCAACACGGTCTTGCAGATCAGTAGTTGAGGCCCCGGTTGACAGTCCGTCCAAGGAGATAAGGCGATGCGCATCAGTACTAGCATGATCTACGATGCCGGCGTGTCCGGCATCCAGAATACCCAGGCCAGCGAACTGGATACCTATAACCAGATCGCCACAGGGCGCCGGGTCCTGACCCCCTCCGATGATCCGGTGGCAGCGGCCCAGGCCCTGGTGGTGCAGCAATCCCAGTCGGTGACAGCCAATTACGCCACTAACCAGGGCAACGCTCAGGATCGACTGACCCTGGAGGAAACCCAGCTCCAGTCCGCCGGGGATACCATCCAGGCGGTGCTGGATAAGCTAGTCCAGGCCGGCAATACCTCCCTGAGCGACGTGAACCGGGCATCCATTGCCCAGGAATTGCAGACCCGGCTGGATGAAATGGTGTCCATCGCCAACAGCCAGGACGGTTCCGGCCACTATATTTTTTCCGGCTATCAGTCCAACACCCGGCCCTTTTCCGTGAATAACGTCACCGGGCCCTACAGCAACACCAATCCTTATGTGAGCTATAACGGGGATCAGGGCACCATTACCCTCCAGGTGGATGCGTCCCGGCAGATGGCCGTGTCGGACAACGGGGCCAGCGTGTTCATGCGCATCCAGGACGGCAATGGCAATGTGATTAGCCAGAGCGTTTTCGATACCCTGAAAAACGCCATCGACACCCTGAATACCCCCGTGGCCAATAACGCGGCAGCGGCCGCTGCCCTGCCCACCAAGGTGAGCGATGCCATCAACCAGCTCCACGATGCCTTGAATACGGTGGTGCAGGTGCGAACCTCCGTGGGGGCCCGGCGTTCCGAGCTGGATTCCCTTTCCACCGCCACTTCGGCTGTCAATCTCCAGTACAAGACCACCCTGTCTAATCTCCAGGATATGGATTACGCCGACGCTATTTCTTCCCTGAGCAAGCAGCAGGTTCAGCTCCAGGCGGCCCAGAAGGCCTTTGTCACCGTGTCCAGCCTGAGCCTCTTCAAGCTCATTTAGGGGGTGACGGTGCGACCATTGAGATGGGCCTGGGGAGTGGGGCTGTTGGTTCTGGTAGGGGGCTGTAGCAGCCTGAATAACAAGACCTATCCCAGTTCCGGACCCCTTGTTCCCACGGCCTCCATCCAGCTCACTTCCAAGGTTTCCTACGCCCTGGACAATCTGGTGATGACGGCGGCGGGGGCTTGGCTGGCCTATGAGGTGTTCGAGCCCCTGGCCCCTAACTGGGAGCTGGATGAGGCCAAGGTGGGCGACGGCCTCTACGTCATCAATCTGCGCATGAAGCGCTTCCACAACGGTGGAGACGGCGAGGCCATGTGGCTGCTGCGGCAGCGGGCAGAAGTGCTACAGCGGGGGGGCGGCTATGCCTCCTACCGCATTGTGGCCTACGAAGAAGGCATCCAGTCCTCTACCCCCATTCCCCAGCGTTTTTCCCAGGGGCTTGTCCAGCTGGTCAAGGCCGGGGAGACCGTGACGCCGGGGACGGGCCGCTGAAGCGCTTCCCTTAGGGGCTGCCCCTGATCGAGGGGGGCGGGAAAACGGCGAGCATCTGCTGGATGCCCTCCATGAACATCCGGCTCAAGGGGGTGACCCAGTAGGACAGGGAGAGGGCCAGCACCACAAAGCCCACCAGCATGGTGATGGGAAAGCCCATGGCCATCATATTCAGCTGGGGCGCGGCTCGGGACAGGATAGCCAGGGACATGTTGGTGATGAGCAGGGCCATGATCACGGGCAGGGAGAGGAAGAGGCCCAGGGAAAAGATCCGGGAGCCGGCCTCCGCCAGATTCAGCCATAGCCCGGCGGTTACCGTATTGGGTGCCAAGGGCAGGACCCGGAAGCTTTCCGCCAGGGTGGCGATCATCAGCAA
Source organism: Azospira inquinata (assembly GCF_018905915.1). Taxonomy (NCBI): domain Bacteria; kingdom Pseudomonadati; phylum Pseudomonadota; class Betaproteobacteria; order Rhodocyclales; family Rhodocyclaceae; genus Azospira; species Azospira inquinata. Next base: position 2,440,019 of record NZ_CP064782.1, read on the forward strand.
ATGGCCATTTAGGGCCAGGAACACCAGGCTGGCGCAAAGATTGGTGAATTCGGAAATAACCCCGGTCTGAGCGGCACTGGAGGGATCGTAAAGGGTAGCAAAGCCCAAGCCCATCTGGGAGCTGATCAGTTCCCCGGCCAGTTCAATGCCGGAGAAAACGAGGCGCATGACAAAGCCTAGGGCAATCCCGATAAGAATCTGATGGCCCAGGATCAAGAGCCCGATGCCCGAGCCCGGGGGAATATCTTGGGGCACGGTCACCGTGGGGGCGATGGCCAGGGTCAATGCCAGGCCGAAAACCAGACGGATGCGCCGGGGCAGGGCGGCGTTGTTGAAGATGGGGGCAGTGGCGGCAAAGGCCAGAATGCGGGCCAGGGGATAGAAATAGGCGGCCAGCAGGGCGTCCAGTTGGGCGGAACTGAAGGTGATCACCCGCTTACCCGATCAGGCTGGGAATGCTGTTGAAAAGGCGCTGGATGTAGTCGGTGAACAGCTGAATCATCCAGGGGCCGGCGAACACCAGGGTAAGAAACATGGCGATCAGCTTGGGCACGAAGGACAGGGTGGCCTCATTGAGGGAAGTGGCGGCCTGGAAAATACTCACCAGCAGACCCACCACCAGGGCCACCAGCAATAGGGGGCCGGAAATCAGGAGGGTCATTTCCAGGGCCTGACGGCCAATATCCATGACGGTTTCGGGGGTCATGTGGCGAAACTCTGCACGAGGGAGCCCAGGATCAGATGCCAGCCGTCCACCAGCACAAACAGCATCATCTTGAAGGGCATGGCCACCATGGTGGGGGACATCATCATCATCCCCATGGCCATGAGGGTACTGCCCACCACCATGTCAATGATGAGGAAGGGAATGAAAATGATGAAGCCGATCTGGAAGGCGGTCTTCAATTCGGAGGTGACGAAGGCTGGCACCAGAATGTGAAAGGGCACCGCCTCCGGGCCGGACAGCTTGTCGATATGGGCCATCTGGGCGAAGAGGGCGATGTCCGATTCCCGGGTCTGCTTGAGCATAAAACCCCGCAGGGGCTGCTCCGCCCGGGTCAGGGCTTCCTGAAAGCTGATCTGATTGGCGGAAAAGGGCTGGTAGGCATCCGTATAAATCTTGTCTGCCACCGGGGACATGACAAAAAAGGTGAGGAACAGGGAAAGCCCGATGACGATCTGGTTGGGCGGCGTGGTTTGCAGGCCCATGGCGTGGCGCAGCAGGGACAGCACAATGACGATCCGGGTGAAGGCAGTCATCATCAGCAGGGCCGCCGGGATGAAGGTGAGCCCGGTGATGATGAGCAGGGTCTGGACGGACAGGGTGTAATTCTGCCCGCCCCCCGGGGCCGGGGTGCTGGTAAAGGCGGGAATGCCGCCGCTAGCCTGGGCTAGGGCGCCCAAAGGCAGAAGCAGGGCGATCAGGAAAAACAGCTTACGGGCGTTCATGCTTGCGGGAAAAATGATCCAGCCACTGTTGGAAAGCAGGAGGTAAGGGGGAGGCCGGTGGCGGCGGCAGCTGGCCCTTGGGCAGGGTGTGCAGGGTGCGAATCTGGCCCGGGCCTACGCCTACTACCAGCCAGGTTTCCTCCACCTCTAACAGAACAATCCGCTCCCGGTTGCCGATGGCGATGCCCCCCACCACTTTCAAGGGGCCACTGCCGAAAGGCCGTCCCCCGTTCAGGCGGCGGATGAGAAAAGCCGCACCGAAGAGCAGTGCCAGCACCAGGGCCAAGCCGAGAAAGGCCTGGAACACATTGGCGAAGGACAGGCCCGGGGCCGGGGGCGGAGGATTGCTGCCGGGCGCGGCTTCCGCCGACCAGGCCGACAGGGCCAGAACCCCGGACAGGGCTCGGGCGGCAAGGGGGTGAAAAAGGCGGGAAAAGGAGGGCACGGAGGGCGGGGAATCCGGGTAAAAAGCCCGGCTATCTTAATCCATGCGGGGCAAATAAAAAACCGCCCCATGGCGGGGGCGGTTCGGTGGCCGGGGCGATTAGCGGCTGATTTTGCGCATCCGTTCGGCGGGGGTGATGATGTCCGTCAGGCGGATACCGAATTTGTCATTGACCACCACCACTTCCCCCTGGGCGATCAGGGTGCCGTTCACCAGTACGTCCATGGGTTCCCCGGCTAGGGCGTCCAGTTCCACCACGGAGCCGTGGGCCAGCTGGAGCAGGTTGCGGATGGTGATTTTGGTCCGACCCAGTTCCACGGTGAGTTGCACCGGGATATCCAGGATCATGTCCAGTTCATGCATCATCCCGCCTTCGCCGCCCGCGGGGGCGAAGGATTGGAAAATATTGGCAGGCTTGGCTTCCGGGGCGGCGGGGGCGGCGGCCGGGGTCGGTTCCACCGCTTCCTGTTCGGCCATGGCGGCAGCCCAGTCATCCTCCGTGATGGCGTCGGCGGCGGCTTGCGCTTCGTTCTCTGCCGGTTGGTCCGCCGCCACGTTTTCTTCTTCAGACATGGGTGTCTCCCAGATTTAGTTCGGTTCCGTCGGCGTTGACGAATTCCTTGACCTTGATGGCGTACTGGCCGTTTTGCTGGCCGTATTCGCATTCCATGATGGGCACGCCGTCCACCTGGGCCATGATTTTATCTTCAAGACTGACGCCAATGACGTCCCCGGGTTTCATTTTCAGAACCTGGCGCAGGGAAATGGTGGCGTGGGCCAGGGTGGCCACTAGTTCTACCTCGGCGGACTGGAGCTGGCGGCGCAGGGTGCCGACCCAGCGCTTGTCCGTGGACAGCTGATCGCTCTGCATGGAGCTGTAGAGCAGGTCCCGGATAGGTTCCACCATGGAATAGGGGACGCAGATGTGCATGTCCGCCGTGGCGCCGCCAAATTCCAGGGTGAAGTTGGTGGACACCACGATTTCCGAGGGGGTGGCGATATTGGCGAACTGGGAGTTCATTTCCGAGCGGATGTACTCGAATTTGAGCTCATAAACCGGCTTCCAGGAGCGTTCGTATTCGGCGAACACCACGTGGAGCATGCCCTGGATGATGCGCTGTTCCGTGGCGGTGAAATCCCGCCCTTCCACCCGGGTGTGGAAGCGGCCGTCGCCGCCGAACATGTTGTCCACCACCAGGAACACCAGATTGGGGTCGAAAACCACCAGGGCCGTGCCCCGCAGGGGTTTGACCGCCACTAGGTTGAGGTTGGTGGGCACCACCAGATTGCGGATGAATTCGCTGTATTTCTGGACCTTGATGGGGCCCACGGAAATTTCCGCATTACGGTGCATGTAATTGAACAGGCCGATGCGGAGATAACGGGCAAAGCGCTCGTTGATCAGTTCCAGGGTGGGCATACGCCCACGGACGATGCGTTCCTGGGTGCCCAGGTTGTAGTTGCGGACTGCGCCCTGTTGCTCTTCCGGGGCGTCCGGCTCGTCACTTTCCCCCGTGACGCCCTTGAGCAGGGCGTCAACTTCTTCCTGGGAGAGGAAATCCTGGGACATGGTAAGGGCGGTTTTCGCTTATTGAATGATGAAGGAGGTAAACAGCACGTCCTTGACCGGGCCGTCTTTACCCTTGGTCTCCGGCGAAAGGATGCCGTTCATCTGTTCCTTCATATCCTTCGCCAGGGCTTCCTTGCCTTCCGTGGACATGAGGTCGGAGGCCTTTTTCGAAGACAGGAGCAGCATGACCGCATTGCGCAGCCGGGGCATGTGCAGCTTCATTTTTTCCCCGGAGGGAACGTCCGTCAGTTCCACGGAAACGCCGATCTGGAGATACTGGTCCCCCGCATCCGCATCGGGCACCAGATTGACGGTAAAGGTATCCAGGGCCACATAGACCGGCGGTTCTTCCTTTTCGCTCTTTTTCTTTTTCACGGTTTCGGACGGGGCATCTTCGTCATCCCCGCCATCGTGGGATTTCATCATGAACAGGGCCGCGCCACCGCCAGCGACGATGAGAAAGACCACGGCAACGATGATAATTAACAGCTTGCCTTTTTTCTTCGGCGCTTCTTCGCCTGCTTCCGGCTTGGCTTCGGCTTTAGCCATCGGTGAGACTCCTTGTGGGATATATAGCGTTCAATTCTATTACGGCTGTAAAGTCCCTACAGCATTTCTTCAGGCAAAGGTGTCCACCAGGCCCAGGTTGCTGGTCAGGGTACGGCTGGGCAGGGGCATGGCATCCCCTTCATCCCCCATGCCGCCGGTAAAGCCACCGCTACTGCGGGAACCGGAACCACCTTGGCTGGCAGCACCGTCGTTCCAGGCCTGGCGGAAGGATTCGCTACTCACGTTGGCTTGACCTAGTTGCACCCCCGCATCCTGCATCATGTCCCGCAGCTGGGGCAGGGCCTTCTCCAGGGCATCCCGCACTTCCGCGTGGGGGGAAACGAAGACCGCGCTGGCCTGATCGCCGTGAATGTTGAGAGTTACTTCTAGGGGGCCCAGGTGGGGCGGATTGAGGGTGAGCTGGGCCGTCTGTTTATCCTGTCCGGCCAGCCATACCACCTTCTGACTCACCTCGTTACCCCAGTTGGGATTATTCACCGGAGTCTGAACCTGGAAATTTTTATCCGCCACCTTGGCGGTATCGTTGGGCACGGTGGGGGCGGGGGCGTTCATGTTGATGGCTGTAGCGGAGCCGTCGCCCTTGGTGCTGTTTTCTTCCGTGGCGGCCAGGAGCTTGTCCTGGAAGTCGGCAAGATTTGCCGTTTCCTTGCCGCCCGTATCCTGGGCCAAAACCGCGGTTTTGGCCGCTTTTTCCTGGGCGGCGGTGAGCAGAGGATTGGTCTGGGTTTGACCGCTACCCGCCAGGGGCGCTTCGGTCCCCAGCTCGGCGGCACCGTTGGTGGTGGGGGCTTGAGGCTGGGGCGTCTGGGTCGGGGGCAGCTGGCCGTTTACCAGGCCCAGGGCGGCCAGCAGGGCGCTGTTGTCGTCCGTTTTGCCCGTATCGGCGCTGGGGACATCGCTCTTGTCCGTAGTCCCCGTGGTGGTCTGGGCCGTGTCCTGGGCCTTGCCGGTCTTGGCATTGCCCAGATGGGAGAGGAGCAGGGCAGCGAAGTTGGTGGTAATGCCGCCCCCGTTCTCCTGCTCGTTAGCGCTGCCGTTGTTTTCCGGAGCCTGGGGCGTGGCATTGCTGGCGGCGGTTTTGAGGTTATTGCTCTTGCTCCCGACCGCATTGCCGTTGGCCGGGGTGGCAACGGTGGTGGGGGAGGGGGATTTACCGGCAGAGGCGACGGTATTGAGCAAGGCCGCAGTGGTATTGGCGACAGCGGTGCTGGGCATGGCGGGATCCTTCAGCGACTATGTTTGGACCATAGTCAGCAAGCATCGTGCCAGTTGTAAATCTAGGTAAAGTCCGGATTCTTGTCCCAGCTTTTGCGGGCGGCGAATTCATCCTGCTGTTTCTGCTCCCGCTTGGCTTCCCGGTATTGCTCCGCGCTCATGTGGCGCTCCGCCAGGGTGTCGATGGCTTTCAGCTTGTTGTGCTGGGCCAGCCACTCCGCCTGGCCCTGGGCGGTGCGCTGCTGGGAGAGATGGACGCTCTTCTTCTGCTGCTCGATGGCGGCGTCGATTTTATCCATGAAATCCTGGAAATTGCGCCAGGCCGCCGGGGTCAGGCCGTTCTGGGAGGCGGCCTTGAACCGTTCCAGGTAGTCCCGGCGATAGTCTTCCAGCATGGCCAGTTTGTCCTTCGTGTCCCTCTCCGAGGCCACCAGAAAGCCCAGGGCCTTGGCCGCATCATCCACCCGGGTCTGGATCAGATCCTGGAGAGGGCGGAGGGGAAAAGGTTTTGCCATGGCGGGAGGACGACGGGGGAAAAGGAGAAAACGATTCTAGGCCGGGACCCGGCCCAAGTCACGGCTGTTACGGATGGGGCAGATCGGGGAAGAGGGCGCTTAGGCTGTCCACGCTTTCCCCATACAGGGCGCATTGGCCCAGATCCTGCTGGAGAAAGCCTTCCAGGGCGGGGTAAATCTGAATGGCCTGATCCAGCAGGGGGTCGGAACCCGCCGCATAGGCGCCCACGGCAATCAGATCCCGGGAGCGCTGGTAGCGGGAATAGAGCTGCTTGAAGCGCCGCACCAGGTCGAACTGGGAGGGGGGAATGAGGCTGACCATGGCCCGGCTGATGGATTGCTCGATGTCGATGGCCGGGTAATGGCCCCCGTCTGCCAGGAGCCGGGAAAGGACAATATGGCCGTCCAGAATAGCCCGGGCCGAGTCGGCGATGGGGTCCTGCTGGTCATCCCCTTCTGCCAGTACGGTATAGAAGGCGGTAATGGAACCGCCCCCGTCCGGGCCGTTCCCGGCCCGTTCCACCAGCTGGGGCAGACGGGCGAAAACGGAGGGGGGATAGCCCCGAGTCACGGGGGGCTCACCGATGGCCAGGGCGATTTCCCGCTGGGCCATGGCGTAGCGGGTGAGGGAGTCCATGATGAGCAGCACCTGCTTGCCCTCGTCCCGGAAGTATTCCGCAATGGCTGTGGCGTAGGCCGCCCCTTGCAGACGCATGAGGGGGCTGGTGTCGGCGGGGGCGGCTACCACCACGGCACGGCGGCGGCCTTCTTCCCCCAGAATTTGCTCAATGAACTCCTTCACTTCCCGGCCCCGTTCGCCGATCAGCCCCACCACGATGATTTCCGCTTCCGTATACCGGGCCATCATGCCCAGGAGTACGGATTTACCTACCCCGGAGCCGGCGAAAAGGCCCATCCGCTGGCCCCGGCCTACGGTGAGCAGACCGTTGATGGCCCGCACCCCCACGTCCAGGGTGTGTTCGATGGGGGCCCGGGACATGGGATTAACCGGGCGGCTGTGGAGGGGGCGCAGGGCATCCACCCGCAGGGGACCCTGACCGTCCAGGGGGCGGCCCGCTCCGTCCACCACCCGGCCCAGGAGACGCTGGCCCACGGGCACCAGCTTGGTCCGGTCCGCGGCCCGGCGCCGGAAAGGCCGGGCCGCGCCGATCTTGGGTGGAGGTGCCACCGGCTCCATGGCTACCACCCGGGCGCCGGGGGAAAGGCCATAGACATCGTCCGAGGGCATGAGATAAATCTTTTCCCCGTTGAAACCCACCACTTCCGCCTCCACCGGGCTTCCCCCGGCGGGTAGCACCAGACAGGAACTGCCCAGCGGCAGCTTGAGCCCGGCTGCTTCCATGACCAGGCCGTTGATGCGGGTGAGGTGGCCGGCGGCGGTGAGGGCCGGGGCGTGGGCCGCCGCTTCGGTACAACTGTGGAGAAATTCCCGCCAGTGGGCGGCGGCGCCGGGCAGGGGGGCGGTCATGGGGCTAACCAATCCTGCTGAACGCCAATAGCTTCCAGGATTTTTTTCCAGCGCTGGGGCAGGGTGGCATCCACTTCGCTGGACCCGGCTTCAATGCGGCAGCCCCCCCGTTCCATGTCCGGGTCGGCCAGCAGGCGCCAGCCGCCGTGGGCGATCTGGTCCCCCAGCTGTTCCTGAAGCAGCTGACTGTCTTCCGGATGGAGGTGGAGCACCGGGTGGGCGTGGGAGACGGGCAGCGCCGCCAGGGCTTCCCGGATGATGGGCAGCAGCTGCTCCGGATGGGCGTTCAGGCTGGCTCGGGTCATTTGCCGGGCGATTTCCAGACCCATGGCCAGGAGCTGGTCCGCCACGCTCTGCTCCATGTCTCCCAGGGCCTGGGTGAAAGCCCCCACCAGGGTTTGGAGCTGGGCGGCGGCGGCCTTGGCTTCTTCCATGCCTTCCGCCTTGCCCGCGGCGAGACCTTCCGCGCGACCTGCCGCCTCCCCGGCCTGGTAACCGGCTTGAAAGCCGGATTCCTGGGCTTCCGTGTGGATGCGCTCGATTTCTTCCGCCGTGGGTAGGGCGGGCATGGACACGGTGCTTTCCTGAACGGCCGGGGTTTCCTGGGTGTCGCGCTGGCGCCGGGCCTTTTCCTCCTCGTCAAAGGCGGCCAGCTCCCAGCGCTGGTAGGCGGTCAGTTTTTCCTTAGGGATGTAACTATCCATGGCGGTTGGCGACAGGGCTTATGGGCTTAGACGAACTGGTCGTCGCCCTTGCCGCCCATCACGATCTGCCCTTCGTCGGCCAGACGGCGGACGATTTTGAGGATTTCCTTTTGTTCGGATTCCACTTCGGAGACCCGGACCGGCCCCTTGGCCTCCAGGTCTTCCCGCAGCATTTCCGCCGCCCGCTGGGACATGTTCTTGAAAATCTTTTCCCGCAGGGCTTCGGAAGCTCCCTTCATGGCCAGGATCAGGGAATCGGACTGGATTTCCCGGAGCAGTAGCTGGATGCTCCGATCGTCCAGGTCCAGCAGGTTTTCGAAGACGAACATTTCGTCCAGGATGCGCTGGGCCAGGTCCGGGTCGTATTCCCGGATGGAATCCACCACCGAGGTTTCGTTGGCGGTTCCCATGAAATTGAGGATTTCTGCCACGGTACGCACCCCGCCCATGGCAGATTTTTTGATATTGGCGGAGCCGGAGAGCAGGCGCAGCATCACGTCGTTCAATTCCTTCAGGGCGGCGGGCTGAACCCCTTCCAGGGTGGCTACCCGGAGGATGACGTCGTTGCGCAGGCGCTCGGGGAAGAGGCTGAGAATTTCGCTGGCGTGGTCGTGTTCCAGGTGCACCAGGATGGTAGCGATGATCTGGGGGTGCTCGTTTTTGATGAGATCGGCCACGGTGGCCGCATCCATCCACTTCAGCCCTTCAATGCCCGAGGTTTCCCCCCCTTGGAGAATGCGGGAAATCAGATTGGAAGCCTTGTCGTCCCCCAGGGCCTTGGTCAGCACGTTGCGGATGTAAGCATCCGTATCCACGTGCACCGCCGCATGTTCCTCGGAAACTTTGTGGAATTCCTCCAGCACTTCTTCAATGCGGGCCCGGGGTACGGTGCGCAGAGCGGCCATGGCGTGGCCCAGCTTCTGCACCTCCCGGGGGCCCAGTTGCTGAAGGACGGCGGCGGCCCCCTCTTCGCCCAAGGCGATGAGGAGGATTGCGCTTTTTTCCAGTCCTTCTTCGTTACCCGGCATTGACGCCCATCCAGTCCTTGATGATGTTGGCTACCCCCTTGGGGTCCTGCTTGGAGACTTCCCGGGCCCGATGCAGCTTGGCCTCGTAGGTGGCCATAATCTGCTTGCCCCCCTCGCCGGTCAGTTCCACGATGGTGCCATCTTCCCCCACTTCCCCTTCCTGGGCCGCTTCCCCGGCTTCCCCTTCCTCTTCTTCCGCGGCGCTAGCGGGGGGCGGGAACATGGTGCGTATGATAGGACGGACCACGGCGAGAAGGATATAGGCGACGATGGCGCCGATCACCAGGTATTTAAGCAGGTCCTTGCCCAGGGAGAGGTTGTCCGGGTCTTTCCAGAAGGGCAGGGAGTTGTCCACCTTTTCCCCCAGGTTGAAGGCCGTGTTGGCCACGGACAGGGTGTCGCCCCGCTGCTGGTTGAAGCCCATGGCTTCCCGCACCAGGTCGTTGATCTGCTTGATTTCCGCGTCGTTCAAGGGGCGGCTGGTGGGTTTGCCGGACTTATCCACATCCTGCTTGTTATTGACCACCACGGCCACGGACAGGCGCTTGATATTGCCCACATTCTGCTTGGTGTAGCTGACCGTCTTATCCACCTCGTAGTTGATGGTGGAGTCCTTGCGGGTATTGATGGGCTGGCCGGCGGAATAAATGGGGGCCTGTACCCCGGCAGCGTTGATCTGGCCCGGCGGCTGCTGGCCGTTGGCCGGGGCGCCGTTGGCGGGCTGACCCGGTACGGCCGGGCTGGTGATGGGGGCGGTGGCTGGGACCGGCGGTTGGTTGGTGAGGGCGCCGGGCACCCCTTGGGCGGGCGGATTGACCGAAGCGGTTTCCGAGCTTTGCTGGCTACGGATGGAAATGTCCGGCGGGGTGGTGTTGGGCTTGTAGCTTTCGGCGGTCTGTTCGCTCTGGGAAAAATCCATATCGGCGGCCACCTGCACCCGGGCGTTGCCCGGGCCCACCACGGGAGAGAGGATGTCTTCCACCCGCTTGATAACGCTGGCTTCCACTTCCTGCACATACTTGATCTGGGTGGGATCTAGCCCGGCTTCCATGAGCTTGCTCTTCAGCTGGGAAAGCAGATTGCCGTCCTGGTCCAGCACCGTCACATTGGCCGCATTGAGCTGGGGCACGCTGGAGGCCACTAAGTGGACGATCCCGGCCACCTGGGCCGGTTCCAGATTGCGCCCCGGATAAAGCTGGAGCAGTACGGAGGCAGTGGGTTTTTGCTCTTCCCGGACGAAGACGGAAGGCTTGGGAATGGCCAGATGCACCCTGGCGGACTGCACCGTGGATATGGACTGGATGGTTTTCGCCAGCTCCCCTTCCAGGGCCCGCTGGTAATTGACCTGCTCGGCAAACTGGCTGATACCGAACTTCTGGTTTTCCATCAGTTCGAAGCCTACGGAGCCGCCCTTGGGCAAGCCTTGGCTGGCTAGGCGCAGCCGTACCTCGTGGACCTTGTCCGCCGGCACCAGGATGGCGCCGCTGCCGTCGGTGAATTTATAGGGAACGTTGAGCTGTTCCAGGGAGGTGATGATGGCCCCCCCGTCCCGTTCCGAGAGATTGCTGAAGAGTACCTTGTAATCGGGCTGGCGGCTCCAGAGAAAGGCGCCGATGACCAGGGCGAAAATGGCGGCGACCGCCACCATTAGGGCGATTTTCTGCTGATTGTTAAGCCGGGCGAGGCCCTCTTTCAGTCGACCCGAGATCCCGGCCAGGCCGGGGGCCGCACCGGGAGGCAGGTTTCCGGGAGGGGTTCCGGTTGCGTCGTTTTCCTGAGTCGCCGCCATCAGTAGAGTGTCTCGTCTTGCGCAACCTTGCGGTTAAATGAGTAAAAGCGAAAATTTTCGTGAAATATTCTATATTGTATCCGCTAATCGCCTTTCAATCCCGCATATTCTTTGGCTCCCCGCATGTCCGAACCCCCAATTACTCCCCCCGATCATAAAGCTCAGGAACTGCAAAAGGCCTTTGATGTTTTCAACCAGGTTTCCCAGGAGCTGACCCAGGCCTATGAGGCTCTCCAGGCCCGGGTCACTTCCCTGACCGGGGAATTGGCGGTGGCCAACGGGGAATTACGTCGCCAGTACCGGGAAAAAGAGGCCTTGTCTGAGCGCCTTTCCGTGCTGCTGGATGCCCTGCCCGCCGGGGTGATGGTCCTCAATGCCAAGGGGGAGGTGACGGAGGCCAATCCGGTGGCCCGGGACATGTTCGGCGCCAATGCCCTGGGCCAGCCCTGGTCCGCCCTGACGGAAAACCGCCTGGCCGCCAGTGAATCCCCCCATGAATGGCTGCTCGGGGGGCGGCGCATCAGCATTGCGGAAAGCTCCCTGGATTCGGTGGGGGGGCGGATTCTGGTGATTCACGATATTACCCATGCCCATGACATGAAGGCCCGGCTGGAGCGCAATCAGCGCCTGGCTGCCATGGGGGAAATGGCGGCCTCCCTGGCCCACCAGCTACGCACTCCCTTGGCTACCGCCCTGCTGTATTGCGGCAATCTGGGGACGCCGGAACTGGCGCCAGAAGCCCGCAGCCGCTTTGCGGAAAAGGCCGCCGATCAGCTGCGCCGTCTGGAACGTCTGATTCAGGACGTGCTGTTGTTCGCCCGGGGGGAAAGCATCGGCCGGGAGGTGATCCCGGTTTCCGCCCTCCTGGCCGAGGCTATTCAGGCGGTGGAGCCCCTCATGCGGGAGCACGGGGTGGTATTTCAGGCGTCCTCCCAGGTGGATGACTTTATAATTATGGGTGGCCGCAAGGCCCTGGCGGGCGCTTTGACCAATCTTCTGGAAAACGCCATGCAGGTGTGCGAGGCCGATGGGGCGGTGGGCCGGGCCGTTTCCTTGGATGCCCAGGTGGCGGATGGCCGGGTGCTGATCCGGGTCAAGGACGCCGGTCCGGGGATTGCCCCGGAAGCCCAGGCCCGAATCTTCGAGCCCTTTTTTACCACCCGGGGCCAGGGGACAGGGCTGGGGTTGGCCATTGCCCTGGGCGTGGCCCGGGCCCATGGCGGTACCATTGATGTCCAGTCCCAACTTGGCGTGGGCTCGGAATTTACCCTGGATTTGCCGGTCGGCAAAAAAGCCTGACCGATTAAGGAACAAGCGAATGGCGAGCAATTTTCCCATCCTGGTGGTGGAGGACGATCCCAATTTGCGGGAAGCGGTATGCGACACCCTAGAATTGGCCGGAGAGGCCGTGCTGTCTGTGGGATCGGGGCCGGAAGCCCTGGAGCTGCTGGCCGCCCGACCCGTTTCCATTGTGGTCAGCGACGTGCGCATGGACCCCATGGACGGCATTACCCTGTTGAAGGAAATCCGGGGCCGCTACCCCCATCTGCCGGTGGTGCTAATGACCGCCTTTGCGGACGTGGATCGGGCCGTGGAAGCCATGCGGGCCGGGGCCTGTGACTTCCTTTTGAAGCCCTTTGAGCCCAAGGCCCTACTGGAACACGTGGCCCGCTACCGGCTGCCTCCCATGGGGGAAGACGGGGAGGTGGTGGCTGTGGATCCGGCCAGCCGTAATCTTTTTGCCCTAGCCGCCCGGGTTGCCCAGACCGACGCTACGGTCCTGCTCACCGGGGAGTCCGGTGTAGGGAAGGAAGTGGTGGCCCGCTACATCCACAATCATTCCGGGCGTCGCCAGGGGCCCTTTGTGGCCATCAATTGCGCCGCCATTCCGGAAAGCCTGTTGGAAGCTACCCTGTTTGGCTATGAAAAAGGCGCGTTCACCGGCGCCACCCAGGCCCAGGCGGGGAAATTTGAACAGGCCCAGAACGGCACCCTGTTGCTGGACGAAGTGACGGAAATGCCCCTCAGTCTCCAGGCCAAGCTATTGCGCGTGTTGCAGGAGCGGGAAGTGGAGCGGGTGGGGGGCAAAAAGCCGGTGCAGCTGGATATCCGGGTGGTGGCTACCTCCAATCGGGAGATGGGGGAAGCGGTGGCGAAAGGGGTGTTCCGGGAGGATTTGTACTACCGGCTCAATGTCTTCCCCCTGCTGATCCCCTCCCTGCGCCAGCGTCCAGAGGATATCGTGCCCCTGGCCCGGCATTTTCTTGCCGACCAGGGCGGCAAATCCGGCCGCCCCGGGCTGCGCTTTACGGCGGATGGGGAGGCGGCCCTCAAGGCCTATCCCTGGCCCGGCAATGTGCGGGAACTGGTGAACGTGGTGCAACGGGCCCTGATCCTGGCGCCCGGGGATGAGGTGGATGGGCCTTGCCTGCACTTGCCGACGGGGGGAATGACGGGCCCCGGCCTATCCCCTGGGGCGGGGATGTCCCCCATGATGCTGGCGCCCCAACCCGGGGTGGCATCGGGTGAACGGGAGGTCCGGAACCCGTCCCTTCAAGAAGAGGCCAACGGCCTTCAAGTCGGCGACAAAAAAGCCGATAATATCAAGGACTGGGAGCGGGAATTGATTTTGGAAACCCTGGCAGCGGTGGGGGGCTCCCGGAAAAAGGCGGTGGAGCGCTTGGGAATTTCCGAGCGCACTTTGCGTCATAAGCTCAGGCAGTATCGTTTGGCCGGCTACCTGGAAGAATAAATCTGGCGCAATAGTTGCTTAGATTTCTCTGATCGGTTGGAGAAAGTCATGGACACCAAAGGCATTGATAGCATGTTGAGTCAGTTGCGGGCCGCTTCCGCCCTCGCTTCTTCGGGTAAGACCGGGGAAGTTGGTGGCGTTGCTGGGGCGACCGGTGCGGCTGGCTCTGCGGCGCCGGGGGGTGTGGATTTTTCCCAGGTCCTCAAGTCCACCATTGACCAGGTCAATCAGGCCCAGCAGGAAGCCCAGAACATTTCCCAGGATTTTGCTTCCGGCAATTCCAACGCCAACCTTCACGAAGTCATGATTGCCCTGCAAAAGGCCAATGTGTCTTTCCAGGAAATGGTGCAGGTGCGCAATAAGCTGGTGACCGCCTATCAGGATGTGATGAACATCCAGGTGTGATCCACGCCCGGACCGGCCTTCCGCCGGCCCCTTCCCGGGGACAGACCCCGGGGCTCTCCCCTCAGTCCAGCCCGCTTAAGCGGGCTTTTCTTTCCCGCTCGATGCGGGTGATGTAGCGCTGCACCATGCTCAGGCGGGTGCCCGGCAAATCCACATATTCACAGCCCGCCCGCAGGTACACGTTGCCTGTCTTGGTGGTGACGGGAAAGGCGTTGCGCACCGTCAGGGTAGTCTGGATTTCCCCCTCTTCCGGCAGGGCGAAACAGCAATCGGGGAAGGTGGTGCCCGGGGCGAAGCGTTCCTTCTGATCCATGGGCAGCATGAGGCCGATGCCACCCCCGCTGATGTCCAGGATCGGCGCCTCCATGGGGGGATCTGCCGGAATCAGGCATTTGATGGGGTTTGCAATGGGGGCGACCAGACGGTAGTACTCCCGGCGCTGCAGGCGCAACAGGGTTTCCGGCAGCTCCCCAAGGAAGGCGGGGCGGCCTTCAAAGCTGGTGGAGCGTAAACCCTTTAGGCTGAACTGGATTTTGACCTTGTCCAGACTGGAGATAAAAATCAGTTTTCCCGCCACCAGAGCTTTTTGATTCATTTCCTGGTCGCTGCCCATGTCGAAAATGAGCTGACTGCTTTTGGTGATCTGGTTTAAGGCGGTGAGCAGAAAAGCGTTGCCGTTATCGAAATAGACCGTGATCATGGCCCCTTTTTGCAACAGGGAGCGCAACACGAACAGTATTTCCGCCCGGGAGTAGAGGAGATATTTGCTGTAATCGTCCTCGGTTTCCGGATGGATACTGTGGTGAGAATTCTCCGAAGGGGTGTTAGGCGTGGCCGTCGGCTCGGGAGCCTTGTCAGTCATTGGGTGTCCTGGGTTTCCGCATGCAGCGACAAGCCTGAAGTGTAATCAAAAGCCCGCATTCTGAGAATGGCATTATTTCCCTAAGATTAGGGATAGGGGGCTATTTTCCTGGCTTGGGGCTCCGTCCCCTTCCTGTTCCAGGCGATAAACCCAGGCCAATAGCTCCGCTACCGCCACATAGAGCTGGGGGGGGATGCGTTCATCCAGGTCCACTTGCATCAACAAGCCCACCAGTTCCGGAGATTCATGGACATAGACCCCGTGGGCCCGGGCCTTGGCGATAATTTCTTCCGCCACAAAGCCTTTGCCCTTGGCCACGATGCGGGGAGCGACATCCGTTTCCTGGTAGGTGAGGGCTACGGCACTGCGCATGGCTCCACTGGTGTCAGCCATGGGCTCCTTCCTCCCGGATGTTCATGGCCGTGATCTGGAGCCCTGCAGCGGCCAGCTGGCTGACCAGGGCGTTTTTTTCTTCTGCAAGCTTGGTGGCGGTTTGGCTGCTGTCCGTGGCGATGTCCAGGGCCAGCTGGTTGTCCTGAATGGTTAATTGGGCATCCAAGGTGCCCAGCTTGGGAAGATGGAGACGCAGGGAGGTCTTCCAGCCCTGGGCGGTATCCCCATCCTCCCCCTGTCGCTTGGGAGCGTGCTCGTCTTCCTCAATCCACCATTCCATGGTCTGGCCGGGCCAGATTTGCCCTTGCCAGACGAAATTGCCACTGGCTAAGCTATCCAGTTGTTGTCGAACCAGGTTGGTTGTCTCCGGGGAGAGAATTTTTGCCTGGGCCGCCTGGTTTTCCCCTGCCTTGGCATTGTGTTGGGCTGCAGCGTTGAGAACTTCATTATTGGCGGCCGTCAGGGCTGGCGTGGCGGCACTACCCGAGGCATTTACTGGCGTATGGGTGGCGGCGGCTGGGGAGGTGAGGGGGAGCTGCTTACCCTGGGGCTCCTGGCGCAGTTCCGCTTCCGTGCGCTGGCCCTGGACCCATTGGGCCTGATGGGCTTCATAGAACAGACCGCTTTTGCTCACGGCCTGCTGTAGCAGGGGGGCCAGGTCGCTGCCGGTGAGCAGGGTTTTGCCGTTCAGTATGGGCTGGGCATCATTGAGCTGGGCCAGGGGCGGTTTGCCATTGCCGCTTCCCTGGTCGGGTAGGGAAAATAGGGAGGCGATGAGCTTTGCCGTGGAGCTCAGGTTGGCCGGTGTGCTTTCCTGGGGCTGGACGCCGCTGGCGGGTACCCGGACGGCCAGAGCCTGCTTGCCGTCGTTTTCCACCACCTCCAGTTCCAGAGCGTCGCCGCTCTTGGCGGAAAAGGGTAAGGCCAGGGTGACTTCCCGCTGGGCTATCATGGCCCGATAGGCCCCGTTGGGCAGGACGGCCAGGACTTCCGCCGTGACCCGTTGTCCCGCGCTCAGACTGGTGAGTAGATCATTGACCGCATCGGCCGGCTGGGCCGGCTGGACCGGGCCCACCCGATCTGTCTGGACGGTGGGGCGGAGTTGGGCAGTGAGCACATCGGAAGGAATCATGGCATTTTCCTTTCCGGCCTTCCTGTCCGGAGAGTGGCGTTAGAAGGAGTGGTAAGCCTTGGCTAGGGAGTGGGTGTTGTTGATGCTGTTAAGGCGGCGTTCCAGGTCGTTGCGTTGGGCCAGTACCAGCTTTTGGGTTTCCTCATCCAGGCGCACCATGTGGGCCAGCACCTGGCGGGCTTCCGGGCTGAGTTGGTCGGATTGGCCACCCTGGGAGCCAAGCAGGGTGGTGAGCCGCGCCAGACCTGCCCGGCGTCGGCTTTCTTCCTGCAGCAGGCCGTCCCAGTTTCCCTGGGTGGCCTGAGCATGCATGTTGCGGGACAAAATCGCTAATTCACCGATGAGCTGGTTGACCTGGCTTTGCCCGTTGGGCTTGTCTTCAGGCATGGCTGGATATGCCGGAGGAGGGGGTGGGTTCGCTGGCAGCTTCCGCCTGATCCTGGCTTTTTGCCAGGGTTTTCCAGGCGCTCCCCAGATCGTTCATCAGGAAAATGACTTCGTCCAGAATCTTGGGGTCGTTGTGCAGATTGGCCTCGCAGATGCGCTTAATCATATAGACATAGAGGTCATTCAGAGACACGGCTAGGTCCGGACCGTCGCTTTTTATCCCTTCGTCGTCAAAGCGCAGCGCGTGACGTAACTCGGTAATGATGTTGATGGCCTGATTAATTCGCCGGGCTTTGACGGCAATATTACCCTTGGTCATTTCCAGCTTGGCGGCGGAAAGGGCGGACACGGTCCCGTCGTAAAGCAACACGACGAGCTGTATGGGCGTGGCCGTATTGACGGCGGTTTCCACATTGACTTGGGCGTAGGCTTTTGCCCCTTGGCTAAACATCACTGGTATCCCGTCAAAATTGAATCAACTTAACTGCTGGTGGATTTTGTCAGCTGGCTAATGTAGCTCAGAGAAGTGTTGAGGTTGCCCACGAGGGTATCGAGTGCGGAAAACTGGGTACGATAAGTGGCGGATACGTCAGACAGCCGAGTTTCTTCCCGGGTGATATCGTCGCCGATGTTGGTCAATGACGTATTTAAGCCGTCAATCCGGGCAGAAAGCAAGCCATTGGTATTCATCATGGCTGTGGCTGTCTGGCTCAGGCGTTGGGCAAACCCTTCTTTGACATCCGTAAAAGCGCTGACTACCTGACTAAAGTTGGTGGACAGCGCGTTTTGGAAGGTGCTGGTATCCAAGGACAGGGTGCCATCTTTGCTGAACGAGATACCCAGCTGGGCCATGTAACTATAGGAATTCCCGGAGATGTTGGCCGGGGTATTGAACACGGATTGTAGCTGGGTAATAACCTGTGTGACCGTATTTTCCCCATCCAGGGTGGCGCCTTTTTTGTGGAGGGTATTGGCGGCTGAAGCCAGGTTGTTGTACGCGGAAATAAAATTCTGAACCTTGGTGGTAATGCCAGCAACGTCATGGGCGACAACGAGAGAGGCGGCGCTGGAAGTTGTTCCTTGGAGGTTCAGTGTGACGCCGTCTACTACGTTAGTGACAGTATTGGAGGCCGAAGTAACGGCAATGCCGTCCACCGTCAGGGATGCGTCTTTTGCCGCCTGGGAGGTCGTGAAATTCAAGGGGCTGCCGGACTGGGATTCGCTGACGTTGATGCCGTTGGAAAGACCGGTGTCCTTGGCTGTCACCACCAGACGATTGCCCGTGCCGTCGTTCAGGATAGAAGCGGTCAGGAAGGTATTGCCGGAAGCGGAATTAATGGAATTCTTCAGGGTTTCCAGGGAGTCCGTATCGTAGTTGGCAGTGACGGAGAAAGTTTTTGTGGAATCCCCCGCGAGGGTGAAGCTCAAGGTATCCGAGCCGGACAGGCTGCTGCTACCACTGACCGTGGAAGTCCCCATGGCCGTGGTGGTGGAACTGAAGGCGGCGTTTTTGCTGTACTGAATTTGCTGTTGGGCCAGATTGTTCACGGCCACTGTGTGGGTACCCGTGGAGGCCCCGTCCGCCGCCGTGGCGGTGAAGGCGGTGGTGTTGGAAGAGGTCGCCGTGGTGCCGTTGAAATCCCAGCTATCCTGCAAGGCCTGGGTTGCCGTATTAAAGGAGTCCAGCGCGCTTTTCAATTGGCCGTAGGCGCTGATTTCGCTGTTGTAGGTGGATTGCTGGGTTTGCAGGCTGCCCAGATGGGTGGATTCGGCTGACATCAATTTTGTCAGCAGCCCTTCCAGATCCATGCCAGAGGCGGCACCCAGACTGGTAACCGTGGTCATGACGGGAACTCCTTGTTGCGAAGAGGTGTGTCGGATTGAAGCGAAGTCTAGGCTTGATCCTTGATCAGAATGCCGGTGACTTCCTTAAGACGCTTCGCTAACTCAAGCATTTCTTGTGCCGGAATCTGCTTGATGAGTTGGTGAGTCTTGGTGTCCTCAATCTTGACCACAATGGTGCCCGTTCCCTTATCCACCGAAAAGCTGAGATCGGTGTTGCGGATTTGCTGGACGGCCTGATTGGCGGCGTCCGTCGCTCTTTTCAAAGCGGATTCATCCAAGGGATTAGCCGAGGATTTTTTTTCCTGCCCGTTTTTAGCGGCCACATCCCCATTTGTTCCGGGGACTTGCTTCGGCGTTTGGGCCGATGCCACGGAAGAACTGGGGGTAGGGGAGGATCGGGGCTCACTCCCATCGGCATTAGCGTATGCCCATAGGTTGGAACCTGCGGTATCGATGGGTTGGATAGACATGGTTTATCCTCCACAAGGAAAAGCCGGAGAGCTCACGCGGAACATCGCAAACTCCCCGGCCTCGGCTGCCTTCAGCCTTTTAGCTGACTTACTGCAGCAGCGTCAGGGCGCTTTGTCCCAGATTGTTGGCTTGCTTCAGAATGGCCGTACCCGCTTGTTGCAGAATTTGGGCCTTGGAGAAGTTTGCCGTTTCAGAAGCGTAGTCCGTATCAATGATACGACTTTGGGAAGCGGTCAGGTTTTCCACGTAGTTGTTCAGGTTGGAAACCACCGCATCGAACCGGTTTTGTACGGCACCGAACTGGGAACGGATGTTGGTAACTTGCTTGATGTCCGCGTCCAGATTGGCCAGGGCAGCGGAAGCGCCACCGGAAGTCGTAATGTTGATGGTGCCAGTGGCGGTCAGGCTGCCGCTATAGGCATTCAGCCCGGCGGAACCGTTTTGTGCCAGGTTGGTGGTGGAGACGCTCACTTGGTTGTCGGCGGAACCGCTGTAGCCAACTTGGAAAGTGATGGTGGAGGCGCCGGACAGCAGGCTGGTACCGTTGAACTGGGTGGTTTGCACAATCCGGCTGATTTCTTGGGTCAGCTGGTCCACTTCCAATTGCAGTTGGCTACGGTTGGTGTCGCTAACGGAACCGTTGGATGCCTGCACGGCGATTTCCCGAATCCGTTGCAAGTTATTGGCGATTTGCCCCAGAGCGCCTTCTGCCGTTTGCCCCACGGAAATACCGTCGTTGGCGTTGCGCACAGCTTGGTTGCCACCCCGGATGGCGCTGGTCAGGCCTTCGGAAATAGCCAAGCCCGCCGCATCGTCCTTGGCGCTGTTAACCCGCAGGCCGGAAGACAGGCGTTGCAGGGAGGTGTTCAAAGAGGATTGGGAATTTGCCAAGTTACGTTGCGCGTTGAGGGACGCAATGTTGGTATTGACGACGATGGACATGGTTTTCTCCTAGAACCTATTGTCAGGATGTCCCGAAGGACAAACAGTCAGGAAACGGCTAATTGCTTCCTTCTGACTGGTTATCGGTTTGCAAGGGGGAAACTTTAGAAAATTTTTTAAAAAAGCGGGGGTTGGGAAAAGAGAGGCGATGTTTGTCGGGGAATACAAATAAAAACAGGCCCTTGTGGGCCTGTTTTTGCGTAAAAGATGATGTTTTTACTGGAGCAGGGTCAGGGCCTGCTGGGGAATCTGATTCGCCTGCTTGAGGATGGCCGTGCCGGCCTGCTGCAAGATCTGGGCTTTGGAGAAATTGGCGGTTTCCGCCGCGTAATCCGTATCCATAATCCGGCTCTTGGAGGCGGTCAGGTTTTCCACGTAGTTGTTCAAGTTGGAAACCACCGCATCAAAGCGGTTTTGCACGGCACCGAAGGTGGACCGAATGTTGGTAACCCGGGCGATATCCTGGTCCAGCGCCGACAGGGCAGCGGAAGCTCCGGCAGAGGTGGTGATATTGACGGTGCCCGTGGCGGTTAGGCTGGCACTATAAGCATTCAAGCCAGCGGACCCCGCCTGAGCCAAGTCGGTGGTGCTGACGGACACCTGGTTGTCCGCCGTGCCGCTGTAACCAATCTGGAAAGTGATGGTGGTTTGGCCGGACAGCAGGCTGGTGCCGTTGAACTGGGTGGTTTGGACGATACGGCTAATTTCCTGGGTCAGCTGGTCCACTTCCAATTGCAACTGGCTACGGTTGGAGTCGCTGACGGAGCCGTTGGCGGCCTGCACTGAGATTTCCCGAATCCGTTGCAGGTTATTGGAAATTTGCCCCAGGGCGCCTTCCGCCGTTTGCCCCACGGAAATCCCGTCGTTGGCGTTGCGCACCGCCTGGGTATTACCCCGGATGGCGCTGGTCAGGCTTTCCGAAATGGCCAGACCGGCGGCGTCGTCCTTGGCACTGTTCACCCGCAACCCGGAGGAAAGCCGTTGCAAGGAGGTGTTCAGGGACGACTGGGAGGTGGACAGGTTGCGTTGGGCGTTTAGCGACGCAAGATTCGTATTGACGACAAGAGGCATGATCACTCCTTACCAGAGAGGCTTTCGGTTCGACTTGGCGCCGCTCCGGGGAGCCGTGCCATGATGTCTCTTCTAAAGCATGGAGTGTGCCATCCTGCTATGCCGCCCCGGGGAAGTTTGTCAAGGCCGCATATTTCCTGGAGTTTCCGGGAGAAGGGCCGTTTTGGGGCTAACCGGAAAAGCGTTGGTTCAGGCCCCGGACCAGAGTTTCTGCCAGCGGCAACCATTGCCCCGGCATTTTTTGCCGGTAAATCCTCAGGCTGGGATACCAGGGGCTATCGGTCCGGTTTTCCAACCAGCGCCAGTCCCCGTTGTAAGGCAGGAGCAGCCAGGTGGGCAGATTCAGGGCGCCCGCCAAATGAACCATGGAAGTGTCCACCGAGATGAGTAGGTCCAGTTGGCTTAAGGCCGCAGCGCTGTCACTGAAACTTTGCAGGGACAAGGGCAGGGGGCGGAGCCCGGGGAGTTCTTCCGGAATCTCCTGGTCCACCTGGAAGCTGTAAAAATCCACTCCTGCCTGGACCAGTAGGGGCGCCAGGGCCTGGGGCGGACAGGAACGCTGGGAGTCATTGGGGTGACGGGGATTGCCAGCCCAGACCAGTCCTACTTTTGGCTTGCTTCCCGGGAGCTGGTGCTCCCAGCGTTCCCGGGCCGGGGCCGGAATAGTTAGGTAGGGAAAGGTGCAACCCGGCAATTGGCCCAGGGTCAAACCCATGAGATGGGGCAGGCCCATGATGGGGGCATAAAGGTCGCAGCCGAAGCCGTCTGCTGGCAGATCCGGCTGCTGGATGACCACCCGGTGAATCCCTGGGGCGGTAGCGGCAATTTCCGCCAAGGGTGCGGCACATTCCAGCACGATTTGGCCGCCCTGGGCCTGGGCCCAGGGGGCGAAACGGAGAAATTGCAGGGTATCCCCCAGGCCCTGCTCGCTGCGCAGTAAAAGGCTGCGGCCTTCCAGGGGCTGTCCTTGCCAGCGGGGCAGTCGGTTGGAAAAGCCACTGCGGGTGCCCACTGTGGGGCCCCATTCGTATTCGGCCCAGGCCTCCGGCCAGTGGCCCCGGACCAGTTGGGTCAGGGCGTGGTTCCAATGGGCCCGGGGATTTTGGGGGGTTAGGGCCAGAGCCCTGGTTTCGGCCTGATCTGCTAGGTCATAGCGGGCCAGGGATTTGAATAGAAGGCCAATCTCCAGCAACAGATTCCCATCCCCTTGAGCCAGGGGTAAGGCCTGACGGGCCCAGGATTCTGCCTCCTCCAGCTCCTCCCGGGCGAGGGCTGCCTGGGCTAGGGTCAGGCGCAGGCCTGGGTGCTCCGGATGTTGTGGGAGGCGGGGCGTCAGGAGGGCTGATGCTTCAGCGGCTTGCCCCAGGGCCAGATGGGTCTGAGACAGGTGAAGGAGCGGCCCCGGTAGATCGGGCGCCAGCAGGTGGGCGTTCTGAAAGGCCAGCAGGGCAGCCTCCTGGAGCCCCTGACGCTGGAAAATCAGGCCCAGATTATCGTAGGCCAGGGGATCCTCTGGGGTGCAGCCGATCTGTTCCAGGGTGGCTTCCTGGGCCAGAGCCCAGTCTCCCTGGGCGAAGGCGGTGGCCGCCAGCTGGCTGAGGACGGGCACCTGGCGGGGGGCCAGGCGCCGGGCCAGTTGGTAGGTCTGGAGGGCCAGTTCGGGCTGGCCCAGGTGGGTCAGGCACAGGCCCAGATGATAGGCAATGGTCCAGTCCTGGGGCGCCAGGGGGGCGGCCCGGCTGTAGGCGGCGGCGGCCTCCTGGAAGCGCTGGGCCGCAAAATGGGCCTGGGCTTCTGCCAGCAGGGCGGCTAAGTCGCTCAAGGGGCGCGATTTCCCTGCCAAGCGGCCAGGGCCTGGGCCAGGAGCCGAATGGCCCCTTCCCAATCCCCCGGGGCGGGTTGGCGGAATTGGCGCAGGCTGGGGTACCAGGGGGAATCTTCCCGCCCTAGCAGCCAGCGCCAGTCCGTGTCCCACCGGTTCAGCAGCCACACCGGCTTACCCAGGGCTCCGGCCAGGTGGGCCACCGCCGTATCCACGCTGATCACCAAATCCAGCTGTTCTATGGCGGCGGCGGTCTGGGCGAAGTCGGTAAGCTCTCCACTGAGCTCCACCAGGGGCAGAGCGGGGCGTAAGGCGGGGGGGAGAACGTCGATCTGGGCGGCGGCCTCGTCCTTTTGCAGACTGACAAACTGGATGCCGGGGACAGCCAGAATGGGGGCTAGTTGGGCCAGTTCCAGGCTGCGCCGGCTGTCCAGCAGACGGGCGTCCGCCATGTGCTGGCGCCTTCCCCCTGCCCACACCAGGCCCACCCGGGGCCGGGCTAAGGAAGCCAGACGGGATGCCCAGTGTTGCCTGGCCTCTTCCGGGGGCGCCAGATAAGGCACCTGGGCCGGAATCTGGTCCCCATCGGTATGGAAAGCCAGGGGCAGGGAGAGCAGCTGGCAATGGCAATCCGTTTCCGGCACCGGTTCCGTTTCGTCAATGAGGCAGTCAATGCCGGGAACGGAGGCGAACAGGGTTTTCAAGGCGGGCTGGATGCGCACCGCCACCCAAGCGCCCCGGGCTTTTACCAGGGGGGCGTAACGGATGAACTGGAGGGAATCCCCCAGCCCCTGTTCACAGAGCAGGAGAATGCGCTTGCCTTCCAGGGGCTCACCCCGCCATTGGGGGGTAGGGGGCCGGTAGATGACCCCCTGGATATTGGCCTGGCGGCGAAATTCGTAGTCGGGCCAGGCTTCTGCCAGCCGTCCCAGGGTGAGCAGTACCAGGGCCCGGTTCCAGCGGGAGAGGGGATGTTCGGGGGCCAGGGCCAGGGCCTGGTTGAAGGAGGCCAGGGCGGCTTCCAGGTCCATGACTTCCATCTGGGTGATGCCCAGATTGCAGTAACCCGTAGGTTCCCCGGGCGCTACCTGAATGGCCTGGCGGAAACTGGCGGCAGCCTCATCCCTTTTGCCCTGCTTCATGCGGGCATTGCCCTGTTCTACCCAGGCCCAGACCAGTTGGGGCGCCAGCTGGGTGGCTGCCGTGGCCAGCTCTTCCGCTACCCCGTATTCCCCCAGATGGCAGCAGAGGGAGGCGAAGGCGGTGTAATTGCGGGGTTCTCCCGGATTGGCGTTGAGGGCGGCGGTGTAGGCATCCACCGCGTCGGGAAACTCCCGCAGCAGCACCAGGCCGCTGGCGATGCGGCGCCAGGTATCGTCATCCTCCGGGGGCGTTTGGGCGGCCAGCAGCAAATCCTGCTTGGCACCGGCACTGTCCCCCATGCGGATGCGGGCCAGGGCCGCCTCGATGCGGGCATCTGCGCTTCGAGGCTGGGCCTGGAGCACGGTCTGCCAGAGTTGCAGGGCTTCTCCGTGTCGTTGCTGGTCCCCCAGGAGTACGGCCAGATTGTGGGCCGTATCCAGGTGACCCGGAACGGCGGCCAGAATGCGCCGGTACAGAGCTTCGGCGGCCGCCCCCTGGCCCTGCTGCTGGGCCTGGGCGGCCTGGGAAAACCAGGCGCCCAGGGTGGCGTTGTCCGGATGGGGTGCCTTCATGAACAATCCTTGTCCGGATCAGGCCCGGGGGCCGGTGATGGCCTGGAACCACAGGTTCTGGACCTGGCTCAGGAGGTAATGCCGTTCCACCCACTGTTTCAGGGCCGCCCCTTCCCGTTCCGCCTGATCTAGATGGCTGGCCCGTTCCAGAATGGCATCCACCCAGGCCTGTTCCTCATTGGGCACCCGGGTCACGGGGGCGTCGTCGGTCCGGTAGGGGTAGATGTCCGTGCAGATGACGGGCAGGCCCAGAATGCCGTATTCCAGAATGCGCAGATTGCTCTTGGCTTCGTTAAAGGGGTGCTGTTCCAGGGGGGCCACCGCCAGATCCAGATTGAGGCTGGCCAGCTTGGCCGGGTAGGCCTCCACCCCCACGACGAAATCATGGAATTCGGCGATATAGGGGCGGATTTCGTCCGGGCACATGCCGAAAAAGACCCAATCCACCTGGCTGGCCGTGCGCTTCACCACATTGGCAATAATGGCCAGATCCCCTTTGTGCTGCTGGGCCCCGGCCCAGCCCACCCGGGGCTTGGGACCGGTGCGCTTGCGGCTTTGCAGGGGCAGCCAGAGCTCGTCCCGCAGGGTGTTGGGCACCAGCACCCCCTTGTCCGTGAGCTCGCTCACCAGATCCAGCAGGGGCTGGGTACTGACAATGACCGAGTCGGCCAGCTTGAAGAGTTTGCGCAGGCGATAGCGGCCATCCCGGGGAATGCGCTTGAAATTGGGATTGTCTCGGGGCATTTCCGTGATCAGGTCGTCGATCATCAGATTGATGCGCAGATTGGGGACCATTTGCCGGTACCGTTCCAGCCAGTCGTGGAACATGGGGGAGTAATCCACCTGGGCCATGAGCACATCGGGTGCCAGACGCTCCATTTCGGAGAGGGTGAGGTAGCGCTGCTTGTGATAGGTCTTGGTCTGGACAATGGTGCTTTGTAGAAGGGCTTTGCCGGTCAGTGCCCGGAGGGGGGCGTAAAACCGGTATTCCCCCACGCCTCCGGCGGGGGGCAGGGCCAGCACCCGGGGCCGATCCCGAAAATTGGCGTCCCAGTCCGCCACGATTTCCCCTTCCACCTGGAAGGCTTTACTGGTGTGCAGGGCTAGATGGCGGTTGTAGGCCGGGTCTTCCCGCAGCCATTCCCGCCAGCGCTGGTGCAGGGCATTGGCGGTTTCCCGATCCCGATCCACCGCCCGGGCCTTGGCCTTGATTTCCTCCATCTCGCTTTTCAGGGAGACGCTGGCGTGGTGGACCAGGGTGGCGAAGGGGGTCCAGACCACCAGCTTATCCAGGCTGCGGACCTTGAGGCAGAAGTCCACGTCGTTGAAGAGCACGGCGGCGTGGTCTTCGTCCATGCCCCCCACGGCCAGATAGGTGTCCTTGGCCACCAGCAGGCAGGCGGCGGTGACGGCGCTGTAGTCCTGTTCCACCTGGAGCCGGTTCATGTAGCCCGATTCCTCCATGGGGGTACGCATGAAGCCGTGGGACGCCAGGTGGTCCATGCCCAGGATAATCCCGGCGTGTTGGATTTTTCCCGTTTCCGGGTACACCAGCCGGGCACCCACAATGCCCACTTCGGGCCGGGCCAGATGACTCACCATGCGGGTTAGCCAGCTCCCCTGGACGATTTCCGTGTCGTTGTTGAGGAGCACCACGTATTCGCCCCGGGCCTGGCTGACCCCCAGGTTGCACTGGGCGGAGAAGTTGAAGGGCCGGTCATAGGGGACGATACGCAGTCGTTCCCCCTGGGTGGCTTTGAGGTGCTCGTAATAGGCCAGGGTATCCGGGTCTTCCGTCTGGTTATCCACGATCACCACTTCGTAATTACCGTAGTCGGTTTTGGCGAAGAGGGATTCCAGGCAGGGGCGCAGGAACCAGACGAAGTCCCGGTTGGGAATAATGAGGGATACCAGGGGAGCGTCCGGCCGTTGGTACTGGACGTGGAAAGTGTCCGGCACCAGGCCGGCGCTGATCTGGGCCGCCGTACCCCGGCGTTGCAGGTGGTTTTCCAAGGCCACCTGGCGGGAAGCCTGGGCCAGGGGATGGGCCTGGGTCTGGGCAGGAAAGTGGTGCAGGGGCTCGGCAATATGGCCGATGGCCTCCCCTCCCTCCCCATCCAGCAGGCGTAGCAGGGCGTCGTAGAGCCAGGCGCCGGGGAAGGGCTGGAAGCCCCCCAACCGTTGCAGGGCTTCCCCCTTGAACCACAGGGCGGCGCCCACGTAATCCATGGAGCGCAGGTAATCCAGGTTGAAATCCGGCTTGAACCAGGGCTGGACGTACTGGCCCTGGTCATCTTTATGGTCGTGGTCGGTGTAGATGGCGGACCACTGGGGGTGGGCCTGGGCATAATCCCCCAGGGCCAGGAAGGCGTGGGGCGACAGTTCGCTCCCCGGGGGCAGAATGCCGATCCAGTCGCTTCCCAGCTCCACCAGGCCGTTATAGGCGGAAGCCAGCTGCTCGTCGTCATTCAGATCGTCGATCTGCAACCAGCCCAGGGTGTCGGATTGGAGAAACAGGGGGCTGGGGGCCTCATAGTCCGCCACCACGATCAGCTGCCATTCCTTATACAGCTGGTTTTCCATGGCGGTTAAGGTGGCCGCCAGCTGGGTCAGGTTCTCCTGCCGGGTGGGCACCACCACGGTGAACCGGGGCCGCCGGGGCCAGGCCATCATGTGCTCAGCGTAGATCTGGGCGTGGATTGGTTCCAGGGTGTGTTTTTCCCGCCACAGGCCGTAGTCCCGGGTATAGGCCACAGGCATTTGGGGCTTTTCCGGTTGGCCCTGGATGACCTGTTGGACCAGTTTTTCCCGGAGTGCCAGGAGATTGGTATCCGTGACCGGATACTTGCCATAGATTTGCTGGAAGCCTGGCAGTTGGCCGCTCACCGCCGGCAGGGTGTGGTCGGTGCGGAACTTTGCCTGGCGGACTTCCACCGTGCATTGTTTGATTTTTTTGAAGCGGGTGATTCGGGAAAGGCGGATCAGGTAGTCCCAGTCCTCCATGACCGGCATGGTTTCATCGAAGCAGCCCACCTGGTCTACCAGCTGGCGGCGATGGCCCCAGGTGGGGGTGGGAATGTAATTGGCAATGAGCAGCTCGTCCGGGTCGTAGTCTTTGTCCTGATAGGGGCGGCTGCGCAGCCCTTCTACAGGGAGCCCGTCCTTGAGCTCATAAACCACATACTCCGCGTCCGAGAAGACAAATCCGACCTGGGGGTCTTGCAGGGCCTTATCTAGGACCTCCAAGTGATTGGCTCGGAAGCAGTCATCGTCATCTAGATAGGCAATCCACTGTCCTCGAGCCAGGCCCAGGGCGGTGTTGCGGGCAGCGGCTGCGCCTCCGGAATGGGGGCGGCGAATGTAGGCGATATCCAGATACTGACCGTAATAGGCCACCAGGGCCCCCAGATCGCAGCCACCATCATTGACCAGAACCACTTCGAAATCCTGGTTGGTCTGGTTTTTCAGGCTTTCCAGAGCCTGGGCCAGGAGATGGGGCCGGTCTTTGGTGGGGATAACCACAGAGCAACGGGGAGCGGCGCCGGTGCTGGTGCGGGTTGGCGCTGTGGCGGCAGGTTCCGCCGGGGGGGGCGTCACTGCCAGCGGCGCGGTCTGTGGCTCGGGGGCCGGGGCGTTCGCCCGGGGGGGAAGATCCGCCACCAATTGGAGAAAGTGTTGGGCCAGGGCGGCCGGGCCGTAGTGTTCCCGAATATAGGGCTGGGCCCGGTCCAGATAGGCCTGACGCCGTTCATGGTCCAGATAGGCGGCCACGGCCAGAACCAGGGTTTCCGGCGAGGTATAAAGACTGTCTTCTGCCCCCAGGGCTTGGGCCAATTCCCGATAGGCCGGGCAGGGGCTCACCAGGGGCACTAGGCCGTTGGCAATGGCAGTGAGCATTTTGCCATCACTTTTGCTGTCTTCATGCTCGTCCCCGGTCTGGGTGAGCAGGGCCATATCCGCCTGTTGCAGCAGGACGGGTAAGTCGTCTAGGGACCAGGGGTGGAGCTGGAAGTCAGGCAGCATTTCCCCGAGTTCGGGGAGAGCGGCCCCTTCCGTGACCACATGAAGTTGGGCGCCCAGGGCTCGCAGCGTAGGGACCAGGGGGGCGATTTGGTGAAGGTTGGCCACATGGCCGAACCAGATGATGCCCAGGCCGTCGTGGGTGGGGGCTGGCACCGCTCTACCCGGATCGGCGTCAATGCCCCCGGGCAATACGGCCAACCGGGCCTGGGGAAAACGCTCGGACAGAAGCCGAGCCCGTTCCGGGGTATCCGTGGTGATCAGGTCCGCCAAACTTACCATGGTTTGCCAGTCTTCCGGACGGATATTCAGCTCCGCCAGTTTTTCATCCTGACTCTCGTCCAGATCGTAGAAGACCCGGCCACCCCGGGCCTTTACCAGCCGGGCGTAGGCCAGCAGATCCGGGGTGATTTTTTTCTGGATGAACAACAGATCCGCATCCGCCATGGGCTGAATACGGGCCTCCTGACCGGCGGCTTGCAAAGCCTGGGCCAGGAGGAAAACCCGGATGCGGCTGCTGGCGTTGTCCGCGTTTTGGGCGGGAATCAGGGAAATTTTCATGGTGCGTTCCATTGTTCCGGTCAGGAAAGGCGTTGGGGCCCTATTCTGCCTGCAAACGGCAGGTGGGGGCAGAAAAACTCCTCAATCCCCAAGCTGGGTGCGGCTTTCAGAGGACTTCTCCGATTTCGGTCAGAGCCTGGATGACCCATTGGGCCTGGGCATCGGTTAACTGGGGACCCATGGGCAAGCTGAGTACCTCTCCCGCCAGTTGTTCTGCCAGAGGAAAGTTGATTCCAGCCCATGCCCGGGCATAGGCCTGTTGCCGGTGGGGCGGGGTGGGGTAGTGGATCAGGGTACTGATGCCTCGCTCCGCCAGATAGCGCTGCAAAGCATTCCGCTGGGGATGACGGATGACGAACAGGTGCCACGCCGGATCAGCCCAAGGGGCGACGGTAGGCAGAGTGAGAGGGGTGTCCGCCAGGGCTTCCCTATAGCGTTGGGCGAGTTGGCGGCGACGTCCATTCCAGTCTTCCAGATGGGCTAGCTTGACCCCCAGGACAGCTGCTTGCACCGGGTCCAGACGGCTGTTGAAACCAATCCGCTCGTGGACGTATTTCTGTCGGGAGCCGTAATTGCCCAATTCCCGAATTCGCTCTTGGAGTGCAGGGTCATCCGTGGTGACCGCTCCCCCGTCCCCCAAGGCGCCCAGATTTTTTCCCGGATAGAAACTCCAGGCCACCGGATTGCCATGGCTTCCGATGGGGCGTCCCTTGTAGTGGGTGCCGTGGGCTTGGGCTCCATCTTCCACCACGGCCAGCCTATGGCGGCGGGCGATGGCCATGATGGGGTCCAGATCCGCCGGGTGACCGTAGAGATGGACCGGAAGAATGGCCCGGGTGCGGGGAGTGATGGCCGCTTCCAGGCGGCTTGGGTCCATCGTGTAAGTAACGGGGTCGGGCTCCACCGCTACCGGGGTAGCGCCGCAATGGCTAACTGCCAGCCAGGTGGCGATGAAGGTGTTGCTGGGGACCAGCACTTCGTCCCCGGGGCCAATGCCTAGGGCTACCAAAGTCAGATGCAGGGCGTCCAGGCCGTTGCCCACGCCAATACAGTAGGCGGCGCCGGTAGCAGCGGCAAATTTGTCCTCAAATTCCGCCAAAACCCGGCCCCCGATATAGTGGCCGGAACGCAGCACCTCTAAAACCGCCCCTTCAATTTCCGGTTGAAGTTCTCGGTAGGCTGCGCTCAGGTCGAGAAAAGGGACATTTAGGGGCGGAGTCATGGGGCCAACACTTCCCGGAGAAACTGGTCATGGTCTCGAATGTAGTCCTCTTCCTCATAGGGGGCAGAGGCCAGCACCATGCAGACGGCGCCGGAAGAAAAATTGTCCAGGGTTCGCCACATCATGGGGCAGACATAGAGCCCGTAGTAAGAGCGGTTAAGGTGAAAACGGTGACTTTCCCGCCCATCGCTCAGATTGACGTCGAAGCTGCCGGACATGGCAATGATGAATTGGTGCAGCTGGCGGTGGGCATGACCGCCTCGCTCCGAGCCTCCGGGCACGTCGTAGAGGTAATAGGTGCGAGCGATCTCGAAGGGAATATGGCGCCCCCCTTCGATGAAGGTCAGGTTGCCTCGGGGGTCCTGGATTTTGGGCAGGTAGATGAGATGGCAATCCTGCAAGGGCATGGATGAGTTCTCCTGAAACCGGACGGGAGCATAAAGCTTGGTAAGTGGGAGGTCTATAACACCAAGCCGGTGAGAACCCGGTAACCTAGGCCCCGGACCAGGCAGTCCCGGTAGATGAAGGGAGCGCTTTGGACGGCGGCGATGAGAATGGGGGCGCCGTTGTTGGGTATAGCTTCCGGGGCCCATACCGGGTGACTTCGGTAAGGCTTGGCCTGGGCGGAGGGGCGAGGATCTATGTAGGCGGTGACCGGGGTTTGGCGCAGTAGGTGGGATTTTTCTGCCAGCAGGCCAGCTTGGGCCCCCGTACCCCAGACCACTACTCCTTCCGCCAGAGGACCGGTCTGGATAAAGTCCGGCAGGCGCCGCTGGCGGAGGTGGTCCTTTAACCGGTCCACCAAGCCTTCCTCTACCGTGGGCAGGCGCTGCCAGACTAGGTCATCTACGAAGACGAAGTGGGCGCCGTTTTGTCGGAGCAGGGCGAAGAGTTCTGCGATGGCGACAATTTCCTCCTCCGTGACTTCGGGCCTCTTGAAGTCGCAGCTAATCTGGAAGTTGCAATTCAGAAGTCCGTGCTCGGCTATTTGGGCGGTAAAGGAGGCTAGTTCTCCAAAAGTACTGTTTTCCTCCATGAGGATGTACTTGATGATGACGTTGTCGCTCCGGGCCGCGGCATAGCGTCCCAAGTTCTTGAGTACCTGGGGAAATTGCTTAGACTCGCGAATTTTCCGGAATAGGGGTTCGCTGCCCGCATCCACGCTGGTAACGATGAAGGCCCGATCTTCTTGCAGAAGCTCGGCCAGGGGCGGGGAAAACTTGGTGGCGTTGGTGATCACCCGCTGTTTGACCCCGGGGGCCCAGCGGGCCAGATTTCGGAGGACCGGCTCAAACTGGGCATCAATGGTAGGTTCCCCTCCTCCCCAGACTACGTATTCGCAGTGGCTCAGGGCTCCCGCTTGCTCCAGGGACTTCACCAGAGCGGCGACGTCATAGGACGGTGCTAGACCACCATAATAGGTGTCGCTGCAATAAAGGCAGCGCATATTGCAGACCGAGTGGTATTCCAGAGACAGGTAGCGGACCCCATTGGACAACAGGGGGCCCCACTCCTGAAAGGCGAGGAAGGGGCAACTCCGGCATTGTTCCGCATTGTCCCGGTTGATTTCCCGGTGCAGGGCCTGTTTGGCAGCGAGAACCTGAGCGTAGTCCGGATGGTCCCCCGGTGCCGTGTCGAAAAGTGCCACGTCCCCCTGCATCTGGCCGTCCCGGAAGAAGCGCTTGCAGCAGGTACGGATTTGGTTGGGGGCGAGGAACAGGGAATGGTGGAGATCGTAACAGCTCCAGGTTTTCCTGGCTTCTTCCCCAAGGCGGCGGAGCAGGGCGGCGCTATCTAAGGTGTCCTGGGCCATACCCGCCATGAAGGTCTGGAAAAGGATTTGATACTTTGTCTGGAAGCCTGCAGGAGCGGAGGATTGTTCTGGCAGTTGGGCCAGTAAATGGCGGCTGTCCTGATACAGACACTGGAGAATGGCTTCCGGGCGGTCTTCTTTGACGATGGCCGTGTTCATCAGTCGCATCAAGCGGGAGGACACCACATTCATCAAGCCGATGCGTAATTCCGAGACGAATTTTCCGCTTTGCCCCCGGATGGAAAGCATCTCCCAAATGGCCTCCAAAGCCTTGAGATAGCCTTTGATATGGCGTGTTCCCAAGGTATTGACGATGGAGCCTGGGGTGTCCCATTTGATGTAGAGGACCGCGGCCAATACCGTGACCTGGCGGGCGGCCAGGAGAGCGTGGAATAGATAATCCACATCCTCGTGATAGCCGCCTCGGAAGTGGATTTTCTGTGCTACTAAGAACTCCCGCCGGAACAGGTGAAAAATCACCGAGTTGTCCAGACGATTGAGTAAATATTCCCGAATACGGGCCGTGGCATCGCAACTCGCCAGGAGGGACAGGTCGTCCCTCCTGCCCCGGGGCTGGCCTACCGGATCGGCGCCATAGCGCCAGTCGAAGGCCACCAGGTCTGGTGGCTCAGTCTGAGTCTCTAGATGTTGTTCAACAGCAGCAAAAAAACCGCCTTCCAGGGCATCATCCCCATCCAGGAAAACAACCCATTCCCCACGGGCCAAAGCCACTCCCCGGTTACGCGCGGCCCCCGGGCCTCTGTTACGGGGCAGGCGATCCACGATGACCGGTAGTTCAGGATGGTCTCGGACCAAAGCCTGGAGCAGGTCCGGCGTTGTGTCCGTGGAGCAGTCATCCACCAGAATGATCTCCAGGCCGGAGGAGGGAATCTGGTTGAAGACGCTGGATACCGCTCGGAGCAGGGTGGCGGTGGCGTTGTAGGTGGGGATGATCAGGGAAAAGCGCATGGGGATTTAATCTGGAATCGCTTCACTCCGACCGCTACGAGCTGCATCAGCCATAGTTTGGAGAAAACCCAGGCCAGCTCCCGCAAAGGCGGTGTCAAAAACTTCCTCGGACTGCCAGTGGCCATGACGCCGATATTCCCGGAAGGCCTGGGCGATATCCACATACAGGTTGGCGAAGGCCTCCACATAACCTGCCGGGTGACCAGCCTTGAAACGGGTGTAGCGGGGGGCTCCTGCAATTGGGGCATGGCCGCCCCGGTCCAGGGTTTCACGGCGGCCATCCGGGTAAGCTAAATGGATTTCTTCTGGCCGCACCTGCTCCCATTCCGCACTCCCCTCGCTACCAAAAATGCGTAGGCGCAGGCCATTGCGCAGGCCCAGCATACATTTGCCGAAAAGAAAGCTACCCACCATGTCATCTTCGTAGCGCACCGCGGCCTGAACGTAATCCACTACAGCAGGAAAATTGCCATAGGAGTGATGTATGCCCTGGATTTGCAAGGGGCGCCGGGGAATCAGGTATTGGGTGATTTGGTGCAGATGCACCCCCAAATCCAGGTATACGGTTGGAATCGGGCCGTCGTGAAGGCGCCATTCCTGCGGTTTGGCCGGTTGACCATCGTCTCCCCGGCGGATGAAGCCTTCCTGGGGCATTTCTGCGATGAAATGGAGAATCCGACCCAACTGGCCATTCCTGATGCGGGCGCGTAGTTCCCGCAGGGCTGGATAGCCGGTGTAGTTGTAGGTGACGGCTAGGAAGCCTCCGTGCTGCTTTTCCGCCATCCGGATGGCGGCTGCTTCGGCCGGTGTG
Organism: Azospira inquinata; assembly: GCF_018905915.1. Lineage (NCBI taxonomy): Bacteria > Pseudomonadati > Pseudomonadota > Betaproteobacteria > Rhodocyclales > Rhodocyclaceae > Azospira > Azospira inquinata. The sequence continues at coordinate 2,473,986 of NZ_CP064782.1, forward strand.
GCGCTCATGGCCTTTTCACAGATGACACCCAGACCAGCTTCCAGGCAGGCTAACACCGGTTCCAGATGGTTGGAGGTGGGAGTAAGGATCACCACCATATCCAAATCGGTTTCCGTTGCTAGCAAGGCTTGGTAAGTGTCATAGACCCGGTGTGGTGTGACACCGTAGAAGCGGCCACTTTCTTGATTTAATGCCTTGTGGCGGCTGAAGCACCCTGCCACTAGCTCGAATTGGCCATCCATACGCAGAGCGTTGTAATGGACCCGCCCTACGGCGGAATTAATGCCTCCACCAATGAAGGCAAGGCGAAAGGGAGCGGCTTGCTCCTGAAATTCAGGGGACAGGGGCATGGTCGGTCTCCGTGGTGTCCAGTTGCACGTACTGGCCCAGATTTTGGGTGATGCGGAACAGGCTGGGGGCATCGGCGAACTCAGCGAACAAGATGCCGACTTTATCGTAGGGAGCCGGGCTGACTCCGGCGCCGCTGATGCTCAGGGGATAGAACTGCACGTTGTTGCTGGGTATCTTGGATTGTACAGACCAGACTACGGCTGGGTGGGTAAGAGACAGGGTATGCCGGGCCCAAAAGCGTTCCGGTCCTAAGGGGGGCATGGGCGCCGGATCGCCGGTGAAGCCTGCCACATAATGAGCCAGGTAGTCAGCACCGCAGCCTCGGTTAATCAGGTGGTAATAAAGGTCTCCGGGGCAACGGCGCATGCATTCGATAATCTGACAGCGGTCGCCGTCGGCAATGAACTGGGTGTGCAGCAGTCCGTCGCAAAGTCCCAGGAGGGTCACCACCCGGCCCATACAATCCCGCACCTTGTCCCGCAGCCCTTCCGGGAGACGGGAAGGGTAATTGGAGCAATCCACCTGGTAGGGGTAGGCCTGACAGAATTCATCCACGAAAAAATCCAGGTAGATATGGCCGTCTCGGATAAAGGCGGAATGACTATGCAGGGAGCCAGAGACAAATTCTTCCACCAGGGCTTCGCCTTGACGGGATGCTGCTAGGGCATGGGCGATGGCTCCTTGGGCCTGGTTTGCCGCTTCAAGGCGGGTTACGCCTCGGCCGCTGAAACTATCCGTGGGTTTGATTAGGTAGGGGGCGCGCAGTCCCGTCAGGTCCGGCATCTGGCCTTCCCGGGCGAGGCGCGCCCGGGGGGCAGGGAGGTCATTGGCTTCCATGAATTCGCGGAAGCGGGCCTTATTGGCCAGGAGGGTGGTGGTGTCCAACGTATCAAAACCCGGCAAACCCAAGGTATTGGCTACATGGCTGGCGGCCAGATAGGCGTAATCGTTGCAGGAGGGGCAGATGCGGTCGTATTTTTCCCGGCGAACCAATTCCAGCAGGGCGTCTTTGTCCGCATAGTCTAGCCGGTGCCAAGGGGCGCCGTAGTTGGTGCAGGGGTCGTGCTCGTTGGCACCGCAAAACTCCACCCCATAGCCCTGGCGCTGAAGGGCGAAATAGAGGGGAGCGGCGCTGAAGCTCGTGCCGACTAAAAGGACTTTGGGCTTGGCCATGGGCGCTTAAAGTTCCAAATCCCGGAAAATCTGCTGTACCCGGTGATCCCAGGTGTGCTTTTCCCGGATCAGGGTGTAGGCGTTGTGGCGGATTCTTTCCGCCTCTGGACTACCCAGGTAATGGTCCGTGACTTCTTTCAGGGTGCCCAGGGAATATTCGATGTAGTGTTCTCCGGGCAGAAATTCATCCTTTTCTTCCCCGACCACGCTGTTGCGATTGGCAAATACCGGTCCGCCGCAAGCGCCCATGCAGTCGAAGACCCGGGGGTGGGTGATCATGCCTCCGTTATGCAGATTGAAGGCGCTGCTTTGGAAGACCTGTACCGTATCCTGGAAAACAGGCAGTTCCCGGTGGTAGGAGGGGGCCAGATCGGGCCAGCTACGCCAGCTGTCCGGACCGAACAGGCGCAGGGAATAGCCACAATGGACGATCTTGGCGGCAATCCGGTAGCGGTTGAAAGCCCGGATGTACTCTTCTTTAAAAATGCTCAGGTTTTGGGGGTCCATACCCTGGGTGGTGGCGTCCTGGGTGTTGAAGAACACTTCCACGATGGCATCCAGCAATTCCAAGGGATGGTCCAGTTCTTCACCCAGGGCCGTTTCCAGAAAATTGAAATAGTCTTGGCCGGAGAACTGGCGACCGTTACCCAGGGAAAATCGGCGGCTGAGCAATTCCGCCGGAGGAATGTAGGCGATCAGGGAAAAATCGGATTGGATGTCCCGGGGAACGGCCTCGGGGGCCACCGGCTCGGCGGCGAAGTGGAGGATGCCGACCTGTGGATTATCGGGAAATACGGCATTTTTCAGGCGGTGAGCCACCGCATAGACCAGGTCGTCCCCTTTCGACTCAAAGCGGGTATGGCGCAGGTCCCGACCATTGAAAATATTGTCCTGAAGCCAGAGTACATGGCGGAAGGCTGGCGTGGTCTGGGTCGGGCGGGGACAGTTGATGGAAAACACCAAATCCGGGGCATAGCCCTGCAACAGAGCACTTTCTGCCCCCTCATTCAAGTCGGCTACCTGGATCAGGCAGTCCGCTCCGGTACGCATGAAGGCACGGCGCAGGGCGAGGGCCAGATTGATGTAGAAAAAGGTCCGGGCCGGGGCCCGGATCAGGATGCGTTTATATTGAGTCAATTGGGGGCCGGGTAAAGCGTTAGCGTTGAGTGAGAGGTAGGGCGAATTTGCGCACCACCATTTGCAGAGCCTGTTCGATGCCCTGGTCGGTGAGGCCCAGGGCGTTTTCCTGGAACATCATGGCGATCATGGAGCCCACCTGAACATCCCCCTTGGCTTCCAGCTGATGAACGGTGAAATTCCGTTCCAGGGTGAGGATGAAATCCAGGTCTGCCAATAGAGGCAAAGATTGATCCAGGCCGCCTTGGCGGAGGAACAGGGCGCGGCGTAGGGCGAAGGCGGCGAGGGGGGGCATCTGGCCCTGCCAGGGGTGACCGGCGGAGAGAACCATACCGAGCAGGCTGTTCCAGGCCCGATGCAGCCCGGCACATTCCTCCGGTTCCCGGGTGCTTACCGGGTATTGGACTGTGGTGCAACCTGGCTGGCTGAGGGCCTGAACCAGGTAGGCGAGAAAATCCGGGGCCAGATCCCCCTGGGGGTCCATGAAGTAGAGCAGTTGTCCGCCCGCTACCTGGGCCGCCAGATTGTAGGCTGTGGCCAGGCCTACGCCGGGCAAGTGGAGACAGCGGACGGCCTGGCTACGGGTCGGGTCGTCCCCCAGGTTGGCGCAATCCATGCGCCCCCGATTTACCGCCAGCAGTTCCCAGTTTTTAAACTGCTGCAAATCCAGCTGGGTCAATACCTGATCCACCACCTCCGGGTTATCCATGAGGGGCAGCACGATGGTCAGTGTGGGGTTATCCAGGGGGCCGTCCAGGGGATCGTTCTGCAACTCACGCAAATAGGCTTCTCCCCGCTCGTAGGCGGCCAGGACCTGGGCCGCATCCCCGTTGCGGCCCGGAAGGGAAGCCTGGCGGTAGGCTTCCCGCTTCCGGTTCAGGGTGTCCAGAATACCGGCTTCATAACCTGCCAGTCGGTCCCGATTTTCCGCTACCAGATAGCGGTCCAGGAGGACGGCGAATTCCCGGGCGCCGATGCCCTGTTCGTCAAAATCCCGACCTACAGACGCCTGATTGTCGTGGATGCGGAAGGCGCCCAAGGGGGCATAGATGAAGGTGGAAAGTACGCCTCGCAAGGACAGGCGCAAGGCCAGATCCCAGTCCGTGGCCCGGAAAAAGCGACCCGGTTGGTCATCGATGGTGAGTTCCGGATCGAAGGCCCCCTGTTCCCGGATTACCCGGGTGCGGAACAGGGTGGCGCCCATGTAAATGTACTCATCAAAGCGCAGCAGATCGGGAAAATCATCCCGACCCGGGGGCAGATGGCAGGGCAGGTGGCCCGGGTGGCGCACAGTGCTGACGAGCCGATCCTGATCGTCCGCCATAACGTAGTTGGCGTAGGCGAAACCAGCCTGGGGATATTGGCGCAGGGCGTTGAGTAAGCGCCCCAGGCAGCCGGGTAGGAGAAAATCATCGGCGCCCAGGAGCAGGACGAATTCCCCCCGGGCTTCCCCGAAGGCCTTATTCACATTGGCGACCGCTCCCAAGTTTTCCGCATTGCGTATCACCCGGATGCGGTCGTCTGCCTGGAAGGCTTGGAGGCGTTCCGGAGTGTCGTCCGTGGAACAGTCATCCACCACTACCAGTTCCCAATCCTGGAAATCCTGGGTTTGTACGGAGGACAGGGCTTTGGGGAGATAGCGGCCGTAGTTGTAGGCGGGGATAACGACAGAAATAAGAGGGGCAGCAGACATGGGTCAGGCTTTCCGTTGATCGACGAGGATGGTGCGGCGCAGAGCGTTCCGATCTACCCGCTCTTCCCCATACACCTCCAGCCAGGGGGCCGCTTGGCGGCGCAATGCCTTTTCCAGGCTGCGCATCAGGGCCGGCAGTTCGGCGGAGTCGGCACTTTTTTCGTAATTGAGGATGACCCGCACCGGGCGCCCCCGGATGTCGTCCTCCAGCCGGTCCACCTCCAAAAGGTCCTGGGCCAGATTCTCCGCCTGAAGCGTGTGGGCCACGACCTGGCGCAAGCGGGCCAGACGGGCTTCCGGGGTGGCTTGGGTCCAGGTTTCCGGCAGGGCCAGGAAGACGGCACCGGACAGTGCCGGGGTTTCCCCAGCGGGGCGGCATTGCTGCCGGTAGGCCCGCAGGGCGGTCTGAGCCTGTTCCAGGGCGGGGACTTCCTGAATCGGATTGAGAATGCCCCGGTCTGCCGGAGGCGGAACTTCCCGGCTAACCAGGTGGAACGCATAGGCAGCCCCCTGGGCGGCGGCTTCCTCCAGGCTTAAGCCTGGGAGCAGGCAGGCCAGGATGTCCAGCCAATCCCGGTCCGCTTCGGGGGCGTTGGTGAAGTGGGCCGCCTGGATGCCGTCCGTATCGGCAGCCAGCCATAGGCGCAGCCCCAGGGCGTCCGTATCCGGATCAAGGGGGGGCAGCAAACGGGCGCCAGCTGGAGGGGGCGGCGTTTTCTCCAGGAGGGCGGCCAGACGGGCGGCGCTTTCCCGGAGGGACTGGTGGTAAGAGGTGGTGGCCATGGTGTCAGATGAAATTGAGATGGTCCGGTGGGGTGCCCTGGGGGGCGCGCAGTTGGATTTCACCGCGCCGATAGGCGTCCAGGGTTTCATTGACCTTGTGTTGCAGGCAAAGGGTGCCACACATGGTCTGGGCATTGAAATCCGGGGAGGCCAGATAATTCATGACTTCCCAATAGGCATCGCTTTGCCAGATGTCCTTAAAGCGCGTGTCGCAGATATTACCCAGGTGGAATTTTTTGTAGCGCTCGTTGAAGAGCATGCCGCAGGGAGCCACCAGACCGGAACCCGACAGCTGGATGATGAAGGGGGGGCCGTAGCAGCGCTGATAGCTGCGTTTTTCCCCGGCCAGAATCTTGGACCACTTGACCGAGACTTGGTAATCCGGGGTGGACAGGGCTTCCGCCTGGTGCAGGGTATCGAAGAGGTCTCCGTAACCGCTGTAATCCACCTGGAGATCCCCGTCTTCATTGTCGCTGCAATGCTTGAAGATGCAGTAATCCACCCCCAGCTCCCGGCCCAGCCGGGCCAGAGGCAATACCTGGTCGCCGAACTGGGGCATGAGCACCATTTGCAGGCCCAAAGTGACGGAAAGATTCCGCTCCCGTTTGATGCGCACCATGGCCCGGATGTTGTCCAGAACCCGGTCATAGAAAGCCGGCTTGACCCCCATGATTTCTGCGTACCGGTCCCGTTCCCCGGCGGAGATGTTGATGCGCAGATAGGTCAGGTGGGGCAGGATGCGCTCCGCCATGTCCGGGGTGACGAGAAAGCCGTTGGTGCCGGTGGCCATGGACAGACCCAGTTCTCCGCCCCGCACAATGGCGTCGGCAAACACCGGGGAGACGGAGCTTTCCCCATCCGACACCAGACTGATGCCTTTTACCCCGATGTCCGCGGCATCTTCAAGGAAATCGTAAATCACCTGCTGGGTAATCGTCTTCCGGTCATTTTCCTGCAGGGTGGCATAGCAGTAGGTGCAGGCGTAATTGCAGGCCCGGGTGAGGGCCATGTCGATGGTGATGGGGGCAATGCGCTCCCCCCGTTCCCAGGCCTGCACCCGGTCCAGGTGCCAGGGAATCTTGGTGCCGTCGAGAATGAGTTGGGTGTGTTCGGGCAAGGCAGAGGACACGGCGGTTTCCTAAATGAAATTGACGTGGGGAACGGTGCCCCGGACCAATTTGTCCAGATAGCGGTTCACTTCGTCCATGCGGCAATTGACCCGGCACTGGTGAATATCCAGTTCCTGGCGCACAAAGGCGAAATTCGCCTGCCGCTTGGGGCCTTCCCAGATGCTTTGGAAATCCTGTTGATTGATGTTGCCATATTCAAAGCGGGAATCCAGCAGGTAGGCACTACAACCGTATACGGCACCGGTCGCCATGACATAAGCCCAGAATGCGGGAGTGGATAGGCAACGGGGGTAACGGTCCTGTTCTCCCTCCGTATGTTTTTTCATGGTGTGGCTGCGGAACACCACCTGGAAGTTATCCCGGTTTTCCTCCGCCAGGGTTTCCTGGAGGGAGAGGAAGCGGGAATAGTCCAGATCCCGGTAGGTTTGGGTGACGCTGGCGTTGTGTTGGGAATAGGGCTTTACCACTAGGTAGTCCAGACCGATTTCGTCCCGGCAGAGGCGGGCCAACTGGGTAATTTCCCCCGCATTTTCCGGCAGCAGGAGAATTTGGGCCCCCAGGGTGCACTTACCTCCGTCCCGCTGGCGGGCGGCCACCAGACGCTTCAGATTGCTCACTACCTTGTTGAAGTCCTCCGCCTTGGTCCGGTGAATTTTGGCATAGGTTTCCGGGCTACCTGCGTTGAGGGATACCTTGATCCAGGATACATGGGGCAGAGCTTGGGCGAGGAAGGCGTCACTCACCACCGTGGCATTGGTGGTGAAGGCCGAGTCCATGCCCGCTTCCGCTGCCGCCAGCACCATGCGGTGGATGTCCGTGTGCAACATGGGTTCCCCTTCCCCGGCGAACATCACGCTTTTAACCCCTAAGCGTCCCATGTCCGCCAGGGTGCGTTGCACCACCGCCAGGTCCAGGCGCACCGGCTGGTAGCCGATGTAATCCACGGCGCAGAAGGTGCACCGGTGGTTGCAGGCGCCCACGGGGGCTATTTCCACGTAAATGGGGTAGAGGTGTTTGAATTTTTCCCAGTCTTCCCCAGCCTCCAGGAACTGGCTGACCCGGCGGGGGTGGTACACCAGCTTATGACTGTCGATGGCGAATTGGTCAGACATGCTTACCTCGGAAGGGAAACACCCCCAGGGGGTTCCGGAAAAGGGGACAAAAAGGGCGGTGGGGCATCAGAAGGGACCGGTGAATTCTTTCTGGGGAGCATCCGCCGGGGTGGTGCGACGCAAACGGGCCTGCAGCTGTTTCCGATCCAGGGCCTTGTCTGGCCGTTGGGCCGCTACGGCAAGGGCGATGCTGGTGGCGTCCGGGTAGTAGTCCGCCGCCAGGAAATGGGAGGTGGGGGCGGGCAGGTCGGGCAGGGCCACCCGGGCGGGGGCCGCGGCCAGTTGCCCCCAGCATTGCTCGGTGATGGCTGCCACCAGTTCCCCGGCGATGCCGCCGGTTTTCCAGCCGATGTCTGCGGCCACCAGATGGCCGGTGCGGGCCACCGAGGCCGCTACCCCGGCTACGTCCAGAGGGCGGGCCATGCGCATATCCAGCACTTCCACCTCCCAGCCTTGCTCTGCCAGGGCTTCTGCCGCCAGCAGGCTTTCTACCACCATGTAGGAAAAGGCGGCGATGGTGACGTCCCGTCCGGGGCGGCGAATGGCGGCCTGTTCCAGCGGCGCGGTGTAAGGGGGCTCGGGTACCTGGTCCACCAGACCGTGGAGCCAGCGATGTTCGATGAACAGCACCGGGTCGTCGCAGGCGATGGCCGCCAGGAGCATGCCCTTGGCGTCCTGGGCGGTGACCGGCAGGGCGACCCGCAGGCCGGGAATGTGGGCGAAGAGGCTGTGCAGGGCCTGGGCGTGCTGGGGCCCCTGGCCCCAGCCCCGGCCTACCACGGTACGGATCACCAGGGGCACCTGGGCCCGCCCGGCAAAGACATAGCGCCACTTGGCGGCGTTGTTGATGATCTGGTCGGCGCACAGCAGCATGAAATCGATGCGCTGGTGCACCATGACCGGACGCATACCCGCCAGGGCAGCGCCGATGGCGATGCCGGTCATACCGTTTTCCGCCAGGGGGGTGTCGAACACCCGTTGGGGGCCGAACTGTTCCTGGAGACCGGCGGTGGTGCCAAAAATGTGTTTGGGGTCGGGCACCCCTTCCCCCAGAAGAATGACCCGGGGATCGGCGGCCATGGCCTGGGCCAGGGCTTCCCGGATGGCTTCGGCTTGGGAGATGCAACGCTGGGTATCAGCCATGGAGCAATCCTGGTAAATCGTCGTAACGGGGCGGGGCGGCGTCAAGGGCGGCCTGAAAGGCGGCGGCCACTTCGGCGTCGATGGAGTCCTTGGCTTCCTGGAAAAAAGCGCGGTCGGTCCCAGAGGCCTTGAGCTGGTCCGTCAGCCGTTGTATCGGGCAATGTTGCTGCCAGTCCTGCAATTCTCCCTGGGGCCGGTAACCCAGATCATCGTCGTAATTGGGGCCGCAGTGTTCCCGCCAGCGGTAGGTGGAAAATTCCAGGAATAGGGGGCCTTTCCCCTGACGGGCCTGGGCAATGGCCTGGGTGGCCGTATCCACCACGGCAGCCACATCATTGCCATCCGCCGTGGCTACCTGGCAGCCGTGGGCTGCCGCAACCCCGTGAATGGGGCGCTCGGGCTGGCGCTGATCCAGGCGGGTATAGACGGAATACAGGTTGTTTTCGCAGACGAAAACCATGGGCAGGTGGTGCAGCAGGGCGAAATTGAGGGATTCATGGACCACCCCCTCCTCAAAAGCACCATCGCCGAAAAAGGCCACGGATACCTGGCCACTATTTTTCAATTGGGCGGCCCAGGCCGCACCTACCGCCAAGGGAATGGTGGAGGCCACGATGGGGACTGCCCCCATGAAACCGGCTTCTGGGTCGATGAGGTGCATAGAGCCCCCCATGCCGCCGCAGCAGCCGTTGCCCTTGCCATAGAGTTCCCCGATCAGGGCCGGAAGGTTTCCTCCCTTGGCCAGATAGTGGCCGTGGGCCCGGTGGTTGCTGAAAACGTAATCGTCCTGCTTCAGAGCATGGGCCACGCCGACGCAGATGGCCTCCTGGCCGATGCACAAATGGGTGGGGCAGCGCATTTCCTGCTCGCCGTAGCGGGCGGCGATGGCTTCCTCGGTTAGCCGGATGCGCAACATGTCCCGGTACAGGTGTTGCAGTTGTGGCAGAGAAAGATTCACGATGGGGATACCTCCAGAGCCTGGAGCTGGCGCCGCAGGGCCGCTTCCACGGTGGCGACGGAAATGTGCTCCATGCAGGGAACGGTTTGCAGACAACGGGATTCCAGGCAGGGAATGCAGGACCAATCTACTTCCGGGGTCAGAGTGTGCAGATTGGGAGCGGTTACCTCCGTGGCCACCGTGGGCCCGAACAGGGCTACCACCGGCTTACCCAGGGCCAGGGCGATGTGGAGGCCAAGGGAATCGTTGGTTACCAGTACCCGGCAGCTGTGAATCCAGTCGATATAGTCTTCGATGTCGTTGGCCCCTTCTTGCCAGGAAACCCGGAAGTCCCCCGTCAGGCGGTCGTGAAGCTGGTGCCAGCGTTCTTCGGGCCAGCGTTTCAGGGGGAATTTTTGACCGATCAAATGGTTTAGCCCCACGTCGTGGCATACCTGGCTGCGGGGCTGATAGCCCAGGATGTAGGATTGGTCCCGGTAATTTTCCCCAAGCATTTCATAGAGAATGCTGGACCAGGATTTGGCCTTGCGCCGTTTGGCGTGGAGGTCCGTGGTGTAGGACAGGGCCTCATCGGAAAGGTCGTAGGCCAGGGGCCGGTGGGTGGTGGGGTCGAGGCGGAAGCCGTAGCGCCGCCAGGCCGGAATCCGGTCGGCCACCGCGCAGATGCCCGGCTCCTTTTCGAAATTGATGACGATGTCAAACCACTCGGAAAGCAGGAGGTGGGGCGTGAAGGGATTAATGACCAGGAGTCGGCTGATGTAGGGATTGCCCCGTAGCAGGGGGACCCCTTTTTGATCCACCACCCAGGTGACTTCGTATTCCTCGGGGGGAAAGAGGTGGAGGATGACCGTGCTGCGCAGGATGTCCCCCAGGCTGACCACCCCCCCCTCGTCCGGGTCCAGGGTTTCGCTATAACCGGGTTTGAGGATCAGCACCCGTTTGCGGCCGTGGGTGGGTGGGGCGATGGGCAGGGGGGAGGTCATAGGATGGCTCCATCCAGGGGGGCAAGGTAGGGGGCGACCCGATCCAGCTCCTCCGCTGCCAGGGAGTGGCGCAGGGCTGACGGTAGCTGGATGTTGCGCATCTGGACCGAGGTGTGGGGAATGCCCTGGTCGTAATAGCTTTGGAAACGGTCGTTCTTGATCTTGGTGTCACAGCCGATGCAGCGTCCGTATTCCCGGCAGGAGCGGAATTCGGTCAAGGCGGCCATGGTGAAGTCTGGGTCTAGCAGGTGACCGATGGGGCGCATCTGCTCCGGATCGAACAGATCGTCCTGCATCTGCCGGTAGCGGAAATCCCCGGCCGCCAGTTTGGCGAACTGGGCTTCCGGCCCGCCTTTTTCCCAGTTGGCGTAAAGATAGTAATGGCAGCCCCACACAAACCCCAGGGGGTCGATGAGCAGCTCGGTGGTCCGGCACTCGCAGGCCAGGGTGCTGGGGGCAAAGTGGCGGGCGATGAGGTCGGTGGAATAGGGATAGAGGTAATGGCCGTAAAGCTGGCCCTGGTGTACCCCTAGAAATTCCTTGGTCTCAAACGGCACCCGTCCTTGGTAGAGGGCTTCCATTTCTGGGGTTACCTGGTTGTCCGGATGGGCCACCATGTAAATACCCACGTCGCTGTCCGTCTTTCGGGGGGCGACCCGGAATCCCAAGCTGCCCAAGGCTTCACAACGTTCCACCAGCTCGGCAAAGCCCCGTCCCTGCCAGGTACGGTTCATTTCCGCCGCATGGTAGCTGACCCGGATGGAAGGGTAGGGGGCATCCCGTTGCAATTTCCGTTGATTGCCGTCCAGGGAGGCAACGAAATCCCGGGGTTTGAGGGCGAAGTTGGTGAGCAGGTCGAAATAGTGTTCCGTTCCCCCCAGCAAGGGGCCCAGCCCCCGGGTTTTCCAATACAGGGTGGGTTCCCCCCCTTGCAGGGTGACCGGCAAATCTTGCCGATAGGGAATGCGTTTCAGGGCGGTGATCCACTGCTCCGGGGAGAGGTGACGGGTGTCCCGGGCCTGAATCTTGAACAGGGTGGCCCGCTGCCCGGCCTGTTCCGGGTCGTTGATGCAATAGCTGCAATTTAGGTTGCAGTCCAGGGTCAGGAAAAGACCGATGTAATTAAGGGAGTCGGGCAGTTCGAGCAGCGGTAGTGTCATTATTTCCCCAATATGACCCCGTTCCTGAGCGGCATGGCGCCGGGCGGAAGGGGTATGTTAAGAGAATTAAAGCATCCTCCATGCCAGAAATGCACCAAGCCGGGGCGGGCTCAGAGAGGGCCTTCCGCCCGCACCACTTTGTTTTTCCCTGAGCGTTTGGCTGCATACATGGCTTCATCCGCCCGTTTGATGGCCGCAGTCTGGGCTTCCCCGGCCAGATATTCCGTAATGCCGGCACTGAAGGTGATCAGTAGCTTCTGGTTGTTGTGCAGGAAAATACGCCGGGTCAGATCCCGCTGTAGCCGCTCCAGAGCATGTACCCCCTCTTCCAGGGCGGTTTCGGGAAAGAGCAGGACAAATTCTTCCCCACCGTAACGGGCCACCACGTCCGTGGGGCGTAGGGTGCTGCGGATGACTCCGATGAGGTGGATGAGGGCCGCGTCCCCCGCATCGTGGCCCTGGCTGTCGTTGAGCTTTTTGAAATTGTCGATGTCCAGCAGGGCCACACAGAGCCGGGTGCGGCGCCGTTCCGCCCGGGCCACTTCCTTGTCAAAGGCTTCTTCCAGACCGCTCCGGTTGAGGGCCCCGGTGAGTTGGTCGTGGCGCACCAGCTGACTGGTTTTGTCCAGTTCCTGCTGGAGTTCGCTGATACGTTGTTCAGCCGCCTGAACTCGTTGCTGGGTGAGGCGCAATTCGTCCCGGGAGCGTTGGGCGTTGAGCTGGATGCTGCGGGTTTCCCGCATCACCTCATCCACCACATTGCCCAGATCGGCAATGTTGCTGGCCTTGGCAATGCGCCGAGCGCACACCTCGATTTTGTCGTGATATTCCGAGGTACTGTCGGCGAAATTGGCCAGATGATCCACAAAGCCGGCAAGCATGGATTTCAGGGCTTCCTTGGCTTCGTTGAGACTGAACTTCAGCTGGCTTTGTTTGAATATCACCTCTTTGATGCGATGTTCCGCGTCGTCGATCATGCGCAGGGAAAGGGGCTGACCTACGATTTCTTTGACCATATCGATCTGGCCGTTAAGCCATTGATCGTCCTCCACCAGTTCCCCCACATTTTCGATGAGCAACTGGAGTAGGTTCAGGAGTCCCTGACGCAATTCCCGCTGGTCATCCGCCAACAGTTCCAGGCGGTAAGAAAATTTCTTCAGCCGGGCTAGAAGTTTTTTCAGGGTGCGGGTGCTGCGGGCCTGGCGCACTTCTCCCGCCAGATGGGTGGCTTCCTGGGACAATTCGGGGAATTCCACCAGTTGGGTGGCGATGGCCGTTTCCAGGGTGAAGGCGAATAGCTCCCGTAGTTCTGCGAGAAATTCGTTGGCCGGGCTGGGCGTTTCCTCGGAATTGGCGGTGGGGGCAGGGCGAGCGCTGGTGCTGGTGGTTTCCCCATCAGGCAATTCCGCCACCAGTTCCATGTCCGCTCCGGCCCGGTCAGTCTGGGCCCAGGAAGCGATCAGGCCGTTCAGGCGGGTGAAAAGAATGTCTCCGTCCTGGCTGGCGCTGGCCAGAACATGGTCCAGGGCATCCCGTTTTTTGCTGGTGGTCAGCCCGTTATGCCGGGTTTCCCACTGGCGCAGTAATTCCCCGATCAGGGGAGCCCAGGCGGGGGGCTCCCGGTTGAGCCAGGCCAGCAGAGTGGCCTGGAAGCCTTCCCAATCCTTGTCCGTGACCGCCTGATCCAGTTCCCGGGATAGGCGCAGCTGCTCTGGGCGCTGCCGTTCCAGGCCGTCCAGCAGACTGTGGCACTGTTTTTCAGGGAATGGGGGGGCGTCGTTATCCAATCCGGCAATTTCGTTGTACAGGGCCTGGTAATTGTCCGGGGTCGGGGTGATGCGGCGTACGGCCAGGAGGCGCAAGACTTCCCTGGCGACTTCGGAGGGATTGGTTAAAGCCGGCATAAAGCCTTCCACAACATCGCTGAGTAGACGGCCATTTTAACCGAAGGCGGCACGGCGGGACGCTCCTCGGCTATAATGCGCCAGCCCCTGTTTGGGAAGGCGCCGCTTTAGCTCAGTTGGTAGAGCAACCGCCTTGTAAGCGGTAGGTCGTCTGTTCGATTCAGACAAGCGGCACCAGCGCATTTGGCTCCGGTTTTCCTCCGAGCCTGACAAGAGAGCCCCGGCCTTTGCCGGGGTTTTTTGTTATGAAGTATGGCATCGGAAGAGGGGCGAAGCATCGTTGGATGTAAAGGGCAGGGGGCGGCGTAATGCCCCATCAAAGAATAGGTTAAGCGGGTGGCCCCTTACGGTAAGGCTAAGTGGCGGCAAATATGCTATTGTCAAAACATGTCGATGACATCGCCGTATCCGGCGCCGCCGGACGGAGGAATGCCGGTTCCCCAATAGGGGCCGGAGGTTGATACCAAACAGCCGGTGTTCCGGCCCAGTGAGGCCCGGGCCCGGTTTCCAAAAAATGGATCAAGACTGTCCATGGAGGTTGTGATGAACAAGCATTCCTGCGCTGCCCTGTTGTCCCTTTTGGCCCTATCCGTGCCTGCCGCCGTGCTGGCCGCCGATGAAGCGCCGGCCAAGGAAGTGAATGCCTTCAAGGCCTGCTACAGCACGGCCAAGGCCAAACCCGGTGCTCCGGTGGTGAAACTCGATGTGGTGGTGGATTCCGCCCCGGAACGCAAGGCTGTGGGCACGGGCACGGTGAACTGGGGCTCCCTGGGCCCCGCCTTCAAGCCCATCAAGGCGCCCATCAGCGGCCCCTGGTATTTCATGTGCACCATGAAATCCTGTTCCCTCCGCTTTGACTTTTCCAGCGCCCCCGGCGCCCGTGGCCTGAAGGGCATGTTGGTGGTGCCCAACTGGGGCGCCCCCGGCATTCTCAAGTACGAGTTTGAAGGCAGCCACGGGGAAGTGGAGCAAAAGGCCGCCGTCTGCAACTAAGCCTGGGCCGGAGCTGGCGCTCCGGCGGTTAGGCATGGGAAATCCCGCTTTAGGCGGGATTTCTTTTTTGGGGAAGGGCCCTGGCGTTAGGGCGGAATTGGAAGCCCATGGGCTGGGGCCTGGGCAAATCGGGGAAGGGGCACCCAATGACTTTCCTGGTGCCGAACCATCCCTCGGGAGAAGGCTCATAAAAAAGCCCCGGATCGGCCGGGGCTTGGGACGGGGCGGCCGCCCTTAGTGCTGCATGCCTTCGTGCATTTGACCCTGGCCGTTCATAGGCATGGCCATGGGCTGGATGCGTTGCACCGGGGCTTCCACCTTGAGGCTGGAGCCGTCGTCGAAATTCAGGGTGAGGGGCACCCGTTCCCCTTCCTTGAGGGGCTGCTTCAGGCCGATGAGCATGATGTGCAGGCTGCCGGGCTGGAGCACCGCTTCCCCGTTGGCTTTGATATCCACGGCGGGGATTTCCCGCATGCGCATCACGTTGCCGTCATGGACGTGGGTGTGGAGTTGCACGGTCTGGGCCACCGGGCTTTCCGCCTTCACCAGCTTGCGGTCCGCGTTGCTGTGATTTTTGATGACCATGAAGGCCCCCGTATTGGGCATGTTGGGGGGCATCAGACGCACATAGGGATTTTCCACCGTGATGGGACTATCGGCCCAGGCCGGGGCGGCAAACCAGGCGCCGCAGCTGAGGGCGGCGGCGAGGAGAATTTTCGGGTATTGCATGGCAACTCCTTGGCTGAGGATGAAAGGGTTAGTGGGGCAGCAGGCGCCGAATGGCCGCCGCCGTGTCTTCCGGGGAGGCCCCGTGGGGCAGAGTGTCGGCCAGCCGACCCTGGGTATCCACCAGATAGGTAAAGGCGCTGTGATCCACCACGTAATTGCCCTGGGCGTCCGCCGGCTGAAAGCTGTAGCTGGCGCCATAGGCTTTGGCGGCCGCCGCCAGGGTTTGGGGGCTGCCGGTGAGGCCGATCAGCTTGGGGTGGAAAAAGGCCGCGTATTCTTTGAGCCGGGCCGGGGTATCCCGCTGGGGATCCACGGAAACGAACAGGGGCTGGACCTGGGCCAGTTCGGCGGGGCTTAACTGGCCCAGGGCCGCTCCCAGGGTGGCGAGGGAGGTGGGGCAGATGTCCGGGCAGTAGGTGTAGCCGAAATAGACCACCACCACCTTGCCTCGAAAGGCCTGGGTGGAAACCGGGCCTTGGGCGGACAGTAGGGTGAAATCCCCGCCCCGGGGGGGCGCGGCCAGGGACAGGCCGGAGCCGGACCGGTGGCCGAGCCATGCCCCCAGGCCCACGAGCAGGGCCAGGACGACGATCAGGAGCAGGATCAGGCGGGGGCGGGTCATGAGGGGGCACCTCCGCTGAGGAAATGGAAGGGCACGGCCAGATGGCGCCGGCCTGTATCCACCAGGACCGTGGCCTGCCAGTGCATGGCGCCGGTAATGCAAATCTGCAGGCTGCCGGTGCCGGTGAAGCGGCCCGGGGCCACCTCCTGCAACAGGGGCCGGTTGTAGCCCATTTCCATGTCCGCCCCGGCCAGGTCCACTTCCACCTTTTGGGCCGGAGTCCCGGTGAGCTGGACTTCCAGGTCCAGGGTTTTCAGGCTGGGAATGGGCCGGGGGGTAATACGAAAGCCCAGGCTGCCACCCTCCGGGAGTTGGACCCTACAGTCGTTCCGGTTCAGGTCGCAATTGCTCATGGGCAGGGTCAAATCGGCTTGGGGGTGGAGCAGGGGGGCCAGGCGGTAACCGGCATAGCCCAGGGCCAGAACCAGCACCACAATCAGCAAATCGTAAAAATAGGTTTTTTTCATAGGGGCGGGGCACGAACGGCAAGGCGCCATTGTCGCCCAAGTCGGCCTTTCCAACACGGTGGAGGAAAAGCGGGGAGAGTGTATGCCCGGTGGGGTGGGGCGGGCTGCGACATTTTGTCGCAGACGGGGCCCGGGGCCCCATCCTCCGGGCCTCTCCAGCAAAAAGCCCCGCCTAAGCGGGGCCTGGGAAGGGCTGGGGAGAGGCTACATGCGCTGGATCATGGCGGCGCCGAAGGCGGAACAGGAGACTTCCTGGGCCCCCTCCATGAGCCGGGCGAAGTCGTAGGTCACCACCTTGTCCCGGATAGCGGCCTCCATGGACTGGATAATCTTGTCCGCCGCTTCCTTCCAACCCAGATGGCGCAACATCATTTCCGCCGAGAGAATCAGGGAGCCAGGATTCACCTTGTCCCGCCCGGCGTACTTGGGGGCCGTGCCGTGGGTGGCTTCAAACACCGCGTAATGGTCGGAGATATTAGCCCCCGGGGCGATGCCGATGCCCCCCACCTGGGCCGCCAGGGCGTCGGAAATGTAATCCCCGTTCAGGTTCAGGGTGGCGATCACATCGTATTCCGCCGGGCGCAGGAGGATTTGCTGGAGGAAGGCGTCGGCGATGGCGTCCTTGACCACAATTTCCTTCCCGCTTTCCGGATGGGTGAATTTGCACCAGGGGCCCCCATCCACGGGCTGGGCGCCGAATTCCTCCCGGGCCACCTGATAGCCCACGTCCCGGAACAGGCCTTCCGTGAATTTCATAATGTTGCCCTTATGCACCAAGGTCACGGATTTCCGGTCATTGGCGATGGCGTAGCGGATGGCGGCCCGCACCAGGCGCTGGGTGCCTTCGATGGAGACGGGCTTAATGCCGATGCCGGAAGTTTCCGGGAAGCGGATTTTCTTCACCCCCATTTGGTTTTGCAGAAAGTCGATAACTTTCCGGGCTTGGTCCGACTCCGCCGCCCATTCGATGCCGGCGTAAATATCCTCCGTGTTCTCCCGGAAAATCACCATGTCCGTGAGTTCCGGGTGCTTGAGGGGGGAGGGCACCCCGGCAAAGTAACGCACCGGGCGCACGCACTGGTAGAGGTCCAGCTCCTGGCGCAGGGCCACGTTGAGGGAGCGGATGCCCCCTCCCACCGGGGTGGTCATGGGGCCCTTGATGGAGACGGCGTAGGTTTTTAAGGCGTCGAAGGTTTCCTGGGGCAGCCATTCATCGGCCCCGTAGAGGCGGGTGGATTTCTCCCCCGCATAGACTTCCATCCAGTGGATTTTCCGCTGGCCGCCGTAGGCCTTGGCCACGGCGGCATCCACCACCTGAATCATGACCGGGGTGATATCCACCCCGATGCCGTCCCCTTCGATATAGGGAATGATGGGCTGATCGGGAATGGGCTGGCCGGGCTGGATTTTTTCCCCGCCTTGGGGGACTTTGATGTGGGAACTCATTTCTATAGCTCCATAAGAGATGAGGTGAAGAAGATATTTTGAGGAGCCGGAGCCTTGCGTTGAGGTCCGGAGTACGGTGGGTGTCAGGCCCGCAACCCTGCCGTAACCGGCTCATTATGGAGGAAAAAAGGCCCGGAGGGGCAAGGGGGCGGAGGGGGCTAAAAAGCCCTTGGTGGGGCGGGGTAGCCCGCGGTTCCCGGGGGGCAACGGCGCGGCATAGGGGCGGGGTAAGGCAGGGAAGTTGGGAGGGGTGGAAAGACGGGATAGGCGGGGAAATTTCCAGGCTATTTGCACAAGCCCCCTTTCCCGTTGCCCCCAAAGAAAAACCGGACAGACCGCCGGGGGGCGGTGTGTCCGGTTGCTGGGCGCGGGCCGGAATCAGGCGGCGCGGACGGCGTCGATGATCCGGTTGAAGGTGGCGCTGGGACGCATCACCCCTTCCCGTTTGGCCGGGTCGGACAGGTAGTAACCGCCGATGTCCGCCGGTTTGCCTTGTACCGCCTTCAGTTCCGCCAGGATGGCCGTCTGGTTGTCCGCCAGGGACTTGGCCAGGGGAGCGAACTGGGCGGCCAGGGCCGGATCTTCGCTCTGGGCGGCCAGGGCTTGGGCCCAGAACAGGGACAGGTAGAACTGGCTGCCCCGGTTGTCCAGCTCACCGGTGTGGCGGGAGGGGGACTTGTTTTCGTCCAGGAGCTTGCCCGTGGCTTCGTCCAGGGTCTTGGCCAGGAGCTTGGCCCGGGCGTTGTTTTCCTTGAGGCCCAGGTCTTCCAGGGAGACGGCCAGGGCCAGGAATTCACCCAGGGAATCCCAGCGCAGATGGTTTTCTTCCAGGAGCTGTTGCACGTGCTTGGGGGCGGAACCGCCGGCCCCGGTTTCGTACATGCCGCCGCCCGCCATGAGGGGAACGATGGACAGCATCTTGGCGGAAGTGCCCAGTTCCATGATGGGGAACAGGTCGGTCAGGTAATCCCGCAGGATGTTGCCGGTGACGGAGATGGTGTCCAGGCCCCGGGCCACCCGTTCCAGGGTGAAGCGCATGGCCCGTACCTGGGACATGATCTGGATGTCCAGACCGGTGGTGTCGTGGTCCTTCAGGTAGTGGCTGACCTTCTTGATCAGTTCGGCTTCGTGGGGGCGGTAGGGGTCCAGCCAGAAAATGGCGGGCATACCGGAATTGCGGGCCCGGGTGACGGCCAGCTTGACCCAATCCCGGATCGGGGCGTCTTTCACCTGGCACATGCGGAAGATGTCGCCCTGTTCCACGTTTTGGGAGAGCAGCACTTCCCCGGTGGCCAGATCCGTAATGTTGGCCACCCCGTCTTCCACGATCTCAAAAGTCTTGTCGTGGGAGCCGTATTCTTCGGCCTTCTGGGCCATGAGCCCCACATTGGGCACGGTGCCCATGGTGCGGGGATCGAAATTGCCGTGCCACTTACAGAAGTTGATCATCTCCTGATAGATGCGGGCGAAGGTGGATTCGGGCATGACCGCCTTGCAGTCGTATTGCTTGCCGTCGGCGCCCCACATCTTGCCCCCGGCCCGGATCATGGCGGGCATGGAAGCATCCACGATGACGTCGTTGGGGGAGTGGAAATTGGTGATGCCCTTGGCGGAATCCACCATGGCCAGACGGGGCCGGTGTTCCTGGCAGGCGTGCAGGTCGCGGATGATCTCGTCCCGCTTGGATTCGGGCAGGGCGGCGATTTTTTCGTAGAGGGTGGCCATGCCGTTATTGACGTTGATGCCCAGTTCGTCGAACAGCTTGCCGTGTTTCTCGAAGGCTTCCTTGTAGTAAATCTTGACGCAGTGGCCGAAAACGATGGGGTGGGAGACCTTCATCATGGTGGCCTTGACGTGCAGGGAGAAGAGGATGCCCGCTTCCCGGCAGTCTTCCAGTTCCTTTTCGTAGAAGTCGCAGAGCGCCTTCTTGCTCATGAACATGGAGTCGATGATTTCCCCTTCCTGGAGCGCCAGCTTGGGCTTCAGGACGATGGTTTTGCCACTCTTGGTGACCAGTTCCATCTTCACGTCCCGGGCCTTGTCCAGGGTCAGGGATTTTTCACCGTGGTAGAAATCCCCGTGTTCCATGTGGGAAACGTGGGTCTGGGACCATTGCTTCCATTCGCCCATGGAATGGGGATGCTTCTTGGCGTAATTTTTCACCGCAGCCGGGGCGCGCCGGTCCGAGTTGCCTTCCCGCAGCACCGGATTCACGGCGGAGCCCAGACACTTGGCGTAGCGGGTCTTGAGGGCCTTTTCCTCGTCGCTGGTGGGATTTTCCGGGTAGTCGGGGATGGCGTAGCCCTTGGATTGAAGTTCCTTGACGCAGGCGACCAGCTGGGCCACGGAGGCGCTGATGTTGGGCAGCTTGATAATGTTGGTGTCCGGGTCCTGGGTCAGGCGGCCCAGTTCAGCCAGGGTGTCGCTGACCTTCTGGTCATCGCGCAGGTAGTCGGGAAATTCAGCCAGAACGCGGGCGGCGACGGAAATGTCGCTTTCCACCACGTCAATGTTGGCGGCGGCGGTGAATGCGCGAACCACCGGCAGGAAGGCACTGGTCGCCAGCAGGGGCGCCTCGTCCGTGAGCGTGTAAATAATCTTCGACTTACCAGCCATGTTATCCCTCGCGATGTGTGTGGAGTGGGTTGAGACCTAACTTATATATTATATATCACCTAACGGAACATTATTGCGCCTGGTGCAATGGACCGGGGCTAGGCTCCCTGCCCGCATCCGCATCCGCATCCGCATCCGCATCCGCATCCGCATCCGCATCCAAGCCAGAGCCAGAGCCAGAGCCAGAGCCAGAGCCAGAGCTACGGCTACGGCTACGGCAGTCGGCACAGGCACAGGCACAGGCACAGGCACAGGCACAGGCGGCGAATTGGGATTTAGCGAGACGGTAGGGCCGCAAGTGGCGGATGCCCTGGACCGAGGCGGGCCGCCTTGGGTCGGGGGGGGGATTGATGGGGCGGTCAGCTTGGGGCGGCGCACTGGCAGTGGCGCCCCGCCTCACCGCACCGCCGCTTTCCCTTCCCAAAGCGCGCCGACCGCCCAAAGGGGAGTCCCAATGCTAAGATTTTCTCTTCCTCCCTATCCTTCCCCGAGGGCCCATGGACCTGTCGCCCACCGCCCAGCGCATTGCCGTGGCCCTGATCGAGGGCTTCAACAAGCATTACCGGCTGTTCCGGGAAACCAGCCGCCAGGCCAAGACCCGTTTTGAGGCGGGGGACTGGTCGGCGGTGCACCGGGCGGTGAAGGACCGTATCCGCTTTTACGACGACCGGGTGCGGGAGTGCGTGGATCGGCTGCGGGATGAATTTCACGCCCATACCCTGGATGACGACACTTGGCAGCAGGTGAAGCTTTTCTACATCGGCCTGCTGCTCAACCACAAACAGCCGGAGCTGGCGGAAACCTTCTTTAATTCGGTCTGCTGCCGCATCCTGCACCGTACCTATTTCAACAACGACTTCATCTTCTACCGGGCGGCCATCGCCACGGAGAATATTGAATCCACGCCCCCTGCCTATTCCAGCTATTACCCGGGGGAAGAAGGGCTGGCGGCCACCCTGTTGCGCATTGTCCAGGACTTCGACTGGCAGCGGCCCTTTGCCGATCTGGCCCGGGATATCGGCTACGTGTACCGCAGCGTTCTGGACCATCTGGGGGGCGTCTGGCCCCAGCGGGAGGCCAATTGCCAGATTCAGGTGCTCTATTCCGCCTTCTACCGCAACAAGGGCGCCTACATCATTGGCAAGGCCATCAACGGCAACGGGGAATACCCCTTCGCCATTCCCGTGCTCCACACTCTGGAGGGCAAGCTCTACCTGGATACGGTGCTCCTGGACCCCTGGCGCATTTCCATCCTCTTTTCCCTGTCCCGGGCCTATTTCATGGTGGATATGGAGGTGCCCTCGGGCTACGTCCAGTTCCTCCGCACCATCATGCCCCACAAGCCAAAATCCGAGATTTACACCATGCTGGGCCTGGGCAAGCAGGGCAAGGTGCTGTTTTTCCGGGACCTGCTCGCCCACCTGCGTCACTCGGAGGACAAATTTGTGGTGGCCCCGGGCATCCGGGGCCTGGTCATGCTGGTATTCACCCTGCCTTCCTTCCCCTACGTCTTCAAAATCATCAAGGACCGTTTCGGCCCCAATAAGGAAGGGGACCGGGCTTCCGTGGCGGCCAAGTACCTGCTGGTGAAGCAGGTGGACCGGGTGGGGCGCATGGCCGATACCCTGGAGTTTTCCTTCGCCGCCTTGCCCCGCCACCGCTTTGCTCCGGATCTGCTGGAGGAATTGCGCCGTCAGGTGCCGTCCATGTTGGAAGAGGAGGGGGGGGATGTGGTCATCGAACACCTCTACATCGAGCGCCGCATGGTGCCCCTCAACCTCTATCTGGATCAGGCCACTCCGGAACAGATCGACCAGGCGGTGCAGGATTACGGCAACGCCATCCGGGAGCTAGCCATTGCCAACATATTCCCCGGGGACATGCTTTGGAAAAACTTCGGGGTGACCCGCTACAACCGGGTGGTGTTCTACGACTACGACGAAATCGAATACATGACGGACATGAATTTCCGGGCCATACCGGAGGCGCCCTATCCGGAAATGGAACTGTCCGGGGAGCCCTGGTATTCCGTGGGCCGCCACGACGTTTTCCCCGAGGAATTCGCCACCTTTCTCCTGGGGGACCCCCGGGTGCGGGCCGCCTTCATGAAATATCACCCGGACCTGCTGACCCCGGAATTCTGGCGTCGGGCCCAGGCCACCATCCGGGGGGGCCAGGTCCAGGATTTTTTCCCCTATCCGGAAGCCCTGCGCTTCTGCCGCCGCTTTCCCCCGGCAGGGGATAGTGCCTTGCCTTGAGGGGCCCTTACCCGCCGAGTAAAGCCCAGGGGCAATGGTGGCGCCCTGCTGGGCAGGAAAGGCTGGGGAATGGGGTGGTCAGGGGCGGCGGAAAGTGGATGGCAGGTAGGGGGTAGCGGAGGGCGGCGGGTGGCGGGCCAAAGGCGGGGCCTCCTCCCGAGAGCGGCCCCTAGGCCCCCCGGGGCAGGACTTTCTCCCGCCCCGGGGAAAGGGTATGCTCCGCGCCGACCGCCGACCGCCGACCGCCGACCGCCGACCGCCGACCGCCGACCGCCGACCGCCGCTCCATCCGCGCCCGGACGGTGGCCCACCCCAGCCCGGGGCGGCGGCAAACCCCGTTTTCCCCTACCCATCCTTTCGCCATGGCCCGCATCGTTCTCTTTAACAAACCCTACGGGGTGCTGTCCCAATTCACCCCGGAAGGGCGGTGGCGGGGGCTGGTGGATTTTATTCCGGAAAAAGGGGTGTATCCCGCTGGGCGCCTGGACGGGGATAGCGAGGGCCTGCTCCTGCTCACGGACGACGGGCGGCTCCAGGCCAAAATCGCCGATCCCCGCTACAAGCTGGAAAAGACCTACTGGGCCCAGGTGGAAGGCCTGCCCACGGAAGAAGCCCTGGAACAGCTGCGCCGGGGGGTGCAGCTCAAGGACGGCCTGACCCGGCCCGCCGGGGCCCGGCTCATGGAAGCGCCCCCCGGGCTCTGGCCCCGCAATCCCCCCATCCGCTTCCGCCAGTCCATTCCCACTAGCTGGGTCGAACTCAAGCTGCGGGAAGGGCGCAACCGGCAGGTCAGACGCATGACAGCGGCGGTGGGGTATCCTACCCTGCGCCTGATCCGGGCGGCCATTGGCCGTCTGGGCCTGGAAGACCTGGCCCCGGGCACCTATCGCAGTTTCTCCGGAGATTACGGCGACCTGGCCCCCTTGCCGGGCCGTTCCCCCTGCTCCCATCCCCCCATTGCTGGAGGCAAACGATGAAAACTACCGCCCCGTTCTGGGCTGCCCTGGGCTTTGCCCTGTTTTCCCTCTCCGCCGCTGCCGCGCCCCGGGCGGCGGAAGATCCGGATGATCCGGTGGAAGTCACCCCGGACACCCACACCGTGCCGCCCCTGCGCCACGCCGCGCCCCATAAGAAGAGCGCCGATCCTCTGGCTCCCGCCGGGGCCCGCCATGGCGCTTCGGCCCATGGTGCCAAATCCGGCGCCCAGCATAACGTTCGTCACGGCGCCGCCAAGTCTGGCGCCAAGCATGGGAAGGCGGTGGCTGCCCATGGGAGCAAAGGCGCGGCCCATCACCCTGGGGCCAAGGCCAAGGGCAAAACCCCGAGCAAAGCCCCTGCCGTCCATGCCCACAGCGGCCATGGCAGCCCCAAGGCCCCCGGGACCAAACACGGTGCTCCCCATAAGGCTGGGGCGGCCAAACACCGGGCCGGTCATCCCTGATCCCGGTTTTTCCGGGGCGGTGCCCTGAAAAAGGCCTCTGCCCCTGTTCTTTAACGCACTGGAGGGACCATGTCCAAGAAACCCCTTCTCTGGTTGTCCTTGCTGCCCCTGGTGGCCCTGGCTGCCCATGCCAAGGCGGAAATGGCCCACGCCGACCTGAACGCGGGCTTTTACCGCATCGAGGCGGAAGTGGCCTACACCCAGGAGGATCGGATGCAGGGCCTCATGGGCCGCAGCCGCCTGGGCGCCAATCAGGGCATGTTGTTCGTTTTCCCCGTGGCGGCTCGCCACTGTATGTGGATGAAAAATACCCTGCTGCCCCTGTCCGTGGCTTTTCTGGATGAGCAGGGCCGCATTATCAACATCCGGGACATGCAGCCCCAGACGGAAAACAACCACTGTGCCGATGAAAATGCCCGCTACGCCCTGGAAATGAACCAGGGCTGGTTTACCGCCCGGGGCCTGAAAGCCGGTCTGCCCCTGGGGGGCCTGAACCGGGTACCGGCGCCCCGATGAGGGGGCACCGTAATCGGGCGGGCTGGCTGGCCCTGCCACCACCGGGGACACCCCCGGACTTGCGTTCCTGGCTGGAGGAGCGGGGTTCCCTGACCCTGCGCCTGAAAGCCCGCTGCCATCATTTCCAAGTCCGGGTACTGGCCCAGGGCTGGG
Organism: Azospira inquinata; assembly: GCF_018905915.1. Lineage (NCBI taxonomy): Bacteria > Pseudomonadati > Pseudomonadota > Betaproteobacteria > Rhodocyclales > Rhodocyclaceae > Azospira > Azospira inquinata. The sequence goes on from NZ_CP064782.1 coordinate 2,498,754, forward strand.
CTCTGCCCCATGGGGATGAACGGCGGCTCCTGGGCCTGCGCCCGGGACAACGGGCCCAGGTGCGGGAAGTGCTGCTGTGCTGCGACGGGCACCCCGCCGTATTCGCCCATTCTGTGCTGGTGAGTCACCGTCCCTCCCCCCTGTGCCGCAGCTTCCAGGGCCTGGGGGGGCGCTCCCTGGGTACCAGCCTGCTGTTTGTGGATGCCCGGGTGAGCCACGGCCCCTTGAGCTTCCGCGCCCTGTCTTTCCGTCATCCCCTGGGGCAGGCCCTGGCCCAGGCTACGGGCCAGTCCCCCCAATCCCACTGCTACGCCCGCCGGGCCCTGCATCGGAAGGGTGGTACCGGGGTGCTGGTCACGGAAGTGTTTCTCCCCGAACTGCCCGCCTGAGGGGCGGATGCCACCGCTTCCCCCGAAACAGGGGGGGCAGGCGGGGCATAGCCCTGTCCGCCCGCCCTCGGGGGAGGTCAGGTAGCGGTCAGCCCCGCCGGGGTAAAAAAACACCCATGTGTCCGCGGCTTTTCCTTTTCCCCCTGGCCTTTCTGGTCTTGAGCCTGTCCTCCGTGCCAGGCCGGGAGGCGTCTGCTGCTCCTTCTACCCCCGTGCCGCCCCCAGCGCCCTCCGTGACGGAAGGGGCGCCTGTGGGAAGTGAGGCGGTGACGGTCAAGGTCCTGGAGGAAGGGTTTGCCGTGGAGGCGGAATTCCGCGCTGCCGTCTCCCCGGCCCTGGCCTATGCGGTGCTCACGGATTTCGACCACATGAGCCGCTTTGTGCCCAATCTGGAACAAAGCCACATCCAATCCCGCAACGGCAACCGCTGGCAGGTGGAACAGCATGGGGTGGCCCGCTACGGCCCCTTCAGCCAGGATTACGAATCCGTACGGGAAATCCTGCTCCAGCCCGGGCGCATCCAGGCCCACGCCATTTCCGGCACGGCCAAGCGCCTGGACAGCGACATGCAGTTGAGCGGGGACGGGCGGGAAACCCGCTTCCATTACCATGCGGTGGTAGTGCCGGACACCTGGCTGCCGCCCCTGGTGGGCCCCGCCGCCATGCGCCAGCAGATCGCCGGCCAGTTTTCCGCCCTGGTGCGGGAAATGCTGCGCCGCCAGGCCCAGGCGGCTGAATAGGGCGGCGGGGCTTCAGGCGGTTCTGGAGCGGTTCCTGAAAAAGTTGGGAATTTGGGCTTGCCCTTCCTGGCGCCCCCCTTAAACTGCCCGCCCGAAGCCCGAAGCCCGAAGCCCGAAGCCCGAAGCCCGAAGCCCGAAGCCCGAAGCCCGAAGCCCGAAGCCCGAAGCCCGAAGCCCGAAGCCCGAAGCCCGAAGCCCGAAGCCCGAAGCCCGAAGCCCGAAGCCCGAAGCCCGAAGCCCGAAGCGACGACCCACGCATTGGTGCCCCACGGGCCCCGCAAGCACCTTGTGCCCAGCGCCCACGCCAGTGCCGAGGAGGGCGGCGCTCCAACCTCCGGTATCGCCGTGGACTGGTGCCCCTTTATCCCTCGGCCCCTATCTTTACCCCGTCGCTTTGCCTCTCCCCAGGCTTCAGTCCTGACCGCCCGCCGCCCCGTCCGGCTTCAGTTGCCCGGCCTGCCAGGCGTCCCGGAATTCCTGCCATTGCTCCCGGGTGATCCGGGTCATGTCCCGGGCGCTGTGGGCCAGGGTGTCGGCCCAGTCGTCCTGCCGAGCGAAGGCCATGAGGGCATCCGCCGTGGCGGCGTTCTGGTGGCCCGAGGCCCGGAGCTGGTCCCAGGCCAGGAGGCGGCCCAGGGTGGCGGCCACTTCTTCCAGGCGGGCCAGTTTGTGGCCCCAGGCGGCCATGTCCACCCGGTCTTCCCGGGGTTGGAGGCCTTTCAGGAGAAAGGATTTACCCCCCAGTTCCACGGCCTGGAGAAAGGCGTGGTCCACCGCCTGCATGCGTTTTTGCACTGCCACCACCCGTTCCCCTTCCCGGGCCCAGGCCGGCTGGGTCAGGCCCAGGGGGGCCAGATAGGGCACCAGGCAGGAGGGCAGGGCTTCCTTTAAATCCAGCAGGTAATTGCCGTCCGGGGAGCCCTTGCCTTCCACCAGCACCACATACCGTTCCACCCCCAGGCTGCCGGTGCCCGCAATGCGCCGGGCCACGTCCAGAACCTTGTAAAAGTCCGGGTGGCTGGCGGGGGCGCTCAAGGTGGCGAGGAAATCGGTGACCAGAGTCCGCTGTTCCGGGCTGGCGGCCAGGGCTTTTTCCCCGTCTATGCGCAGGTGGCGCTGATGGCCGTGGCGTTCCGTGCGCTTATCGAGGAATTCGGCCCGGCTGCGCTGTTCCAGACCGTCCAGCAGTTCCCGCACCAGGCCTTCCGCCGTTTCCCGCTCCATCCACAGGGGCTTGCCCTGGGCCAGGGCCTGGCGGTAGGCGGCCACACAGGCCTGGATCAGGGTCCGGCTCTGCTTTTCGTCCGTGTGTAGTTCGTCGGCGCCGCAGGCCAGACTGGTGAGCAGGCGCACCAGATCCCAGGTGCAGGGGGCCAGGGCGGCTTCGTCGTAGTCGTTGATGTCGAAATAGACTTGCCGGTTGTCTCCCTTGTAGCTGCCGAAATTTTCAAAATGCAGGTCGCCACAGGCCCAGGCCGTGGGGGCTTCTCGGAAGGGGCCCGCCTTGGGCAGGGCGGCGTAGAACAGGTGGCAGGCGCCCCGCAGAAAAATGAAGGGGCTCTGGGCCATTTTGGCGTACTTCATGGCCAGCCGCTCCGGGTCCCGTCCCCGGTTGTGGGTGGCGACGGCTTGGGCAACGCTGGATGTGGCAGGGGTGGGCATGGGCTTTCTCCGCAAAGGGCCCGGCCGGGTCAGGGGGCGGGGCGGGGGGCCCCCGCCGGGTCGGTGCCGTAGACCGGATTTTCAAAGAGGGAACGGAAGGTCACCTGACGTACCTCCGGGTGGTCGGGGACCGCGTAGAGCACCGGAGTCAGCAGTTCCTCGAAAATGCCCCGCAGGCTGCGGGCGCCGGTGCTGTATTCAATGGCCAGGTCGGCGATCTGGTCGAAAACTTCCGGTGCGATGCGCAGTTCCACCCCTTCGTCCTGGAGCATTTTGCGGAACTGGCGGTAGAGGGAATTTTTCGGCTCCACCATGACCCGGATGAGCAGGGGCTTGGTCAGCTCCCGTAGCCGGGCGATGATGGGCAGGCGGCCGGTGAATTCGGGGATGAGGCCGTATTCAAACAAATCCACCGGCTTCACCCGATTATTGAGCCGGTCCAGGATGGTCTGGTTGTCCTCTCCCGTGGTGGCGATGTAGCCGAAGCTCTTGCTCCGGGCCTGGATCTGCTCCAGGCCGACGAAGGCCCCGCCGCAGATGAAGAGAATGGCGGAGGTGTCGATGTACCGGTCCTGGCCCAGGCGCACCGGGTAGCCTTCCATGATCTTTAGGAGGGCGTGCTGCACGCTTTCCCCGGAAACCGCCCGCTGCTGGCCGTCCGCCTTGAGCTTGTCGATTTCGTCGATGAACACAATGCCCCGCTGGGCCTTTTCCAGGTCGCCCCCGGCCTTATCCACCAGCCGTTCCAGAATGGCCTCGATTTCCTCCCCCACATACTTGTTCTGGGCCAGGGAGGTGGCGTCCGTGGTGACGAAGGGCACCTCCAGCCAGCGGGCCAGGGTTTCGCAGAGCAGGGTCTTGCCCGTGCCCGAGGGGCCGATGATGAGCACATTGCTCTTGTCCGTCAGGGCGCCCCCCGCCGGGACCGCCGCCAGCTTTTTGTAATGGGCGTAGATGGCCACGGCGAGAATTTTCTTCGCCTCCTCCTGGCCAATCACGTATTGGTCCAGATAACGGACGATGGCGCTGGGGGTGGCTTGGGCTGGCAGCACGACAATCTCCTGGGAGCTTGGGCGGGGGCGGCAAGGACTGGATCGGGCAAGGGCGCCGAGATCCGGCCGGGAAAAAAATCAGGCCCCGGCAAAAGCCTGGGGCCTGGGCATCTTAATGCAGGGGCTGGAGCGCCGCCAGGGTTGGAGCCCGGGGCCGCAGGCCGGTTTAGCGGGGAGCGTAATCGGGAGGGGCGTAACGGCCGTCCGGTGGCGGCGGAGGCGGCGGCGTCATGGACGAAGCCCGGGGCGCGCCCTGGGGCTGGCTACTCAGATTGCCCGAAACCGGCACCCGGTGGCCTTTGGCGTACATGCATTGGGTGTAGGCCCCATCGTACTGGCGTTGGGTGCCCCGGGCGGAACTGTCGGCGGTGCCCATGCCCACCATGGTGCCCATCAGCAGGCCTGCCCCGGCGCCGCTGCCCGCGCCCTGGTGGCCGCCCATGGCCGCACCGGCCACGGCGCCCACGGCGGTGCCCAGGGCGGCGCTCTTCAGCTCTGCGGAGGCGGCGGATTGGCCCGCGTCGGTGCCGCCAATCTGTTCCTGGGCGTAGTTGCGGCAATCCTGGTTATCCACCCGGAACTGCTCAAAGGTTTTGCCCGTGCCCGGCAGCACCATGACGCTGGGGCCGGTGGGAACGGTGGTGCAGGCGGCCAGGAGGGCGGCGGCCAGGCCCAGGGCCGGCAGGCTGCGGGCGGGGAAATGGGGGGCGTTAGTCATGATGGGGCTCGACGAAAATGGGTCGGGAAAAGGGGCGGCGACCTAGACCACCGCCCGGGGAATGGGGCGCTGCCTATTGGGGCGGCTGGGGCGCCACCCGCTGCCAGCCCTTGGTGCACTGCTTCACGTAGGGGTAGTAGGCCCGGGCTTCCGGGCAGTAGTACCACCAGTTGCCCTGATCCTCCTGCACCGCCGGGGCCGGTTGCTGTTCCACATAAACCGGGGGCTGGGGCGCCGGGGTCACCACCACGGCGGGGGGGTAATAGGGATAGACCGGATAGGGATGGTAGGGGTACATCAGGGGCGGCCCCCAGGGATCGATGAAAATGCCCACATGGCCGTGGTGGTGCCAGTGGTCGGCCCAGGCGCCACTGGCGGCCCCCAGTCCGAGGAGAAGAAAGAGCAGCAGGGATTTGAGCGTTTTCATGGGAATTCCTTCCAGGGACTGGGCCCCAGGTTCATGGCACCATTGAACCATTGAGATGTTTGCCAGGTGTGTCTGGGCAGGGGCTTTTTGTAAGGCTTTGTTTCCGTCCGGGGCGGCCTATTTGCGCTCCAGTCGGCCTTGTTGTTTCAACCACCGGTTACTGTCCCGGGCCAGCCATTCCCGGGCCGTGTCGTCTTGCTTCAGATAAGCGTCCAGAAAGGCGGTGCTGACGCCCTGGATGGCGGCGACGGCCAGGGCCTGACGGGTGAGGTTCTGATGGCCGTCCTGGTCGGAAGCGTCTCGCCCGGCCCCTGCCTGCTGACCCCCATGTTTTCCCATACCTCCCCTGCCGCCGCTGCGGCCCCCTTCCATGCCGCCTCCCGGGCCCCGGCCCATGCCTCCCTCTGGCCCTTCCCCCATGCCGGCGCTCCCGGTGTCCCCGGCCTTGGAACCCCGACCCTGGGTTTCCGGCCCCCGGCCCAGGGGGCCACCGGAATAAAGGGGATGGGGCATGTCTTGCAGCACCAGCAGGTATTTGTCCCCCTTGGGCATGTAATGAAAAGGGGCTTGGCGCAGGGACGGTGAATCCAACAGCCCCAGGGCATCCCCATCCTGATCCCCCGTCACGCTGAGAACGGGCACCCGGATATTGGGGTAGCGGGCGGTAAAGGCCAGGCCGTTAAAACTGGCAAAAGGACTGAGGGCGATGGCGGCCCGAATGGGCAGGGGGTGGGTGGGGTCCGGCATGGCCTTGAGCTTTTCTCCCGCGGCGGCCATGGCCGTATAGGCCCCCAGGTCATAGCCCGCCAGGGCTACCTGATCCGTATCCAGGGAGGCCAGCAGGGGGTCCCCTTGCTGCTGGCGTAGTTTTAATTCCGCCAACAACAAGGCCAGGCGCTCCAGGCGCTGGCCCATGGCGGGCCCGGCATAGCGTTCCCGGGCCAGATGGGTGAAGTCCCCCGCCAGGGCTTGGGGGGAGGACCAGGCCCGGCCATCCTTATCCAGGGGCTGGAGGGTGATTACCCCATAGCCTGCCCGAGCCCAGGCGGTGCGCCAGGCCTCCCCTGCCTCCCGGTTTTCTCCCAGCCCGGGTACGTAAAGCACCAGGGGGTATTTCCCCGGGCGGCTGGGGAGGGACAGCAGAAGGTCCATAAACTGGTCCCCCACTTTCCAGGAGAGGGGGTGGGTGGTGATGCTGTACTGGTCGTCGGTGAGATAGCCTTTGCCGGTAAATAGCCGGACCTGGGATTCATCGGGTTTGGGGGGCGTGGTGCCAGAACAGGCGCCCACCAGGAGCAACAGGGCCAGCATGGGGGCGGCGAGGGGGGTATTGGCTTTAGTCATGGCGGAGGGCGACTGAGGGGGGCTGAGAACGACAAAAAAAGGCCGCCCCAAGGGCGGCCGGAAGCGAGAGAGACGGGGGGCTTAGTCCCGGGGCCCGGACATGGGGCCAAAGGGGTGACCAAAGCCGTGTTCATGGCCCGGGCCAAAGCAATGGGGGTGATGGGATTGCCAGAAGAGGTCGAAGATGACCTTTTGCTGGGCCGTCAGGGCGCTATAGAAAGCCTTGGTGTCCTTGGCTTCCTGGGCCATGTGTTCCGCCCCTTCCTTCATGCGGGCGGCGGCCTGATCCATCCGTTCCGGGGTGGTCAGCTTGGCCGGCTCTTTGGCCTCATCGCGATGGGCCTTGAACCGTTCTTCCATCTGCTGCACCCGGCTCAGCTGGGCCTGGCTGTAGGTCTGCCAGGCGCCTTGCTGGCTGGCGCTCAAGGCCAGCTTGCCTTGCAGGTCCTTGAGAGTCCGTTGCAGATGCTCTTCCGGGTTGAAGTTCATGTGGTGGCCCATGGGGCCCATGGCCGGGGCGGGGGCCTGTTCGGCGGCCAGGCTCAGGCCGGCGGTGCAGGAGAGAATACCGGCGGTCAGGGCCGCCACCAGGGTTTTGCTGTTCATGGTCAACTCCTCTTGGATGATTTGTCCGGGGATAGGGTTATCCGGAAAGCCCGGCGCCCTATCCATGGGCCAAACTTTAGGCCCCCCTTCGGCAAATTTGGGTTATGACGGTGTAACAGCGTGTAAAGATTAAAAGGGGTGGGAAACCCCCATAAAACCTAGGGATTTTCGGCAGGCAGCGGGGCTGGGGGCGCCTCCGGTTCTGGAACATATTGCAACAAATCCCCCGGCTGGCAGTTCAGATAGGCGCAGATTTTTTCCAGGGTTTCAAAGCGCACCCCCTTCACCTTGCCAGACTTGAACAGGGACAGATTGGCTTCCGTAATCCCCACGTATTCGGCCAGGGCCTTCGATTTGACCTTGCGCAGGGCCAGCATTACATCCAGACGGACAACAATGGGCATGGCGGGCTTCAGATAAATTGGGCGTTTTCGTCCGCCAGGGCGCTGGCGTGGGTCATGACGGAGGCGATCAGCCAGAGGGTGCCTGCCACAAACAGGGCAAACAGCTCATGGCCGCTCACCCCCACGCTCAACTGGCGGTGGCCCACCCCATTGTTGAGGGTGAGCAAGACGGACAACAGGGGCTGGCTGAGCAGGCTAACCAAGCTGGAAGCGCAGACCCAGGCCGCAAAACGGCGCAGATGGACCACCACCCGGATATGGAAAAACACCCCCTGGGCAAAGTCCAGCAGACAGCGCCGCACATGCCACAGCCCCACGGACAGGCAGCCAAACTGCACCAGCGCCACCCCGGCGCCCCCCAGCCGCTGCCAGGTGGCCAGGGGCTGTTCCAGAGTAATGGCAATACCGTTCCCCACCCGGCTGGCCAGATTGGCCTGATCCCCCAGCAGCCAGACCAACACCGCCGCCAGGGGCAGACCCCAGGTCAGCACCAAACAAAAATACCCCAGCACCCGGCTGGTCTTGCGGATGCGTTGCAGCGAGGTGGGTTGGGGCGAAGCGGGGGTAAGGGACATGGTGGGCTCCTTGAGAAGATGGCCGATCATATCGCTGGATATTGGCGTTCTGCAACAATAAATTTCTGTTTAAAAATAATTTATTTCTGTAAAAATATTCAATAAGAGCTAGTTAGTGAGCAAACCGATACGGGGAAGAATATGTGAACTATCTTTGGTAAAAACTGCTACAAAGTTGGAGAAAAAGGATCTGCTAACGTATATCCCTTAAGCAGTACTTAGCTGTAAAGTACTCATGTCTAATGAATAATAAATATGCTTGTGAGGGGAGTTTAAGTATGGAAAAGACTCAATGATGACCGAAAAACCAATGATGAAAATGCCGGAACTTACGATTTTTGCTAAGTATCTTGTTATTGGCTTCCTAATTGCCGAGGTGGGGCGGATTGGCTTTATCCTGGGGACGAGCTATGCGCCTGAATTGTTGGGGTCGCCTAGTTGGGCGATTGCCTGTGGAATTCTAGTAGTGGCCGCGCTTTGTCTGACCTATGCCGTGAAACGGGGAGTTCTTCGCGCCATAGCCAAAATGGGGCGCGGTGTTCGAGTTGATTTATTGTTTATGATCGGAATCGGATTTTGGGTTAGCCAACTAGCCGCACCGTTGCTATATGAAATACATATTAATTTTGAACGTTTAGGTCGGAGCTGGACGCCAGCTATTTTTGTTTCTCTTTGTTCGATTATATTTTTACCATTATCTCAGGCACTTATTTCAAAAAGGAAAAATTCACCTTCCCAGTTAAATTTTCTTAGTGATAATGAAATCAGGGATAAAGATGAGGATTTCCTTAGTATAGATAGTCAGGCGGAAACTTTTGCAGCGGCAGTTCTGTCCAGTAAGGCACAAACGGGGCTAGTTTTCGGGGTGGATGGTCCATGGGGTGTAGGGAAGACAAGTTTTATAAATCTTGCGGAATGTTATTGGAAAAATAGACCAGAAGAGGTGATCGTATGTAGATTTGAGCCGCTTCAATATGCTTCTGATCCTGATCTGGCGATACGTATGATTCAAGATTTTACCTCTGCAATTGAGGCTGAGGTATTTGCTCCAGAATTCCGGACTACAATTTCACGCTATTCCCGATCGTTAAAAGGGAAGGTGAGTTTCTCTTTTTTTGGCTTTAAGCTTCTGTTGGAGCCATCTGAAAATAAACTAGATGGCTTGCTTGGGGATGTGGATTCGGTTCTTAAGAGGCTGGGGCGCCGCTTAATCGTAGTTATTGATGATCTTGATCGTTTGGATGGAAACGCTATAAATAATGTGTTGTTCGCAACTAAACGAACTTTTCAACTTTCCCAGGTGATTTATATTCTTTGCTATGATACGGAAAAACTCAATAAAAGCAATAATGAAGGAGCTGGGACTCGCGAGTTTCTTGAGAAATTTATAACTGCAAAGTTGAGCTTATTTATTAATAGTGCTGATCTTGTCAATTTTCTAAACGATAGTTGCTCGGAGAAGGAAAATTGGTTGGACTCAATTCAATCTAAAATGCCAGTGAGGCTCGCAGGCGTTCTTAATGAACTGGCTAAGCTTCTTGACGGGGATAAGGCCGCAGAATACATGCCGATTGTAGGTGATTTCCGCAAAATAAAACGCTTTGTAAACGCTATGCTGCTAATGCAGATTGATCAGGTGGATTTTGGTGAGGTAGATTTTAATAAAACAGACCTTATAAATTTGATTCTTCTGCATCTAAATTACCCTGGGGTATTTAGGCGCATTTATATTGAAGAAACAGGGGGTCGAGATGGGGTTTTTTCATTAGCACTGGAATGTTTGCCTAATAAAACAGAGAGAAAGAACTCGGAAGAATATGATTCATTCCTGAAAGATTTGGAAAGTAAAAAAATGCCAGCTGCAATTTTTTTGTTGCGGCAATTGTTTGATCAGTCGGTTCCAAAAACAAATCAGTCAGATAGAATAGATGAGGCGGAGTTGTCATCCCGTGCATGCTTTAATTCGGGGGACCATAGAAATTTGGAAGCGTACTTAGAATTTATTGTACGTTGCGTTAAACCAGACCCGCTGGAGACTTTTGTGTTTTATTCTAATGCGGTTGAAAAGGTTAGGGGGGGGGCTTTAGTAAAGTCTATTCTGGAATCCAGGGATTTTAAAGCTGAAAAATGTTTTAACATTCACGAGAAGTTTTGGCAAATTCTATTAGATAAATCCCGATACTTTACAAGAGAGGTTGCTGAAGATGCTATTAATACCCTTGTTGACTATTTGCCTCGCTATCCAGTGGCAGAAAAGGAAGCCCGCGTAAGCTTTCATAGTCTCCGGGAATTGTCAGTATTTTTTCTTTATAATCTTTTAGATACCGCTGGCTGGGGCAGGAATTCTCGCCAGCGAGTTGATAATAGATCGCGGAATGTAATGGAGATTGCCTGGCGTATTTTTGGAGAAGGGGAGTACGCAGGGAAAGGTATTATTCAATACCTAATAGATGATGATCGCGGTATTTTGGGATGGAATGACTTATTAATTTTTAGACTTATATGTTCATGGGATCGGCAGGGGTCGCTTTTTAATATAGCAAGAGCTCTTATTGTTAATCAGAACGAAGATGCGAAGACGGAAGGTCCTGTTCGTGAGCTTGCAATATTAGAAATGAGAAAAATATCGCAAAAAATATTCTGCTTGTTTAAGGATCGTTATATTAATGGGGGGCGGAATTTTTTTGAAGAAGTGGATGAAGCCCTTGATGGGCAATTTTTAGGAAAAAATGAAGGAAATGTTTCGGTTGACTCCGAGCTTAAGAAATATATAGAAGCTACCCGTTCGAGAATTAAGGTGTTCGTGGTTTATCAATTGAGTAACTCTCTTTTCCCGCAAGGCTCGGGGGTGGGGTGTGGATATTACGATGAATGTGGAGAAAAGGATGAGCACGGAATAGCTCAATTAATGAATAAATACATCTTTGATTTTTGCTTTAATCCGACGGTCCAGGAAAAAAATATTTTTTATTTTCTGGATTATTGTTTGTCGAATTTAAGTATTGAGCCGTTTGCTGAAAATGAAGATGATAAGGTATTTGCATCTACAGCAGACCTCGCTAGAGCTCTCGATGTTAAAAAACTAGGGGAGTATTGGGGGCAATATGGGGAGCTAATTCGTCAACGTATTTTGGATTGCAATGATCGGGTGGTGGTCACTTCCAATTATAGTGCCCCTTATGGGAAATATTTGGAGAAGGTGTTTCGGGCTCTGGATGGGCTGCTAAAGGAAAGTTAAAATTTCTAGCGATTTGATTGCGTTGGTTGATAGCGCTGCTATAGTTGTTTGTAATAATTAAGCCGGTGTGGCTGGGGATGCTGTGTCTATTGTTTTGAGTAAAATAATGCTATTTGGTTAAGTTTTTTTGGTTAAAAAAGGGAGCTTTCGCTCCCCTTTTTAATATCAAGTTAATTGGCTCAGTTAGTTAAGCGAACTGCCAATTGTTGATGCGAGCGGTGCCTTAAGCGAAGTTCTTGGCGGCGAAATCCCAATTGACCAGGGAGGTCAGGTAGGTTTCCACGAATTTCGGCCGGGCGTTGCGGTAGTCGATGTAGTAGGCGTGTTCCCATACGTCGATGGTGATCAGGGGCTTGTCGCTGCCGGTCAGGGGGGTGGCGGCGTTGCTGGTGTTCACGATGTCCAGGGAGCCGTCGGCCTTTTTCACCAGCCAGGTCCAGCCGGAGCCGAAGTTGCCCGTGGCGGAGGTGGTGAAGGCTTTTTTGAAGTCGTCGAAGGAGCCCCACTTTTTGTTGATGGCGTCAGCCAGGGCACCGGTGGGGGCGCCGCCGCCGTTGGGCTTGAGGCTGCTCCAGAAGAAGGTGTGGTTCCAGACCTGGGCGGCGTTGTTGAAGATGCCACCGGCGGGGGCCTTTTTGATGATGGCTTCCAGATCCAGGGCTTCGTATTCCGTGCCCTTGACCAGGTTGTTCAGGTTGGTGACGTAGCTTTGGTGGTGCTTGCCGTAGTGGAACTCGATGGTTTCCTTGGAAATATGGGGGGCCAGGGCATCCTGGGCGTAGGGCAGAGCAGGCAATTCAAAAGCCATTATGATTCTCCGTGGGTTTGTTGTGGGTAAGGGAAAATTCTAGTCACGATCCCCGGGGGTGACAACCGGTGCGCCCCGGGCCTGGCGCACCTCCACCCGGGCATCGCCCCGATGCAGGCGTAATACCAGGGATTGACCCGGTTGGAGGGTGCCGCCGTCCCGTACGGCCTTGCCGTCGTCGTCAAAGGCGATGGCGTAGCCCCGGGAAAGCACCCCTTCCGGGTTGAGATGGGCCAGCCCGGCGGCCAGCCTGTCCAGGTGGGCGCGGCGTTGTGCCACCCCTTGTTGCTGGGCGCTGTGCATTCGGACCGCAAGTCCGGTCAAGCGTTCCCTAAAATTTTCCGGCCGAGGCCGGGCCAGGGCCAGGCGATGGCTCAGGCGGGTGAGCCGTTCCCGGCTTTCTCCCACCCGTCTCGCTTGGGCGGCGGCCAGCCGCAGCCCCAGGGCGTTGAGGGCCTGGGCCTGTTGGGCGAGCCGTTCCGCCGGGTGTTTGAGGCGCTTGCCCAGCCAGTCCAGTTGTTGTTGCCGGTATTCCAAGGCCTGCCAGCAGCGGCGGCTGAGGAGGGCGGCCAGTTCGTCTAGCCGGTCCAGCAGGGCATCCCGGTCCGGGCTGGCCAGTTCGGCGGCGGCAGTGGGGGTGGGGGCCCGCAGGTCGGCGGCAAAGTCGGCGATGGTGAAATCCGTTTCGTGGCCCACCCCGCTCACCACGGGCATGGGGCAGGCGGCAATGGCCCGGGCCACGGCTTCATCGTTAAAGGCCCAGAGGTCTTCCATGCTGCCCCCGCCCCGGCACACCAGCAGCACATCGCATTCCCGGCGCTGGGCGGCGGCGGTGATGGCAGCGGCGATAAGGGCCGGGGCTGCGTCCCCCTGGACCTGGGTGGGATAGAGGCGGATGGCCACGTGGGGCGCCCGCCGCGCCAAGGTGGTGAGAATGTCCCGCAGGGCGGCGGCCTGGGGGCTGGTGACGATGCCCAGGCAGCGGGGGAAGGGGGGCAGGGGCCGTTTGCGCTCGGTGGCGAAAAGGCCTTCCTGCTCCAGCTTGGCCTTGAGGCGCAGGAACTGTTCGTACAGATTGCCCTGGCCCGCCCGGCGCAGGGTTTCCACATTGAGCTGGTATTCCCCCCGGGGCTCGTAGAGGCCCACCAGTACCCGGGCTTCCACATGCATGCCGTTTTCCAGACGAAAGCCCAGCAACTGGGCCCGGCCCCGGAACATGACGCAGCGGGCCTGGGCCTGGTCGTCCTTGAGGGAAAAATAGGCGTGGCCCGAGGCGGCCACGGTGAGATTGGAAATTTCTCCGGAGACCCAGCAGAGGGGAAAGGCCTCTTCCAGGCGGCGTTTGACCTGCCGGTTGAGGGCGGAGACGGGAATAACGGTGGCCGGGGCGGCGGGGGCGGAAAAATCCAGTTGGGCTTGCATGACGGTGATTTTACCCGACTCCGTCAGGCCCCCCGGGACTTTGCCGGGCAAAGCTCCTGTCCAGGCCCTGAGTTTGCATATAACCGTATGATTATTAATGAATTTGTTGGGTTGCCCTATTTCGCGGCAGAGTAAGAAAAAGCCTTGCGGCCCCGGGAGTTAGACAATCTGATGACAAGCAATCCACAGACTTATCCACAGATTTTGTGGATAAGCGTCGGGAACTCGGCTACAGGCCGGTTCTACCGGGGACTTGCCGGACCCGAGGGGGCAGGCTAAAGTTCCACGCTTAACGCTCTTTCGGAGATTCGCGTGTTTTCCATTATCCAGGCCGCTGGCTGGCCCATCTGGCCCCTGTTGTTGGCATCTATCATCGCTGTAGCCCTGATTATTGAACGCCTGGTGGCCCTGCGCCGTACCCGGGTGGTGCCCGATGGCCTCCTGGCCCGGGTGGTGGGGGAACTCCGTCAAGGCACCCTGACCGACCAGAGCATTGCCGCCCTGGAACAGAATTCTCCCCTGGGCCGGGTGTTTGCCGCCGGTCTGCGCAACGCCCGCTCCAGCCGGGAAGTGATGAAGGAAGCCATTGAGGAATCCGGCCGGGGCGTTACCCACGACCTGGAACGCTACCTCACTACCCTGGGCACCATCGCCTCCATCAGCCCCCTGATGGGTCTGTTCGGCACGGTGGTGGGCATGATCGAACTGTTCGGCGCCCAGTCCCCCAGCGGTGCCAACCCCATGCAGTTGGCCCACGGGATTTCCATCGCCCTCTACAACACGGGCTTCGGCCTGGTGGTGGCCATTCCCTCCATGATTTTCTGGCGCCATTTCCGCGCCCTGGTGGATGGCTTCGTCATCGACATGGAGCAGCAGGCGGTGCGGCTGGTGGAAATCGTTCACGGAGATCGGGCCTAAGCCATGAACTTTCGTCGCGGTCAGCCCCGGGAAGAGCCGGAAATCAACCTGATCCCCATGATCGACGTACTTTTGGTGATCATTATTTTCCTCATGCTCACTACTACCTACGCCAAGTTCTCCGGTCTGGAAATCAATCTGCCCACGGCGGACAGCACCCAGTCTCCGGACCAGCCCAATGAGGTCAATGTGGCCATTACGGCGGCGGGGCAGGTGCTGGTGAATAAGGAACCCCTGGCCAACAGCGAAGTGGCCGGGATTGCGGAAGCCCTGCATCGGGCGGCGGGAACCCAGAAAGATCCCCTTATCGTCATCGATGCGGACGCCAAAACCACCCACCAGAGCGTGGTGGATGTGATGCAGGCGGCCCAGACGGCGGGTTATCCCCATATCTCCTTTGCTACCCAGACCCCTTCCGGCGGTCAGGGCGGCGCCCAGTAACTCCGCCTTTTCCCCATGCCCCCTTCGCCCTCGGTGCGGCGTCTGCTTCGCATCTGGTTCCCCGGCCGGCTTATGCCGCGCCGGGAAGCCCCTCTCCCTCCCTTTTCCCGCTTCCTTGACGGCCTTACCGGCCTGGCCCTGTTGCCCGTCTCCTGGGTCTTTACCTTGCTAGTGCAAAGCCGGCGTCTGGCCTATCGCTGGGGCTGGCTCCGCACCGAGCGTCTGCCCGTGCCCGTGGTGGTGGTGGGCAATCTGACCGTGGGGGGCGCGGGTAAAACCCCCCTGGTGGCCCGTCTGGCCCAGGATCTGGCCGCCGCCGGGCGCCATCCGGCCATTGTCAGCCGGGGCTACGGGGCGGAAGTGCTGCGGCCCCAGGCCGTTTCTCCCGAGGCCACGGCGGATGTGGTGGGGGATGAACCCCTGCTCCTGGCCCGGCGCACCGGTGTGCCCGTGTGGGTGGGTCGGGACCGGGTGGCCACGGGCCGGGCCTTGCTGGCCGCCCATCCGGAGGTGGATGTGCTGCTCTGCGACGACGGCCTGCAACACTACCGGCTGGCCCGGGATGTGGAAATTGTGGTCTTCGACGCCCGGGGGGCGGGTAATGGTCGCCTGCTGCCCGCCGGTCCCCTGCGGGAACCCCTGTCCCGCCTGGCCCGGGCCCACGCCCTGGTTTATAACGAATTACCCGATTCCCTGGCCTTGCGCAGTACCAGCCATTTGCCTGCCTTCCAGATGAGTCTGGAGGCGGGGGAATTCCTTGCCCTGGCCGAACCGGAGCGCCGATGCCGGGCAGAAGACCTGGCGGGTAAGGTGCTCCACGGGGTGGCTGGCATTGGCGACCCGGGGCGCTTTTTCCGCACCCTGGGGGACCTGGGTCTGGAGGTGGTGCCCCATCCCTTTCCGGACCACCACGCCTACCGGGTGGAGGATTTTTCCTTCCTGCACCCCGGGGAGGTGGCCCTGCTCACGGAAAAGGATGGGGTAAAATGCGCCCGGCTCCACCTGGGCGAGGCCTGGGTGCTGCCGGTGGACGCCCGGGTCACCCCGGACATTAGCGCTTTTATTCTGGAGAGTTTGCATGGACGCGAAACTGCTGGACATCCTGGTGTGCCCCCTCTGCAAGGGTAGCCTGGACTATCGGAAGGATAAGCAGGAGCTGGTCTGCAAGCCCTGCAAGCTGGCTTTCCCGGTGCGGGACGACATTCCGGTGATGCTGGAAGAAGAAGCCCGGACCCTGGGGCCGGACGAGGAATAGGCCGCCATGGGCTTTAAGGTCGTCATTCCCGCTCGCTACGCCTCTTCCCGGCTGCCGGCCAAACCCCTGCTGGATTTGGGGGGCAAGCCCATGGTGGTGCGGGTAGCGGAACGGGCCCGGGCTTCCGGGGCCGAAGAGGTCTGGGTGGCCACGGATCACCCGGAGGTGCTGGCCGCCGTAGAACACCACGGCTTCCAGGGGGTGATGACCCGGGCCGACCACCCCACCGGCACCGACCGGCTGGCCGAAGTGGTGGCCCAGCGGGGCTGGGATGACCGGACCATGGTGGTCAATGTGCAGGGGGACGAACCCCTCATCGACCCGGTGCTGATCCGTCAAGCCGCCGACCAGTTGCAGGCCAGCGGCGCCGATATCGCCACCGTGGGCCATCCTCTCCAGGACGCCGCCGAATTCTTCAATCCCAATGTGGTGAAGCTGGTTTGCCGCAAGGACGGGGATGCCCTGTACTTTTCCCGGGCCCCCATTCCCTGGGACCGGGAAGCTTTCGCCCAGGCGGCCGGACGGCAGACCCTGCCCCCCGGCCTGGGCGCCTACCGACACATAGGCCTTTACGCCTACCGGGCCGGGTTTCTCCGGGCTTTCGGGCGGCTGGAAGCCGCGCCTCTGGAACAGGTGGAAAAACTGGAACAGCTGCGCGCCCTCTGGCACGGCTACCGGATCAGCGTGACCGTGGCCGACGCCCTGCCCATGCCCGGGGTGGACACCCCGGAAGACGGGGAAAGGATGCGCCAATGGTTCGCCCGGGAAGGGAATTCCCCGGTTTGACCTGCCCAGGTTTTGCGGGTAATTTCCCTCCCGCAAAAGGCCCGGGGGGCGGAAAATTTTCCCCCGCCGGACCTCGCCCCTTAAAACAACCATAAGCAGCTCCCGCTGCCGCCGAACAGCACCGCAGTTCCGGTTTCAAAGCCGGGCCGCCCTTACCATCAACCGCCGTCGATCCTACGGATCGCTTCTCTTTCGAGGAACTCATGAGACTGATTCTTCTTGGCGCCCCTGGCGCTGGCAAAGGTACCCAAGCCCAATTCATCCGGGAAAAATTCGGCATTCCCCAGATTTCCACCGGGGACATGCTGCGCGCCGCCGTCAAGGCCGGCACCCCCCTGGGCCTGGAAGCCAAGAAGGTCATGGATGCGGGCGGTCTGGTGTCCGACGACATCATCATCGGTCTGGTGAAAGACCGGCTGCAACAGGATGACTGCAAGGCCGGTTACCTGTTCGACGGCTTCCCCCGCACCATTCCCCAGGCGGAAGCCATGAAGGCCGCCGGGGTTCCCATCGATTTCGTGCTGGAAATCGATGTGCCCGATGGGGACATCGTGGACCGCATGAGCGGCCGCCGGGTGCACGTGGCCTCCGGCCGCACCTACCACGTTAAGTACAACCCCCCCAAGGTGGAAGGGAAGGACGACGTGACCGGTGAAGCCCTGATTCAGCGGGACGACGACAAGGAAGCCACGGTGAAAAAACGTCTGGAGGTCTATCACTCCCAGACCGAACCCCTGGTGACTTACTACGGCCAATGGGCCGCCACCGGCGACGCCAAGGCCCCCCAATACCGGAAAATCGCCGGGGTGGGCAGTGTGGAAGAAATCAAGGAACGGGCGTTCGCGGCCCTGAAGTAAGGTCCGCCACCCCAGGAAAAGACGCAGCCACCCAAGGCTTGGGGGCTGCGTTTTTGTCTTTGGAGTCGGCCTCCTGGCCCGGGTTGTCGCTTGGTGTGCGCAACGGCCCTGGGGTTTAGGGGGCGCAGTGGGCGGGGACGCCCCGGCTCCTAATATTTTCTCAATCCGAGGTCTGTCATGTCGGTGAAAAACGCTTTTTATGCCCAGTCCGGCGGTCCCACCGCCGTTATCAACGCTTCTGCCTGTGCCGTGATTCAGACGGCCCGGGCCCATCCGGACCAGATCGGCAAGGTCTACGCGGGTCGCAACGGCATTGTGGGGGCCCTGACGGAAGAGCTCATCGACACCAGCCTGGAGAGCGATGCCCAGATCGCCAAGCTGCGCACCACCCCGGGGGCCGCCTTCGGCTCCTGCCGCTACAAGCTGAAATCCCTGGAAGAACACCGGGCCCAGTACGAACGCCTGATCCAGGTCTTCAAGGCCCACGACATCGGCTACTTTTTCTACAACGGGGGCAACGACTCCATGGACACGGCCTGGAAGGTGTCCCAGCTGGCGGAGACCATGGACCATCCCCTGGTGTGCGTGGGAGTGCCCAAGACCGTGGATAACGATCTGCCCCTCACGGACTGCTGCCCGGGCTTCGGCTCCGTGGCCAAGTACGTGGCCACTTCCATCCGGGAAGCGGGACTGGACGTGGCGTCCATGGCCAAGACCTCCACCAAAATTTTTGTCCTGGAAGTGATGGGCCGCCACGCGGGCTGGATTACCGCCGCCTGCGGCCTGGCGGCGGAGCGGGAAGGGGCGGCGCCCCACATCCTCCTGTTTCCCGAAGTGGCCTTTGACGAGGTCGCCTTCCTGGCCCGGGTCCAGGCCTGCGTGGAACGCTACGGCTATTGCACCGTGGCCGTCTCCGAAGGCTTGAAAAACGGGGAAGGCCAGTTTGTGGCCGAGCAGGGGGGCAAGGATGCCTTCGGTCACTCCCAACTGGGGGGGGCGGGGCAATGGATTGCCCAGTTGATCAAGGACCGGCTGGGCCACAAGTATCACTGGGCCCTGGCCGACTACCTGCAACGGGCGGCCCGCCATCTGGCCTCCAAGACCGACGCGGACCAGGCCTATGCCCTGGGCCGGGCGGCGGTGGAACTGGCCCTGGCCGGGCGCAATGCGGTGATGCCCACGGTGCAGCGCCTGTCTGACGCCCCCTACCGCTGGGAAGTGGGGGTGGCGGAACTGAAAAACGTGGCCAATGTGGAACGGAAAATGCCCACGGATTTCATTACCCCCGATGGTTTCCACATTACGGACAAGTGCCGGGCCTATCTCTCCCCCCTGATCGAGGGAGAAGACTATCCCCCCTACAAAAACGGCCTGCCCGACTACGTGACCCTGGACAATCGTCTGGTGGCCAAGCAGTTGCCGGATTTCCAGATTTAAAGCCGGGGCCCGGGCGCCCCCGCCAGCCAAAAGGGCCGGAAGATTCCGGCCCTTTTTTTGCGGGCTCCGCTTCGGCGTCAGCCCGGGCTGGCCTGGGGCTGACTTCGATGGAGGTGGCGCTTGTACAGGGTAGTGAAGGCCACCCCGGTCACGATAATGACCAGGCTCAGGTCAAAGAAGACGGATTCGGGCCAATCCACCAGCCGTTCCTCATGGACGGCGGCTACCCCCACCGCCAGGCTCATGAGCCCGGCCCAGACCCGGGTGATAAAGCGGCAACTGGCAACCACCTTGGGGTCGTTCCAGCGCTCCCGGGGCAAATCCCGGCGGGCGTACTGGAGGGCGAAGGGGCGCTTTACCGCCAGGGTCAGCCACATGATGGCGGTAAGGGCGGAATTGGCGATCAGGGTCATGTGGGTGGCGACCCAGATATTCTGTTGCCAATTCACCAGCACCAGACAGGCGCCGAAGAAAAACAGGGAGCCCCACTGGAGAATGAAGCCCCGCCGAAGCTCGTCGAAGCCGAACACCAGGGAAGCGAAAAAGCACAGCCAGATGGCCCGCTCCAGCCCGGCCAGGGTGTGCCCTGCCACAAACAGAAACAAAAGCCAGGGCATGAACCCCAGGAGCAACATGCCCAATTCTTTCAGGTCCCGCATTTTTTTCTCCCTCAGTTCCCTGATTTCTCCTTGATTCCCCTATCCCCGGGACACGGCGGATGGGGGACGGCCCCAGGTTGGCGTCCCCACATCATTCTAATAGCTTGCCGTCATGGCCGGGAGGCTGGGGAAAATTCGGAGAGCGCGGTAGGATGGGGCTTTTGGGAGGGAAGGCCGGTGTCTGATTTGCCCCTGCTGAAGACCCGTTACGGGGCGGTGACCCCCTACGTGACCAAGGACGGCTCCCTGATTCGGGAACTGCTCCATCCCGGTCAGCACGGCAACCGGGCCCAGAGTCTGGCGGAGGCCACCGTGCCGCCGGGCACCCGTACCCATCTGCACCGGCACCGCCGAAGCGAAGAGCTTTACCATGTCACCGCCGGTGAAGGGTGGATGGTCCTGGGGCCGGAACGCTTTGCCGTGGCGGCAGGGGATACGGTAGCCATATTGCCCGGCACCCCCCACGGCCTGGAAAACCCGGGC
The DNA here is from genome assembly GCF_018905915.1 of Azospira inquinata. Classification (NCBI taxonomy): domain Bacteria; kingdom Pseudomonadati; phylum Pseudomonadota; class Betaproteobacteria; order Rhodocyclales; family Rhodocyclaceae; genus Azospira; species Azospira inquinata. The sequence continues at coordinate 2,518,975 of NZ_CP064782.1, forward strand.
CCGGCGCCCCTGGTGGTGCTCTGTTGCTGTGCGCCTCCCTATGCCCATGAAGATACGGAATTGCTGGATTCTCTGGACGCTACGGATTTATTGGCGGCACCGCCCCTTTAGACACCCTTTTTCTTGGCTTGGCTTCCCGGTTTCTCCCGGGGATGCCCGGAACGTTTTCCCCCTTCCCTCCCTAATTTCTGTTGCTCTAAAACACCATGCCCAGTCTCCCCAACCCTATTCCTTCCTTCGACTTTGATACCCCCGTGGACCGTCGTGCCAGCGACAGCATTAAATGGGCCCGTTACGGGGACCGGGATGTGCTGCCCCTGTGGGTGGCGGACATGGATTTTTCCTCCCCGCCGTCGGTCATGGCGGCCCTTGGGGAGCGGGTGGCCCATGGGGTGTTTGGCTACGGCGGCCCTACCCCTCCGGTGACGGCGGCCGTGCTCACAGCCCTGGCTCGGGATTATGACTGGCAGGTGGAAGAAGATTGGCTGGTCTGGCTCCCCGGCCTGGTCACCGGCCTCAACGTGGCCTGCCGGGGCCTGACCCGGCCCGGGGAAAGTGTCCTGACGGCGGTGCCCGTCTATCCCCCCTTTCTCTCCGCTCCCCGGCTCTCCGATCGGCCCCTGGTCACCGTTCCTTTGAAACAGGAGGCAGGGCGCTGGGGGTGGGATTGGGAGGCCCTGGAACGGGCCCTCTCCGGGCCGGAGCGGCCCCGGCTCCTGCTCCTTTGCCATCCCCACAATCCGGTGGGTCGGGCCTGGACCGGGGAAGAGCTGGCGCGCCTGGGGGATCTTTGCCACCGTTATGACCTGCGGGTCTGCTCCGACGAAATTCACGGGGATTTGCAATTGCAGCCCGGGGCCCGGCATCAGCCCTTTGCCGCCCTGGACCCGGACCTGGCCCGGCGTACCGTGACCCTCATGGCGCCCTCCAAAACCTACAACATTCCGGGCCTGTCCTGCGCCTTTGCGGTGATTCCGGACCCGGGCCTGCGCCGGGAATTCAACGCCGCCATGGCGGGCATCGTGCCCCACGTCAATGTGCTGGGCCTGGCGGCCTGCGCCGCTGCCTACCGGGAGGGGCAAGCCTGGCGGGAGGCTTTGCTGGATTACTTGCGGGGCAACCGGGATCGGGTGGCGGCGGCGGTGGCTGCCATTCCGGGCCTCTCCATGGTGGCACCTGAGGCCACCTATCTGGCCTGGATCGACGCCCGGGAAAGCGGTGTGGCGGACCCGGCCGCCGCCTGTGAGGCCGCCGGGCTGGGGCTTTCCGATGGCAAGGACTTCGGCGCCCCTGGTTTTCTCCGCCTCAATTTCGGCTGCCCCCGGGCCACCCTGGACCGGGCCTTGGAGCGCCTGGCCCGGGCGTTTAGCCCAGCAGGGCGGGATTGAGGGTGTAGGTCACCGTCAGGCTGGCCTGGGCCAGGATGTGGCCTTCCATGGCCGCCAGGGCCTGGGGACCGGTGAAGCCGCCCTGGACCGGCAGGCTGTCCACGTTCAGGGCATAGACGGTGAAGCGGTAGCGGTGCTCCCGGGCATCGTTCCAGGGCGGGCAGGGGCCGTCATAGCCGAAGTATTCCCCCCGCATGTCCTGATCCCGGGCAAACCAGCCGGTGTAGTCGTTGAGGCCCTGGCGGGCTCCCAGGGGGGCGGCGGGGCCGGTCTTGCCCCGGGGGGTGACCTGCTTGGAGAAGGCCCCTTCTTCCACCCCGTTGAGGCTGGGAGGTAAATCCACCAGCACCCAGTGGTAGAAATCCGCCCGGGGCAGGTCGGCGGGTACGGTCCGGTCGGGTCGGTTCACATCGTCCCCCACGGAGGGTACATCCGGATCCACGCAGAGCAGGGCTAGGGAACGGGTACCCTCGGGCACCTCTCGCCAGATCAGGGGCGGGTTGCGGTTCTGGCTCAGGGCCACGTGCCGGGTGGGGTGGGGAATGCAGAAGGCGAATTCCGGGGGAATCCGTTGTCCGTCGGTAAGACGCGGGCTGGTCAGAATCATGGCTGCCTCCGTGCTGGGGGTGGAAACGGGCGGCGCCGGAGGGGCGGGGAAACGGTGCCCTGGTGGGCGACCCCCCATTCCCGCTTTTCTCTTGCTATTCGGCGGCGCGACGCCGGAAGTCTTTAATTCTAAAACCTAATGCGGCCAGGGTGGCGAAATAGGCCAGACAGCCCCCAATGACCAGGGGGGTGAGGTGGAGCAGGCACTGCTTGGTGCCATAGGTGAGCCAGGTGCTTTCCTTGCCCATGCCGAACCAGAGCACCGCCCCCAGTACCGCCAGGGCGCTGAACTGGCGCAGAAAGAACAGCCCCCAGCCCGGCTGGGGTTGGAAAATGCCGTGGCGGCGCAGGCCCCGGTAGAGCAGGGTGGCGTTAAAGCAGGCGGCCAGGCCGATGGACAGGGCCAGACCGGCATGGCGCAGGGGCCAGATGAAGGCCAGATTCATGGCCTGGGTGACCAGCAGGGAAGCCAGGGCGATTTTCACCGGGGTACGGATGTTCTGCCGGGCGTAAAAGCCTGGGGCCAACACCTTTACCAGGATCAGGCCGATCAGGCCTATAGAGTAGGCGGCTAGGGCGTCCCGGGTATGCAGCACGTCGGCGGTACCGAAGGCCCCGTGGTGGAACAGGGTGGCCACCAGGGGAATGCCCAGGATAGCCAGGGCCAAAGCGGCGGGCAGGGTGAGGAGAAAGCAGAGGCGCAGGCCCCAGTCCAGGAGCTTGGAGTATTCCTCCGGCTGGGCGCTGGCGTGGTACTTGGATAGGGAGGGCAGGAGAATGGTGCCCAGGGCCACCCCCAGCAGTCCGGAGGGAAATTCCATGAGCCGGTCCGCGTAATACAGCCAGGACACGGACCCGGTGCCCAGGAAAGAGGCGAAGATGGTGTTGATGATGAGGCTGATCTGGCTCACCGACACCCCCAATATGGCCGGGCCCATGAGCTTGAGAATGCGGCGCACCCCCGGGTCCCGCCAGTCCACGCCCCAGCGGGGCAACATGCCGATCTTTTTCAGGGCCGGTAGCTGGATGGCCAGTTGCAGACAGCCCCCCAGGAAAATAGCCCAGCCCAGGGCCAGGATGGGGGGATTGAACCAGGGGGCCGCCACCAGGGCCATAAAAATGAAGCTCAGGTTGAGCATCACCGGGGTGAAGGCGGGCAGGGCGAAGCGGCTCCAGGTGTTGAGAATGCCCCCGGCCAGGGCCACCAGGGACATGAAGAGAATGTAGGGAAAGGCAATCCGGGTCAGGCTCACGGTGAGCTGGAATTTGTCCGGATTGGCGCTAAAGCCGGGGGCGGAAATGTAAACCAGCAGAGGGGACCCCAGAATGCCCAGAAAGGTGACCCCGGTCATGGCGAGAAAGAGCAGGGTGGCCACGTGATCCACCAGGCGCTTGGTTTCCGCTTCCCCCCGCTTATTTTTGTATTCCCCCAGAATGGGGACGAAAGCCTGGGAAAAGGCGCCCTCGGCAAACATGCGGCGCAGCAGATTGGGGAGCTTGAAGGCGACGAAAAAAGCGTCCGTGGCCATGCCGGCGCCAAAGGCCCGGGCAATGACAAAGTCCCGGACAAAGCCCAGGATGCGGGAAAGGAGGGTCATGCCACTAATGGTGGCGAGAGCGCGCAGCAGGTTCATGGGGGAATCTTCAAAGGCGGGGCCGGGATGCCGACCGCAAGCGAGGCCTGAATCTTAGCCGCTGGTAGGTGAGAGAGCAATTTTGTCTTGCAAGCACTCCATTCGGTAGGTACAATCTCGCGTTTTAGATCAACCCGTAATCAGGACAAATCCATGGCCAACAGCGCTCAAGCCCGCAAACGCGCCCGCCAAGCCGACAAGCAACGCGCTCACAACGCCAGCCTGCGTTCCACGCTGCGCACGGCGATCAAGCGTGTGCGTAAGGCGATTGACGCCGGCGATAAAGCCGCCGCTCAAAACGTGTTCCAAGAATCCGTCAGCGTCATCGACCGCATCGCCGACAAGAAGATCGTGCACAAGAACCAAGCGTCTCGTAACAAGAGCCGTCTGTGCGCCGCGATCAAGGCGATGGCCGCCTGAACGTTTTCGGGCTTCCGTAAAAAACGGCGCTTTGGCGCCGTTTTTTATTGCCTGGAATTCCTGGATTCAGATGATGCTTCAGGAAATTCCTGGGGTGAAGCTAGGGGGTAGGGCGAAGGGGATAGGAATAAGCGGGGTCGAAGGGCTAATTGAACTAGGCCTGACCAAGCCGCTTTCCCTTTTCCTGGCGGTTCCCGGGTAGGGTGAAAGCGGAGAAGGGAAAGCGTCCCGGTGGTCCGGACGCTAGTCCTGGGGGCGGCCCGCCCCTTCTTCAATTTGCAGCTCGTTATCCGCGGCAAAGTTACGCATGAAGTTGTAGGCCCGGGGTTCCAGCTGATTGAGCTGGCCGTCCACGAACACCGCCTTGACGCCCTGACAGGTACAGGGGGAAACGTAGGGGGAATACTTCATGCGCTTTTCGGCGCCAAAAGCCGACATGACGCCGCACAGCCGTTCGGCCCAGTCGCTGGGACGAAACTTTTTCCCTTGCTGGGTCAGCCCCACGATAATGAAGTTCTGCGCAGATTGGTCTGTCATGTCTCCACTTCTCTGGTGTGTGCCGCTGCGGTTTTGAACGCCGGTGACCGGTGACGTTTGCGGCTGTTGTATGTGTGATGCTTGGCGCGCCTCCGAGGAAGGCGGAACGGGATGCTGGGGCGCGTCGATATTATGTTTTTCTTCGATTCTAACAGAAAGCGTCTGCCGCCGCGTAGGGAGGCGGGCCCGGGCAGGCTGGGTCGGGGGACTTCGGGCGCTGCGGGGGAGCAGGGCTGAAGGCGCCATTTGACGCCCTATTTGGGCCAGAAAGCCGGGTCGGGGGCGGCCCGGCCTTATATACAAAGGCCTGTTTTTCCCTTAACATCCGACCTTTACTAAAAAAGATTCGGCACCGAATCTGGGTCCGTCCGGCGGCTGTTTGCCCCGGTCTCAAAAAGTTGGCGAAGCGGCGGCTTAGACCGCCGTTTGCGTTTTCGCCCTACCCATCGGACTCGGTGGCTGATCCGTCGTTATTTCAAGGCAAATCCCATGCCCCATTTGATGAATACCTATGGTCGGCTGCCCGTGGCGTTCAGCCACGGAGAAGGTAGCTGGCTGATTGATACGGAAGGCAAGCGCTATCTGGACGCCCTGTCCGGCATTGCGGTGAATACCCTGGGCCACAACCATCCCAAGCTGGTGAGCGCCATTGCCGCCCAGGCCGCCAAGGTGCTGCACACTTCCAATATCTACCGGATTCCCCAGGCGGAACAGCTGTCTGATCGGCTGGCCGCCCTGTCCGGCATGAGCGAAGTCTTTTTCTGCAATTCCGGTTGCGAAGCCAACGAAGCGGCCATTAAGCTGGCCCGCTTCTACGGCCACCAAAAGGGCGTGGATAGCCCGGTGGTGATCGTTATGGAAAAGGCCTTCCACGGCCGTACCCTGGCCACCCTGTCCGCCACGGGTAACCGCAAGGCCCAGGCGGGCTTCGAGCCCCTGGTGTCCGGCTTCGTGCGGGTGCCCTACAACGATCTGCCCGCCATCGAAGCGGTGGTCAATAGCAACCAGAACGTGGTGGCGGTGATGCTGGAAGCCATCCAGGGCGAAGGCGGCATCCATCTGGCCAGCCCGGAACTGCTCCAGGGCCTGCGCCAATTGTGCGACGACAAGGAACTGCTGCTGATCTGCGACGAGGTGCAATGCGGCATGGGGCGGACCGGTACCTGGTTCGGCTTCCAGCACGCGGGCATTCTGCCGGATGTGGTTTCCCTGGCCAAAGGCCTGGGGGGCGGGGTGCCCATCGGCGCCTGTCTGGCCGCCGGTAAGGCCGCCGGTCTGTTTCATCCGGGTAATCACGGTTCCACCTTCGGGGGCAATCCCCTGGCCTGTACCGCAGCCCTGACCACTATTGGCGCCATGGAAGCGGAAGGCCTGCTGGAAAACGCCGTCACCGTGGGGGATGGCATTCGCCACGGTTTCGCCGAAGCCCTGAAAGGGGTGTCCGGGGTGGTGGATATCCGGGGCAAGGGCCTGATGATCGGTATTGAGCTGGATCGGCCCTGTGGCGGTCTGGTGACCCAGGCCCTAGATGCCGGACTGCTCATCAATGTGACCGCCGAACGGGTGGTGCGCCTGTTGCCCGCCCTGAATTTCAGCGTGGCGGAAGGGGAAGAGCTGGTGAGTCGCCTCTCCCCTCTGATCCGCGCTTTCCTCGGCGCTTGAGACGGAGACGACCATGGCTGAACTCAAGCATTTCCTCCAGTTCAACGACTTCAATCGGGACGAGTTCGACTACCTGTTCCAGCGTACCAAGCAGATCAAGGACCGGTTCAAGTCCTACCAGCAGTACTGGCCCCTGGTGGACCGGACCCTGGTGATGATTTTTGAAAAAGCCAGCACCCGCACCCGTCTCTCCTTTGAGGCGGGCATGCAGCAGTTGGGCGGCACCGCCATCTACCTGAATACCCGGGATTCCCAGCTGGGCCGGGGTGAGCCGGTGGAAGATGCGGCCCAGGTGATTTCCCGGATGAGCGATCTGGTCATGATCCGCACCTTCGAGCAGGAAATCATCGAGCGCTTTGCCGCCAATTCCCGGGTGCCGGTCATCAACGGTCTGACCAACGAATACCATCCCTGCCAGATCATGGCGGACATCTTTACCGTCATCGAGCACCGGGGCTCCATCCAGGGCAAGACCGTGGCCTGGATCGGGGATTCCAACAACATGTGCAACACCTGGCTTCAGGCCGCGGAAGTGCTGGACTTCAACGTCCATGTCTCCACGCCGCCCGGGTACGAGGTGGAAGCGGAACGGGCCAATCTCTACGGCACGGACCACTTCGAGCAATTCGCCGATCCCATGGATGCGGCCCGGGGGGCGGACATCGTCACCACGGACGTGTGGACCTCCATGGGCTTTGAAGCGGAAAACGAAGAGCGGAAAAAGGATTTTGCCGATTGGCAGGTGGACGGGGACATGATGCGGGTGGCCAAGTCCGACGCCATTTTCCTCCATTGCCTGCCCGCCCACCGGGGCGAGGAAGTGACGGCGGAAGTGATCGACGGGACCCAGTCCCGGGTCTGGGACGAAGCGGAAAACCGCCTCCACACCCAAAAGGCCCTGATGGAATACCTCCTCCTGGGGCGCCTGGATAAATAGGGTGCCCGGCGGGGCGACCAGCCCCGGCCGTGCCGAGATTTTTAATGCTTTAACGTATTGCAGGAAAGCGAAGTCATGAGCGACGTGAAAAAAGTGGTGCTGGCCTACTCCGGCGGTTTGGATACCTCGGTGATCCTGAAATGGTTGCAGGACACCTATCAATGCGAAGTGGTGACCTTCACCGCCGACCTGGGCCAGGGTGAAGAACTGGAACCGGCCCGGCAAAAGGCCCTGAAATTCGGCATCAAGCCGGAAAACATTTTCATCGACGACCTGCGGGAAGAATTCGTGCGGGATTTCGTCTTCCCCATGTTCCGGGCCAACACGGTCTATGAAGGGGAATACCTGCTGGGCACCTCCATCGCCCGCCCCCTGATCGCCAAGCGGCTGGTGGAAATCGCCAACCTCACCGGTGCCGACGCCATCTCCCATGGCGCTACGGGCAAGGGCAATGACCAGGTCCGCTTCGAACTGGGCGCCTACGCCTTGAAGCCCGGCATCAAGGTCATCGCCCCGTGGCGGGAATGGGATCTGCTGTCTCGGGAAAAGCTCCTGGCCTATGCGGAAAAGAACGACATTCCCATTGAAATGAAGCACAAGCAAGGCGGCTCTCCCTATTCCATGGACGCCAACCTGCTGCACATTTCCTACGAAGGCCGCTACCTGGAAAATCCGGCCGCCGAACCGGAAGCGGAAATGTGGCGCTGGACCGTGGCCCCGGAAAAGGCCCCGGATGCCGCCGAATACCTGGATCTGGAATTCGCCCACGGGGACCTGGTGTCCATCAACGGCGAAAAGCTGAAGGCCCATGAACTGCTGGCCAAGCTTAACCAGCTGGGCGGCAAGCACGGCATCGGCCGTCTGGATCTGGTGGAAAACCGCTACGTGGGCATGAAGTCCCGGGGCTGCTATGAAACCCCGGGGGGCACCATCCTCCTGAAGGCCCACCGTGCCATCGAATCCATCACCCTGGATCGGGAAGTGGCCCACCTGAAGGACGATCTCATGCCCCGCTACGCCAGCGTGATCTACAACGGCTACTGGTGGAGTCCGGAACGTCGGGCCCTGCAAACCCTCATCGACCATACCCAATTGAACGTAAACGGGGTGGTGCGGGTCAAACTTTACAAGGGTAACGTCATCGTCGTGGGACGCGATTCCAAGACGGACTCCCTGTTTGACTCAACCATTGCCACGTTCGAGGACGATGCGGGAGCTTACGATCAAAAGGATGCGAGCGGCTTCATCAAGCTCAATGCACTCCGCTTGCGTATCGCCGCGAAGTTGGCGCAACGCAAGGGGTAATTCTATGGAAGGAACCCTCTTCGGGTTCACGGAGGAGCAAATCTCCAACTTCGGCCTCACCTTCGGGATCGGGGCTTTCATGATCTACATGTTGTTCATCATTGGTGAACTGGCCTACAAGTCGAAGGCGGGCAAATACGGAACAGTGGTGCTGTTTTTCGTGCTCTCCTTCGGCATGCTGGGCTTTGTCGCCAAGCTCATTTTCGAGAAAGTTGCAGGAATCTAAAGCATGTCCCAGTTCGATAACGTTTCCGTGCTGAAAGCCGCCAATGTGTATTTCGACGGCAAGTGCGTCAGCCATACCGTCCTTTTCCCTGACGGCAGCAAAAAGACCCTGGGGGTGATTCTGCCTTCCAGCCTGACCTTCAACACGGGGGCGCCCGAAATCATGGAAACCATTTCCGGCAGTTGCCGGGTGCGTCTCCAGGGGCAGACGGAATGGCAGACCTACGGTGCCGGCCAGTCCTTCAAAGCCCCGGGCAATTCCAGTTTCGACATTGAAGTGAGCGGCGAACCCTACCAATACGTTTGCTATTACGGCTAAAACAGCGGGGGAGCTTGCTTCCCCGGGCCGTTTTTTCGCATGAATCAGACGCCGGCTTTAGGGCCGGCGTTGTTTTGAGGAGTCTGCATGCCTTCTTTCGACTTTTCCTCCGAAGTGGATATGGTGGCGTTGAAAAACGCCATGGACGTGATTTCCCGCCAGATTGCCAACCGCTACGACTTCAAGGGCACCAGCGCCAAGGTGGATTTCAATGAAAAGGACAAGGTAATTACCCTGTTCGGGGATTCCGACTTTCAGTTGGGCCAGATCAAGGACATCCTTTTTCCCGCCATGGAAAAGAAGGAAAAGGAAAGCACCAAGCGCTTGGATGCCCAGGAGGTGCAAAAAATCTCCGGCAACAAGGTGAAGCAGGATCTGAAGATCAAGGTGGGGATCGAAACCGAGCTGGCGAAGAAAATCGTCAAGCTGGTGAAGGACTCCAAGCTCAAGGTCCAGGCCTCCATCCAGGGGGATACGGTGCGGGTGCAGGGGGCCAAGCGGGACGAACTCCAGTCCTGCATTGCCCTGGTGACCAAGACCATCGCGGATTTCCCCATCAAGTTCGGTAATTTCCGGGACTGACCGGGCGCTGGCCATGTCCAGGCAATAAAAAAGGCGCTCCAAGGCGCCCTTTTTATTTGAAGACCTGGGCAAAGGCTCAGCGGGCCAGCCCCTTGATCCATACCCCGTAGATCTGGTCCGCCAGTTGGTGCAGCTGGGGTAGGCGCTGGGCCAGTTCCACGCCCATCTGGGCCGGGGTCTGGATGGACGGTTGGGGGGGCAGGTGGGCGCATTCTTCCGCCCATTGGCCGTTCCAGGCGTCGATCATGGTCGGGGTCATTTCTACGTGGCACTGCATGGCCAGATGGGGCCCCAGGGCGAACATCTGGTTGGCGCAATAGGCATTGCCCAGAATGGCTTCCGCCCCCTGGGGTCGGGAAAAGGTTTCTCCGTGCCATTCAAAGACCGTGACGGTCTGCCCCGCCAGGGCGCCCAGCCAGTGGGCGGCGGTGGGGCCGCTTGCCGCCAGGGCTTCCGCCCAGCCGATTTCCTTTACCGGGTTGGGGCCTACCTTGCCGCCTAGGGCTTTGGCCATGAGTTGTCCGCCCAGGCAATGGCCGAGGACGGGGATTTGATGGGCCACAGCGTCCCGGATCAGGGCGCAGACCGATGAAATCCAGGGCAGGGGATCATTCACGCTCATGGGGCCCCCCATGAAACACAGGCCGCTGTAGGCCTGGGCGGAGGCGGGAATGGGGGCGCCTTCGTCCACCGGAATGAGTTCCCAGGCGAGGCCGTGAGCTTCCAGGAATGTGGCAAAATAACCCGGACCTTCAGTGGGGGAGTGGCGAAAAATGGCAATGGGGCGCATGGTGTTGGGGAAGGGTATAAAGGAAAGACCGGGGCATTTTAGCCGGGTGCTGGTGACCTGCCTATGTCTGCTGGGGGTTTCTGCCGGAGCAGAGGCCGTGGATGTGGCCCTGGCCGGGTTGATGCCGGGCAAGGCCATGCTCTCCGTGGATGGGGGATCGCCCCGCATCTTCAGCGTAGGAAAAACCGGAGACGGGGGCATTAAGCTCATTTCCGTGGGCAGCAACAGTGCCGTGGTGGAAGTGGGGGGCCAGCGCCGCAATCTGCGGGTGGGCCAGCAGGTGGTCTCGGTTGGGGGCGGGGACCAGGCCTCCGTGGTGCTGTCCGCCGACGGCAACGGCCATTTCATGACCACCGGCATGGTCAATGGCACCACGGTCCGCTTCCTGGTGGATACGGGGGCCACCCTGGTGTCCATGGGGCGGAGCGATGCCCGCCGGGCCGGGGTGGATGCCAGCCAGGGGACGCCAGCCATGATCCAGACGGCGGACGGCCCGGTGCGGGCCTACCGGGTTAATCTGAACAAAGTCACCGTGGGGGGGCTGACCCTCACCAACGTGGAAGGGCTGGTCCATGACAAGGACCTGCCTGTGGTGCTGTTGGGGATGAGTTTCCTCAATCGCATGGAAATGCAACGGGACGGGGAGCGCATGGTATTGCGCCGCCGTTATTGAAATTTATCGACTAGGAAAAGGTATGCCTTCAGGGAAAAAAACGCTGGGTAAGTCCGTCATGCTCGGCCAGGAAATCGAAATGCTCATGTCCGAGCGCCAAACCCTGCTCCAAAGCGTGGGAGCGGCGGCGGCTCTGGTGGCTGAACTGGATACGGCCCGTTTACCCGCCGGAGCCATGGCGGCGGCCAATCTCCTTTCCTCCCTGATCAACGGCTTGCCCGAGGATTTGCTGCAAGACGCCCTGGCCTCGGTGCAGGCCCGTATTGATGGGGCTTGAAGCAGGAGGGGCGCCCCGCCCCGGGGCGGCAGGGGATTTCCCCCTGCCTGAGGAACTTCAACCCCTGGCCCGTCTGCTGGCGGCCACGGATCGCCCTCGGCCGCCCGTGGTGGAAGCCGGGGTGGCCGATCGAGGCATTCTGACCCCCGCCGCCGTGCTTTTCCCCCTGGTCTGCCGTCCCGAGGGGGTGTCCGTGCTTCTCACCCTGCGCAGCGCCCATCTCAAGGACCATCCGGGCCAGATCAGTTTCCCCGGGGGGCGTCGGGAGCCGGAAGACACGGGCCCCCACCAGACCGCCCTGCGGGAAGCCCGGGAAGAGGTGGGTCTGGACCCGGCCCAGGTCCAGCTTTTCGGCTGTCTCCCCGAATACCGCACCAGTACGGGCTTTCGCGTCACCCCGGTGGTGGGGGCCTTGCGTCCGCCCCTGGCCCTGGTGCCCGACCCCTTTGAGGTGGCGGAGATTTTCGAGGTGCCCCTGGCCTTTCTTCTGGACCCAGCCAATCGCCAGCGCCACCGGGTGATGTGGCAGGGCCGGGAACGGGAATACTTCGCCCTGCCCTACGGCAAATATTTCATCTGGGGCGCCACCGCCGGCATGATCCTGTCCCTAGCCAGTCTGTTGGAAGAAGGGGAGAGGCGGCTTTAGGTCCCTGGTAGAAAAAGGGGAAGGGGACAAGGAGGAGGCAAGCCCCTGGAGGGAAGTTGTTGGGGGAAATGGTGCCGATCTCCGCGTAAAATTCGCTAACGTCTGTTAACGTTTCATCCTCGTGGCGGGGCCGGGCCTGGCGTCCGGGTTTTGTGGTATCTTGGTGCCCCCGCCGGTCACCGGAACCAGGGAGGCGTCCCTGGCCCGGGGCTGGATTTCCCGGCCTGTGGCCGTGCTTTATGGATGATTTTGACCCGGGATGAGCCTACTTTCCCTAATTGCCGCCCTGTTGCTGGAACAGCTGCGTCCCCTGTCCCGTCGCCTGTTCCTGGACCCGGCCCTGCATTGGGCTGATTTCCTTGAAGACCGCCTGAATGCGGGGGAACGCCGCCATGGCCTGCTGGGCTGGTGCGCCGCCCTCTTGCCCCCCGTGCTGGTGGTGACCGCCGTCTATTTTCTCCTGGATTGGATCAGCCCCCTGCTGGCCTGGGCCTGGAATGTGGCGGTGCTCTATCTGACCCTGGGCTTTCGCCAGTTCAGCCACTATTTCACCGATATTCATCTAGCCTTGCGCTGCGGTGATTTGGCCCGGGCCCGCCAACTGCTGGGGGCCTGGCGGGGGCGCAGCGCCGAAAATCTCTCCTCCAGCGAGGTGGCCCGGCTGTCCATCGAAGAAGCCCTGGTGGCTTCCCACCGCCACGTTTTTGCCGTGGTGCTCTGGTTTCTGGTATTGCCCGGTCCTGCTGGGGCCATCGTCTATCGTCTGGCCGCCCTTCTGGCCCAACGCTGGGGACGGCAGCGCCGGGAGGATTTTGGCGAATTCGGGGATTTCCCCCGTCAGGCCTTTGCCCTCATCGACTGGGTGCCCGCCCGGGTGACCGCAGTGTTTTTCGCCATCGTGGGGGATTTTGAAGACGCCATTTACTGCTGGCGCAATCAGGCGGCCCAATGGGAAGACCCGGATCGGGGCGTGATTCTGGCCGCCGGGGCTGGTGCCCTGGGGGTGCGTCTGGGCCAGCCCTTGGTGGAAAACGGGGAACTCACGGAACGGGCCGATCTGGGCCTGGGGGAAGAGGCGGACGCGGATTTCATGCAAAGTACGGTGGGCTTGGTGTGGCGGGCCCTGGTGCTGTGGTTGCTGCTGCTCCTGCTCCTGGGCGTGGCTTCCTGGGTGGGGTAGCGCCTTTTCCCTGAGGGGGCGGCCCGGGCCGCCCCCTGCACTATCAGGCCCGGACGGGCCTTTTTTTATGGCCGGGGATCGGATGGGGCGGGGCGGGCCAGGATTGCCGCTCAGGGGTAAAAGGTGGCAGGTCTGCAAAGGCCTTGCAAAGCTTGGGGGGGATGATGGGGAATGCCTGTGTTTGGGGCGTCCCTTCCGGGCTGGCAGGGGCGGGCTAGAGACCGCACCAGGGGGGCGCGGCATGCTCGGTTTTGGTGCGATCCCGGAGAAAAATTCCCCGGTCATGGGCTGGGCGTTATATTAAGTCTATGAGCTGTTTGAATTTTCTCACCTGGCACGGCCTCTGCTAGGCAAGTATTAGCCAATACTGAAACGGCTATAAAACCATGAGCAAACCCACCTATTACGACGAAATGTATTGCGGCGGCAGCGATGGCGCCGTGCGGGACCACTACCGTTCCTATCTCCAGTGGCAGGGCAATACCCCAGCGGATCGCATTGCCCGCAAGCGGGTGGAGGCGGATATCGCCTTCCGCCGGGTCGGCATCACCTTTGCCGTGTATGGGGAAGAAGGGGGCACGGAGCGGCTCATTCCCTTCGACATCATTCCCCGCATCATTCCCTCCCAGGAATGGCTGACCCTGAAGGCCGGGCTGCGGCAGCGGGTGAAGACCCTGAATCTGTTTCTCCACGACATCTACCACGACCAGGAAATTCTCAAGGCCGGGAAAATCCCCCGGGAACAGGTGGAGAACAACGCCCAGTTTCGGGAAGTGATGCGGGGAGTGGATGTGGCGGCCAACACCTACGCCCACATCGCCGGGGTGGATCTGGTGCGGGCCGGGGCCGGGGAGTTCTACGTGCTGGAGGACAACCTGCGGGTGCCCTCCGGGGTGTCCTATATGCTGGAAGACCGGAAGATGATGATGCGCCTCTTCCCCGAACTCTTCGCCAGCAACAAGATTGCCCCGGTGGAACACTATCCGGATCTGCTTTTGGAAACCCTGCGGGCCTCGGCCCCCAACGGGGTGTCCGACCCCACGGTGGTGCTGCTCACCCCGGGGGCCTACAACAGCGCCTACTTCGAACACACCTTCCTGGCCCAGCAAATGGGCATTGAGCTGGTGGAAGGCCGGGACCTGTTCGTGGAGAACGACACGGTGTACATGCGCACCACCCAGGGGCCCCAACGGGTGGATGTGATCTACCGGCGTATCGACGATGACTTCATGGATCCCCAGGTGTTCCGTCCCGATTCCATGCTGGGGGTGCCGGGCATTCTGCGGGCCTACCGGGCGGGCCGGGTAACCCTGGCCAACGCCGTGGGCACCGGGGTGGCGGACGACAAGTCCATCTACCCCTATGTGCCGGACATGGTGCGTTTTTACCTGGGGGAAGAACCCATCCTGCACAACGTGCCCACCTACATGTGCCGCAAGCCGGAGGACCTGGCCTATACCCTGGCCCACCTTCCCGAGCTGGTGGTGAAGGAGGTGCACGGCGCCGGGGGCTACGGCATGCTGGTGGGGCCCGCCTCCACCCGGGCGGAAATCGAAGTCTTCCGCCAGCGTCTGGAAGCCCATCCGGACAAGTACATCGCCCAGCCCACCCTGGCCCTGTCCACCTGCCCCACCTATGTGGACGCGGGCATCGCCCCCCGCCATATCGACCTGCGCCCCTTTGTCCTGTCCGGCAAGGAAGTGACCATGGTGCCCGGCGGCCTGACCCGGGTGGCCCTGCGGGAAGGCTCCCTAGTGGTGAATTCCTCCCAAGGGGGCGGCACCAAGGACACCTGGGTGCTGGAAGACTGAGCACGGAAGCCCGGCGGTGAAAGCCGCCGGGGAGACCATCTGTAACAAGCGCGAAAAAACGGAGCACATGATGCTGAGCCGTACTGCCGACCACCTTTATTGGATGTCCCGCTATACCGAGCGGGCGGAAAACCTGGCCCGGTTGCTGGACGTGACCTACCAGATGTCCCTGGTGCCCCAGAGCGAAGCGGCGGCCAACCAGAACTGGCATGCCGTGATCGTCCTCAACAGCCTGGAAAAGCCCTTTGCGGAAGCCTACGGGGAGCCCACCGCCGCCAATGTGATGCGCTTTATGGTGCGGGACGAGGACAATCCTTCCTCCATCTACAGCTGCCTCAGTTCCACCCGGGAAAATGCCCACGCGGTGCGGGGCACCCTGACCTCGGAAATGTGGGAAACCATCAATTCCACCTGGATCGAGTTGCGCCACCAGAGCTTTGATCAGATCCGGGCCGGGGGCATCACGGAATTTTTCGAGTGGGTGAAAATGCGCACCGCCCTGATCCGGGGCGTCACCCTGGGCACCCTGCTACTGGACGAGGCCGCCCACTTCATCCGCCTGGGGGGCCTGCTGGAACGGGCCGACAACACGGCCCGCATCCTGGACGTGAAATACCACTTTCTCCAGAACGGGGACGAGGGCAACGGGGTGACGGATTTCTACCAGTGGGGTGCCTTGCTCCGCTCCCTGTCTGCCTTTGAGGTGTATCGCAAGGTGTACCGGGACGTGATTACCCCGGCTCGGGTGGTGGAACTGCTCATGCTGCGCAAGGACATGCCCCGCTCCCTGCACCACTGTCTGGATAAGGTGGATTACATGCTTAGCCTGGTGGCCAACAAGCAGTCCGCCGAGACCTGCCGCCGCTCCGGCCTGCTCCACGCCCGGCTCCATTACGCCCGCACCGAGGACATTCTGGCTGGGGGGCTGCACGAATACCTTACCGACTTCATGGATGCCATCTACGACCTGGGCAACCATATTTCCCAGGATTTCCTGGTGCCGGCCACCTGAGGCCCCTGGCCCCCGGATTTGCCCGGGGGCTGTTTTTCTTTCCGGCGGCGCCTGTCCGCCCGGCCATTGCCGGAGCGGCGGCCCGCCGTTACCATTCCTCCTTCCCTACTGCCGTCACCGTCATGACTTATTGCGTCGCCATGGGGCTCGATGCGGGCCTGGTTTTCCTTTCCGATTCCCGCACCAATGCGGGGGTGGATCACATCAACACCTTCTGCAAAATGAACGTCTGGGAGCGCCCCGGAGACCGGGTGCTGGTGCTCCTTACCTCGGGCAACCTGTCCATTAGCCAGTCCGTGGTGAATATTCTCAACGAACACCTGGGCTCCCCGGACAAGCCCAATCTCTACAACGCCCCCAATATGTTCGAGGCGGCCCGGCTGGTGGGGGACGCCCTGCGGGAGGTGCATAAGCGGGATGCGGAGGCGCTCCAGGAATTCAATGTGGAATTCGCCGCCGGCCTCATCCTGGGGGGACAGATCCGGGGCGAGGCGCCCCGCCTGTTCCAGATCTACGCCGCCGGTAATTTCATCGAATCTTCCCCCGACACCCCCTATTTCCAGATCGGCGAATCCAAGTACGGCAAGCCCATTGTGGATCGGGTGGTGAAAAAGGTGGCGGGCCTGGACGAGGCGGCCAAATGCGCCCTCATTTCCATGGATTCCACCATCCGCTCTAACCTTTCCGTGGGCCTGCCCCTGGATTTGCTGGTCTATGAAAAGGATGGCTTCCGGGTCACCCACCAGATCAAGATCGGCCAGGACAATCCCTATTTCACCCTGATCCGCAACCAGTGGGGGGAACGGCTGCGCCAGGTCTTCGCCGAACTGCCGGACCCGGAGTGGGATTGAGGCAGGCACCGATTTACCCCAATCGCCTCCTCCGGGTCCCCGGGCGGGGTGGCTCGACGGTTCTCCCGAGCCGGGATTGCTCCGGCCCCGGGGCCAGCGCTTATCCTTTGCCGGCAGAGGAACGCTCCTGGGCGGGGCTCCCCCGCCGGGGGCAGGCCCCTTGGGGCTGGCTGGGGCGGATGTTTCTGATCATGGCCTGCCTCCTGGGTCTGGGCCCCAGTGCCCTGGCCGCCCCGCCGGTTGTGCGCATCGGCGTTCTGGCCCCGGAGGGGGCCCCGGCGGCGGAGCGGGAGTGGCAGCCCTTTGCCAGCTCCTTGGAACGGGCCCTGGGGGACCGGGGGGTGCGCCTGCAAGCCTATGATCTGGCCGGGCTGCGGGGGGCGGTGGAACGCCGGGAGGTGGATTTTTTCATCGCCAGCAGCGGCTTTTTCGTGGAAATGGAAGCCAAGTCCGGGGCCATGCGCCTTGCCACCCTGGAAAGCTCCCCCCGACTTTCCCCCAGCCATAGCGTGGCTTCCACCATTCTGGTGCGGGCCGACCGGGGAGATTTGAACCGGCTTACGGACCTCAAGGGCCAGCGGGTCATGGCGGTGAGCGAGGATGCCTTCAGCGGCTACCAGCTGGCCTGGCGGGAACTGCGCCGGGCCGGGGTGGAGCCCCGGCGGGATTTTGCCGCCCTGATTTTCTCCGGCTTTCCCCTGAACCACATCGTGGAGGCGGTGGGGAAAGGGGAGGTGGATGGGGGCATTGTCCGAGCCTGCGTGCTGGAACACCTGGTGGCGGCGGGTCGGGTCAAGGCCGGGGATTTCAAGGTGCTGGGGGAGGTCCGGGGGGACGAACTGGGCTGCCGCCACTCCACCCCCCTTTATCCGGACTGGTCCCTGGCCGCCCTGCGGGGCACCCCCTATGATCTGACCCGGCGGGTCTCCCATCTACTCTTCAGCTTGCCCCCCAGCAACGGGGTGGCGTGGACCGTGCCCACGGATTACCAGCCGGTGCACGGGGTGTTCCGGGACCTGGGCATTGGTCCCTATGCGGCCCTGGGCCCCCGGGACCTGTGGTCCCTGCTGCGGGACTATTGGTGGGGCCTGGCCCTGGCTCTGCTGGTGCTGGCCGCCATGGCTGCCCACTCGGTGCGGGTGGAAGTGCTGGTCCATCGCCGCACTCGGGAACTCCAGGCGGCCCTGGAAGCCCGTCAGCAGGCGGAAGAAGCGGCCCGGCGCCAGGAAGAAAAGCTGGATCACCTGGGGCGCCTGGGGGTGCTGGGGGAAATGTCCTCCATGCTGGCCCACGAATTGGCCCAGCCCCTGGCCGCCATCGGCAATTTCGCCCGGGGCATGACCTACCGCATTCAGGGGGGCCGCCTGGACCCGGCGCCTCTGCTGGAAGGCTGCCAGACCATCGAACAGCAGGCGGAACGGGCCGCCCGGGTGATGGAGCAGGTGCGGGCCTTTTCCCGCAAGCGGCCGGTGCGCAAGGCGCCCCTGGACCTGTGTGCCCTGGCCCGGGAGACCGTGGTGCTGTTTCGCGGCATGGTGGCCCGGGCCCCGGACATCCAGCTCCATTGCGGCCCTTCCGGCGCGTCGGAGAGCGGCTGTCTGGCGGGTCTGACCGTGGAAGGGGATGCCCTGCAACTCCAGCAGGTGCTCCTCAATCTTCTGAAAAATGCCTATGACGCAGCCCGGGATTTGCCCGAAGAGCGCCGGGCCATTTCCCTGATCCTGGGCCGGGCCCCGGGCCGGGTCACTCTGGCCGTGGCGGACCGGGGTCGGGGCCTGGCCCCCGGGGACCGGGAACGGCTGTTTGAACCTTTTTTTACCACCAAGGAAGACGGGGTGGGCCTGGGGCTATCCATGTGCCAGCGCATCCTGGAAGCCCACGGTGGGGCCATCGCCGCCCATTCCCCGGAAGACGGCGGGCCCGGTCTGGTGATGGAAATCAGTCTGCCCTGCGAGGAACCTGCCCATGTCCCCTAGTTTTCCTTCCCTGGCCGAAGCCCCCCAGGCCACCATCCATGTGGTGGATGACGATGCCGCCATGCGCCGCTCCGTGGCCTTTCTGGTGGAATCCCTAGGCTGGCGGGCGGCGGAATACGGGGCGGCGGAGCAGTTTCTCGCAGCGGCCGCTGCCGGAGATCTGGGCTGCGGTTGTCTGGTGCTGGATTTGCGCATGCCCACCATGAGCGGTCTGGAGCTGCAACAGCGGCTGGGAGAAATCGGCTGTGCCCTGCCCATCGTCTTCATCACCGGCCACGGGGACGTGGGGACGGCGGTCCAGGCCATGAAGCAGGGGGCGGTGGAATTTCTGGAAAAGCCCTTCAAGGATCAGGCTCTCCTGGACGCCATTGCCCAGGCGGTGCGCCGCTCCGTGGCCGAAACCAGCCAGCAGGATGCCTGGAAGGCAGCCCGGGAACGCTTTTTCAGCCTCACCGAGCGGGAACGGGAAGTGGCCGTGGGCCTGGCCCGGGGCTGGAGTTACAAGGCCATCGCCCGGGCCATGGGCATCAGCGACAAGACGGTCCAGGCCCACCGCAACCATCTGGTGGAAAAGCTGGATCTCCGTTCGGCGGCGGAATTGGCCCAGCTAATTATGAAAATCGCCCCGGAACTGCTGGCGGAGTCCTAGTCACTCCGCCCGCGTCCGGGGCGCCAAAGCCGCTACGGCCAGGGGGCGAGGCTTAGTAGCGGGCGTCCTTGGGCTTGCCGCCCTTGGGCCAGTCATTCACCTTGGCCGGGAAATCGGGCCGGGGCTGGTGAGAGAAATATTCCGCCACATCCACCGCCTCCTGATCGTTCAGGACGCCGCCTTGCCCCAGGGGGGCGTTGAGGCCGTGGCCGATGGGCATGTTGTTTTTGACAAAGGCCGCCGCCGTGTAGGTCCGGGCCATGCCCGCCCCCACATTGAAGGAGTCCTTGCCCCACAGGGGCGGGAACACATATTCGCCCCGGGCGTTCTTCACCCCTTCCCCGTTCTGGCCGTGGCAGACGGCACATTGGGCGTCATAGACCCGCTTGCCATTCACCGGATCGGGCAGCAAATCCTTGTTGATTTTGCCCACCCCGCCCCCCTGGACCTTGCCGTTGGCCGGGGTGTCTTTGGAGAGCCAGTTCATGTAGGCCACCATGGCCTGCATTTCCTTGGATTCCGGGGGCACCTTGCTGCCGTTCATGGAGCGCAGGAAACAGCCGTTGATGCGCTCTTCCAGGGTGACCACCCGGCCAGCCCGGGGATTGTAGGCCGGGTAACGGTGGGCCACTCCGACGAAGGGGGAACCCTTGGGGGTTTTGCCCCCGGCCAGGTGGCAGCTGGTGCAATTGAGGGCATCCCCCACATGGTCCGGCAGCAGGCGCTTGGTTTCCGTTAGCAGGCGGCGACCATAGCGGATCTGGTCCCCCTGGGGTCCGGGGGGCAGGGCGCTGTCGTGGGGCGCCCGGATTTTGGGCAGATTCGCCGGGGCCTTGGCCTGGGCGCCGTCGTTATCGGCCCGGGCCGGGAGATTGAGGGCTCCCAGGCTGACCAGGATGCCCAGGCAGGCCAGGGTGAGGGGACGCAGCCCCGGGCGTTGGCGGATTGTTTTTGTGGTTTTCATGGTGCTCTCCTCACTCATGGGCCGGGGGCAGGGCGCTGCGCACAGCGGCCACCTCGCCCAGGCTCACCCGGTCGGCCCGGTTGCCCCAGCTGCTGCGGATAAAGTTCAGGATGTCCGTGGCCTCCTGGTCGCTCAGCTGGGTGAAGGCGGGCATGGCGAAATGGAGCTTGTCGTGCTGGGTGGTGGCCATGTGGCCGCCGGCCAGGACAATACGGATCAGGGAAGTGGGGTCCTTGGCCATCACCGAGGGATTGCCCGCCAGGGCGGGGAAGACCCGGGAGAAGCCGGTGCCGTCGGCCCGGTGGCAGGTGACGCAGAATTCCACGTAGCCCGTGGCCCCCGCCTGACGGTAGTCCCCCGCGTTAAGGGCTTGCAGGGTCCGGCCCCCATCCGCAGGCGGTGTGTCCGTCAGGTTGTTTTTGCCCGGGGGCAGGGATTTCAGATAGGTGGCGATGGCCAGCAGGTCTCCGTCCGTCAAATGCTGGGTGCTGTGGCTCACCACCTCGGTCATGGCGCCGAAGGCGGCGGCCTGGCTGGTACGGCCCGTCTTCAGGAGCTGGACGATGTCGGTGGTGCTCCAGCGGCCCAAGCCGGGGCCGGATTCACCCCGCAGGCTCTTGGCGTACCAGCCGTCGATCTTGGCCCCAGCCAGATACTGGTCCCCGTCCGCCTGGCTCAGGGCCTTTTCCTGATAGCCCAGGCCCCGGGGGGTATGGCAGGAGCCGCAGTGGCCCAGGCTTTGCACCAGATAGGCGCCCCGGTTCCAGGTGGCGTCCTGGGTGGCCAGGGGCTGGAAGCGCTCCGCCTTGACGAAGAGCCAGTCCCAGATGGCCAGGGGCCAGCGCATGCTGAGCAGCCAGGGAATGTCGTTGTCCCGATTGGCCTGGGCCACCGGTTTCACCCCGGCCATGAAATAGGCGTAGAGGGCTTCCATGTCCTGGTCCGTGACCTTGGCGTAGGACGGGTAAGGCATGGCCGGATAGAGCCGGTGGCCATCCGCCGCCACCCCTTGGCGCACCGCCCGGACAAATTCCGGATAGGTGTATTGGCCGATGCCATAGCGGGGATCGGGGGTGATGTTGGTGGAGTAGAGGGTGCCGATGGGCATTTTCATGGCCAGGCCCCCGGCGAAGGGTTGGCCCTGGGGCCCGGTGTGGCAGGCAATGCAGTCCCCGGCCTGGGCCAGGTAGGCCCCCTGACGTACCAGTTCGGGGGCAAAGGCGCGGGGGGCGGCGGCTTGATTGAGGCCCAGGGCCGGATAGGCGGTGGCCAGCAGGGTGGCGCAGATCCCCCCTCCGACTCCGCCCATCCACCAGGTTTTCTTGTTCATGGCGTATCTCCCTTGTTATGCCGGGGGTCCCGGGGCGGTGGGCTTCAGGCCCATCCGATCCTGCCCGGGACCATGGACCAAGCTTAGGCGAGGCCCCCCGGGCCGCCTATCCGCAAAACTGCCGGGGCCCTCGGCAATTTCGTGTATTGACCGGGGCCGGGTTGGGGGCTCGGGAAAGGCAACGGGGGGACGGGGGGTTATGACAAGGGCCTGTCCGCCGCCCCGGGGGGGCGGCCCGCTCCAGCCGCGTCAGCCAATTGCAATATGGGCTCCCTACACTGGTCCGGTTTTCCCCCGTTTGGGGCCGTGCCCGTGCCAGCCGTTTTTGCTTGCCCCATCCCGCCCCTAGCCCGGGAGCCAGGCCCCGATTCGGTGCGACAGGGGAGGGGGTGCCCGGCCCTGGTGCGGTGCGGGCCAGGGAAGGGCGGACCGGAAAGCCTGGAGCCTGGCGCTTTAGGGCCGGGGCGGGCCGGGCCGGATCGGGCCAGATCAGGGCAAAGGCCCCCTGATCCCCGGGGCTGGCGGGCAGGGGAGGGTTCCCTCCGGCCCCGGGCCAGCTTCCGGTCGTTAGCTATTCCGGCGGAATTTTTTCCCTGGTCCGGCTCTTGCTAACGGGCTATATATCTCGCGCTGCGGAGTTTCCTGTGTCCCTACACGTCGCCTTGAACCACGTTACCCACTATCACTACGACCGGCCCATTCAGCTGGGGCCCCAGGTGGTGCGCCTGCGCCCCGCCCCCCACAGCCGGACGCCCATCCTGTCCTATTCCCTCAAGGTGACGCCGGAGCAGCATTTCATCAACTGGCAGCAGGACCCCCAGGCCAATTACCTGGCCCGGCTGGTGTTTCCGGAAAAGACCCGGGAACTACGGGTGGAGGTGGATCTGGTGGCGGAAATGACCGTCATCAATCCCTTTGATTTTTTCCTCGAGCCCCGGGCGGAAAAAATCCCCTTCACCTACGAATCCCTGCAACGCCACGAGCTGGCCCCCTATCTCTACCAGCTGCCCGCCACCCCCCGCTTTCAGCGCTATCTGGCGGCCATTCCCAAGGCCCCGGCCCCCAGCGTGGATTTTCTGGTGGCCATTAATCAGCGCCTGTCCCAGGACATTGCCTACACCATCCGTCTGGAGCCCGGGGTCCAGACTCCGGAGGAAACCCTGACCAAGGGGTCCGGCTCCTGCCGGGATTCGGCCTGGCTGCTCTGCCAGCTGCTGCGCCATCTGGGCCTGGCGGCCCGCTTCGTGTCCGGCTACCTGATTCAACTGAAGGCGGATGTGAAATCCCTGGACGGCCCCTCCGGCCCGGAACAGGACTTCACCGACCTCCACGCCTGGTGCGAGGTCTATCTCCCCGGGGCGGGCTGGGTGGGCCTGGACCCCACCTCCGGCCTTTTTGCCGGGGAGGGTCACATTCCCCTGGCCTGCTCCCCCGAGCCCGGCTCCGCCGCCCCCATCACCGGCCTGGTGGATGAGTGCGAGTGCGAGTTTTCCCACCACATGGGGGTGGCCCGCATCTGGGAAGCGCCCCGGGTGACCAAGCCCTACACGGAGGCGGAGTGGCAGACCATTGAAGCCCTGGGCCACCGGGTGGACCAGGATCTGGAAGCCCAGGACGTGCGCCTCACCATGGGGGGAGAACCCACCTTCGTATCCATGGATGACCCGGATGGGGCGGAATGGAATACGGAAGCCCTGGGGCCGAAAAAGCGCTTTCTGGCGGCGGATCTGTTCCATCGCCTGCGGGAAAAATACGCGCCCCAGGGCCTCATGCACTTTGGCCAGGGCAAGTGGTATCCGGGGGAACAGCTGCCCCGCTGGTCCCTCAACTGCTTCTGGCGCCGGGACGGCCAGCCCCTCTGGGAAAATCCCGAGCTTTACGCGGACGAGTCCCAGAATTACGGGGCGGACGAAAAAAAGGCCGGCCTTTTCCTGGCCGAAGTGGCGGAGCGCCTGGGCCTGGAATCCCGCCATGTCTTCCCCGCCTATGAGGACGTGTTCTATTACCTGTGGCGGGAACGGCGCCTGCCCGCCAATGTGGATCCCTTCGATTCCAAGCTGGAAGACCCCCTGGAACGGGAACGGCTGATGCGCATCTACACCCGGGGCCTGCCCCAGGCCGTGGGCCAGGTGCTGCCCTTGATGCGCAATCCGGCCAGCGGCCAGTGGCAGACCGGGCCCTGGTTCCTCCGGGGCGACCGCTGCTATCTGGTGCCCGGGGATTCCCCCCTGGGCTACCGCCTGCCCCTGGATTCCCAGCCCTGGGTGAGCCGGGCCGAGTACCCCTATCTGCACCAGCCCGACCCCGCCGCCCCCTATCCGCCCCTGTCCCCCTACCGGCCCATTCGCTCCCAGGCCCGTCAGGCGGCCTCCCCCGTCCCGGCCGGGACGCACCGGGCGGCCCATGCCGCCGGGCTGTGCACCGAGCCCCATCCCCATGCCGGAGAATCAGCTGCCTGGATTACCCGCACCGCCCTCTGCGCCGAGCCCCGCCATGGGGTGATGTACATTTTCATGCCCCCCACGGGCTGCCTGGAGGACTACCTGGAGGTGCTGTCCGCCGTGGAAGCCACCGCCGCCGCCCAGCACATGCCCGTGGTGCTGGAAGGCTACGAGCCCCCCGCCGATCCCCGCCTGGACCATTTCCGGGTCACCCCGGACCCGGGGGTGATCGAGGTCAATATCCATCCCTCCCGCAGCTGGGATGAGCTGGTGGACCGGACCACCCACCTCTATGAGGCGGCCCACCAGTCCCGCCTGTCCACGGAAAAATTCATGCTGGATGGCCGTCATACGGGCACCGGGGGAGGCAATCACATGGTGCTGGGGGGCGCCGGACCGGCGGATTCCCCCTTCCTGCGCCGCCCCGACCTGCTGCGCAGCCTGGTTTCCTACTGGCACAACCACCCCAGCCTGTCCTACCTGTTCTCCGGGCTCTTCATCGGCCCCACCTCCCAGGCGCCCCGGGTGGATGAGGCCCGTAACGACGCCCTCTACGAGTTGGAAATCGCCTTCCGCCAATTCCCTGCCCCTGGGGAGCCTGTGCCTCCCTGGCTGGTGGACCGGCTGCTGCGCAATCTGCTGGTGGACGTTACCGGCAATACCCACCGTTCCGAATTCTGTATCGACAAGCTCTTTTCTCCGGACGGCCCCACGGGGCGCCTGGGGCTTTTGGAACTGCGGGCCTTTGAAATGCCGCCCCATGCCCGCATGAGCCTGACCCAGCAACTCCTGCTCCGGGCCCTGGTGGCCCGCTTTTGGAAAACGCCCTATGCCCCGGAACGCCTGGCCCGCTGGGGCACGGAGCTCCACGACCGGTTCATGCTGCCCCATTTCCTGGCCCAGGATTTCAACGATGTGCTGGCGGAAATGGGGGCGGCGGGTTATCCCCTGGAACCCCGCTGGTTCGCTCCCCATTTTGAATTCCGCTTCCCCAAAATCGGCCGGTTTGCCACCCAGGGAGCGGAACTGGAACTGCGCCACGCCCTGGAACCCTGGCATGTGATGGGGGAAGAGGGCGCCGTGGGGGGCACGGTGCGTTACGTGGATTCCTCCGTGGAGCGGCTCCAGGTCAAGGTCACGGGCCTGGCGCCGGATCGCTTTGTGGTCACCTGCAACGGCCATCCGGTGCCCCTGCGGCCCACCGGGGTGGTGGGGGAATATGTGGCCGGGGTGCGTTACCGGGCCTGGCAACCCGCCTCCTGCCTCCATCCCACCATCGGCGTCCATGCCCCCCTGGTTTTCGACCTGGTGGATACCTGGATGCAGCGCTCCCTGGGGGGCTGCCAGTACCATGTGAGCCATCCGGGCGGACGCAATTTCGAAACCTTCCCGGTGAATGCTTTTGAAGCGGAAAGCCGCCGCCAGGCCCGCTTTTTTCCCATGGGCCATACGCCGGGGGGGCTGGCCGTGTCCGCTGCTTTAGAGGACGAGGCCACCAACCCGGCCTTCCCGTTTACGCTAGACTTGCGCCGCGTCTGAGCCTCCCGGTGAGCCGGGCCAGCGCCCCCGTCCGGGGGCCTTGTCCGCCGCCGGGGGCCGTATTTTTCTCCCTTATCCTGTCTCTCCCTTTCCATGGCCCGTACCCTGCTTTCCGCCTATGCCCAGTCTTCCGGCCGCTACGATGAATTAATGGCGCCGGACGGGCAGGTGCGGCCCCACTGGGAAACCTTTTTCAATCACCTGGACAGGGCCTCCCCGGAACAGATGCGCCAGCGGCGGGCCTTTGCCGCCCGGCGCATCCAGGAAAACGGGGTCACCTACAACGTCTATGCGGACCCCAAGGGGGCGGACCGGCCCTGGGAACTGGATCTGCTGCCCCTCATCCTGCCGGCGGAGGAATGGCAGTCCCTGGCCGGGGCGGTGGCCCAGCGGGCCCGGCTGCTCAACGCCATCCTGGCGGACATTTACGGGCCCCAGCAACTGCTGGCGGAAGGCCTGATTCCCCCGGCCCTGGTCTATGGCCACGGGGGCTATCTGTGGCCCTGCCGGGGCGTGGCCCAGGCGGACAACACCTATCTGCACTTTTACGCGGTGGATCTGGCCCGCTCCCCGGACGGCCGCTGGTGGGTCATTGCGGACCGCAGCCAGGCCCCTTCCGGGGCGGGCTATTCCCTGGAAAACCGGCTCATCGTCTCCCGGGTGTTTCCCGAGTTGTTCCGGGATTTGAAGGTGGAGCATCTGGCCTCCTTTTTCCGGGGCATCCAGGAACAGCTCACCTACCAGGCCCCCTGCGACCCGGGGGAGGTGCCCCTGATCGTTCTTCTCACCCCTGGGCCCTACAACGAAACCTATTTTGAACACGCCTATCTGGCCCGCTACCTGGGCTTTCCCCTGGTGGAAGGTCAGGATCTGACGGTGCGGGGGGAGACGGTTTTCCTCAAGACCCTCACCGGCCTGCGCCGGGTCCATGCCATTCTGCGGCGCCAGGACGACGATTTCTGCGATCCCCTGGAATTGCGGGGGGATTCGGCCCTGGGGGTGCCCGGGCTGCTCCAGGCGGTGCGGGCGGGCCGGGTGCTGGTGGCCAACGCCCTGGGCAGCGGGGTGCTGGAATCCGCCGCTCTGCTGGGTTTTCTCCCCGCCATCAGCCGCCGCCTGTTGGGGGAGGAGCTGCGCATGCCCTCCATTGCCACCTGGTGGTGCGGCGAGGCCCCGGCCCTGGATTACACCCGGAAACACCTGGACAAGCTGGTGATCAAGCCCACCTTCCCGGGGAAGCGCATCGATCCCATTTTCGGCGCCGATCTCAAGGGCCGGGACCGGGAAGCCCTGCTGGCGGCCCTGGAAGCCCAGCCCCAGGCCTATGTGGCCCAGGAACTAGTGAGCCTGTCCCAGGCCCCCATCTGGAGCCGCACCCATGAGCGCCGCCTCCATTCCCGGGCCGTGGGCCTGCGGGTCTATGCGGCGGCCACCCCGGAGGGTTATGTGGTGATGCCCGGGGGCCTGACCCGGGCGGCGGGCAGTGCCAACGCCCGGGTGATATCCATGCAGCGGGGCGGTAGCAGCAAGGACACCTGGGTGTTGAGCGAAGGCCCGGTATCCACCTTCTCTCTGCTGAAAACCTCCATCGGCCTGCGGGATCTGGTCCGGGGCGGACGCCACCTCTCCTCCCGGGTGGTGGAAAACCTCTTCTGGTTGGGCCGCTATTCGGAACGCTGCGACGCCCTGGCCCGCTTCCTCCGCATGGTGTTGAGCCGCCTGGTGGAAGGGGGGGGCAAGCCCGGTCCGGCCCTGGCCTCCGCCCTGGAAGTGGGGGTGGGCCTGGGCCTGGTGCCGCCTCGGGGCGAGGCCGAGGAAGGCTATGCCTCGGACCTGTCCCACCGGCTCACCACCGCCATCCTGGAGGAAGACTGGGGGGCCGGGCTGGCGGCCAATCTGCGCCGCCTCCACTGGTCCGCTACCCAGGTGCGGGAGCGGCTTTCCCTGGACCACTGGCACGCCATCAACCGGCTCATCCAGGACTGGCAGGGGGTGCTCCAGAGCCGGGCGGAACTGGCGGAAATCCTCGCCTTCCTCGACCAGACCCTGCTCTCCCTGGCGGCCCTGGCCGGTTTCACCATCGACAACATGACCCGGGACCCGGGCTGGCGTTTCCACGTCCTGGGGCGGCGCCTGGAGCGGCTCCAGTTTCTGTCCTCCGCCGTGGGCCGCTTCCTGGATCGGGACGGCCCGGCCCCCCTGCATCGTCGGGAGGGCCTGGAATGGCTCCTGGAGCAGGCGGACAGCAGCATTACCTACCGCTCCCGCTATCTGGCTCAGCCCCAGTTACTGCCGGTGCTGGACCTGGTGGTGCTGGACGAGGACAACCCCCATTCCGTGGCCTTCCAGGTGCGGGTGGCCAGCCGCTATCTGAACCGGCTGGTGAAGGAATTGGGGGGGGACCCCAGCTCCGAATTGGATGAACTGCTGCTGCGCCTCAATGGGGTGGATTTGTCCGCCCTGGATGGGGAGGAAGGGGAACCGGGGGGCGTGCGGGCCGCCTGCGGGGAAATGTCCGACCATTTGGGGGCCCTGTCCGCTATGGTCTATGAATTGTCGGACCGTCTGGCCATGCGCTATTTCACCCATGTGGGGGACGTGAGCCGCCAGATTCTGGCGGCCTGAGCACACCATGGCCGAACTTCCCCTTACCCTGCCCGGGGACAAGCTTCCCTCGCCCTTGCCGGAGGCCGATGGCCTTCTGGCGGCCGGTGCCGACCAGGCCAGCTACCGGGTGATCCACGAAACCGAATACCGCTACGGCCATCCCGTGGCCCTGTCCCAGCAGCTGCTCCATCTGGCCCCTCGGGACCTGCCCTGGCAGCACATCCGTTCCCAGGCCTTAAGCCTGAGCCCGGAACCGGCCCTGCGCCTCACCCGCCAGGACGCCTTTGGCAATCCGGTGACCCTGCTGGCCTTTGAAACCCCCCATGACTGCCTGGTGGTGCGGGCGGAAACCCGGGTCACGGTGTTTTCCCACCTGCCGGACCCGGGGGCGGGCCAGGGGCCGGACTGGGAAACAGCCGTCGCCCTGTTCCGCTACTCCGGGGCCAGCCATCCTCCGGCCCCCCTGGTGCTGGCCGCCAGCCAGTTTCTCTTTGCCTCACCCTTCGTGCCCCTGGCTTCGGCTTTTGCCGCCTTTGCCGCCGATTGCTTCCCCCCGGGGCGGTCCGTGCTGGCCGGGGCCCGGGCCCTGATGGGCAAAATTCACCGAGAATTCCAGTTCGATGAGGAGGCTACCTCCGTGGCCACCCCGGTGGCGGAGGTGCTGGAAAAGCGCCGGGGGGTGTGCCAGGACTTCGCCCATCTCATGTTGGCCTGCCTGCGCTCCCTGGGCCTGCCGGCCCGTTACATGAGCGGCTACATCCTCACCCTGCCGCCTCCGGGCCAGCCCCGGCTGGTGGGGGCGGATGCTTCCCATGCCTGGGTGTCCCTCTATTGCCCGGAGGTGGGCTGGGTGGATCTGGACCCCACC
Source organism: Azospira inquinata (assembly GCF_018905915.1). Taxonomy (NCBI): domain Bacteria; kingdom Pseudomonadati; phylum Pseudomonadota; class Betaproteobacteria; order Rhodocyclales; family Rhodocyclaceae; genus Azospira; species Azospira inquinata. The sequence continues at coordinate 2,548,204 of NZ_CP064782.1, forward strand.
AATAATCTTCTGCCCGACCTGCAACACATTACCCTGGCCTGGGGCCGGGATTTCAGCGACGTTTCCCCCATGCGGGGGGTGATCCTGGGGGGGGGCGCCCACGACCTGGAGGTGCGGGTTACGGTGCAGCCGGAGCAAAGCCCGGAGCCCGGGGCTGCGCCGGCAGTTCCCAGCCCCTAGGCCCCATCCGGCTTGGCGTTCCCGGGGGAGGGGTGTGATTTAAGGCGGGGCGGGTAGGCGTACCGTAGGCCCGGGGCGGCCCCCTCAGACCATGGCTTGGGGATCGACCCAGGCGTCGTATTCTTCCGCCGTCAGCAATTGGAGTTCCAGGGCCGCCGTTTTCAAGCTACAGCCCTCCTGGTGAGCCCGGTGGGCGATGGCGGCGGCTTTTTCGTAACCCAGGTGGGGCACCAGGGCGGTGACCAGCATCAGGGATTGGGCGACCAGTTCCCCCATCCGGGCTTCCCGGGGGCGGATGCCGACGACGCAATAGGGGGTGAAACTGGCCATGCCATCCCCCAGCAGGCGGACGCTTTGGAGAAAATTGTGGTTGATCACCGGCTTGAACACGTTCAACTCAAAGTTCCCCATGGCCCCCGCCATGCTGATGGTGCTGTCATTGCCCAATACCTGGCAGCAAATCATGGTGAGGGCTTCGCACTGGGTGGGATTGACCTTGCCCGGCATCATGGAGCTGCCCGGTTCGTTTTCCGGCAAGGCCAGTTCCCCCAGGCCGGAACGGGGGCCGGAGCCCATCCAGCGAATATCGTTGGCGATTTTCATCAGGGCCACAGCCAGGGTTTTGCATGCCCCATGGGCCAGGACCAGGCCGTCGTGGGCCGCAATGGCGGCGAATTTATTGCCTGCGCAGCGAAAGGGTAGGCCGGTCCGGTGGGCCAATTGTTGGGCCAGCCGCTGGCCAAACTCCGGGTGGGTATTCAGGCCCGTGCCCACTGCCGTGGCGCCGATAGCTAGGGGATAGAGGTAGTCCAGGCCGGACACGATGCCCTGGCGGGCCTGAACCAGCTGGGCGCTGTACCCGGAAAATTCCTGGCCCAGGGTGAGGGGCAGGGCATCCTGCAAATGGGTGCGGCCGATTTTGATCAGCCGGGAAAAGGCGCTTGCCTGGCGATCCAGGGCAGCCACCAGCCCATCCAGACTGGGCAGTAATTTTTCCTGGATGGCCAGGCAGGCGGCCAGGTGCATGGCCGTGGGGAAAACGTCATTGGACGACTGGCCCAGATTTACGTGGTCGTTGGCATGGACGAGGCGCGCCACCCCCCGGGGGCCCCCCAGTATTTCCGAGGCCCGGTTGGCGATCACCTCGTTCATGTTCATGTTGGTCTGGGTGCCCGAACCGGTTTGCCAGACGGACAGGGGAAACTGATCCCCTTGCTGGCCCTGGACGATTTCTTCCGCGGCGGTCTCAATGGCTGCCGCCTTGTCCTGGGGCAACAGGCCCAGGGCCCCGTTGGTGCGGGCCGCCAGGGACTTTACCAGGGCCAGCGCCCTGAGAAATTCCCCGGCCATGCGCTCCGTGGAAATGGGGAAGTGGAGCAGGGAGCGTTGGGTTTGGGCTCCCCACAGGGCGCCGTTTTCCACCTCAATTTCGCCGAAGGAATCCCGCTCCAGGCGACGCGGCGGGGGCGGGGGGTCAATGGGGGGCATGGAGCAGGGTATTCAAACTTTCGACCGCCTGGGCCCAATCCGCATCCTCGCTGACCGATTCCGCCAGAAAGGCGGCCTGGGAGGCATTCCAGAAAGGGGCTTCGTGCAGGCGAATGCCCTCGGGGAGGGGGCCGTGGGATTCAATAAAAGCCCTCATGGCACCTTCATTGCTGGACTTACCTAACTGGGCAAATAGACTGCTCAGGTTATAGTCAGATCGTTCCATCATTTTCTCCTTGAGTTGCTGCTGCTCATCCGTCCAAGTTACCTGCCCTCCTTTCGTTGTAGCGCTCCGAGATGGGGAAAAAGCCTTATTCAGCCGGCTTTCCCGCCCCCGGGAAGGGGAGAAACACCCCTTCCCGGCCCCATTTCTTGAGGCCGAATTTCTTGCCTGTGTTCCTGTTATTCGACCATGGGAGAAGCCGTTTGTTGCTGGGAGCCCCGCTTCCCCAGGGGGAAATTCCGGTTTTTACAAATTCATCCGGGGGCTAAAGGTGCGGGCGTCAGCCCAGCAATTTGCCCATATCTTTTTTCGATAAGGCTTCCTGGAAAAAGATTTCCCCCACCGTTTGGGGATCGAATTCAATTTTCTTCGGTTCCAGTACGGCCAATGTTTTTCCCCCCCCAGGAAAACGGACCGGCTTTATCCAGGGCTCCCCAGTGATCTGGGGCGGCTCTTCACCGCAGGCATGGACCATGAGGCAGGTTATTTCGCTCTGGGAATCGGAGAGCACCGATTCCAGCTGTCCATCTTTCAGGAAAATTACGAGACGGGTTGTCATGAATGTTTTCCTGCCGAGGGAGGGGAGATGGGTCAGTATGCGCCACATTTGGCTTGCCGATCCGGGGCGTTGGGCACAGACTGGGGGAGCCCATGGAGATTGGTTTTAAGCGGAGTGTGCGGCCTTCCCTTCCTTTTGTGGCCTTGCCCCTATGGGCCATTTCCCATCTCTCTGGAAATCCCCTGTGTTCCCATGAGGCCTAGGCGGGGCCCTTACTTCTGCTACTTTTGATCGGTGAAAAAAAGGCTTAAAAAGGGGCAGCCGCTCAAAAATCCCCTATTCCCTGTCCAGATCGAGCCCATGAAAATTGAATCCATTTTGCTGACCACGGTCAGGGTACAGACCTTTCTTGGTAATAATCCCTTGAGTAACGCCACGGGGTTTTTCTTTGAGCGGGATGGCCGTCTCTTTTTGATTACCTGCCGCCATGTGGTCATCGACCCCTTGAATAAGCATTATCCCGACCGGCTTGATATTGAATTACATGTGGGGGAGGCCCAGTTATCCCAGGCCGTCCAGTATTCCATCCCCCTCTATGGGAATGGCTTAAGTCTCTGGTATTCCTGCTCGGATACCGCCGGGGACGTGGATATTGCGGCGGTTGAAATTTGCCGTGAGCGCCTGCCGTCTAACCTGGTCTACCAGGCCTTTTCCCCGGACAACCTGGCCCGGGGGGAAGATGGGGTCGAAGTGGGGCACTCCACCGTGGTGGTGGGCTATCCCCTGGGCTTTCAAGACCATCTCCACCATCTGCCCGTGGCCCGTCAGGCGCTCATTGCCTCCTCCTTCGGCCTACGCTTCCAGGGCCAGGGCTACTTTCTCACCGACGCCAGAACCCACCGGGGAACCAGCGGTGCGCCGGTGGTGGCCCGTACCCCCCGCCTGCAAGCCAGTAAGCTGCCCTGGCTGCTGCTGGGGGTCCATTCTTCCCGGCTAGATGTGGGAACCCGGGACCTGGTGCTTGACGAGGCCCTGGGGCTCAACTGCGTCTGGTATGGGGATGCCCTGATGGTGATGACGGCCCAGCCGTTCAAGGGCAGTTAATTGTCAGAAGTAGCTCAGGCGGTTTCCCCCCGCCACTTTCGCCCGATACATGGCGCTATCCGCCTGGGCCGTCAATGACAGGGGATCATCCCCGTCCTGGGGAAAAATGCTGACTCCCACGCTTGCCGTCATGGAAATGGCTGTTGTTCCCAGGGTCATGGGGGCGCTTATTTCGGCCAGCAGGCGATTCAGGGTGCTGTTGCATTCCTCGATACCAGCCAGCCCCCAAAGGAGCAGGATGAATTCGTCGCCGCCGATCCGGGCTACTGTATCCCCCTCCCGGACGAAGCGTTGCAGGCGGGAGGCAAGTTCCACCAATACGGCGTCACCCTCGGCGTGACCGTAGCGGTCGTTGATTTCCTTGAATTTGTCCAGGTCTAGATAGCAGATGGCCAATATCAGGCCGGTACGCTGGGACTGGGCCATGGCCTGGTGCAATCGGTCCATGAGCAGGATGCGATTGGGCAAGGCCGTTAGCTGGTCGTGGTTGGCGTTTCGCTTCCATTCCGTTTGCTGCACCTTCATGGCCGTGATATCCGCCATCATGGCCAGATAAAGGGAAACGCTGCCCAGCCCGTTGCAGATAGCCGAAATATTTATCCGTACCGCGAACAGTTCCCCTGTCTTGTTACGGTTCCAGAGTTCCCCATGCCACTGCCCGATGTCGTACAGGTCGGCCCACATGGTGACGAAAAAATCCCTGTCCTGCAGTCCGGATTTCAGTATCCGGGGCGTTTTTCCCAGCAATTCTTCCTTGCTATAGCCGGATAGTTTGCAAAAGGTCGGATTGACTTCGATGATCCGCTCCCCCGCGTCCGTGATGCATATCCCTTCGCTGGTGTTATTGAAGAGGGAGTCGGCAATGTTCAGCCGCAGATCTTCCGACCATTCCTTCGCTGTCGGTGATGGGTGGAAAGCTGGCATCGGTTTCCCCTGGCCTAGTGAGTAGGGCTAGCCTACTCCCATTCGGCGGGAAAAGCGCTTGCGGAAATGACGAGGGCAAGTTTCCCCGGCGCCCGCTCTCCGGGCGGGGGAGGGGGCAGCGCCTAATCCTTAGGTTCCGGGGACGCCACGGGCATTTCTTCCACCGGGAGGGCCATCGGTGCCGGCGCGGGCCAGCGGGCTTTGCGCCAGGCGCTGCGCTCTTTGGTGGAAAGGAAAGTCCAGGCCACCAGGCGGCTCTGCTTTTGGCCCTGGGCCATGGGCAGGATGCGGGTGGCGGTGGGCTTGACCCGGGCCAGGGCGGCTTCCACGTGGCGCAGGTTTTCCGCCTTGGAGACCAGGGTGGAAAACCACAGGCAGCGCTTGGGGATGGTGGCGCTTTCCTCGATCATGCGGGTGACAAAGCCCCGTTCTCCCCCCGGATACCAGAGTTCATTGTCCTGACCGCCGAAATTGAGGCGGGGAGCGGCGCCCCGGGGGGCTCCATGGCCCAGGTGCTTCTGCTTGCGCAGGGCGGCGGCCTGGGCTTCCGCCGGGGAGGCGTGGAAGGGGGGATTGCACAGGCTTAAATCAAACTTTTCCCCGGAACGGAGCACCCCGACGAAAATGTGTTCCGCCACGGGCTGGAGGCGCAGGGTGATGGTTTTGCCCAGGCCCGGATTGGCGGCCAGGATGCGCTTCACGTTATCCAGGGCCACCGGGTCCGTATCCACCCCCACAAATTGCCAGCCGTATTCCGCCTGGCCAATCAGGGGATAGACCCCGTTGGCCCCCACGCCGATGTCCAGCACGTGCAGGCCCGGTCCCCGGGGAATGTCCCCCCGCCGTTCCTCGGCGAGCAAATCCGCCAGATGGTGGATGAGATCCGCCCGGCCCGGGATGGGGGGGCATAGGTAACCCGGGGGAATGGTCCAGTTGTGTACCCCGTAGGCGGTTTCCAGGAGGGCCCGGTTTAAGGCTTTGACCGCCTTGGGTTGGGCGAAGTCGATGCTGGGGGTGCCCGCCGGGGTGGTGATTACATGGGCGGCCAGTTCCGGTGCGGCGGCGCAGAGGGTCGGGAAATCGTAGCCCTGGCCATGCCGGTTGCGGGAATGGAGCCCGGGTTTGGTGGGAGCGTTCATGGGAATTTATTCCTGGGCGGCCTGATACAGGCTGCGGAAGACGGACCAGCGCCGGGGATGGATGAGGCCAGCGTCCAGGGCGGTGTGCAGGGCGCAGTCCGGTTCCCGGTCGTGGCGGCAATCCCGGAAACGGCACTGGCCCAGATGGGCTCGTAGTTCGGGAAAGGCCTGCTCCAACTCGGCCCGGCTTAAATGGCCCAGGCCGAATTCCTGGAGTCCGGGGGAGTCGATGAGGTCGGAATGGGCGTCCAGATGGTAGAGCCGGGCGTGGGTGGTGGTGTGCTTGCCCGAATCCAGGGCGGCGGAAATTTCCCGGGTGGCGGCCTGGGCGCCGGGTACCAGGGCATTTACCAGGGTGGATTTGCCCATGCCGGACTGGCCCACCAGCACACTTACTTCCCCTTGCAGCAGGGGCCGCAGGGCGGCAGCCCCCTGGTCCCGGGCGGCCAGTTCCAGAATCGGGTAGCCCAGGGCGGCGAAGGGGGCCAGGGCTTGGCGGGCGGCGGGGAGCCGCTCCGCCAGGTCGCACTTGTTGAGGAGAATGTGGTGCTTCAGCCCCTGGCTTTCCGCCGCCACTAGGCAGCGGCTGATCAGGTCATCGCTGAAGGCCGGTTCCGTGGCGGCCACCACCAGCACCTGGGTCACATTGGCGGCGATGAGCTTTTCCCGGAATTCGTTGGAGCGGTAGAGCAGGGACTGGCGCGGGGCGATGCGCTCCACCACCCCCTGGCCCTTGGCCGGGAGGCTGATTTCCACCCGGTCGCCGCAGGCCAGCTCGCTTTTTTTGCCCCGGGTGAAACAGGGCAGGGGCGGGGCTTCCGGCTCGTCATCCAGTTCCACCAGATAGTGGCGGCCATGGGCGGCGATTACCCGACCGTTATGCCGTTCCCCAGGGGGGGCCGGGGAGCGGGGCGGGGCCTTGGGGGGGCTCAATGGGCGGTCCCCTGGGCCTTGAGAGCCCGGAGATGGCCGATGCGCAAGGCTGCCGGCGGGTGGGAATCGTAGAACAAGGAATGGAGCGGGTCCGGGGTCAGGGTAGAGGCGTTGTCCTCATACAGCTTCACTAGGGCGTGGATCAGTTCCTCTCCGTCCGCATGTTCCGCCGCATAGGCGTCCGCCTGATATTCGTGGCGCCGGGACAGGAGGCTGCCCAGGGGGGTGAAGAGGAAGGTGAAGACGGGCACCACCAGGAAAAAGAGAATCAGGGCCAGGGCCGTGTTCTGGGCCTGAACCCCCAGGCCGGCGTAGAACCAGGGGGCGCTGATGAGCTGGCCCAGCACCCAGAGAAAGCCCAGGGACATGAGGAACAGAAGGACGATGCGCTGCACGATATGGCGCCGCTTGAAGTGGCCCAATTCGTGGGCCAGCACCGCTTCCGCCTCCCGGGGGGCGAGCCGGTTGATCAGGGTGTCGAAAAAGACGATGCGCTTGTTGTTGCCGAAGCCGGTGAAGTAGGCGTTGCCGTGGGCGCTGCGCTTGGAACCGTCCATGACAAAGAGGCCGGAGGCGGCAAAGCCGCAGCGGCTGAGTAGGCCCAGGATGCGCTCCTTCAGCTCCCCGTCTTCCAGGGGGGTGAATTTGTTAAAGAGGGGGGCGATCCAGGTGGGGTAGATGAACAGGAGCAGGAGATTGAAGGCGCTCCAGAACAGCCAGACGTAGAACCACCAGTAGGCGCCCATGTGGGCCATGAGCCAGAGCACGGCCAGGAGCACCGGGGTGCCGATGACCAGGCCGATCAGGGTGCTTTTCAGCAAATCCCCGAAAAAGAGCCCCAGGCTCATGCGGTTGAATCCGAAGCGCTGCTCCAGGACAAACTGGCGATAGAGGCCGAAGGGCAGATCCACCAGGCTGGAGATGACCGTGACGCTGAAAATCAGGGCGATACCGTAGGCGTAGCCCGGCGCGGCGCCGGGGGCCACCAGTTGGCTGCTCCAGAAACCGTGCAGGGCTTCCAGGCCGCCTCCCAGGGTAAAGACCAGGAGCAGAGCCGTATCCGCCAGGGTTTGGTAAATGCCCAGGGTGCCCCGGGCCCGGGTGTAGTCCGCCGCTTTCTGGTGGGCGGCCAGGGCAATGCGGTCGGCAAATTCGGGGGGGACGGCCTGGCGGTGGGCCAGAACATGGGCCATCTGGCGCCGGGCCAGCCAGAGACGGACGCCCAGGCTGAGGGCCAGGGCCAGGAGGAAGAGGAGGCGGAAGGGGGAAATAAAGTCGTTGGGCATGAAGCTGTGCGAAAATATGGGCTTTGATAAGCAAGTGGCGAATTATGGCACAGGACGCAAACCACCTCGTCTGGCTGGATATGGAAATGACCGGTCTGGAACCGGATCGGGATCGGATTCTGGAATTGGCCATGATCGTGACCGACGGGAATCTCAATCCCCTGGCCCAATCCCCGGTGTGGGTGGTGCATCAGAGCGACACGGTGCTGGACGCCATGGATGACTGGAACAAGAACACCCATGGCAAGTCCGGCCTCATTGACCGGGTCAAGGCCTCGCCCCTGGACGAAGGGGCGGTGGAAGCCCAGGCCCTGGCCTTCATGGCCCAATGGGTGCCCGCCCGGGCCACCCCCATGTGCGGCAATTCCATCGGCCAGGACCGGCGTTTCATGGCCCGCTACATGCCCAAGTTGGAAGACTGGTTCCATTACCGCAACCTGGATGTGAGCACCCTCAAGGAACTGTGCCGCCGCTGGCGCCCGGACATCGCCCAGGGCCTGAAAAAGAAGGGCCTGCACACGGCCCTGGCCGATATTGAGGAATCCATCGAGGAACTGCGCTATTACCGGGAGCATTTTCTCAAGGTTTGAGGCAAGATACGGCCTAAGCGAAAGACATACTAAGAACCGATTAACTCAGGGGGCAAGACGATGAGATTTGTAGGACGAATGGGATTGGCCGCGGTGGCCTTGTTTGCAACCCTAGGCTTTTCCCCGGCCATGGCCCAGGTGACGGCCCAACAGACGGCGGCCCAGAACCGCCTTAAAACTGTCCTGGCCGATCCCAACGCCACCCGTGCGGCGGTGGTGGCAGGCAAAAAGGCCTCCTTTTTCTGCGCCAACTGCCACGGGGAAGACGGCAATAGCCGCTATCCGGAAGTGCCCAATCTGGCCGGCCAGCACCCGGTCTATCTGCTGGAACAGATCCGGAAATTCGGCTCCGGCCAGCGCAAAGACCAGTTCATGCAGGGCCTGATCAAGGTGCTGAGCGAAGAAGAACAGGTGCAGATCGCCGTCTATTTCGCCGAATCCAAGGTCAAGCCCGGGCGCTCCGACGCGGCGCTGGCGGCCCAGGGCAAGAACCTCTTCGGCAAGCTCTGCGTGCGCTGTCACGGAGAACAGGCCCGGGGCGCCGAGGCCATTCCCCGGCTGGCGGGCCAGCAGCGGGAATACCTGACCAAGTCCATTACCCGCTACCGGGACAAGACCGGGGAACGGATCAACACCCTGATGCAGATTGCCACGGCCCCCTTGAACAATGGGGACATTGCCGCCATTACCGCCTATCTGACCAGCCTCAAATAAGGATGGCCGGGCTGAACGCCCGGTTTCCCCTTTCCCTAAAACGCCCCGGAGCAATGCGCCCGGGGCGTTTTGTTTGGGGGGCGGAAGGCCGGTTGGGGGGGTGAGGGAGGGGCGGTCGTATTTCCAGGGGAAGCAGCGGCGTTTCGAATCGCGGAGACCGGCAGGTCTGGATGTATCGGATTGGGCGCCGGGCTGGCGGAGTCGGCAGGCCGCTTCGGTGGGAATGGCGGGGGTATGAATGTGGGGGGCTGGGGGCGGCTAAGACCCGTGGGTCTGGCGTTGGACCATGGGTTTCCTCCGCTTTGGCCGCTATCCGAGATTGGATGACTTGGGGCAGTTTCTCCCCGCCCCGCCCCCCGATCCCAGGCCCTTAGCTGGCTAGGGCCCGGATTGGGCGTTGGGGAGCGGCCCTGCTGGGGCTAGCGCTTATACAGGCGGAGTTTTTCCGAGCGGTCTCCAGGCCGGCTACCTTCCCAGACCGGTTGCCAGCCTTCTCCGGGGGAACGGTCGTCCCGGGGCTGGCCCAGGGTGATGAGCCAGCGGCATTGCTTGCCCGCGCTGCTATTGGCCCGCCGGGTGATGATGCCGGAAAAGTAATCCAGGGAGGCCCGCTGGGCTTCCCCCAGGCCCCGGGCTGCCACGCAGCCGTGGTTTGGCGGGAGCTGGGAGGACAGGGCTTCCGCCACCGGACGGTAGCTCTTGCCGTAGTCGATCCAGGGGGTCCACAACACCATGGTGAGGAGCCAGAACAGGGACAAACCGGCGGTCCACCGGGTCAGGCCCCGGAACGGGGAGCGGGGCGTGGCTCGGAGAAAGATCAGCCAGCCGATAGTGGCCACCAGGGCTACCCCGGCCTGGAGCCAGGAAAACTGGGCCATAAAGCCCGGTTCCAGCTTGGCGAAATTGAAGGCGATCTGCTTGGGGACTTGGAAGACCATGGCCACCCAGCCCAGCCAGATGAGTCCGGCGGCAAAGGTGAAGGTCATGATGCCGAACCAGTCCAGGGCGTTGGCGGCGCCCCGGCGCAGGCGCGTTACCCCGGCGGTGGCCAGCAGGGCCAGGGGCGGCAGGAGGGGCAGGGCGGAGGCGCTGCTAGGCACCTCCGTGGCGGCCTGTACCAGCCAGGCGGCCAGGAAAGCGAGGAGGGGCAGGAGCAGGGCGGGGCGGGACCATTCCCGGCGCAGGGTCCAGAGGGACCAGAGGGCCAGGGGCAGGGCGGGCCAGCCATACCAGGGCAGCATGGCCCCCAGTTCCCCGAAATGTTTGGCCAGGGCGGCGAAGCGGCCGATCTGCCGCCATTCCCCGGACCACCAGTAGGCCAGATGGTCCGGCGCCTGATAGTAGAGGGTGAGGGGCCAGAGGCCGCCGATGGCCAGGCCCAGGATCAGTCCCAATAGGGCGCCCAGGGCCGCCAGCCGGGCTTCCCGGGCAAACCAGGGGGCCAGCAGCAAGGGCGGCAGCAGGGCCAGGCTGGGGGCGATGCCCACGGACAGCAGGGCTAGACCCAGGCCGCCAGCGAAGACCAGTCCGCCCCCCAGGGGACGGCGCAACAACAGGCAGAGGCCCCAGAGGGCCAGGCTTTGTCCGGCCAGGAAGGCGATGCCCGGCTGAACCTGGTGAATGTGCACCAGGAGGCCCAGGGTGCCTGCCAGCATCAGGGGCGCGGCCCGCTGTTCGTCCCGGCCATAGAGTTCCCGGCCGGCGCCACCCAGGGCTCCCAGGGCCAGCAGGCCGAACAGGGCGGAGGCCAGACGGGCCCCGTCCGGGGGCAGGAGCAGCCAGGTGGTGGCTTTGGCGCAGAGGGCGGCGACGCCGTAATAGAGGGGGGCTTCCCGCCAGGGGCTGTCCGCCAGATGGGGGGTGAGCCAGTTGCCTTCCCGGAGCAGGTTCCAGACCACGCCGAAATGGGCGGCGTCTTCCAGTTTCCAGGGATCGTGGCCGATCAGACCGGGTAGAAGAAAGACAGCCAGCAACAGGCCCAGGGGCCAGCCGGCCAGGGGCAACGTCAATTCCTTACGGGGCGATGAAGTCATGGCAGGATGGGCGAGGGGAGACGGGGCGGGGCCCCAAACAAAAAAGGCAGCCCCAGGCTGCCTTTTTTAAACTTCGGTACTGGGAAAGCCGTATTAAGCGGACTTGCGCAGATTGCCGAACTTTTGGTTGAATTTTTCAACGCGACCGGCGGTATCCACAATCTTTTGCTTGCCGGTGTAGAAGGGGTGGCAGGCAGAGCAGACTTCCACGTGCAGGGGCTTGCCCAGGGTGGATTTGGTGGTGAAGGTGTTGCCGCAGGAGCAGGTGACCTGAAGGTCTTCGTATTCGGGGTGGATACCGGGTTTCATTTAAATGTCCTTTCGAATCTCTCGGCCGGCGGATGTGACCGGCCCCGGGAAACGCGTGATTATCCTGGAAAAAACCAGGATTGGCAAACGCTGTGTGAAACGTTGGGGGAAATGGAGCCAGGGCCCTTTAGCCACGCCGCATGGCGTCGAAGAATTCCCCGTTGGTCTTGGTGGCTTTCACCTTGTCCAGAAGGAATTCCATGGCTTCCAGGTCGTCCATGTTGTAGAGCAGCTTGCGCAGTACCCACATTTTTTGCAGCACGTCGGGCTTGAGCAGCAACTCTTCCCGGCGGGTGCCGGAACGGTTCACGTTAATGGCCGGGTAGATGCGTTTTTCCGCCATACGCCGGTCCAGGTGGATTTCCATGTTGCCCGTGCCCTTGAATTCTTCGTAGATCACGTCGTCCATGCGGGAGCCGGTTTCGACCAGGGCGGTGGCAATAATGGTGAGGGAGCCGCCTTCCTCAATGTTCCGGGCGGCGCCGAAGAAGCGCTTGGGCTTTTGCAGGGCGTTGGCGTCCATGCCCCCGGTGAGCACCTTGCCGGAGGCGGGCTGCACCGTGTTGTAGGCCCGGGCCAGACGGGTGATGGAGTCCAGCAGGATGACCACATCCTTTTTGTGTTCCACTAGGCGCTTGGCCTTTTCAATGACCATTTCCGCTACCACCACGTGGCGGGTAGCCGGTTCGTCGAAGGTGGAGGCCACCACTTCGCCCCGCACCGTGCGCTGCATTTCCGTCACTTCTTCCGGACGTTCGTCGATGAGCAGGACGATGAGATGGACATCCGGATGATTGGCCGTAATGGCGTGGGCGATGTGTTGCAGCATCACCGTCTTCCCGGACTTGGGGGGCGCCACCAGCAGGCCGCGTTGGCCTTTGCCGATGGGGGAAATCATGTCCACGATGCGGGAAGTGGTGTTTTCCTCAGCCCGAATGTCCCGTTCCAGCTTCAGGTGTTCCGTGGGATGGAGGGGGGTGAGGTTTTCAAAGAGAATCTTGCTCTTGCAGGCTTCCGGCGGCTCGTAGTTGATCCGATCCACTTTTACCAGGGCGAAGTACCGTTCTCCGTCCTTGGGGGTACGGATTTCCCCTTCGATGGTGTCCCCGGTGTGCAGATTGAAGCGACGGATCTGGGAGGGGGAGACATAAATGTCATCCGTACTGGCCAGATAGGAAGTGTCCGGGGAGCGGAGAAAGCCGAAACCGTCGGGCAGGACTTCCAGGACGCCGTCGCCGAAAATGCTCTCGCCGCGTTTGGCGTGCTTTTTCAGCAGGGCAAAAATCAGTTCCTGCTTGCGCAGGCGGTTGGCACCCTCGATTTCATTGGTGACAGCCATCTCCAGCAGTTGGCTGACATGGAGGGTCTTCAGTTCGGATAGATGCATGGCGCTACGAGCGTAATGGGGAGCTTTTCAGCAAAAGGCGCGGAGACTTCCGCGGTGGATGGGATATGGGTATGGCGTTAGGGCCGACGTCGCGGCGGACTACACAGGAATCAGAGAATCGGAAGAGAGGGTTCCCGGGCAGGAAGCGGGGGAACGGCCTGAAAGTCTTGCCGGGAAGTTGTTATTGGTTTCCGGGGAGGAGGGCGGATCTTTTTGGGATCAGGCGCCCCTACAGAGGGCGCAAGGCTTTCAGGCGCGGAGACTAAAGGCTTTACAGGTTGCTGTCAATAAAAGCGGTCAACTGGGATTTGGACAGGGCGCCCACCTTGGTGGCTTCCACGTTGCCGCCCTTGAACAGCATCAGGGTGGGAATACCACGGATGCCGTATTTGGCCGGCGTCTTTTGGTTTTCGTCGATGTTCAGCTTGGCCACTTTCAGCTTGCCGGCGTATTCGCCAGCCACTTCGTCCAGGATCGGGGCGATCATTTTGCAGGGACCGCACCATTCAGCCCAATAGTCCACCAGGACCGGTTCGGAAGACTGCAGCACTTCGGCATCGAAGGCGTCGTCGGTGACGTAATGGATGTGTTCGCTCATGAAAAAAAGTCCCTTCTGGTGTAACGCTTTGGGAAATATGGAAAATTATGCCGGAGGCCGACGGCCTGTCGGTCTGCCTCGGATTTGATACCGGGCTATGCTAGCGAAAATCATCCGGGTTGGGAAGTTGGCTGAACTTCTCCCCGCGCCCTGTTGCCAGAGGGGAAACCTGGGGTTTCTCCAATTATTCCGGAGGATAGGCCATGACCTATGTGGTGACCGAAAATTGCATCCGCTGTAAATACACCGACTGCGTGGACGTCTGTCCCGTGGATTGCTTCCGGGAGGGGCCCAATTTTCTGGCCATCGACCCGGACGAATGCATCGACTGCGGCGTGTGTGTACCCGAATGTCCGGCGGAAGCCATTTTCCGGGAGGATGACGTGCCCCTGGCCCAGCGTCCCTATATTGCCCTGAACCAGGAACTGGCCCAGTCCTGGCCCCCCATCCTGGCGCGCCACGCCGCCCCGGAGGATGCGGACGAATGGAACGGCAAGCCGGACAAGGGGCCCTTGCTGGAGCGCTGAGTAACGCGCTGATGCCTTTGTTTTTGCGGCCCTTGCCCACAGCTGGGGGCGCCTGATTTACCATTGGGCTTCACCCGACCTCGGCGCTGGAGGCATTGGCCCGGGCATTTTTTCGGGGGCCGGGCCCCGTTCCTAAAACTCCCATTCCTTCTTGTCACAGGCATTCTCCCGCCCATGGCCCGCTCCCCTGATACCCCCTCCCTGACCGGCGACCTGTTTGCTGCTTCCCTGCCCCTGGAGGACGGGGAGGCTCCGGCCGCCGGAGGCACCGGGGTGACCGCCCCCACCGCCGGGGTGGAGGAAATGGCCCTGGACGGGGGGGAAGATTTTCTCGCTGCCGTCTCCCGGGCGGTGCTGGATTTTATCGGCGGCGGACCGGATCTTTCCCGGCTGCGCTTAGTGGTGCCCGGCCTGCCCCTGGCCTCCCAGTTACGGCGGGAACTGGGGCGCACCTGGGGCCTTAGGGCCCCGACGGGGGTACCCCTGCTCCTGCCCCCTTGCGACACCCTGGCCCGCTGGGCCGCCGGGGTGGCCCTTACCCCCGCCCCCCTGCCCCCCGCCGAGCGGCTGGTGCTGCTTCGGGACGCCCTGGCGGAACGGGGCTGGTTCGAGGCGGGCAGCCTGTGGGGCATCAGCGAGGAAATGGCCGGACTCTTCGACGAGCTCACCACCCACGGGGTGACCTTGCCGGAGGACGAAGGGGATTTTCTCGCCCAGCTGGAAGGGGCCTATGCCCTGCGGGCCAGCCAGCCCCTGGCTTTTGAGGCCCGGGTAGTCCATGAGTTGTGGCGAGCCCTGGCCGGTCTGGGGCGGCCCGATGCCCCGGCGGCCCATGCCCTGCGTCTGGCTACCCTGGCGAAACAGGGAACGGTGCCCCTGGTGGCGGTGCTGGACGGTCCCCCCGCCGATCTGATTCCGGCGGAGCGGGCCTTTTACCATGCCTACGGGGAGCGCCAGCCCGTGCTGCTCCTCTATCCCCGTCCCCGGGATTTATCCCCGGCCCAGCCGCCCCTGGCCCGGCTGCTGGCAGCGGCTTGGCCTCGGAACGGCGCTGCGCCTGAAGATGGGGATACCCCCCTGGGGGAACGGGGCCAGGCCTTGGCCGGGGCCCTGGCCGCCTCGCCCCTGGCGGGCCGTCTGGAACTCCAGGCCACCCAGGGCCGGGAGCAGGAGGCCCGGGCCGCGGCGGCCACCGTGCTGGCGCTGCTGGCCGAGGGGCGCCAGCACATCGCCCTCATCGCCCAGGACCGGCTGGTGGCCCGGCGAGTCCGAGCCCTGCTGGAGCGGCGCCAGATTCTGGTGGCGGACGAAACGGGCTGGAAGCTTTCCACCTCCCGCTCCGGCGCCACTCTGGATGCCCTCCTGGAAACCGTGGCCGGGGGCGTCTATCACCGGGATTTGCTGGATTTGCTCAAATCCCCCCACCTTTTCGGCGACCTGGAGGACAAGGCCCGCAAGGGGGCGGTGTTCGCCCTGGAGCAGGCCATCCGCCGGGCCGGGGCCAAGTCCGGTCTGGCCGCCATGGAGCGGGCCCTGGAACAGGCCCGGCAGCGCCTTATCCGGGACGGGGCGGGGGGGGCCGGGACGGAAGACCGGCGTCAGGCCCTGGACCTGGCGGGCAGCCTGTTGCAGCGCCTGGGCCAGGCCCTGGTGCTCCTGGGGGACGGGGAGACCACCCTGTCCGCCTGGATCGACCGGCTGGAGCGGGCCCTGACCCTGCTGGACGCCCGGGGGCGGCTGGCCCGGGACACGGCGGGCCAGGTCATTCTCAGCCTCCTGGAACAGCGCCGGGATGAGTTGGCGGACACGGGCAGCCGCTTCCCCTTTGGGGTGTGGCGGGACTGGCTGAACCGGGAACTGGAAGGGGAAACCTTCCGGGACCGGAGTATTTCCAGTCCCCTGGTCATGACCCACCTGGCCGCCGCCCGGCTGCGGCCTTTTGACGCCGCCGTCATCCTGGGGGGGGACGGGGATACCCTGCGTCCCACCGAACCTTCCGCCGCCTTTTTCAACCAGGGGGTGCGCCGGGAACTGGGGCTGCCCACTCGGGAGGCGGCCCGGGAGCGGCTGCGTCTGGATCTGGCCCTGCTGCTCCAGACCGTGCCCCGGGTGGTGGTCACCTGGCAGCGGGAGCGGGACGGGGAAGCCTGCCTGCTGGCCCCGGAGCTGGATCGCCTCTCTGCCCTGCACCGCTTTGCCTGGGGGGACGATCTGCAACGGCCGCCCCGGCGTCTGGCCGATCCTCCGGAAAGCCCGGAAGCCCGTCCCGGCCCCACCACCCGCCCGGCCCCCTGCCTGGCGCCCGATGCCGTGCCCCTGCGCCTGTCCGTAAGCGCCTATGCCAGCCTGGTGGCCTGCCCCTACCGGTTTTTCGCCCGCCACGTGCTGGCCCTGGGGGAACTGGACGAGGTGAGCGAGGAAATGGAAAAGCGGGATTACGGGGAACTGGTGCACGGGGTGCTGGAGCGCTTCCACGCCCAATACCCGGTCCTGGCCCAAATTGACGATGAGGAGGCCCTGGCGGCCTTGCAGCGTCTGACGGAAGAAAGTTTCCGGGGGGCGGTGGGAGAAAACTACCTCTCCCTGGGCTGGCGCCTGCGCTGGGAAAAACACTGGCAGGCCTACCTGGACTGGCAGCGGGCCTGGGAGGGGGAGGGCTGGCGCTGGCAGCAGGCGGAGCAGACGGTGAGCTGCCAGCTGCCCCTGCCCGACGGCGCCAGTCTGGAATTCCACGGCCGTATCGACCGGCGGGATGCCCAGGCGGATGCCCCGGACTGCCTGGCCCTGCTGGATTACAAAACCCGCAGCCGGGCGGCCCTGCGCCAGGGGCTGGGGGAAGACGTGCAACTGGCCTCCTATGCGGTGCTGGTGGGGGAAAAGGCCCGCCAGGCGGCCTATGTGGCCCTGGACGACAGCAAGGTGGAAGCGGTGACGGCGGCGGAGGATTTGCAGGGGGCGGCCGCCGCCAACCGGGAGCGCCTCATCCACAGCGTGGCCGCCCTGCGCCAGGGCGCGCCTCTGCCCGCCCATGGGGCGGACCGGGTATGCGCCTTTTGTGAAATGGCCGGCCTGTGCCGGCGGGAGTATTGCTGATGCAGGGCTGGAAAAATACCGGGAAAGGCTTGCTAAAAGCCAATCTTAAAAATGAGGGGCGGGAGAAGGGCGATAGCCGGGGAAGTAGGGCTGGCAAGCTTGGAAAAGCCCTATTCATGGGCCTCTCCAAAGGAAGCCCTTGGGCCATGCCGATTTCTCTCCCTCTCCAGGCCCCTGCCCTGAAGCGCCCCTGCCCACGGGAGGCCGCCCATGGTTGATGCTCTCATTGCCCAGGCCCTGGACCCCCACCGGTCCGTGGTGGTGGAAGCCTGCGCCGGGAGCGGCAAAACCTGGCTCCTGGCTTCCCGCATCCTGCGCCTGCTCCTGGAAGGGACGGCCCCCGGGGACATTCTGGCCATTACCTTCACCCGCAAGGCCGCCCGGGAAATCGAAGAACGGGTCATGGGCTGGCTGGGCCAGCTGGCCGCCATGGAAGATAGGGAAGCCGCGGCCTTCCTGGAAGAGCGGGCCATGGACGCCACGCCGGCCCGGCTGCGGGCGGCTCGGGGCCTTTACGAGCGGGTGGCGGACGCCCAGCCCGGCCTCTCCGTGCATACCTTCCACGGCTGGTTTCTCCAGCTGGTGGGGGCCGCCCCCCTGACCAGCGGCCTGGCCGGGACTTCCTTGGTGGATTCGGGCAAACGCCTGCTGGATGAGCTGTGGCAGGGCTTTGCCGGGGACTTGCAGCAGGCCCCCGAAAGCCCCCCCGCCCAGGCCTTTGTCGCCCTGCTTCGGGAACTGGGGCTGGAAAGCCTGAAACATCTGGTTTTCCAGGTGGTGGCCCGGCGCGGGGAATGGCTGGCCTACGGCACGGGGGCGGCGAGCAGTCTGGACCGGGCCCTTACTGATCTGGGCCATTTTCTCGGCGCCGGGGCGCCGGGTCAGGCCTTGGCCGGCTTTTTCAAGCCCGGCTGGGACCTGGAATTCCAGGCCTACCTGGGGCTTTTGGAACAGAACGACACGGCCACGGACAAGGGCCTGGCCGCTACCCTGGCCCAAGCCCTAGCCCGGGGGGAAGCCCTGACCCAGGCCGGGGAACCAGTGATGGTGGGGGAGGAGGAGGGGAGCGAGGCCGGTGAGGTCGGTGAAAACGCCTCCTGGCTGGCCTGCTTCCAGGCTTTACGAGGGGTGCTCCTGACCCAGAGCGGCACGGTGCGGGCCCGTAAGTCCAGCAAGGCCCTGGATAAGCGCCTCGGAGCCGGGGGGGCGGCGCGCTTTCTCAGCCTCCACGCCCAGCTGGCGGAGGCCCTGCTGGGGGCGGAGGAGGGGCGGCTGGCGGAGCGCATTCTGGCCTTTAACCGCCGGGGCCTGACCCTGGCCCAGGCCTTTCTGGATAAGCTGGAAGCCCACAAGGGGAGCCGCCGTCTCATCGACTTTACGGACGCGGAATGGCAGGTGCTGCGCCTCCTGCGGGACGATAGCCAGGCTGCCTTTCTCCTCGCCCGCCTGGATTCCCGCTACCGGCACATTCTTCTGGACGAATTCCAGGACACCAATCCCCTCCAGTGGCAGATTCTCCTGGCCTGGCTGGACGCCTACGGCCCCGGGGAAACGGCCCCCACCCTGTTCCTGGTGGGGGACCCGAAACAGTCCATCTACCGCTTTCGCCAGGCCGAACCCCGGCTTTTTTCCCGAGCCAAGGATTTCTTGCTGGAGCGTTTCCAGGCGGTCTTCCTGGCCCAGGACCGGACCCGGCGCAATGCTCCGGCCCTGATCCGGGTGGTGAATGCCCTGTTTGGCCCGGAGGAATTGTTCCAGCCCTTCCGGAACCAGGAATCCCTGGCCCTGGGGCTGCCTGGCCGGGTGGAATTGCTGCCCCTATGTGCCGGGGAAGAAGGGGAACCCGAGGCCCCCACGGCCCTGCGGGACCCCCTCACCGAGCCGGAGGCGGAGGCGGTGGATCCCCGTCGGGCCCGGGAAGGGGCGGCCCTGGCGGCCCGGCTCCAGGCCATGGTGGGCCACTGGCAGGTGGTGGACGGAACGGGCCAGCGGGCGGCCCGCTATGGGGACGTGATGCTTCTGGTGCGTAAGCGTACCCAGCTGGCGGAATACGAGCGGGCCCTGCGGGCCGCGGGCATTCCCTATCTGGCGGCTTCCCGGGGGGGCCTGCTGCACACCCTGGAAGCCCGGGACATGGGCGCCCTGCTGGAATTTCTGGTGCTCCCCGCCGCCGACCTGAAGCTGGCCCATGTGCTGCGCACCCCCTTGTTCGCCTGCACCGACCCGGATCTGCTGGCTCTGGCCCACCAACCCGAGCCCACCTGGTGGGAAGGGCTCCAGGGCCTGGTGGCCCGGGGCCAAGCCTCCCCCCGGCTGGCCCGGGCCGCCCGGCTCCTGGGCCAGTGGCTGGAAGGGGCGGACCGGTTGCCGGCCCACGATCTGCTGGACCGCATTTACCACCAGGGGGAAGCCCTGGCCCGTTACCGGGAAGCGGTGGCCCCCGCCGTCTGGCCCGGGGTGGAAGCCAATCTCCAGGCCCTGCTCCAGCTGGCCCTGGATCTGGACGGGGGGCGCTACCCCAGCCTGCCCCGGTTTATCGACGAGCTGGCGGAGTTGCGTCAGGCGGACCCGGACGAAGCCCCGGACGAGGGGCTGGTGGAAGGGGAAGACGATGGCCAGGGCCGGGTGCGCATTCTCACCATCCACGCCGCCAAGGGCCTGGAAGCTCCCATTGTCTGGCTCCTGGACGCCAATGCCCCGGGCAACGGTCGCCAGGATGCCTACGAGGTGCTCACCGAATGGCCTCCGGAGGCGGATCGGCCCACCCATTTTTCCCTCTACGGGCGCAAGGAAGAGCGGGGCCGGGCCCGGGAGCCCTTGTTTGAGACGGAGGCGAATCTGGCGGCCCGGGAAGAGCTGAATCTGCTCTACGTGGCCCTGACCCGGGCCAAGCAGGTCTTTGTGGCCAGCGGCAGCGAAAACAGCCGGGCCGTGGCGTCCCCCCCGCCCTATCAGCGCCTGTCCCAGGCCCTGGCTACCCTGGGGGTGGAAGGGGGGGGCGAGGGCCAGGTCTACGGGGAGGAACTGCCCTGCACCCAGGACGGGGACGAGGTCAGTGTCCCCGCTGCGGTTTCTCCGGAAGCCGGGGCGGAGGCGGCTCCCCTGGGCCTGCGCCGGGAAGCGCCGGAAGGGGGCGCCCTGTTCGGCGTGCTGCTCCACGCCATCCTGGAACAGCGTACCGGGGGCATTACCCCGGCCCCGGGCTGGTGGCGGGCCCTGGGGGCGGAAGACGGGGAGGCCCGGGCGGCGGAAAAAGCCGCCCAGACCCTGTTGCAGCGGCCCGAACTGGCTCCCTTCCTTTTCCCTGGGCCGGAGGTGCGGGCCTGGAACGAGGCGGAGGTGGTGGATGGGGAAGGCCAGGTGCGCCGGGTGGACCGGCTCCTGGAAACCCCCACCCAGGTGTGGGTGGTGGATTACAAAAGCTCGTCCCCCGAGACGCCCCGGCTGGCGGAATACCAGCAGCAGGTGGGGGAATACTGCGCCCTCCTGGCCCCCGTGTTTGCCCCCAAGCCGGTCAAGGGCTGGCTCCTGTTTGCCGCCGGGGCCCTGGTGCCCGTGGTCTAGGCGGGCCAGGGCTATTCCCCCAAACCCGGGTGGGAGGCGCGCCTCGTGCCGGGCGGAGCTGGCGCCTTGGACTTAGCGGCCGCCTTGGCGGTCTCGCCCGAAAATCATGACGCGCCACAAAGGGCCCCCTGGGCCGGTTCTAGGGGGGTTAGGGAAAACACTTATTTCCAAACCCTTTCCCTGGGGGGAGGGATGCTCTAACATCCCCTCCATTATTTCAGCCACATTGTCCCGGTCGGACCGTTTGCCATCGGCCCCGGGAAAGAAGGGAATACATCATGCAAGTGCGGGAAATTCTGCGCATTAAGGGCAAGGTGCTCTTCACCACCACGCCGGACCACTGTCTGGCCGATGCCGTGGCCGCCATGGCGGAAAACGACGTGGGTTCCCTGGCGGTGATGGGTGAAGGCAAGATGCAGGGCCTGCTCACCTTCCGGGAAGTGCTGAAAGCGGTGGATGAAAGCAAGGGCAATATTGCCGCCATGCGGGTGGAAGAGGTGATGATGCGTAACCCCATGACCGCCCATCCCAGCATGGAAACCAACGAGGTCCGCCGTCTGCTGCTGGCCAACCACCAGCGCTATGTGCCGGTCATGGACGGCACCACCCTGATGGGGGTTCTGTCCCTCATGGATGTGGCCAAATCCGTGCTGGAAGACCAGACCTTTGAAAATGAGATGCTGAAGACCTATATCAAGCATTGGCCGGCGGAAGAACGGGTGGGCTAAGTCCCCGACTTGCCCGCCCCGGGCCGCCACTAGCAGCCCCGCCCCCCAAAACCCGCTTCTTCGGAAGCGGGTTTTTTATTGCTCGGCGTTGGAGGAGCTGGGGCAATGGAGGGGAAGGGCGAGGGGGCAGAGCGGAGCGTTCTCCGGGCTCAGGGGAGCGCCGGGCCCTGTTGCCAAAAAAGAATGAAGAGGCGCGGGCGATGGATGGGGACATGCCTCCGGGTGAGGCGCGCCAGGGGGGGCGGGCAAAGGGCCGATAAGGCGGCCACCAGCCACCGGCAAAGGCAAAGAAGCCTGAAAACATGCCGGGTAGGGGGTGTTTTTCCGGGCTGGGCCAGGTGGGGAAAAAAGTTGGGAGGTGGCCCTTCCGCCCATGGATTTATCCCGATACAATGAATTTAAACGATCGTTTGAATCGTAAATATCATATCCATGGCTGCACCCTTGGAGGAGACCTTCGATGGACAAAATCTGGCTGCAAAGCTATCCCCCCGGCGTGCCGCCGGAAGTTGATCTGCATGAGTTTTCCTCCCTGGGCCAGCTCTTTGAGCGCAGCTGTCAGCGCTTCCGGGAGCGCACCGCCTATATCAGCATGGGGGTGGGCCTCACCTACGGGGAGCTGGATCGGCAGGCTCGGGCGTTCGGGGCCTACTTGCAGCAATGCCTGAAACTGGCGCCCGGGGCCCGGATCGCCCTGATGATGCCCAACCTGCTCCAGTATCCCATCTGCCTGTTTGGCGCCCTGCGGGCTGGTTATACGGTGGTGAATTGCAATCCCCTCTATACCCATCGGGAGCTGGAACACCAGTTGGGGGATGGGGAAGTGTCCGCCATCGTCATTGTGGAAAACTTTGCCCATACCCTGGAGCAGGCCCTGCCCCGGCTGCCTACCCTGAAGCAGGTGATTGTCACGGGAATTGGGGACCGGCTGGGTTTCCCCAAGGGGCCGGTGGTGAATTTCGTCCTTCGCCACGGCAAAAAAATGGTGCCGCCCTGGACCATCCCGGGGGCCCGGTCCCTGAATGGGGTGCTGGCGGAAGGCCGCCGTCACGTGCTGCAGGGGGTCAAAGTCACCCAGGAGGATGTGGCCTTTCTCCAATACACGGGGGGCACCACCGGCGTGGCCAAGGGGGCCATGCTTACCCATGGCAATGTGATCGCCAATCTGCAACAGGCCCATGCCTGGATCGCCCCCTTTCTCCACGAGGGGGAGGAGATTATTGTCACCGCCTTGCCCCTCTACCACATCTTCGCCCTCACCGCGAACTGCCTCACTTTCTTGAAAATTGGCGCCACCAATCTGCTCATCGCCAATCCCCGGGATATTCCGGGCATGGTCAAGGAACTGGGAAAATACCGCTTCACCACCATTACGGGGGTGAATACCCTGTTCAATGCCCTGCTCAATCATCCGGATTTTGCCCAGCTGGATTTTTCCCGCCTCCATGTAACCCTGGGAGGCGGTATGGCGGTACAGAAGGCGGTGGCCCTGCGCTGGAAGGAAGTGACCGGGCGGCCCCTGATCGAGGCCTACGGACTGACCGAAACTTCCCCGGCGGTGACCATTAATCCCCTCAATCTGACGGACTACAACGGGGCCATCGGCCTGCCCATCAGTTCCACGGAGGTGGCCATTCGGGATGACCGGGGCTTTGATCAACCCTCCGGGGTTTCCGGGGAAATCTGTGTGCGGGGGCCCCAGGTGATGAAAGGCTATTGGCGCCGCCCCGATGAGACCGCCGGGGTCTTTTACCCGGACGGCTTTCTCCGGACCGGGGACGTGGGAGTCATGGACGACCAGGGTTTTGTACGCATCGTGGACCGGAAGAAGGACATGATCCTGGTTTCCGGCTTCAACGTGTATCCCAACGAGGTGGAAGGGGTGGTGGCCATGCTCCCCGGGGTGCTGGAAGTGGCGGCGGTGGGGGTGCCGGATGATCGCACAGGGGAAGCGGTGATGCTCTTCATCGTGCCCAAGGGCCCGGGTCTGACCCGGGAGGCGGTGTTGGCCCATTGCCGGGAAAATCTCACCGCCTACAAGGTGCCTCGCCGGGTGGAGTTCCGCCAGGAACTGCCCCGGACCAATGTGGGCAAAATTCTGCGCCGGGCCCTCAAAGAAGAGGCCCTGGCCGCCTGCCACCAGACTCCAGCGAGGGAAGGAAAGCAGGCGGCCGCCTAGGGGACGGGAAAGGGGCGTTCCTTTCCCCCGGGGGCGGCAAATCGGGCCAGCCCCCAGGGTCTGGCATCCCTTTTGCGTTGAGCTCCGGGACTTTATGAGGAGTTCCGGGTGTTATCCAGCCTGTCCCCGTTCGATTATTCGCCGACCGCCGCCTATCGCAGCTTGGCCTCCCTGGGCCAGGGGGGCGGGGCTGTGGCTGCCCAGGCCCAGGGGGACGGGGCGAAGGCGGCGGCTACGGCGGCCCTGGACAGCGCCGCCACCCCGGTTTCCAGCCAGACCACCAGCCTCCTGACCGACCCTACCGGGGCCGGGGGCGGTAGCGCCTGGGTGCAGGCGGCAACGGCGGAATTTGCCGAAACCCTCGGCAACTATTTCCGCAGTTCCGGCCTGTCGGACGTGGGGGAACCCATGCTGGCGGTCACCTCCTCCGGGGAAGTCCGGGTCATCAACGCCCATCCCAGCGCCCAGGCCATCCAGGCCCTGTTCCAGGCCCATCCCGAATTGAAGCAGCAGTTGGAAGCCATTGGGGTGGCCGCCGGTCAGTCCGCCAATCTGGTGCGCTCCGGCTTTGTCTCCTACGGGGAGGCCAACGCCCGGGGGACCGCCAGCGCTCCGGCCGGGGCCTATCAGCAGGCCAGCCAGGGGGGCGGGGAAAGCGTGAATTTCTGTCTGGTGCTCACTCCCACCGGGCCGGAAATGCTTTTCCCCGGTTCGGTCCGGGCCATGGCCTAAGGGTCTCCGATCCCGGGCATGGACTGCCTGATTTTTAGGCGGGGTAAGCTAAGTCCTCACCATAAATAGGGTTTATTCCCTTCCTCACCGGACTTCCACAGACTTATCCACAGAAATTGTGGATGAAAGCTTGCCCAAGTCTCCGGGGCTGTCCATAATCGTTCCCTTAGCCCCAACGTCTTTTCCCTGGTGGGGAGGCCGGTAAAAGGCGCTGTTTCCGATCTAGATCGGAAAGCGCCGCTAGCCTCACTCCCGGGCCGGATGAAGGGCCTAGGTGTAAACCCGAATATTGTTTTTACAGAAATTGCTTTAAATTTTCTCCATGCCTCTCTCCTACGCCCTTTCCGGTCAGAACATTGCCACCGCCTCCCTCGGGAAGGCGGTCGTAGTCGTTTCCGTCGTCGGCGTATCCGTAGTCCGTGTAGTCGTAGCGGCCTTACGGCGGAGTTTCCGGAGAGACTAGGACCCACAGCATTCCCCCCGAAAACCCCCGCCGGAGCGGCCAGCCCGGCGGGGGTTTTTGTTTTTGGACCCGCCAGGCCCCCGGAGCACACTGAAGGAGCTGTAGTGATGAAACTCAACGATATCCCCCCCACAGCCACCGCCTCCCTGGCGGCGGATTCCGTCCCGGCGGGCGGCGAAACCCTGTCCGGAGCCCAAATCCTGGTGCGTCTCCTGGAGCGCCAGGGCATTCAGGTGGTGGCCGGCATTCCCGGCGGGGCCATCCTGCCGGTCTACGACGCCCTGTCCCATTCCACCCAGATTCGCCATGTGCTCGCCCGCCATGAGCAGGGGGCGGGCTTTATCGCCCAGGGCATGGCCCGGGTGACTGGCCTGCCCCAGGTGTGCATGGCTTCCTCCGGGCCCGGGGCCACCAATCTGCTTACCGCCATTGCGGATGCCCGGCTGGATTCCATTCCCCTGGTGGCCATCACGGGCCAAGTGTCCCAGGCCATGATCGGCACCGACGCCTTCCAGGAGGTGGATACCTACGGCCTTTCCGTGCCCATTACCAAGCACAATTTCCTGGTCAATTCGGTGGCGGAACTGCTCACGGTGATTCCCCAGGCCTTCCGCATCGCCGCTTCCGGTCGGCCCGGCCCCGTGCTCATCGACGTGCCCAAGAACGTGCAGACCCAGACCCTGACCGTGGCAGCCTGGCCCGAGCCGGGCCGGGCCACCCCCCGGGCCAAGAATGGCGCCACGGAAGGCCTGGAGCTGGATCGCCGGTTGCAGGAGGCCGCCGCCCTGATTAATGGGGCGGAGCGGCCCGTGCTCTACCTGGGGGGCGGGGTGATCCACGCCGGGGCTGCCGATCTGGCCCTATCCCTCATGGAAAAGGCCTCCCTGCCCACGGTGATGACCCTCATGGCCCTGGGCGCCGTGCCCACGGACCATCCCCTGTCTCTGGGCATGCTGGGCATGCACGGGGCCCGCTACACCAATCTGGCCCTTCAGGAATGCGACCTGCTCATCGCCGTGGGGGCCCGCTTCGATGACCGGGCCACGGGTAAGGTGGCGGAATTCTGCCCCGGGGCCCGGGTTATCCACATCGACATCGACCCCTCCGAGCTGGCCAAGCTCAAGGCCGTGGAGGTGGGGATTGTGGGTGATGTGGGGGATGTGCTGAAGGCCCTCACGCCCCGGGTGGAAAGCCATTTGCGCAAACGCTGGCTGACCCATCTGGCCGGGCTCAAGGCCCGCTATCCCCTGGCCATGCCCGGCCGGGAAAATCCCCGCACCCATTACGGTCTGATCCAGGCCGTGGCGGACCGGCTGGATGAAATCGCTCCCCAGGGCGCCATCATTACCACGGACGTGGGCCAGCATCAGATGTGGGTGGCCCAGGCCTTTCCCCTGCGCCATCCCCGGCGCTGGCTCACCTCCGGTGGCCTGGGCACCATGGGCTTCGGCCTGCCCGCTGCCATTGGCGCCGCCCTGGCGGCCCCGGATAAGCCTGTGGTGTGCTTCAGTGGCGACGGCAGCATTCTCATGAATGTGCAGGAGCTGGCCACGGCGGCGGAGTTGGGGGTGAATGTAAAGGTGGTGCTGCTCAACAACGGGGCCCTGGGCCTGGTCCAGCAACAGCAGCAACTGTTCTACGGCCAGCGGGTGTTTGCCTCCCAGTTCCAGGGCCAGCCCCAGTTTCTGCGCCTGGCGGAAGCCTTCGGCCTGCGGGCGGTGGATCTGGACGGGGCGGCGGATCCCCGGGCGGCGCTTCACGATGCCCTGGCCACCCCGGGCCCCTGCTTAATCCACGTGGCCATTGACCCCCAGGAAAACGTTTTCCCCATGGTGCCTCCCGGCGCCGCCAATTCGGAGATGATCGGATGAGTAGCCTAATGAATCAGCCCCACGCCGTGCTGGCCGTGGATGTGAATAACCACCCGGGGGTCATGTCCCACGTGGTGGGCCTCTTTTCCCGCCGCGCCTACAACGTGGAAGGCATTTTCTGTATGCCCGTGGGGGATGGGGCCACCAGCCGCATCTGGCTTCTGGTGGGGGAAAACGAGCCCCTGGAGCAGATGATCCGCCAGGTGGAAAAGCTGGAAGATGTGCTCACCGTCACCCGCCACCCGGGGGACCACCCGGTGTTCGCCCGGCAGGAGGAGTTTTTTTTGGTCCAGGCTAATTAAGGTGGGTTTTCCCCAAAAATTTTGAAAATATATTGAGTGACCTATCACATTTTTCCTATGTCATAAATGAATTAATTGTCATAGACTCGGGCCGGTTCAAAAATAGCGAACCGGCCTTAGCATGACCTCCCTCAGCGACCTGCTTCCCAGTTATGGAAGCGCCTTTCGTCAGACCCATCGTTTAATCACCCTCTCGGTTTCCGGTTTAGAAGCAGAAAAGCTTTTGCCCCTGGAGGTGAGTGGCACGGAAAGCCTGGAAACCGACTACCGGATTCAGGTGACCTGCCTGTCGCCGGACACCCAGATGGAACTCAAGCAGCTGGTAGGGCGGGCGGCCCAAGTGTCGGTACTGCTGCCTGAGGGTTCCTACCAGCCCCGGTCCGGCTTAATCAGCCAGGTGGGACAGGTTGGCAGTGACGGGGGATTTGCCCGATACCAACTGGTTATCGAGTCCGGCTTCAGCCTGCTGACCCATCGGACCAACAGCCGTATCTTCCAGGACCAGAGTGTTCCGGAAATTCTGGATACGGTGCTAGGCGAACATCGGGCCCAGGGTGGTCCCTGGGCCACGGCTTTCCATTGGCAGAACCGGCTCACTAAAACCTATCCCCCCCGCTCCTACTGTCTCCAATACCAGGAATCCGACTACACCTTTCTGCGTCGTCTCCTGGCCGAAGAGGGCATTGCCACCCGCTACGAATTTCAAGGGGAAGAAGCGGACAGTCCTGCCCATACCCTGGTTCTCTTTGACGATCCCTACGACGCCCCCGCTGCCGGGCAGCAAGCCATTCGCTATCACCGGGACGACGCCACGGAGGAAGATGACACGCTCACCACCTGGGATGGCGTCCGTCGGGTACGCAGCAGCCAAAGCACCCTGGCCACCTACGACTACAAGCCCGTGGCCCCCCTGCAAGGGGAATCAGGTACCCGGATCGACCAGGGAGAAATGGGCAACGCCCTGGAAAGCCAGCTCACGGCCTATACCCCCCTGACCCACTACTACGGCAGCGACACCGACGATCTCTCCCGCTACACCCAGCTCCGTCAAGACCGGCTGGACCGTGAGGCTAAGGACTACGAAGGGGCAGGAAACGCCCGGGGCATGGCCGCTGGCACCTGGTTCCAGCTGGAAGACCACCCTCGTCATGAAGGGCAGGATGCAGACAGTCGGCGCTTTCTCGTCAGAAGCCTGGACTGGCAGGCCCAGAACAACCTCCCCACTGACCTGAAACAAGGCCTGGCCCAGTTGCTGGGCCAGGCCAAAGCAGCATCGCCAGAGGGGCAAGCCCCCTACCGCGTTCGTTTTCACGCCGTCCGCCGGGACACCCCGGTTCTTCCCGGCTTTGCTTCGGCGATCAAACCCACGGCCCCCGGACTACAAAGCGCCACGGTGGTGGGCCCGGCAGGAGAAGAAATCCATACGGACGACCTGGGACGCATCAAAGTGCAATTTCATTGGGCCCGGAACCAGGACCATCCCAATGGCGGAGCCGCCCTGGATGACCGGTCCAGCTGCTGGATTCGGATCTCCACCCCCTGGGCGGGGTCCCAATGGGGCAACCAGTTTCTGCCCCGGGTGGGCCAGGAAGTGCTGGTGGACTTCCTGGAAGGCGACATTGACCGGCCCATCGTCACCGGCGCCGTCTACAACGGACGCCACCGCCCCCCCGACTACTCCGGGCTAGGCTCACTACCCGCCAATCGGACCCTGGCGGGGATTAAGACAAAAGAATACAAAGGGGGCGGTTACAACGAACTGCTCTTTGACGATAGCACGGGACAAATCCGGGCCAAGCTTTCCAGCGAACACGGCAAAACCCAGCTGAACCAGGGCTACCTGATCCACCCCCGTAGCGAAGGCAAGGGGGATCCCCGGGGCGAGGGGTTTGAACTCAGAACAGATAACGCTGGAGCCCTTCGGGCCGCTCAGGGCCTGCTGCTGTCCGCCGATGCCAGAATAAGTGCAAAAGGCAAACAGCTGGATCGTCAGGAACTCATTGGCCTAATGAAATTGCTGGAGAGCGTACAGCAGAATCTCTCCAAACTATCCGCCCAGCATTCTGCCGAAGACACCGATACGGCAAAACTAACGGAAACCCGGGAAAACCTGGAAAACTGGGAAATGGGCAGTAATACCCAACCCAAAGGGGATGCAGCCAAAGGCGGGCGTCCTCTTGTCGCCATTACCGCTCCGGCCGGTATTGCCCTGGCCAGTGCGGATAACCTGACATTAGGTGCCAACAGCCATCTGGATATCGCCAGTGTCAAAAACACCCAACTTTCCGTCGGGCGGAAATTCCTGGTACGGGCCGCAGAACAGATCAGCCTGTTTGTCCACGACCTGGGTATGAAGCTTTTTGCCGCCAAAGGAAAGATCGAAATCCAAACCCATGGCGACAGTATCGAAGTCACCTCGGCCAAAAAGATCATCCTTACCGCCCAGGAAGAAATTGTCATTCAAGCCCCCAAAGTCACCTGGATTGCCGACGGTGCAAAATTTGACATGGGAGGAGGCGCCATTACCGGCCAATGCAGTGGCCCTTACACCCAAAAGGCGGCAACCCATGCCCTGACGGGGCCCGGAGGAGGCTCCCCGGACAAGCCCCACCTGCCTACTAGTGAGCTCAAGTCTGATGAACGCTTCATCGTCCACTACCGTGGCAGCAACGATCCGGTGAAAGACCGCCGCTACGAAATAAAACTGGATAACGGCAAAGTCATTCAAGGCAAAACCGATGCCCAAGGCCGTACCTCTTTGCTCAAAGAAGAGCAAATGCGTATTGCCCAAATTACTTTATTTAAAGACTGATGTTTCCCATGGCTGACGAAAACAATACCCCCGAACCTGTGCGTCCTCTGGCGATAACGCAAGACAAAGACGGCAATACCAAAGCGACTTCCAACACCTCCCCCGAAGGTTTCAAAGTCCGGGGCATGATTCATCTGTGGCCAAAAATTGTCATCCCCGTCATTTTTGTTCCTGGGGTCATGGGGACTAATTTGAAGGTCAAAGACGATACAGCTAAAGCCTGGGTTGCCCCTACCGGCACCTTCAGTAAGCTAGGCGCTTTGTGGAAATACAAGGGGCAAGATGCCGCTACGCGCCAGAAAATTCTGAACCCCAATACGACCGAAGTAGACCCGGGTGGCAGCATTAACGTGTGGCCTCAAAACGCGGGACTAATGCATGCTCCAGGGAAAGGAAAAACTCCGAAGGAGGTGGCCCACTGGCGGGGGTGGGGGGAAGTACACGAAGAAAGCTACCGCAGTATTCTCAACGAGCTGGAACAACAATTAGGAAACATGCTGCATGAGGGGGAGCCGACCCAGTATTGGCGAGACTATGTGCTCCACCCCAGTGCCAGCGAATTCGGGGCACGAAAGCCATGGCAGCCCCTAACGGAGGAAGAAATAAAGAAAGCAGCAAAAGCTGCCTATCCGGTGCATGCCTGCGGCTATAACTGGCTCCAATCCAATCGGGATTCGGGGCAACATCTCAAGGCCCGCATTCAGGAGATCATCGACTATTACCAGGGGCAGGGGCACCTCTGCGATAAGGTCATTCTGGTGACTCATTCCATGGGAGGCCTAGCCTCCCGTGCCTGCGTCAAGATGGCGGGAGGCGAGGACCTGATCCTAGGCATTCTGCATGGCGTAATGCCAGCGATTGGCGCTCCAGCGGCCTATAAGCGCATGCGTGCTGGGTTTGAGGGGGCGGAGAGCGTCATTCTGGGGCGCAATGCTGCTGAAGCTGCCGCCGTATTAGGCAACGCTCCGGCAGGCCTTGAGCTACTGCCTACCGCTGAATACTTCACCAAGATAGAGGAAAAGCAACGCCCGTGGCTGCGGGCTACCGGCAAGAGTCAGGACACCCTCCTGGGCGTAGGAGATCCCTATGAGACGATTTATCGGGATCAGGACCCTCAACACTGGTGGCGAATGATTAAGGTCGAATTGCTTAATCCACTGGGAAGAGAGAAGAAAGAAAGTGGTTATAAAAAAACGTCGCTGCCGATAAAAAACCCAAGAATTGATGAGGGAGAAGGAGATTTTGAATCTTTTTCTGAATTATTAAATATCGCTAAAGATTTTCACCAGGAGCTCAAAGGGGCTTACCACAAAAAAACATTTAGTTTTTATGCGGCGGATGCGGACTGCAAATCCTGGAACGAAGTCCAATGGCTCACGAAAGATGCCACCGAGGCTCTCCCCGAAGGAGAAATTATTGCGGATGACCTAGTCGGTAATATTACTGTCCAACTTCCTAATGGTCCGGCAAAATTCAAAATTCAATCGCCGAAAGGGCGGGGGGATGGCACGGTTCCAGAAGAATCGGGAGAGGCCCCGTTGGAAGCCTCCATTCAATGTTTTAGGCATGAAGGCACCGCCAAGGGACACATCAGCTACGAACATCAGTATTGTTACAACAACAACCTAACCAAAGGGGTTGCGCTGTATTCCATTGTGAAACTGGCAATTGCTTCGCCTATTTTTGAAAAAGAATAATATGCGCCTACTAGCTAATTATGTTCTTCTGATCTTTGTATCCTTTTTGATGACATGGGATTTTGCAATGGCACAACAAAACGAGAAAAATAAAACTTGGTGTATCGGGCGGTTTATGGTGACATTGCCTGCCAACGCAGAAATAAAGATGGAACGGGATTCTTATTTCTTTTATACCGTTGAGTCAAAAAAGTCGTCACGTCCGGAATTTAACTCTTTTGTTAACGGGCGAGAGGAGACTCTGCGTAAGGAACGACATAAATCCGGAACGCCATTATTGCAAAAAACAATTCCGGTGGGAAGTGATGGGAGATTGCTAACGTTTTGGGGAAATCGTTCTGCGAGTAGATTGGTTAATATTGAAGGCTATCGGTACCTAAACGGTAGGCAATTTTCTATTTCTGACAGATTCTCAATATCTAAAGAACAAATAGCACTCACATCGACAAAAGCCACGCTTTTGTCAATACGATCTCGTGACCGTTCTGAAATTCCCAGTGCCCCCGGTTTTTGTATCGATTATGGTTTTATCCCGGATGAAGGTTATAACAACGAAGAACTCAACGTGTCGTTTGTTTTTAAAGGCCAGCCTGACATGCATCTTCATATTGATACGTTAATCAAGGAGCCGGGGCCGACCCTGTTGGAGCGTACCAAGGATGTTTTATCCTCCCTAGGGTCACTGGCGGGATATATTCATACCGTCCGTTCTGGAAAAAGAGCCTTGGGCCCCCTGGTGGGCGAAGAATCGTTGGTTAAAGTGCCGACCGAGGGCGGTAACACAGGCCATCAATTCACCTGGGAAACCCAGGGAGAAGATCGATCTGACTACCCCTTTATTTCCATCGTATTTGAAACAGCGTTAAAGGGCGATAGTCTCGATGGCCGCCCCTCCAGTTTGAATGACAAGCAAGCCCTAGAACTCTGGGATTCTATCTTGTCCAGCTTCCGTCTCCGTCCTACGACAAAACCTTAGCCCAGAAGGATTTCGGCTTGCCACGCCTTCTAATCAATGGCTAGGGGATTTGTAGTGCGGAAGGCGTGGCCCCCCCTTAACAGGGAGAGAAATAACGAAAGCAGACAAAGTCGATTATCTGGTTTCGGCCTGTGGCTATAACTGGTTGCAATCCAATTGCTCACGGAGGAAATGCTTTAAAGCGGACATTGAAAAAATACGCCTATCGTCATGAACTAAGGGGCTATTTGCATTTTATTTAATTTTTTAGGAGGGAGTATGCGCTCGTTTGTTTTTAAAAAAAATTTCAATTTTGGTGGGTTCGCTGTATTGCTTTGTTTGTTCCTGTCGTTATCCGCCTGCGTTGAGGTTGTCCCGAAGAAGGTTACCGAAGTGATTACGGTATCCGACGATGGAAAAATTGACGTCACGTATAAAGGCAGTTTCGGTGATTTATACGACATAGCGATGGTGCTAAATGCATCAAAATTTGAAGATGGGGACGAAGAGCGGCCACCCCGGAGTATGCTGGAGTCCCAGATACTGGAAAAATTCAAGGGTCAGTCTGGTGTAAAAGAAATTCATAAAGAGGGGCCGAGTTCATATTATATTGAATATTTTGAGTCGGGTTCGCTGAATGAGGATGATACTTTTCCCAAGTTGCTACAAAAAAGTCGCAAATAAATGATCGGATGCCTGGGCTTGTTGGTGTGGAGGAATGGGGGGGAAGATATGTAATACAGCCCTTAATTTCATCGAAGGATTTTAAAGATATTTTTTCTAAGAATGATTCAGAGCCGTTGGCAAAAGAAATTAATAAAATTATTTCAAAGGTCGATGGTGAGGTTGTGGTTAAAATAAACCATCAATATGTTTTAGAGAGTAATGCTAGCGCAATATCGAAAGATAAGGATGGACGGTCAGTTTACAGATGGAAATTCAACGCAAAAAGCTATCCGAATATGAAAATGATATTTTCTTTTAGCCCCTCGGGTGCAAAGGAGGGAGAAGAGGGAGAGGCCAAGGAAGGGGCTGATTGCGTAAAACTGTTTGGAAAAAAATGCAAGTGCGGTCCTTTTCGAATGGCATATCCTAGTGGGGAAGTACAAAAAAATATGCCTTACGTATTGTCTGCCGGAGAAAATCGCTATGAGGGCTGCACCGATGAAAATGGGGATACGATGAGTGTGGATTTGGATAAGGTAGGGAAATGCTCTTTGGGGTTTGCGGCTAAAGATAAGTCTTGCGCGAAGAAATAAACCACAAGTATTAGGGTAGTTTTAAAGCCGGAGCCAGTAAGGGGCTCCGGCTTTTTATACGAGATTTACTGCAAAGCCTTGCCCACCACTTCCCGCACATCCGCTGACAGCCCGGCCTGGGTCAGGATGTCCCGGAGGGCGGCCTGGGCGTGGGCCTGGTGGGCTGGGTCGAACTTTTTCCAGCGATCAAAGCAGCGGGCCAGGCGGGAGGCGACCTGGGGATTTTTCGGGTCCAGGCGGCAGATCCATGCGGCGATAAAGCGGTAGCCGCTGCCGTCGGCGGCGTGGAAATGCCGGTGGTTGGCGCCAAAGCTACGGATCAGGGCGTAAATTTTGTTGGGATTGGCGGCGTCGAAGGCCGGGTGGGCGGTGAGGGCCCGTACCCGCTCCAGAACGTCGGGTTGGCGGCTGGTGGCCTGGACGGAGAGCCATTTGTCCATGACCAGGGCTTCGTCCTTCCAGCGTTCCCGGAACTGGGCCAGGGCCGTTTCCCCCAAGGCCCGGGCGGCGGGGGCCAGGGCATTGACCAGGACGGCCAGGGCGGCGAACTGGTCGGTCATGTTGTCGGCCCCGTCGAACTGGGCCTTGGCCAGTTCCCCGTAGCGGGGATCGTCCAGTTCATTGAGGTAGGCCAGACAGCAATTTTTCAGGGCGCGGCGGGCCATGGCCGGGCTGTCGATGGTGTAGGCCTTGCCGTCATGGAGGGCCCGGTAGCGGGCCAGCAGCTCACTCTCCAGGTTTTCCGCCAGGAAGCGGCGCAGGCCGTTGCGGGCGGCGTGGAGGGCTTCCGGCTGGACCTGGCCCATGGCTTCCGCCAGGGTGGCCTCCGTGGGCAGGGTCAGGGCTTCGGTGATAAAGGCCGGGTCCGCGTCCGGGGCGGTGAGCACGGCCCGGGCGGCGGCCGCCACGCTCTCTGGCCACTGGGGCGCTACGCCCTGGGTGATGTGCCGGATGGCGTCCAGAATCAGGTGGCCGTAGAGGCGTTGCCCCGCTTCCCAGCGATTGAAGGGATCGCTGTCGTGGGCCAGCAAATGGGTGAGCTGGGCGTCGCTGTATTCCGCCTCCAGAATCACCGGGGCGGAGAAATTGCGCAGCAGGGAGGGCACCGGGGCCGCCGGAATGGCTTCGAAGACGAAGCTCTGTTCCAGGGCGGAAAGTTCCAGCACCCGGGTGGTGGCGCCGCCCCCCAGGTCCATGTCCTGGCCGTCCGGGCCCACCAGGCCCAGGGCCACGGGCATCAGGTAGGGCTGGCCGCCTTCCGGGGGCAGCTGGCGCAGGGTCAGGGTGTAGCGCTGGGCGGCCCCATCATACTGGCCCCGGGCCTGGAGCCGGGGAGTGCCGGCTTGGTGATACCAGGTCATGAAGGGGGCGAAATCGTAGCCGTTGGCGTCTGCCATGGCAGCGACAAAATCCTCGCAGGTCACGGCCTGGCCGTCGTGGCGCTGGAAGTAGAGGTCCAAGCCCTTGCGGAAGCCGTCTCGGCCCACCAGGGTCTGGATCATGCGGATCACTTCCGCGCCTTTTTCATAGACCGTGGCGGTGTAAAAGTTGTTGATTTCCTCATAGACCCGGGGCCGGATGGGGTGGGCCATGGGGCCCGCGTCTTCCGGGTACTGGGCCGCCCGCAGGCCCCGCACTTCCCGGATGCGGGCCACCGTGGGATTGTGCCGGTCAAAGCCGAATTCCTGATCCCGGAAGACGGTCAGGCCTTCCTTCAGGGTGAGCTGGAACCAGTCCCGGCAGGTGACCCGGTCCCCGGTCCAGTTGTGGCAATACTCGTGGGTGACGACCCGGTCGATATTTTCAAAATCCCCGTCCGTGGCCACGTCCGGCCGGGCCAGCACGTATTTGGTGTTGAAAATGTTGAGGCCCTTGTTTTCCATGGCCCCCATGTTGAAATCCCCCACGGCCACGATCATGTAGTGGTCCAGGTCACATTCCAGGCCGAAGCGTTCCTCGTCCCAGGCCATGGCTTTTTTCAGGGCGGCCATGGCGTGGTCGCACTGGTCTAGCTTGCCCGGTTCCACGAACACGGCCAGCTGCACTTCCCGGCCAGAGGCGGTGGTGTACCGGTCCCGTAGCACCTCCAGGTGGGCCGCCACCATGGCGAACAGGTAGCTGGGCTTTTTGAAGGGGTCTTCCCAGGTGGCGAAATGGCGACCGCCGTCTTCCTCGCCCCGGGTCACCGGATTACCGTTGGCGAGCAGTTCCGGATAGGTGGCTTTGTCCCCGTGCAGGGTCACGGTGTAGCGGGCCATCACATCGGGCCGGTCCTGGAACCAGGTGATGCGGCGGAAGCCCTGGGCTTCGCATTGGGTGAAATAGCCGTTCTTGCTGCGGTAAAAGCCGGAAAGCTGGGTGTTCTGGTCCGGCTGGATGCGCACCCGGGTTTCCAGGGTGAATTGGTCCGGCAGGCCGGAAAGGGTCAGGCTTTCCCCGTCCAGTTGGTAATCCTGCTGGGCGAGCAGGCGACCGTCCAGCACCACGGCCAGGGTTTCCAGGTCCTCCCCGTCCAACACCAGGGGGAGGCCCGGGGCGGCCGCCGGATTGCGGCGGCAGGTCTGGGTGGTGGTGACCAGGGTGCCTTCGGGACGGATATCCACGTCCATGGTGACCGTGTCCACCAGGAAGGGGGGCGGGGTGTAATCCTTGAGATAAATGGGGGTAGGGGTTTCAGTACGCATCATGGCTTCTTTTCTGTGAATTCAATTAATTCAATGCAGGGGGCGGCCCTGGGGCCGGGGCCCAGGCCGGACCGGCAGGGTTCGGCTAGTCCAGGGAGGCTGGCCACCCCCGGCGTTGGGGGGGCGCGGCAGATTCCCGTGGGAACGGGCCGGTACGGCGTCTAGATTTATCCCAAGCCGGAGCGTTTGCCAAGCCGCTGCCCCCAATTCTCTGGGGATGGGACCGGCTTTAGACCTCGGAGTTCGCCCCTGGGAAGGGCCAACGGGGGAGCGCGGGGAGGGCAGGGGCGCCGTCGGGGCAGGGGGAAGGCCGGGCCATGGCCTCAGGAAAGCGCGGAAGGATTGGTTTCGACTGCCTGTCCGGGCGTTTGCCAGGGCCTTTAGCGTCGCCCGCCCTTGGCGCCCCCTTTGTCCCAGCCATAGCGC
The DNA here is from genome assembly GCF_018905915.1 of Azospira inquinata. NCBI lineage: Bacteria > Pseudomonadati > Pseudomonadota > Betaproteobacteria > Rhodocyclales > Rhodocyclaceae > Azospira > Azospira inquinata. The sequence goes on from NZ_CP064782.1 coordinate 2,584,903, forward strand.
ACTACCCGCTGCCAGCGGTTGTCCCCCTGCAAGCGGGGATTTTGCCAAGCCGGGGTCGGAAAGTCGGACCGGCGGCGGGGCGAAGTGGGGGAGGGGGGCTTGGCTTTCATGGGGGGGCGCTGTGTTAAACTTCAAGGCCATTTTAGCCTCCCCTTCCCCCCATGTCTGGCAATACCATCGGCACCCTGTTTACCGTCACCTCCTTCGGCGAATCCCACGGCCCGGCCATCGGCTGCGTGGTGGATGGCTGCCCTCCCGGGCTGGCCCTGTGTGAAGCGGATATTCAGGCGGAGCTGGACCGGCGCAAGCCGGGCACGTCCCGCCATGTGACCCAGCGCCGGGAGCCGGACACGGTGGAAATTCTTTCCGGGGTGTTCGAAGGCAAGACCACGGGAACCCCCATCGGCCTTCTGATCCGTAACCAGGATCAGCGCAGCAAGGATTACGGCAATATCGCCACCACCTTCCGGCCCGGCCATGCGGACTACGGCTATACCCAGAAATACGGCTTTCGGGATTACCGGGGCGGCGGTCGTTCCTCCGCCCGGGAAACGGCGGTGCGGGTGGCGGCCGGGGCCATTGCCAAAAAATGGCTGAAGGAACGTTACGGGGTCACGGTGCGGGGCTGGATGTCGGCTCTAGGGCCGATCCAGATTCCCTTCACGGACCCGGCCCAGATCGATCAGAATGCTTTTTTTGCCCCTGATGCGGCCATTCTGCCCGAGCTGGAAGCCTACATGGACCAGCTGCGCAAGGCCCTGGATTCGGTGGGGGCCCAGATTACGGTGACCGCCACCGGGGTGCCCCCGGGCTGGGGAGAACCGGTCTATGACCGGCTGGACGCGGAAATCGCCTACGCCATGATGGGCATCAATGCGGTGAAGGGGGTGGAAATCGGTGCCGGTTTCGCCGCCGTGGCCCAGAAGGGCAGCGAACATGGGGACGAATTGACGCCCCAGGGTTTTCTCTCCAATAACGCGGGGGGGGTGTTGGGGGGCATTTCCACGGGCCAGGACATTGTGGTGAATATGGCCATCAAGCCCACTTCCTCCATCGCCCAGCCCCGCCGCTCCATCAATCTCCAAGGGGAGCCGGTGGAAGTGGCGACCCAGGGCCGTCACGACCCCTGCGTGGGCATTCGGGCCACCCCGGTGGCGGAAGCCATGCTGGCCCTGGTGCTCATGGACCACGCCCTGCGCCACCGGGCCCAGTGCGGCGACGTGGTGAGCCCCACCCCGGTGATTCCGGGCCGGGTTTAAGGGGGCGAGCCCCGGTCGCCGTCGGGCCGGGGGTTTAGCGTTGCGCCACGGGGCTGGGGCGGGAACGCCCCTTCCCTTAGCCGTTGCCGTTCTGCCTTGTGGGCTTTGCCCTTTTTGCCCCGATTCTTTGCCTCGAGTCCGTCTTGCCTGCCTCCCTGTACTGGCGCCTGTCCGGCTACTACTTCTGCCACTTTGCCTTCATCGGCGTCTTTTCCCCCTATTTCAGTCTGTACCTGAAATCCCTTTCCCTGTCGGCCTGGGATATTGGCTTGGTGGCGGGGCAGATGCAGCTCATGCGCATGTTCGCCCCGGCGTTCTGGGGCTGGCTGGCGGACCGTCAGGCCCGGCGTATTTCCCTGGTGCGTCTGGCCGCCGGGGTCAGTGTGCTGGCGGTCACCGGCCTTTACTACGCTCGGACTCCCTGGCCCCTGCTGGGGGCCGTGGGCCTGCTCTCCTTCTTTTGGGCCGCCTCCCTGCCCCTCATGGAAACCCTGGTGTTCAACCACCTGGGGGCCCATCCCCAGGGCTATAGCCGGATTCGCCTGTGGGGTTCGGTGGGCTTTATCGTCACCGTTCTGGGGGTGGGAGCCTGGCTCGACCACGCCGGTCCCTGGGTGGTGCCCACGGCCTTTCTGGTGCTGATGAGTGGGGTGTTCCTCTTTTCCCTGGTGGTGCCGGAAGGCCGGGGAATGGTGCGCAAGGGGACGGCGGTCTCCCTCAAGGCGGTGCTGGCCCAGCCCCGGGTGCGGGCTCTGCTGGGGGCGGCCTTCTGCATGTCGGCGGCCCACGGGGCCTATTACGTCTTTTATTCCATTCACCTCACCGAACACGGCTATAGCAAGACCCTGGTGGGCCTGCTGTGGTCCCTGGGGGTGGTGGTGGAAATTGGTGTTTTCTATTTTCTGCACCGCCTGCTCAAGCGCTTCAGTCTGCGTTTTTTGCTGCTGCTGGCCTTTGCTGCGGCGGTGCTGCGCTTTGTTGCCATCGGTTGGGGCGCCGGCTGGCTGGTGGTGCTGCTCCTGGCCCAGACCTGCCACGGCCTGACCTTCGGGGCCCATCACGGGGTTTCCATCAGCGCCATCAACCGCTGGTTTCCCGGTCAGTGCCAGGCCCGGGGCCAGGCCCTTTATTCGGCCCTGTCCTTCGGTGCCGGTGGGCTACTGGGCAGCGTGGTAAGCGGCTGGACCTGGACGGCCTGGGGGCCGGCCTGGACCTTTAGCTTAAGTGCCCTGTTTGCCCTGCTGGGCTGGGCCCTGGTGGCCCTTTGGGTCCGGGATGGGGAAGGAGAAGGGGCCCGCTGAAACCCGGGCTAGACCTGGGGGAAATGGGGCGGAAAATGCCTAGGGATTTCCCTAGCTGGAGGGGGTTTTGGCCGGGGAAATCGGCAGATGCTAGGACTTTTGCTATAACATTACGGGTTTTACTGGTTCATTCCAACGAAAAGTACTCAAAATGCCCCAAACCCTCTACGACAAGCTCTGGCAGAGTCATGTGGTCCATCAGGAAGCGGATGGAACCGCGCTGATTTACATCGACCGTCATCTGGTCCACGAAGTCACCAGTCCCCAGGCCTTTGAAGGTCTGAAGCTGGCCGGGCGCAAGCCGTGGCGGGTTTCCTCCATTGTCGCCACGGCCGACCACAACACCCCGACCAACCATTGGGATCTGGGCATTCAGGACCCGGTTTCCCGGCAACAGGTGGAAACCCTGGACCATAACATTCGGGAAGCGGGCGCCCTGGCCTACTGGCCCTTCAAGGACCCCCGGCAAGGCATCGTCCACGTGGTGGGCCCGGAAAATGGCGCCACCCTGCCCGGCATGACCGTGGTTTGCGGTGACTCCCATACCTCCACCCACGGCGCCTTCGCCTGTATGGCCCACGGCATCGGTACCTCCGAAGTGGAACATGTGCTGGCCACCCAATGTCTGATTCAGAAGAAATCCAAGGCCATGCAGGTTCGGGTGGAAGGCCGCCTGGGCAAGGGCGTTACCGCCAAGGACGTGGCCCTGGCCATTATCGGCAAAATCGGCACAGCCGGCGGCACGGGCTATGCCATTGAATTCGCCGGTTCCGCCATTCGGGGCCTGTCCATGGAAGGGCGTATGACCCTTTGCAACATGGCCATCGAAGGGGGCGCCCGCATGGGGTTTGTGGCGGTGGATGACACCACCATCGAATACCTGAAGGATCGCCCCTTCGCTCCCAAGGGCGAAATCTGGGACAAGGCGGTGGCCCACTGGCGCACCCTGAAGTCCGACGACGGCGCCAGCTTTGACCGGGTGGTGGATCTGCGGGCGGAAGACATTACCCCCCAGGTGACCTGGGGAACGTCACCGGAAATGGTGGTGGGCATCGGCGCCAATGTGCCCGATCCGGCCAAGGAAACCGATCCGGTGAAGCGGGAAGGCATGGAGCGGGCCCTGCAATACATGGGCCTCACCCCCAATCTGCCCATGCAGAGCATTAAGATCGACAAGGTCTTCATCGGCTCCTGCACCAATTCCCGCATTGAGGATCTGCGTCAGGCCGCCGCCGTGGTGCGGGGCCGTCGCAAGGCGGACAACGTGAAACTGGCCCTGGTGGTGCCGGGTTCCGGTCTGGTCAAGCGTCAGGCGGAAGCGGAAGGCCTGGATAAGATTTTTGTCGCCGCTGGTTTTGAATGGCGGGAACCGGGCTGTTCCATGTGCCTGGCCATGAATGCGGACAAGCTGGAACCGGGGGAACGCTGCGCGTCCACCTCCAACCGTAATTTCGAGGGCCGCCAAGGCCCGGGCGGACGCACCCATCTGGTGAGCCCGGCCATGGCGGCGGCGGCGGGCATTGCCGGCCATTTTGCCGATGTGCGGGATATTCTTTGAGCCGAGGAGCCTGGCGTATGAAAACTTTGACCCTCTTGCTGGTGACCCTTTCCTTTTTCCTGGCCGGTTGCAACACGGTGCACGGCCTGGGCCAGGACATCGAAAAGGGCGGTGAAGCAATTCAAAAGGCGACCAAGTGATGCAAGCATTTACCAAGCTGGACGGGCTGGTGGCGCCCCTGGACCGCAACAACGTGGATACGGATGCGATCATCCCCAAGCAGTTCCTCAAGTCCATCAAGCGTTCCGGCTTCGGCCCCAACGCCTTTGACGAATGGCGCTACATGGACCATGGGGAACCGGGCATGGACAATTCCAAGCGCCCCCTGAACCCCAATTTCGTCCTTAATCAGGCCCGCTACCAGGGCGCTTCCGTGCTCCTGACCCGGGCCAACTTCGGCTGCGGCTCTTCCCGGGAACACGCCCCCTGGGCCCTGCTGGACTACGGCTTCCGGGTCATCCTGGCCGAGTCCTACGCGGACATTTTCTTCAACAACTGCTTCAAGAACGGCATTCTGCCCATCGTCCTGCCAAAAGCGGAAATCGACGCCCTGTTCGGTCTCACCGAATACACCCCGGGCTTCAAAGTGACGGTGGACCTGGCCCAGCAAAAGGTGATCCGCCCCGACGGCCATGCCATTCCCTTCCAGGTGGACCCCTTCCGCAAGGAATGTCTGTTGAACGGCTGGGACGACATTGGCCTGACCCTGCGTCACGCCGACGAAATCAAAGCCTTCGAGGAACGTCGCCGGGTCGAACAGCCCTGGCTGTTCGCCTGATCGTCCATAACCGCCGGGACCGGCCTGTCGCCCCTGGGGCGGGGCCGGTTTTCGGCTTTTAGGTGGTGAGAAAAGATGAGCAAAAAAATCTGTGTGTTGCCCGGTGACGGCATCGGTCCTGAAATTATGGCGGAAGCCGTGCGGGTGTTGCAGGCCCTGGATCTGGGCTTTGAAATGGAAGAAGCTCTGCTGGGCGGCGCCGCCGTGGATGCCACGGGTAAGCCTTTCCCGGAAGCCACGGAAAAGCTGGCCAAGGAAGCGGATGCGGTGCTGCTGGCCGCCGTGGGTGGTCCCAAGTGGGACAGCCTGCCCCGGGAACAGCGTCCGGAACGGGGCCTCTTGGGCATCCGCAAGGGCCTGGGCCTGTTCGCTAACCTGCGTCCCGCCATCCTTTACCCGGAACTGGCCAATGCCTCCACCCTGAAGCCGGAAGTGGTGGCCGGGCTGGACATCCTGATCGTCCGGGAACTCACCGGGGACATCTATTTCGGCCAGCCCCGGGGCATCGAAATGCGGGACGGGGAACGGTTCGGCTTCAACACCATGCACTACAGCGAATCGGAAATCCGCCGCATCGGCAAGGTGGCTTTTGAAGCCGCCCAGAAGCGCAATAAGCGGCTCTGCTCCGTGGATAAGATGAATGTGCTGGAAACCACCCAGCTGTGGCGGGATGTGATGAATGAACTGGCGCCCCAGTACCCGGACGTCCAGCTTACCCACATGCTGGTGGATAACGCCGCCATGCAGTTGGTGCGGGCCCCCAAGCAATTTGACGTGGTGGTCACGGGCAACATGTTCGGCGACATTCTTTCCGACGAAGCCTCCATGCTCACCGGTTCCATCGGCATGTTGCCCTCCGCCTCCCTGGACGCCAACAACAAGGGCCTCTACGAACCCTCCCACGGTTCCGCTCCGGATATCGCCGGCAAGGGCATCGCCAATCCCCTGGCCATGATTCTGTCTGCCGCCATGATGCTGCGTTACACCTTCAATCTGGAAGAAGCCGCCAGCAAGGTGGAAGGGGCGGTGAAGCAGGTGCTGGCCCAGGGTTATCGCACCGGCGACCTGTACGAAGCCGGGACCCGGAAAGTGGGCACCCGGGAAATGGGTGACGCGGTGCTGGCCGCCCTGTAAGCTCTCCCTCTCGGTCGGGCGCGCCGTCCTTGGGGCGGGGCGTTCGGAGCGCCTTTGACGTCCGGGGATCCGGGTCTTAATTTTTCGGTTTTTCGAGGTTGAACATGAAGCGAGTCGGTCTGGTAGGTTGGCGTGGCATGGTGGGTTCCGTGCTGATGCAACGCATGGTGGAAGAAGGAGACTTCGCCGCCATCGAACCGGTCTATTTCTCCACGTCCAACGCCGGTGGCAAGGCGCCGGCCTTCGGCGGCAAAGAAGCCGCCCTGCCCTTGCAGGACGCCAAGTCCATCGAAGCCCTGAAGGCCATGGACATTATCGTCACCTGCCAAGGGGGCGATTACACCAAGGAAATTTTCCCCCAACTGCGGGCGGCGGGCTGGCAAGGTCACTGGATCGATGCCGCTTCCACCCTGCGCATGGCGGAAGATGCGGTGATTGTGCTGGACCCGGTGAATAAGTCGGTGATCCTGGACGCCCTGGCCAAGGGCGGCAAGAACTGGATCGGCGGCAACTGCACCGTGTCCCTCATGCTCATGGGCCTGGGCGGCCTCTTCCAGCACGGGCTGGTGGAGTGGGTGTCAGCCATGACCTATCAGGCCGCCTCCGGTGCCGGAGCCCAGAATATGCGGGAACTGATTGCCCAGATGGGCTACATCCATGCCGCCGTGGCGGATCAGCTGGCCGATCCGGCTGCCGCCATTCTGGACATTGACCGCAAGGTGGCCGCCGCCATCCGTTCCGACGCTCTGCCCAAGAAAAATTTCCGCAACACCCCCCTGGCGGGCAGCCTGATCCCCTGGATCGACGTGCCGGTGGCGGAGGGGCAGTCCAAGGAAGAATGGAAGGGGGGGGCGGAATGCAACAAGATTCTCGGCAATCCGGCCTTCCGTACCCCGGGCAGCATTCCCATCGACGGTCTGTGCGTGCGCATCAGCTCCATGCGCTGCCACTCCCAGGGCCTGACCATCAAGCTCAAAAAGGATGTGCCCCTGGATGAAGTGTCCCAGATCATCGCCGGGGCCAACCAGTGGGTGAAGGTGGTACCCAACGAACGGGAAATCACCGAGCGGGAGCTGACCCCCGCCGCCGTAACCGGAACCCTGTCCGTACCCGTGGGCCGTCTGCACAAGATGGCCATGGGGCCGGACTATTTGGCTGCTTTCACCGTGGGCGACCAGCTGCTGTGGGGGGCCGCCGAGCCCCTGCGCCGCATGCTGGGTATTTTGCTGACGGCCTGAGCAGGTCTATGTTGTATGGCATAAAACAAACCGGGGAGCGTCCCCGGTTTGTTTTATGAGGGGAGGGGAGTAAGCTGATAATGCAGGTTAGCTTGCACCGCTAACTGCATGATGTTATTTTGCTTATTCCAATTGGACGCTCAGGGTGGCGCCGTGGCAAAAACTAAATATTCGACTATGAAAATACGAGCCTCGCTGCTGGCTACCGCACTTGCGTGTATGCCGTTCGCCGCCAATGCGGCGGGTTTGGGGAAAATCACCGTCTTGTCCGGCCTGGGGCAGCCCTTGCGGGCTGAGGTGGAGGTGTCGGCCACCAAGGCGGAACTGGAAAAAATGACCGCCCGTCTGGCCTCCCGGGAATCCTTCCAGGACGCCGGGTTGGAATACACCACTTCCCTGAGCGGATTGCATTTCGCCCTGGATAAGAAAAATGACGGACGGGCGGTGATCCGCATTACCTCCGATCACACCATCAACGATCCCTTCATGGACATGTTGGTGGAAGTGAATTGGAGCTCCGGCCGTCTCACCCGGGAATACACCTTCCTCCTGGATCCTCCGGAAGTGGGGGCCAAGGCCGCCACCCAGGTGGCTACCGTGGAAGCCCGCAGCCCGGCCCGGGTGACCCGGACCGAGGCTCCCGTGGCCATGACCGCTCCGGCCAAGGTCCAGGTCCATACCCGGAACAAGCCCCGGGTGGCGGAGGAGGGGAGCGCCGCTCCCGCCCCGGCGCCCGCTCCTGCTCCGGAAGCCAGTGCCGCCGCCAGCCACAAGGTAAAGCGGGGCGAAACCCTGCATCAAATCGCCGCCCAAACCCAGCCGGAAGGGGTTTCCCTGGAGCAGATGCTGGTGGGCCTGTACCAGGCCAACAAGGGGGCCTTTGAAGGGGGCAATATGAACCGGCTGAAGGCCGGTCGTATTCTTTCTGTGCCGGAAAAGGGCGCCCTGACCCAGGTTTCCCCTGCCGAAGCGAAAAAGATCGTCCTCGCCCAGTCTTCCAACTGGAACGCCTACCGTCGCAAGCTGGCCGCTGCGGCCACCCAGGCCCCCGCCCGGGATGAAAACACCAGCCAGTCCGCTGGAGGCAAGGTGAGTGCCAAGGTGGATGACAAGGCCGCCCCCGCCAACCAGAACAAGGACCAGGTCCGTCTTTCCAAGACCGACAGCCATGGTGCCGGCGCCGCCGGAGCCAAGCCCGGGGTGGAAGACAAGGTGGCCGCCAACAAGGCCCTGATGGACGCCAATGAGCGCATCGCGGCCCTGGAAAAGAATGTGAGTGAGCTGAAAAAGCTCCTGGAAATGAAGAACCAGAACTTGGCGGACCTGCAAAAGCAGGCCAGCGCCAAGCCCCAGGCGCCGACTCCCGCACCGGCTCCGGCCAAGCCCGCCGAACCCGCCCCGGCGCCCAAGCCCCAGGCGGATGCGGCTGTGAAGCCCAGCACCGCTGTCCCGGAAACTTCCACGGAAGCTGCCAAGCCGGAAGCCAGCGTGCCCCCGGAAGCCGCCAAACCTGCCACGCCGCCCAAGCCGGTGACGCCGCCCAAACCCAAGGCACCGCCTCCTCCGCCTCCGGAAGAACCCAGCCTGGTGGACGACCTGTTGGACAATCCCCTGGTGCTGGGTGGGGCCGGGGCCGTGGTACTGGGTCTGGGAGCTATTGCCGTGCTGCGTCGGCGGCGAGCCAAGAGCGATGGGGAGAGCGTTTCCCTGGCGCCGGACAGCGCCGCCGATTCCTCCCTTTCCCAGCCCAGCCTGGGGGCCAATTCCGTGTTTAAGAGCACGGGGGGCCAGAGCGTGGATACCTCCAACACTCCGGCCACGGATTTCAGTCAAGCCGGGCCCGGCACCATCGACACGGACGAAGTGGATCCGGTGGCGGAAGCCGATGTGTACATGGCCTACGGCCGGGACGCCCAGGCGGAAGAAATCCTCCTGGAAGCCATGCAGAAGGATCCCAAGCGCTTTGCCATCCACCTCAAGCTGCTGGAAATTTACGCCAACCGTAAGGCGGTGAAGCAGTTCGAAACCCTGGCCAGCGAGTTGTATGCCCAGAGCGGCGGCGCCGGGGCGGAATGGGAAAAGGCGGCGGCCATGGGCCTCAAGCTGGATCCCTCCAATCCCCTTTACGGTGGCAAAGCCCCGGAAACCCCGGCCCTGGCCGTGCCTCCCGTGGCGGACGACTTCCAGGCCCTGGCGCCGGAAGTCCCTGCCACCCCCGAGGCCGATCTGGCAGATACGGCCATTCGCCCGGCGGACGCGGGCACCCCTGCCCCCGCAGCGGACGAAGCGCCGGTCAGCCTGGATTTCGACCTGGGTCTGGACAGCCTGAACGAGCCCGCCCCCGCTGAGGCCGAGACCGCCAGCCCTGCTGCCGCCGGGCCGGTGACCCAGGCGCCCGTGGATTTGGACAACGGTCTGGACTTCAATCTGGACCTGGGGGCCCCCGAGGTTCCGACAGACGAAGCTGCGGCCGAACCGGAAGTGGATTTGCCCAACGCCCTGGACTTCCAGCTGCCGCCGCCGGTGGAAGCCGTGCCCGAGGCGCCTGCCGTTCCCGAACTGCCGGTGGAAGCTCCTGCTGGGGTGGAAGAAGCCGCGCCCGCCCCTGCCAGCCCTGTGCTGGACTTTGACCTGGATACCCCCGTGGCCGCGCCGGCGGATGAGGCGCTGCCGCCTCTGGAAGAAAAAATCGACCTCACCCTGCCTGAAGGACCGGAAGGGGAAGAAGAGGTGCCCCTGGGGGATGAAACCCTGGTGGCGGGGACCAATGCCCCGGCTTTCGACCTTTCCGGCATTGACCTGGACTTGGACAAAAACCCGGATGACACCCTGGTGCTGCCCGAACTGGGGGCGGACCTGACCCAAGCGCCGACCCCTGAAGCGGAAGCACCTGCACCTGCTCCTGAAGCTGCCGTACCCGAGGCCCCTGGGCCGGAAACCGGGGCGGAAGAAGAAGGGGAGGCCGAAGGGGAAGACCCCCATTACCAGGAAGTGGCGACCAAGCTGGATCTGGCCAAAGCCTACGAAGAAATGGGGGACAAGGAAGGGGCCCGGGAACTGCTCCAGGAAGTGCTTTCCGAAGGCAACGAAGAACAGCAGCAAAAGGCCCAGGAACTCATGACCCTGGTGAGCGCCTGAGTCTGGCTTTCCCTGGCCCTGCCGGGCCGGGGAAAGATTCGGGACGCCGCGGTCCTTACGGACGGCGGCGTTTTGTTTTACAGTCTGACCTCCTGAAACGGGGCGCCTACCGTCGGTGCCCCTTTCCCCTGTGCTCCGTTTGACCTATGTTGCGTCCCCTTTCTTCTTTCCTGCCCCCCCACCCCCTGGTCCGCCTGGCCGCCTGCGTCTGGGTGGCCCTGGCCGTCCAATGGGCGCCCTGGCCCGGACTGTTGCTCCTGGCCCTGTGGCCCCTGGCCTGGCCCCGGGTGGGGCGTCAATACCTGGTCCTGCTGCGGCGCAGCCGGTTTTTGCTTGCGTCCCTGGTGCTGTTTTTTGTCCTTGGGACGCCGGGGGATTCCTGGTTCGCCGGGCTGCCCTGGGTTAGCCGGGAAGGCCTGATTCTGGGCCTGGAACAGGGGGGGCGGCTGTGCGCCATGCTGGCGGCAGTGGCCGGGCTGCTGGCCACCACCCCGCCGGCGGCTATTGCCACCGGCCTCCTGCCCTTGCTGGCGCCCCGGGGCCAGCTGGGGAGGGGGGCGACCCAGGCCCTGGTCCGTCTGTTGCTGGTTTTGGAAGAGGGGGCTGGACCCCGGCCCCGGGGCCAATGGCGGGAACTGTTGCGGGAGCCGGAGCCTACCGGGCTGACCCGCCTGGAAGTGGCCGCCCATCCCCTGTCCTCTGGGGATATGGCCTGTCTGGGGCTGCTGGGCGCCGGCGCTTTGGGACTGGTGTTGGCATGAGCACGAACGCCCTTGCCCCCACCCGCCGCATTGCCCTGGGTCTGGAATACGACGGGGCCGCGTTTCGCGGCTGGCAATCCCAGCCTGGCGGGGTGGGAGTCCAGGATGCCCTGGAATCCGCCCTATCCACCATCGGGGACGGGAAGATTCAGGTGAGTTGTGCCGGGCGTACGGATGCGGGGGTCCATGCCACGGTCCAGGTCATCCATTTCGATACCGCCGCCAAGCGACCGGACACGGCCTGGGTGCGGGGGGTAAATGCCCTGCTGCCCGACGGGGTGGCGGTGCGCTGGGCCCGGGTGGTGCCGGGGGATTTCCACGCCCGCTTTTCCGCCTGGGGTCGTCATTACCGCTATCTGCTCATTAACCGGCCGGTGCGCCCCGCCCTGGCTCGGGGGCGGGCCGGCTGGTACCACGGTCCCCTGGATGCGGAGGTGATGGATCAGGCCTGTGCCTATCTCCTGGGGAAGCACGATTTCACTGCCTTCCGGGCCTCCGAATGCCAGGCTAAATCCCCCATAAAAATACTGCGCCAGGCCCGGGTTCAGCGTCACGGGGACTGGCTGATTTTCGATTTCTGGGCTTCTGCTTTCCTCCACCATATGGTGCGTAATCTGGTGGGCAGCCTGGTCTATGTGGGCAACGGCAAACATCCCCCGGCCTGGATTGGGGAGGTGCTGGCGGCCCGGGACCGTTCCCTGGCTGCCCCCACCTTTGCCGCCGCTGGCCTGTATCTGGTGGGGGTGGATTACGAAGACCGCTGGGGCCTGCCCCCCACGGTGGCAGGGGAATTACCCGACCTTTTCCCGGGAGTGTGTTTATGACCCGCATTAAGATTTGTGGCCTGACCCGGGGGGAGGACGTGGATGGGGCCGTGGCTGCCGGGGCCGACGCCATCGGCTTCGTCTTCTATCCCCCCAGTCCCCGCTATGTGGCGCCGGAAGCGGCGGCGGCCCTGGTGGCCCGGCTGCCCCCCTTTGTGACGGCCGTGGGCCTGTTCGTGAATCCGGCGCCGGAGGCGGTGGAGGCCGTGCTGGCCCAGGTGCCCTTGGGCCTGCTCCAGTTCCACGGGGACGAGACGGAAGCCCTTTGCCGGAGCTTTCACCGCCCCTATCTCAAGGCCGCCCGGGTGAGGCCGGAACTGGATTTGGTACAATACGCGGCGGCCTATCCTTCCGCCCAGGGCATTTTGCTGGACGCCTTTGTCCAGGGCTACGGGGGAGGCGGCAAGACCTTTGACTGGACCCTGGTGCCCGCCCATCTGGGCAAGCCCCTGGTGCTTTCCGGCGGCCTGGACCCGGACAATGTGGGCCAGGCCCTGGCCCGCTTAAAGCCCCAGGCAGTGGATGTGTCCTCCGGGGTGGAACAGGCCAAAGGGATCAAGGACCGGGCCAAGATCCAAGCCTTTGTGGCGGCGGTCAGGGCGGCTGACCGGGCGGCCGGTCCGGATGGAGATTAAGACGGAAGCTATGCGCAAAACTCCGGGTGGTATCACCCGCAATTTCTGGCGTCGGCATGTGGCCGATCACCCCTGAAAGGGAAACGGGCCGTTCCGGGCAAAGCCCCGGGCGGTAGCCTTTGCTTTTCCCTTTTTTCTCAGGAGTGTGTGATGTCCAGTCCCTACAATTTGCCAGACGCCCAGGGCCATTTCGGCCCCTACGGCGGTAGTTTTGTGTCCGAAACCCTGGTGGCGGCCCTGGCCGAGTTGAACCAGGCCTATGCCGCAGCCCAGCAGGACCCGGCCTTCCAGGCCGAATTCGCCTACGAATTGAAGCACTACGTGGGCCGCCCCAGCCCGGTTTTCCACGCCAAGCGCTGGTCCGAAATCCTCGGTGGCGCCCAGATTTATCTGAAGCGGGAAGACCTGAACCACACCGGTGCCCACAAGGTAAATAACTGCATCGGCCAGGCCCTGCTGGCCCGGCGCATGGGTAAGCCCCGGATCATCGCCGAAACCGGCGCCGGTCAGCACGGGGTGGCCAGCGCCACCGTGGCCGCCCGCTACGGCATGGAATGTGTGGTCTATATGGGCAGCGAGGACGTGAAGCGCCAGGCCCAGAACGTCTATCGCATGAAACTTCTGGGGGCCTCCGTGGTGCCCGTGGAGTCCGGCTCCAAGACCTTGAAGGACGCTCTGAACGAGGCTATGCGGGACTGGGTGACCAATGTGGAAAACACCTTCTACATTATCGGCACCGTGGCCGGTCCCCATCCCTATCCCATGATGGTGCGGGACTTCCAGTCCGTGATCGGCACCGAAGCCCTGGTGCAGATGCCCGAAATGATTGGCCGTCAGCCCGATTACGTGATTGCGGCGGTCGGCGGCGGTTCCAACGCCATGGGTATTTTCTATCCCTACATTCCCCATGAGGACGTCAAGCTGATTGGGGTGGAAGCGGCTGGGGACGGCCTGGAAACGGGGCGTCACGCCGCTTCCCTGTCCGCCGGTAAGCCCGGGGTGCTGCATGGCAACCGGACCTATCTGCTCCAGGACGCCAACGGTCAGATCACGGAAACCCATTCCATTTCCGCCGGTCTGGATTACCCCGGGGTCGGGCCGGAACACGCCTGGCTGAAGGATACGGGCCGGGCCCAGTACGTGGGCATTACGGATGAAGAAGCCCTGGATGCCTTCCACAAGCTGTGCCGCCTGGAAGGCATCATTCCCGCCCTGGAATCGTCCCACGCCTTGGCCTACGCGGCCAAGCTGGCGCCGACCCTGCCCAAGGACAAAGTTCTGCTCGTCAATCTCTCCGGCCGGGGCGACAAGGACATGCATACCGTGGCCGAAAAATCCGGAATCAAGTTCTGATCATGGCCCGCATTCAAGACACTTTTACCCGCCTCAAGGCCCAGGGCCGCAAGGCGCTCATTCCCTTCGTTACCGCCGGGGACCCGGATCCGTCCCTCACCGTGTCCCTGATGCACACCCTGGTGGAAGCCGGGGCGGACATTATCGAGCTGGGGGTGCCCTTTTCCGATCCCATGGCCGACGGTCCCACCATCCAGCGGGCTTCCGAACGGGCTCTGGCCAAAGGCATGAGCCTCACCCAGGTGCTCGCCCTGGTGGCCGAATTTCGCCGTCAGGACAGCCAGACCCCGGTGGTGCTCATGGGATATGCCAACCCCATTGAAGCCATGGGGGCGGAAGCCTTCACCCAAGCCGCCCACGGGGCCGGGGTGGACGGGGTGCTGGTGGTGGATTACACCCCGGAGGAAAGCGGGGAATTCGCCCGGGCCATGGCGGCCCAGGGCATGGACCCCATCTACCTCCTGGCCCCTACCTCCACGGATGCCCGCATTGCCCAGGTGGCGGCCATCGCCCGGGGCTACGTCTATTACGTCTCCCTCAAGGGAGTGACCGGCTCCGCCAAGCTCAATCTGGACGAGGTGGCGGCCCGTATTCCCCACATCCGGGAAAAGACTGGCCTGCCCGTGGGGGTAGGGTTCGGTATCCGGGACGCGGCTACGGCGGGGGCCATTGGGGCCTTTGCCGATGCCGTGGTGGTAGGCAGCCGGATCATTGAGGAAATGGAAAAAAATCCGGAAGACCCCCTGGTCAAGGTCCGGGCCCTGGTGGCGGAATTGCGCCGGGGCGTGGATGGGGTCAAGGCCTAAGACTGGGAAAGGAAGTAAGCGGTTGTAGTACCCGTGTTTCAAGGGGCGGGGCGCCCGCCAGGTGCCCCGCCGAATGCAAGGCCCATCAAGGCAACGGAGCCGACGGATCGCCACAAGCGACGCCCCGTCGGCCTAAACAAGGAGAACGACATGAGCTGGTTGCAGAAACTCCTGCCGCCTAAGATCAAACGGGAGGGTGCCCCCCACCGTTCCAATCTGCCGGAAGGGCTGTGGCGCAAGTGCCCGGCGTGCGAGGCCGTCCTTTATGCCTCGGACCTGGAAAACAATCTCAACGTCTGTCCCAAGTGCGGACACCACCACCGGCTCTCTTCCCGGGCCCGGCTGGACCTGCTGCTGGACCCGGAAGGCCGGTTCGAGATCGGTGCCGAGGTGCTGCCCATGGACAGCCTGAAGTTCAAGGACAGCCGCCGTTATCCGGAACGCCTCCATGCCGCCACGGAAGACACGGGGGAAACGGATTCCCTGGTGGTCATGCAGGGAGCCATCAAGACCCTGCCCGTGGTGGTGGCCTGTTTTGAATTCGATTTCATGGGCGGTTCCATGGGCTCGGTGCTGGGGGAACGGTTTGTCCGGGGCGTGCGTACGGCCCTGGAGCAGAAGACGCCTTTCATCTGCGTCACCGCTTCCGGCGGGGCCCGGATGCAGGAAGGCCTGTTTTCCCTGATGCAGATGGCCAAAACCACCGCTGCCCTGACCAAGCTGTCGGAAGCCGGGCTGCCCTTCATTTCCGTGCTTACCGATCCCACCATGGGGGGGGTGTCCGCCTCCTTTGCCTTCCTGGGGGATGTGGTCATGGCCGAACCCAAGGCTCTGATTGGCTTTGCCGGTCCCCGGGTGATTGAGCAGACGGTGCGGGAAACCCTGCCGGAAGGCTTCCAGCGCTCCGAATTCCTGGTGGAAAAGGGCGCTATCGACATGATCGTGGATCGTCGGGAAATGCGGGATAGAATCGCCGCCCTCCTGACCTTGCTGCAAAAGCTGCCTGCGGCCGCCTGATCCTGTTTTCCGTATTGCCGGGGAGGGATTTTCCCTCCCTTCTTTTTTGCGAGTCTCCCGTGTCCCTTACCGCCTCCTCCGACCTTTCTGCTTGGCTGCAACATCTGGAATCCCTCCATCCCAAGGGTCAGGCCGGGATCGAGCTGGGCCTGGAGCGCATCCGTCGGGTCAAGGAGCGCCTGGGCCAGACGCCCTTCTGCCCCCTCATCCTGGTGGGGGGGACCAACGGCAAGGGCTCGGTGTGCGCCTACCTGGAGGCCATGCTGGACCGGGCCGGTTACAAGGTGGGCTGTTATACCTCCCCCCATTTGTTGCGCTACACCGAGCGGGTGCGGGTGGGCGGCCAGGAAGTGGCCGAAGACGCCCTCTGCGCCGCCTTCGCCCGGGTGGAGGCGGCCCGGGGTGAGGAACACCTGACCTATTTTGAATTCGGCACCCTGGCGGCCTGGGAAGTATTCGCCGCCGCCGGGGTGGAAGCCCTGATCCTGGAAGTGGGCCTGGGAGGCCGCCTGGATGCGGTAAATGTGTATGAGCCGGATGTCTCCGTGGTGACCGGCATCGCCCTGGATCACACGGACTGGTTGGGCCCCACCCGGGAACATATCGGTCGGGAAAAGGCGGGGATTTTCCGCCCCGGCAAGCCCGCCGTCTGCGGCGACCCCAAGCCCCCCCAAAGCCTGCTGGACCAGGCCGCCGCCCTGGGCACCGATCTGCGCCTCCTGGGGCGGGACTACGGCTATGAAAAGACCCAGGAAGAACGGCTGCAATGGCGCTACTGGTGCCGCTTTCCGGCCCGGGAAGGGGCCCAGGCCGAGCTGTTGCGCCGCACCCTGGCCTATCCGGGCTTACGGGGCAGCGCCCAGTTGGCCAACGCCAGTACCGCCCTGACGGCCCTGGAATGCCTGCGGGAGCGTCTGCCCGTGACCATGGGGGCGATTCGCCAGGGCCTGATCGAAACCGAGCT
The DNA here is from genome assembly GCF_018905915.1 of Azospira inquinata. Lineage (NCBI taxonomy): Bacteria > Pseudomonadati > Pseudomonadota > Betaproteobacteria > Rhodocyclales > Rhodocyclaceae > Azospira > Azospira inquinata. The sequence continues at coordinate 2,601,669 of NZ_CP064782.1, forward strand.
TACCGGGCGCTTCCAGGTGCTGCCGGGGAAACCGGCCCTGGTCCTGGATGTGGCCCACAATCCCCAGGCCGCCGCCGTGCTGGCGGACAATCTGGGCTCCATGGGATTTTTCGACCACACCTGGGGCGTGGTGGGCATGTTGGCGGATAAGGACATTCCTACCACCCTGGCCTGCCTCAAGGGCAAGGTGGATCGCTGGCTCCTGGCGGACCTGGCGGTCCCCCGGGGAGCCAAGGCGGAGGTGCTGGCGGAGGCGGTGGCCGGACTGGGGGGCGAGGTGGAAAAATTCCCCGATCCGGCGGCGGCCTATCAGGAGGCTCTGAAGCGGGCGGGAGAGAATGATAGAATCCTGGTTTTCGGATCGTTCCACACCGTGGCCGGGGTACTGCCCCGGCTGGCCGATCGCCACGCCAGGAGCTAAGGGAAAGCGGGCATGCAAGTCACCGAAAGCGACGCCCAGTTGCAACTGAAGAAACGCGCCAGGCGCCGCCTGGTGGGGGCAGTGGCCTTTGTGGCCTTTGCCGCCATTGTGCTGCCCCTGGTGATGGATCAGGCGCCGCCGCCCCCCAACCCGGATGTGCAGATCCGCATCCCCGGTCAGGATCAGCCCGCCCTGAAGGCCCCGGTGGCCCCCGCCGCCGTGCCCCTGGTGGCCCCTGCCGAGCCCACCCCCGCGCCAGCGGCCGAACCCGCTCCGGCTCCCGCCACCACCCCAACTCCGCCCCCAGAACCGGCCCCGGCGCCTGCCCCGGTCGCCAAGGTGGCGCCGGAAGCCAAGGTGGATAAGCCCGTTGATAAGGATGCCAAGGCCAAGGCGATGGATAAAGCTGCGGCGGACAAGGCAGCCGCCGACAAAAAAGCGGCGGACAAAAAGGCCGCCGATAAAAAAGCCCAGGCGGAAAAGGACAAGGCCCAGAAGGATAAGGCTGACAAGGCGGAGAAGGACAAAGCCGAAAAAGCCGACAAGGCAGCCAAAGATAAGGCGGATAAGGCAGACAAAGCCAAGGCCGATAAACCCGACAAGGACAAAGCTTCGGATAAGGGCGCCGACAAATCCAAGACCAAGGCCGATGCGGACGCCAAGCGGGCCGCCGCCATCCTGGGGGGCAAGGAAGAGAGCGCCTCGGCGGCTTCCTCCAGCGCCTCCGGTAGCGGTTCCCAAGTAATTCTCATCGGTTCCTTCGCCAATGCGGCCAATGTGAAAAATCTCCAGAGCAAGCTGGCCGAAGTGGGGGTGAAAACCTACACGGAAACCATGAACTCCGCCCAGGGCACCAAGACCCGGGTGCGGGCCGGTCCCTTCCCGAGCAGGGAAGCGGCGGAAAAGGCCCTGGAAAAGATGAAGAAAATCGGTGTGGGCGGCGTCATTGCCGGGAAGTAAGACGCGCTTTTCATGACTTTTTTTGATTACGCCACCCTGGCTATTCTGGCGGCGTCCCTGTTGTTGGGCCTCTGGCGCGGTGTCATCGGCGAACTGGTGGCCCTCCTGGCCTGGGTCATCGCCTTTCTGGCGGCCAAAGGCTTCGGCCCGGAAATGGGGGAGACCTTTTTCAGCCACGCGGTCAAAGACCCGGTGTGGCGGCTGGTGGCCGGTTATGTGGCGGTTTTTGTCGGCGTCCTGATTTTGCTGGCCCTCCTGCGCCTGGCCGTTCAAGGTCTGGTCAAAGCCCTGGGCTTAAGCGTGGCGGACCGTTTCCTGGGGGTGCTGTTCGGCCTGGGACGGGGCGCCCTGATCGTTTTTCTGCTGGTGGCCGTGGGGGGCATGACCTCCCTGCCCAAGCAGCACTGGTGGGTGGAGGCCAAGCTGGCGCCCCCCTTTGAAACGGCGGTCCTGATGAGCAAACCCTGGCTGCCGGAAACCATGGCCAAGCGGATTAAGTACCGGTAGCCTGGGCTGCCGGCGAAATAGTTTTGTAACTGACAGGTGGTGTCTCTATGTGCGGTATTCTCGGGGTTGTCGCAACCACGCCGGTTAACCAGTTGCTTTACGATGGTCTCATGGTGCTCCAGCACCGGGGCCAGGACGCGGCGGGCATCGCCACGGCCGAAGGCAACACTTTTCACATGCACAAAGGACCGGGGCTGGTGCGGGACGTATTCCGCACCCGCAATATGCGGGCCTTGCCGGGCAATGCGGGGATCGCCCATTGCCGTTATCCCACGGCCGGTTCCGCTTTCAATTTCGCGGAAGCCCAGCCTTTCTACGTCAATTCCCCCTTCGGCATTGTGCTGGGCCACAACGGCAACCTGACCAATTCCGCCGAACTGCGCCAGGAAATGTTTGAGCAGGACCTGCGCCATGTGAATACCAATTCCGACTCGGAAGTGCTGCTCAACGTGCTGGCCCACGAGCTGCAAGCGGCGGCCAAGGGTGTGCGTCTGGATACGGACACCATTTTCCGGGCCGTGGCCGGGGTCCATCGCCGGGTGCGAGGCGCCTACGCCGTGGTGGCCCTGATTGCCGGTTATGGCCTGCTGGCCTTCCGGGACCCTTACGGCATCCGTCCCCTGGTCATTGGCCGCAATGTGACCCCTGCCGGCACCGAATACCTGATCGCCTCCGAATCCGTGGCCCTGGACACCCTGGGCTTTGAAGTGATGCGGGACGTGGCCCCCGGGGAAGCGGTGTTCATCGACCAGGAACGCAACCTGTCCAGCCACCAGTGCGCTGACAAGCCCGCCTACGCTCCCTGTATTTTCGAATACGTCTATCTGGCCCGGCCCGATTCCGTCATTGACGGGGTCTCCGTCTATGAGACCCGGCTACGCATGGGGGAATTCCTGGCGGACAAAATCCGCCAGTGCATGGACCCGGCGGACATCGACGTGGTCATTCCCATCCCCGATTCCTCCCGGCCCTCCGCCATGCAGCTGGCCAAGGCCCTGAAGCGGCCCTACCGGGAAGGTTTTGTGAAAAACCGCTATATCGGCCGCACCTTCATCATGCCGGGCCAATCCACCCGGAAAAAGAGCGTGCGCCAGAAGCTCAATTCCATTTCCCAGGAATTCAAGGGCAAGCGGGTCCTGCTGGTGGATGATTCCATCGTGCGGGGCACTACCAGCCGGGAAATCGTGGAAATGGCCCGGGCTGCCGGGGCCCTCAAAGTTTATTTCGCCTCCGCTGCGCCCCCCGTGCGTTACCCCAACGTGTACGGCATCGATATGCCGACCCGGGCCGAGCTGATCGCCACCGGTCGCAACGACGAGGAAATCGCCAAGGAAATCGGGGCGGACGCCCTGGTGTATCAGGATCTGGACGCCCTGAAGGATTCGGTTCGGGCCCTCAATCCGGCTTTGACCTGCTTCGATACTTCCTGTTTCGACGGCAAGTACATTACCGGGGACGTGACCGCCGAATATTTGGATCAGGTGGAAAACGGCCGGGGCACTAAGGCCAAGGCTGGCAGCGGGGAAGAAGACAGCAGCGCTTCCCAGCAGATGGACCTGAATCTGGTGGATAACGAAGCCGGGGCGGAGCGTTGACCTGAAGCCCGTCCGGTTCTAGCATTCAATCCACGGCGCCGATTTGACCGACAGCTTGCGGGCGCCTCACAAATACCGCTAAAGCGCGCCGGAAACAGCCCACCGTTTCAAGCCCGCTTTGGCTTTTGGCCCTGGCGGGCTTTTCGTTTTATGTGACCTCAGCGACAGAGAAAACGATGGACAACCAAGAACAGAATTCCTGGCAACAGGACACCCTGGCCATCCGGGCCGGAACCCAGCGCAGCCAGTTCAACGAACACAGCGAAGCCCTCTATCTCACCTCCAGCTTTGTCTTCGAAAGCGCCGCCCAGGCGGCGGCCCGCTTTGCCGGGGAAGACGAAGGCTGCGTTTATTCCCGCTTCTCCAATCCCACGGTGAGCCTGTTCCAGGAACGGCTGGCGGCCCTGGAAGGGGGCGAAGCCGCGGTGGCCACGGCCAGCGGCATGTCCGCCATCCTCTCCCTGGTCATGGCGCACCTCAAGGCCGGGGACCACATCGTGGCCTCCGCTAGCCTGTTCGGCTCCACCATCCAGCTCTTCGGCAATATCATGAGCCGGTTCGGCGTCACCACCACCTTTGTGCCGGCCACGGACCCGGGGGCCTGGGAAGCTGCCATTCGTCCAGAAACACGGCTCTTTTTCCTGGAAACCCCTTCCAATCCCCTGACCGAAGTGGGGGACATCGCCGGCCTGGCCGAACTGGCCCACGCCCACGGCATTCTTCTGGCGGTGGATAACTGCTTCTGTAGCCCGGTGTTGCAACAGCCCCTGGCCCTGGGGGCGGACCTGGTGGTCCATTCCGCCACCAAATATTTGGATGGCCAGGGCCGGGTGCTGGGGGGCGCGGTAGTAGGCCCCAAAGCCCTCACCGACGAGGTGTATAAATTTTTGCGTACCGCCGGTCCCACCCTCTCCGCCTTCAATGCCTGGGTGCTGGCCAAGGGCCTGGAAACCCTGAAAATCCGCCTCTTCAGCCAGTCCGCCAACGCCCTGGCCCTGGCCCGGTGGCTGGAAGCCCATCCCCAGGTGGCCCGGGTCTATTACCCGGGGCTGGAGTCCCATCCCCAGCACGCCCTGGCCCAGCGCCAGCAAAAGACCGGGGGCGCCATTCTTTCCTTTGAGGTCAAAGGGGGGCGGGAAGGGGCCTGGAAGGTGGTGGATTCCTGCCGCCTGCTGTCCATTACGGGCAATCTGGGGGATGTGAAGACCACCATCACCCACCCCGCTACCACCACCCATGGCCGTATCAGTCCGGAAGCCCGGGCGGCGGCAGGCATTTCCGATGGCCTGCTGCGGGTCGCCGTGGGCCTGGAAGCCCTGGAAGACCTCCAGGCCGACCTGTCCCGGGGGCTGGATGCCGCCTGAAGACGGTTCCGGGAATACCCAATAAAAAACCGCCCTAGAGGCGGTTTTTTATTGGGCGACAGGGCGACAGGGCGACAGGGCGGGCCGTTCCGATGCCGCCTTGCCGATCAACGCAGCAGCTGGCCATTGCGGCTCACCACGGTCACTTCTACGAAGTTGGAGGGGCGAGGGCTTTTGCCGAAGTTCAGGTTAAAGCCTCCCAGGTCCAGGCGGCCTGATTCCCGCAGGGCCTGCTGGATGCCGCTATGGGACAGGTCCCGGGTGCGGCGCAGGCTCTGCACCAGGGCCTTGGCGGCGAGAAATCCTTCCAGAGTGGCCTGGGACACGGGCTCGTCCGTGTAGATGCCCATCAGCTTCACATGTTCCCGGGTCACCGGGAGAATGGCGTGGGGGTCGGGCACCACCTGGGTGACGATCAGGCCCCGGGCCGTCTGGGGGCCCACAATGCTGATCAGGGTGCGCACATTGACCTGGGAGGGGGCGCAGAGAAAGGCCCCCGGGTCTGCCGCCCGGTAGCGTTTGACGAACTGGGCCACGGCCAGGGTATCCGCCAGGACCAGCACGGCCTGGGGCCGGGAGCGGAGCAGCTCCTGGGCGGCCCGGTCCGGCCCGTCCCCCTGGAGGCTCATGTGGGCCCGGCCCAGGAGCCGGGCTTGGTGGGCCTTGAGTTCCCCTTCCAGGAGGCGCACCGCATTGCGGCCGTAATCATCGTCCGTGGCCGCCACGCCGAAGCTTTTCACCCCCACGGTGGTGAGATGGGAGACCAGGGCGCGGATTTCCTGGCCCAGGTCGCTACGCAGAAAATACACCCCCTCCTTGGGCCCCACGGGGGAGGCCCCGGCCACCGGGGCAAAGAGGGGGACTCCGGCGGCCCGGATACCGCTGTCCCGGGCCAAAGCCGCCACCGTGTCGTCCCCGGTGAAGCCGAACAGCACATCCGCCCCGTCCCGGAGGAAATCCCGGGCCTCCGCCACGCTGCGCTGGGGCGAGCCCCCCGAATCCTTGTAGCGATAGACGATGCGGCGGCCGTTGATGCCTCCGTTGCCGTTCACATAGTCAAAATAAACCTTGGCCCCGGTGGTGTAGTCCCGGCCAAAATCCGCCCCCAGACCGGTCAGGTCCGCTGCCTGCATGACCCGAAGGGTCTGGGATTCGGCGGTGTGGGCAGGTACGGGCAGGCTGGCCGCCCCCAGGGTGAGGAGGAGGGCCCGGGGCAGCCAGTGACGCCAGCGCCGGGCCAGAGTAGCAAGGGAGGACATGGAGACTCCAGGTCGCAGGGATAAGGGGCGCTACCCTAACAGGGGCAGATTGCAGGGGTATTGCGATGCACAATGAGGGGGCGGGCAGAAAGCCAGGAAGGCGGGGTAAGGGCCTAGGCGAGGGCGAGGCGCCGCCCGCTCCGAGCCCCCCTTCCCCCTGGCCCATTTACCCGGGTCTTGCCGCTTCATTCCGGGCAGCAAAGGTGGGGACGGCGGGGCGGGGAAAGGTTATACTTCGCCCCCCTACAGTGCCGCCCGTCAGTCACGGCACTTTCGGTTCCCCCCGGGGAACCTGTCAGACCCGGAAGGGTCCATCGGTGGTCCCTTTGCTTGCCCGGACTGGTTCATGTTGCGGCATGAGGCATCAGCGGGCCATGTTCCAGGAGTTTCCATGAATTTTTCCGATCTCGGCTTGCGGGCCGAAATCCTGCGTGCTGTGGACGCCCAAGGCTACGACACGCCCACCCCCATTCAACGGGATGCCATTCCCGTGGTACTGCAAGGCCGAGATTTGATGGCCTGTGCCCAAACCGGCACGGGCAAGACCGCCGGTTTTACCCTGCCCATTCTGCAAAAACTGGCAGGGGAAAGCGTTAGCCCCCTGACCAAGCCGGGACGTAAGCCCCGGGCTCTGATCTTAGCGCCCACCCGGGAACTGGCCTTGCAGGTGGAAGAAAACGTCCGCTCCTACAGCCAGTTCCTGCCCTTCAAGTCCCTGGCCATGTTCGGCGGCGTGGGCATGAATCCCCAGATTGCCGCCCTGCGTCGCGGGGTGGATATCCTGGTGGCCTGCCCTGGGCGGCTCCTGGACCACCTCAATCAGCGCACCCTGGACCTTTCCGCGGTGGAAGTGCTGGTGCTGGATGAGGCGGATCGGATGCTGGACATGGGCTTTATCCGGGATATCCGGAAAATCCTTCTCTCCCTGCCGAAAAAACGCCAGAACCTGCTCTTTTCCGCCACCTTTTCCGAAGACATTCGGGAACTGGCTGGGACCTTCCTCCATGAGCCCGTGTCCGTGGAAGTGGCCCGGCGCAATGCGCCGGCGGAAAGCGTCACCCAGAAGGTGATCCGGGTGGATCGGGACAAGAAAAAAGAACTGCTGCTGCACCTGTTCGAAACCCGGGGCTGGCATCAGGTGCTGGTCTTCACCCGCACCAAATACGGGGCCGACGCCCTGGCCCGCAAGCTGGATAAGGCCGGAGTACGGGCTGCCGCCCTGCACGGGGACAAGACCCAGGGCGCCCGGGTGCGGGCCCTCAATGATTTCAAGGACGGCAAACTGGCGGCCCTGGTGGCCACGGACATCGCTGCCCGGGGCATCGACATCGACCAGCTGCCCTACGTGGTCAATTTTGAGCTGCCCAATGTGGCGGAAGATTACGTGCACCGTATCGGCCGTACCGGCCGGGCCGGGGCGGAAGGGGAAGCCATTTCCCTGGTCTGCGCCGACGAGGCGGACAACCTGCGGGGCATCGAACGGCTGATTAAGCGGGATCTGGAAAAGCTGGTGCTGGAAGGCTATGAGCCCACCGCCACGGCCAGCGCTCCGGCGCCCAAGCCCGCTGGTCGGCGGGGCGGCAGCGGCCGGGGGAGCAATCCCCAGGGCCGCAGCGGCCAGGGTGGTGAGCGGAACCGGACGGGGCGTCCCGGCGGTCAAGGCGCCCCCCGGGGCGAAGGCGCTGGGCCTGCCCGTAGCGGCCAAAACCGTCCTCAGGGGAGTGGCGGACGGCGTAGCGGCAGTCGCAGCCACTAAGCGTCGCGTTCCTTTGAATAAGAAAAAAGCCGGGTTTTCCCGGCTTTTTTCTTTGGGGCGCCCAGTTAGGGGCAAAAAAAACGCCCCAGAGGGGCGTGGAACCTAGTCGTTGATCCCGGCAGGAGTACCGGATTGGTGGCCATCTTAGCCGCCCCCTTCCCGGGGCGATAGTGACCGAATGTCGCAGGCCCTGGAAATGCAATGGGCATCAGTTGGATAGACGGGAGAGGTGATGGGGCCGGTGTCGGGCTGGGTCTGGAGCTTAGGTGTTGTTATGTTTAAAATGGAATAAAGAAAAAATAAAACGATATTTTTGATTATTAATCTCGGGGCGCAAGCTTCTTCCCAGGAACAATTCTCCTGTTTTAAGGAGCTTGGGATGACGCAAGAAACGACAGGCAATACCCTGCTGGTGGTGGGGGCGGATAAGGTGGATGGGGTGCGGGAGGAACTGGCCCGGGCGCCCCATCTGGCGGGCCTGACCCGAATCGAGCATTGGTCCGGGCGGAGACCCGGGGATTCCCGCCGGGTGATGCCGGCGGTCACCGGGCTGGTGCTGGTGATCTGTACCCAGGTCAGCCATGAGCTGCTCCACCACGTGAATCGGGAAGTACAGAAGCGGCGGGTGCCCGTGCTCTATTGCCGCCACTCACTTGGGGATATCCGGCGCAAGTTTGCCGCCCTGGCGGCTCAGGCCTAGATCGCCAGCAGACGGGCTTTCCAGCCCGGAAGGCTCAGCTGGCCGTTGCTCCCGGGAGGGACGGGGTCAGCTCACTGCCCGCCTCCGGCCCCGGGCAGACCCGGTTGCGTCCGGCGGCCTTGGCGGCATAGAGCCGCTCGTCCGCGTGGCGCAGCAAATCCCCCAGGGTAGTGCCATCCGGCCCCAGGAGGGCGATGCCGAAGGAGGCGGTAATGGGCACCCGATTTTGCTGGTGGTGCAGCTCCAGGGCGGCAATCTGCTCCCGCATGCGCTCCGCCACGGCCCGGGCTTCCTCCATGCCCGTATTGACCGCCAGCAGCACAAATTCCTCCCCACCGATGCGGGCCAGCAGGTCATTTTGCCTAGCGCTTTGCTGGCAGCAGGTGGCGGTGGCGGCCAGCACCCGGTCCCCAGTTTCATGGCCGTAGCAGTCGTTTACCACCTTGAAATGGTCCAGGTCGTACATGATCAGGGCTAAAGGCTGGGGATAGCGGAGGGCCCGGGCGATTTCCTGCTCCGCCGCCAGGACAAAGGCGCGCCGGTTTAGGAGCCCGGTGAGGGGGTCGGTGGCCGCCAACCGTTCCAATTCCCGTTGCAGGCGCTTGGTTTCCGTAATGTCCTGGAGAATGCCGAAGTAGCAGTCCGGCCCGTGGCGGCGGCAGAGCAGGTGAAACCACCGTTCTCCCTCCGGCGTGGTCATGGGGAAATCCCCCGCCACCTCTTGGCTGCCCCGGTGCAGCTGGTGGAGCATTTTAAAAAAGCGGTGGCGGGCCTCCCGCTTCAGGCGCCGGGCAAACCAGCGCCAGGCCTGGTGACAGGGCAGGCTGTCCCCGAGAATCTGGCGGCAGACCTGGGAGCCGGTGCATTGGCCCCTGGCCCCGTCGTAGGACCAGTGGCCCATGCGGCCAATGTACTGGGCCTCCAGCAGCAGTTGTTCCGAGGCCTGGAGTTCATCCGCCAGGCGCAGATTGTGGGTGATGGAGCGCAGGTGGTGCCAGGCGGCGATGATCATGGCGAAGCTGACCACCACCAGGGAGGCCAGCAGGGCGGCAATTTCCTGGTGCCAGGAGGCCAGGGCGGTGTGGGCCGGCTGGCTGTAGGTAACCCACAGGGGAAAGCCGGGCACCTGGCGTCGCACCTGGAGTAAACCGTCTTCCAGGGCTGCCGTCCCCCGGATTTCCATGGGCCGGAAGGTGGGATCGGGCTGGGCCCGGGCTAGGCCGGGGACGGTGGAAAGGAGCACCAAGCCATCCGCCCGATGCAGGGTCAATTGGCCCCCCAGGCCGGTGCCGTTTTGTCCCAGCTTGCTTTGGAGGGGCCCCAGGGGCAGGGCCACGGTGGCGGTGGTGAAATCGGAGGAGTTTTCCCGAACCGGCAGGGAAATGGGCAGCACCCACTGGTGGGTCACCCGGGAGAGGATGGGGCTGCCTACGAAAAAGCCCCGGGTAACGGGCTCCAGCTGGGCCCGGAAATAGTCCCGGTCCCGCACCCAGATCGGAGCTTGGTTAGGCTGGCCCGGAATGACCCAGAGGTAGCCCCAACGGTCGATGAGGCGGAGGAGGATGAGATTGTCCGAAAGGGCAGAGAAATTGCTCACCAGCTGGGCGAATTCCCGGTCCTGGCGCGGGTCCCGGTGATCCTCGTCCGCCAGCCAGCCCTCCGCGGTCATGACATAGCTCTGGCTTAGCACCATTAGCCGGCGCAGGTCGGCGGTGGCGTGGAAAGCCTGCATCTCCAGGCGCCGCTCGGCGCTGGCCAGACCGTCCTGCTCCAGCTTCCAGATCCAATAGGCTCCCAGGGTCCACAGCATGAGAAAGGACAGGGCGGCCATGGCAATGAACATGCGCATGGTTCGGAGATGGGGACCGTGAATCCAGAAGACGATGCTTTTCTGGCGCTGGGGGGCCGGGGGCATGGCCGTATCCTCCTGGGCGGGGCACAGGGGCGGGGCGCGGGGCGCCCCAAAGCTCTGCGATGGCTTTGATAGTGCAGGGATTTTGGCTTTTTCTCAAGCCCGGCGCGGGGATGGCTCGGGAGCCTTTTCCGGGGCGGCTCAGGCGGCGGCGATGAGGGCCAGCAGGGCCTCGCCGTAGCGTTCTACCTTGGCGCTGCCCATGCCGGTCGCCTGCATCAGGTGGCCCCGGGTGGCGGGGCGCATTTCCGCCAGTTCCTTCAAGGTCCGGTCATGGAGAATGACGTAGGCGGGTACCCCCTGTTCCTTGGCTTCCTCGGTACGCCACTGGCGCAGGCTTTCGAACAGGGCCTGATCGGCGATGTCCAGATCCGTGACCACGGTCCGGGTATGGGGCTCCCGGCGGCTGCGGGCGGTTTTGGCGGGCACGTGACGGCGCAGTTCCAGGCGGGTTTCCCCTTTCAGCACCGGGCGGGCGTCGGCGGTGAGTTTCAGGGCCCCGTGTTCCGCCAGGTCCGCATGGAGCAGGCCGGCGGCCACCAGCTGGCGGAAGACGCTGCGCCAGCTGGCCTCGTCCATGTCCGCCCCGACCCCGAAGGTGGGCAGCTGGTCGTGGCCCCACTGGCGCATTTTGTCGTTGCTCTTGCCCCGCAGCAGGTCCGTGAGGTGGGCCACGCCAAAACGCTGGCCGGTGCGATAGGCGGCGGACAGGGCCTTCTGGGCCGCCACGGTGCCGTCCCACAGCTCCGGCGGCTCCAGGCACAGGTCACAGTTGCCGCAGGGCTCGCTGTTTTCCCCAAAGTAGGAGAGCAGCACCTGGCGGCGGCAGCGGGGGGATTCGCAATAGGCCAGCAGAGCGTTGAGTTTCTGGGCCTCCAGCCGCTTTTGCTCGTCCCCGGCGGCGGATTCGTCGATGCGGGCCCGTTGCAGCACCACATCCTGAAGCCCGTAGGTCATCCAGGCTTCCGCCTTTTCCCCGTCCCGCCCGGCCCGGCCCGTTTCCTGGTAGTAGGCTTCCAGGCTCTTGGGCAGGTCCAGGTGGGCGACAAAGCGCACATCCGGCTTGTCGATGCCCATGCCGAAAGCGATGGTGGCCACCACGATGAGGCCTTCTTCCCGCAGGAAACGGCGCTGGTGCTGGGCCCGGGTGTCCGTGTCCAGACCAGCGTGGTAGGGCAGGGCAGCGAACCCCTGGGTGTTGAGCCAGGCGGCGGTTTCATCCACCTTTTTCCGGGACAGGCAGTAGATGATGCCCGCCTCCCCTTTGTGGCCGGCGAGAAAGGCCAGGAGTTGGCGCCGGGGATTGTCCTTTTCCACCACCGTGTAGTGAATGTTGGGCCGGTCAAAACTGGCCACAAAGACCTGGGCGTCCCCCAGGCCCAGGCGGCGGATCATTTCCTCCCGGGTGGCTTGGTCCGCCGTGGCGGTGAGGGCGATGCGGGGCACTTCCGGATAGCGCTGGTGCAGGGCGGAGAGTTGCAGGTATTCGGGGCGGAAATCGTGGCCCCACTGGGAGACGCAGTGGGCCTCGTCAATGGCAAAGAGGGCCAGCCTTCCCTGGGTCTGAAGCCGGTCCAGCAAATCCAGGCAGCGGTCGCCGAGGAGGCGTTCCGGAGCCACGTAGAGCAGGTCCAGGTCCCCGTTGAGGAGGCGCTGTTCGGTTTCCCGCACCGTTTCCCAATCCTGGGTGGAATTGAGATAGGCCGCCTTGACCCCCAGCTGGGTCAGGGTATCCACCTGATCCTGCATCAGGGCGATCAAAGGGGAAACCACAATGCCGCAGCCCTGGCGCAGCAGGGCGGGAATCTGGTAGCACAGGGACTTGCCGCCCCCGGTGGGCATGAGCACCAGAGCATCGCCCCCTTCTGCCACCTGCTGGACGATTTCTTCCTGGCGTCCGCGAAAGGCCGGGTAACCGAAAACCCGCTGAAGAATTTCCCGGGCGGGACTGGTGGGGGAGGCAAGGTCAGACATGGGGCGAGAGTGTACCGAAAGGCAGGGGGGTGGGATACGGGGGGCCGGGGTTTTTCCCGCCATCCGGGCCGGTCCGCCCCCCGGCGGGGAAGGGGGGTAAGCTGGAGCTTTTGTCAGGAGGGGGCGGTTTTTCCCCGCCGCGCCCCGGAGCAAGCCGGACCGCCATGATTAGTTTGTTACTTTCCGTACTGGCCTATTTTCTCGCCAGTTTCTGGTTGCGCCGTTATTTTGACCGTCAGGAACTGCCCCCGGGCCGGGTGCGCAGCCTGCTCATTTTTACCCTGGCCCTGGCCGTTTCCTATGGCGTAGGGGCCTTGGCCGGGCGCTGGCTGTCCTGAACCGGTGCTGAGGGGCTCGACGGGAGCCGGGCCCCTGGCCCGGGTTAGCGGCCGTAGGTGGCGGTGACGCTGGCGCTGCCCAGGCTGTTCATGTGGATGTTGAAGCCCACCATGGCGCCGCTGGCATTGGCGGGCAGGTCCAGGCTCTCCACCTTGAGGGCATGGAGGGTGAAGACGTAGCGGTGGGGCTTGTCTCCCACGGGGGGGCAGGCGCCACCGAAGCCCCGGGTGCCGTAATCCGTAATGGCCTGGGTGGCCCCGGTGGGGGCCAGGTTGCGGACCGGGTCTCCGGCTCCGGCGGGCAGGCTGGAGATGGCGGGAGGCAGGTTGTAGATAACCCAGTGCCACCAGCCGCTGCCCGTGGGGGCGTCCGGATCATAGACCGTGAGGGCGAAGCTCTTGGTGCCTTCCGGGGCGTTTTCCCAGGTCAGGGCCGGGGAGGTGTTGCCCCCCTCGCAGCCGAAGCCTTGGTAAACCTGGGCTTTTTTCAGGCTGCCGTCCGGAGCGAAATCCGGGCTGTGGAGGGCGAAATCACCGGCCTGGGCGGCCAGGCTGAGGCCCAGCAGCAGGGGAAGGCGGAGGAGGGAAAAACGAGGCATGGATATCTCCGGATTTAGGAAAGGGCGCCGGGACCGGCCCCTTTGGGGGCGGCGGGCAGGCGCCAGGAGGCCAGAATGGACAGGCTCAGCAGGGCGGCGATCACCCCCAGGGAGAGCAGGGTAGGCACGGTCCACCAGCCAGCGACCAGCATTTTAACCCCGACGAACATGAGTACCCCCGCCAGCCCGTATTTGAGCAGGCGAAAACGGGTCGCCATGCTGGCCAGAAGGAAGTACAGGGCGCGCAGGCCAAGAATGGCGAAAATGTTGGAAGAGGCCACGATAAAGGGGTCCGTGGTGACGGCGAAGACGGCGGGAATGGAATCCACCGCGAACATGGCGTCGCTGATGCCGATCAGGACCACCACCAGGAACAGGGGGGTAAACCAGCGCTTGCCGTCCCGCATGACCGCCAGACTATCCCCCTGGTACTGGGGCAGGATGGGCAGATGGCGGCGCATCCAGCGCACCAAGGGATGGTGTTCCGGGTCCGGCTCCCGTTCTTCCTTGGCCCACACCATATGGGCGCCGGTGTAGAGGAGGAAGGCGCCGAACAGGTAGAGCACCCAGTGGAAGCGGGAAATCACCCAGGCCCCCACCAGAATCATCACCAGACGCAGCAGAATGGCGCCCACCACCCCGGCTACCAGGGCCTTTTTCTGCTGTTCCCCAGGGACGGCGAAGGAGGTGAAGAGCATGAGGAAGACAAAAATATTGTCCACCGACAGGGATTTTTCGATCACGTAACCGGTGAGGAATTCCAGGGCCTTGCGGTTGGCCAGGGCCCGGCCCTGTTCATGGTCCAGCCAGCCCCAGAGCAGGCCGCAAAAGCCCAGGGCCAGGCTGACCCAGAGGAGGGACCAGAGCAGGGCCTGGCGGGCAGTGACGGCCCGGTTGCCGTGGCGTTGCAGGCCCACCAGGTCCATGACCGTGGCGAGCAGGACGAACAGGCTGAAGCCTGCCCAAAGTCCGGGAGTGCCGATGCTGTTCATGGGGGCTCCTTACCAGTCCTGCCGTCCGTCCTGCTCCAGGCGGCGCCATTCCCCTTCCAGCGTGCGGGGTTGGCGGGTGGAGGCATGGGCATAGGCGAATTTTCGGGCTCCCAGGGAGGTAGCCCGGGAAGGGGATGGGGCAGCGCCCAGCAGGGGGGTGAGTAGCCAGGCCAAAAGGCGGGCTGTGAGCCGGGAGAGGAGGGAAGGAGTACGGGGCATGACAGGTTCTTTCGTGACAGGAAAAAATCCCAGGCCCTGCGGACGGTCAACGAAAAAGACCTTTGCCGGGCGGCAAAGGTCTCGCTTGCGGCCCCTTCCGGCGTGTGTTGATGCCGGAGGACCACCTGTCGGGCCGGGGAATGAATCCCGTGATGACGACGATCGACAGTTCAGCTACTCCCCTTCTGGGAATGCAGGTGTCACTCTACCGGGGACGGCCCCCAACCGTCAAGGGCTGGTGTTAGAGGGCAAGGCGGCGGACTGAGGGGGCTAGGACAGGGCCAGGGGCTGGCGCCGCAGGGCTTCCCCATCCCAGACCAGGCAATCCCCGGTAGCGCCCTCGGGGGTTTCCCGCCAGTCCCCCAGCACCCAGCGTTCGCAGTGGATGCCGTCCACCAGATGGTCGTGCCGGTCCGGCCGGTGGGTATGGCCGTGAATCAAGGTGGCGTAGCCGTGATCCCGGAGAAAATCGTCCGTGGCGCCCCCATTTACGTCCATCAGATAATCCGGCTTGGATTCTTTGGTGTCCCGGCTCTGCTGGCGCAGTCCCTGGGCCAGGGCCAGGCGCTCCGCCAAGGGGCGGGCGAGAAAGTCGGCCTGCCAGGCCGGGCTACGCACCTGCTGGCGAAATTGCTGGTAATCCTGGTCATCGGTGCACAGGCCGTCCCCATGGGTGAGGACAAATTGCCAGGTAGGCACGGACAGCACATAGGGATCGGTCAGCAGCTGGGCCCCGGCGGCCTGGCAGAATGCCTGCCCCAGGAGGAAATCCCGGTTACCGTGGAGAATGCCGATGTGACAGCCCCCTTGGGCCAGCTGGTGGAGTTGGCTGGCGATGGCTTGGGGATAGGGGGCTTCCAGCTGGTCGTCCCCCACCCAATGGTCGAACAGGTCGCCCAGAATGTAGAGGGCCTGGCTTTGGACGCCCTGGTTTTGGAGAAACTGCTGGAAAAGGCGGGTGACGCCGGGGAGAGCCGGAGCCAGATGGAGATCGGAGATAAAGGTAATCATGGGGCGCGAAGGGAAAAAACGCGCCCCGGGGCGCGGTAGCCCAGGTCAGGCTCAGGCGGCCACTTCCGCCTTTTCGATGATCACGTCTTCCACCGGCACGTCCTGATGGAAGCCGGCCCGGCCAGTCTTCACGCCCTTGATGGCATCCACCACCTCCAGGCCTTCCACCACCTTGCCGAAGACACAGTAGCCCCAGCCATTGCCCGTGGGGGCTTGGAAGTTGAGGAAATCGTTGTCCTTCACATTGATGAAGAACTGGGCCGTGGCGGAGTGGGGATCGTTGGTACGGGCCATGGCGATGGTGTACTTGTCGTTCCTCAGGCCGTTGTCCGCTTCGTTCTTGATCGGGGCCTGGGTGTCCTTCTGCTTCATGCCCGGTTCAAAGCCGCCACCTTGAATCATGAAACCGTCGATGACCCGGTGGAAAATGGTGTTGTCGTAATGGCCCGCTTCCACATAGGCGATAAAGTTTTTGACGGTTTCAGGGGCCTTCTCGGCATCCAGTTCCAGCGCGATGACGCCCTTGTTGGTGTGCAGCTTGATCATGTAAAGCCTTTCGGTAACGGGAGGTTGCAGAAAAAACAGGGGATCAGTTGGCGCCCGGCAAAACCTTCACCGACTGGATTAAAACCGGGGTGACCGGTACGTCCTGGTGGGGGCCGTGGGCGGTGGTGGGCTGTTTGGCGATGCGCTGCACCACCTCCATGCCCTGGATGACCTTGCCGAACACGCAGTAGCCCCAACCGTCATAGGAGGGGGGGTCGAGCCGGTTGTTATTGGCCACATTGATGAAAAACTGGGCGGTGGCGGAATGGGGCTCATTGGTCCGGGCCATGGCGATGGTGCCGGGCTGGTTGCGCAGCCCAGCCTGGAAGCTCTGGGGGGCCTCATTGACGATGGGAGCCCGGGTGGCCTTTTCTTCCATGGCCGGGGTGAAACCGCCCCCCTGAATCATGAAGCCGTCGATAACCCGATGGAAAACGGTGCCGTTATAGAAGCCGGATTTGGCGTACTGGAGGAAATTGGCCACGGTCTTGGGGGCCTTGTCCTCGTAGAGCTCCAGCTTGATGGTGCCCTGGTTGGTTTGCATTTCCACCACGGGATGGGCTGCCCAGACGCTGGCGGCGGCCGTCATCAGGGCCAGGCCCTGGATCATTTGACGTAGGAGTTTCATGCGTTGCCCTCGAAAAGAATTTTCCAGCTGCCGTCTTCACGTACCCAGTACTGCCGTTTGTGAACCTTGGTGGAGCCGTTATCGGTGCGCACGTCCTGGTCGAAGGTCACCACCACGTAGTTTTCCGTATTGGGGGCCCGGAACATGGACAGGTTGGTCAGGCGCACCTTAACCCAGGGATGGCCGGTAACCTCGGGGCGCCGCTGCTTGGGCAGGGTGGCGTAGGTGGCCCCATCGGCCTTGAAATCCTGGGAATAGTGGGACAGGTAGCGGTCCAGATTGCGGTTTTCCCAATCGCTGCGCCAGGCATCCACCTGACGCATCAGGCTGTTCCGTTCCTTGGCCCAGGCGTCCGGGGTCAGCCATTCCACCGTGTCGGTGATGATGACCGGGGTGACGCCGATTTGAATATTCTTGGCCAGGGCGTCCAAATCCTGATTGGCCAGCACCACGCAGCCGTCTGAAGCCTTGGGGGGGCGGGAAAAGGTGTTGGAGGGGGTGCCGTGGAGCCAGATGCCGTGGCCGTGGCGGCCCTGGCGCCTATCCCATTCATTGGGGTAATTGATGGGGAAAGCGCCGCTACCGTAGAAGTCCCCCAGCTTTTTCCGGGACAGGCTGGAGGTGACGTGATAGACCCCCAGAGGCGTGCGCTTATCCCCTTCCACCTGCTTCATGGCTCCCAGTTTGCCCTGGGTAATGTAATAGTCCGCCACGAAGCGGGGACGTCCCTGGACGTTCTGGTAGAGGTAGAGCCGGGATTTCTGGGTATCCACCACTACGGCGAAGCGCTGGTCGGGGCGCATCTGTAGAAGGGCCCGGGGCACCCGGTTGGGGGCAGGCTTTTCCGTGTAGGCCCGAAGCCGGGCAATGGCCTCTTCCCGCAAATCGGAAAGCCGGTCCGCCGGGGCGCCCGGCGCATTGCCGAAGGTCTGTAGGGGCTGGCTGCGGGCCAGGAGCAAATCTCCTTTGACCAGCTGGCCAAGGCGGAAATTGGGATAACGGCGAACCAGATCTTCCGTGTATTGCAGGGCCACATCCAGGCGGTTGTTCTGGATTTCCCGGAAAACCCGGATCAGGGCAGGTTCCGGACCGCCGTCGGCGGCCATGGCCCCCACCGTGTTGGCGGCGGCAGGGGGGTGACTGCCAAAAGCAAAAGCGGAAGGGGAGGAAAGGGTGCTGCCCAGGAGCAGAGTGAGCAGGGCAGCAATGCGGCCGCGCTTACAGCGGAGTCGCTCTCGAAACAAGCGGCTGGCCATCAGCCGCCCACTTTTTCCTGCAGAATGAGCCATTTGCCCCCGGATTTGGTGAATACCAAAGTTTTACTGGCGGAAGAGGACAGGGTGGCGGACTTGTAATGTTGCTTGAAGCGCACCGTGGCTTTATCCCCGTTCATGGAGACCTTGATATCTTCCACCTGGACCTGAATCTTACCCGGCTTGTCGATCCGGGCGCTCCGTTCCTTTTCCCAGGCTTGGCGGGAGCCGCCGCCGGGGACTTGGAAATTGCCTGCGTAATGGTTCAGGTAGCCCTTCACATCCTTGCGAGACCAGGCGCCAGCCCAGGATTGGACCTGTTTGGTCAAAGCGCCTTCGTCTGCGTCAGACTTGGGAGCGGCCTTGGCCGTTTCCTGGGGTTTTTCCTTCTCCGGCGTCTTGGCGGCCACCGTTACCTTGGCGGGGGCAGGCTGGGGCGCCACCGGCGGCGGGGTGGGGCGACTCTTTTCCACCGTCACCTTGGCTGGCACCGGCGCCGGTTGGGGCGCGGGAGCGGGGGCCGGACGGGGGGCCACGGCTACCGGAGCCGGGGCCCGAACCGGCGCCGCATTGCGGGCGCCGCCCCGGGGGGGGACCGTAATGATTTCCTTGATCAGGGAAAGCTTGGTTTGGGCGCCCGCATTGGAGGAATCCAGTTGCAGGGCTTTGTCGTAGGCCTGGCTGGCCAGCTTGGCATACACATCCCCCAGGTTTTCGTGGGCGATGGCGTAGGAAGGATGGGTGCGGATGGCCATTTCTAAGGCCGCCCGGGCTTTGTCATATTGCTTTTGCTGGGCGTAGAGCACGGCCAGATTGTTGTAGGGTTCCGGCAGCTCGGGGAAGTCTTCCGTCAGTTTGATGAAGACGGCGATGGCTTCGTTGGTCCGGTTCATTTCCGTCAGCGCCACGCCCTTGAAGAACCGTCCCTGGGCATCCCGGGGATGGGAGAGGGTGTAGGCGTCGGCTTTTTCCAACGCCTGGGGCAGCTGCCGTTGTTTGATCAAGGACTGGATTTCCGCCAGGGTGGGCTCGGCAGCCATGGCCGGGACGGCGCAACAGAGACCGAGGCCGACAATGAGGGCGGAAAGAACCTTGAAGCGACGGGCTGGGCGGGGACGCGGGAAAAAGAGGGAATGCATCGTTATGCTATACTTTTGTCGGGTTATTCGAAGGCGCGAGCCGCTTGCAAGAATCTGCTAACGCAATTCTAGCAAGAAGCCGGGGATAACGAAAACGCAGTGAAAATGCCAGGCTGTTGCGCCCCCTTCCTTTTCCCGCCCGGGCACCGGCCCGCCCCCGTTATGCCGAAGCCATGTTTTTGCCCCGGCGTCGGTTCTTTTTTGCCAACTTCCGTTTTTTGCTCCCATGTTGAAAATCTATAACACCCTGGCCCGGGAAAAGCAGGACTTTGTGCCCATGCAGCCCGGCCACGCCCGTATGTACGTTTGCGGCATGACGGTCTACGACTTTTGCCATTTGGGCCATGCCCGGGTGATGGTGGTGTTCGACATGGTCTATCGCTGGCTCCGGGCCCGGGGACTGGAGGTGACCTATGTGCGCAATATTACCGATATTGACGACAAGATCATTCGCCGGGCAGGGGAAAACGGGGAAAGCATCGCCAGCCTGACGGACCGTTATATCGCCGCCATGCATGAGGATTCTGCCGCTCTGGGCATTCTTCCCCCCACCCACGAGCCCCGGGCCACGGCCTATGTGGACAAGATGCTGGCCCTGATCGGGGATTTGATGGCCAAGGGCTTGGCTTACCGGGCGGCCAACGGGGATGTGAATTTCTCCGTGCGCAAGTTCCCGGGCTACGGCAAATTGTCCGGCAAATCCCTGGACGATCTGCGGGCCGGGGAACGGGTGGAAGTGGAGTCCGCCAAGCAGGACCCCCTGGATTTCGTCCTCTGGAAACACGCCAAGCCCGGGGAACCGGCCTGGGAATCCCCCTGGGGAGCCGGGCGTCCCGGCTGGCACATCGAATGCTCGGCCATGAGTTCCGACCTGCTGGGGAACCATTTCGACATCCACGGGGGCGGCCAGGATCTCCAGTTTCCCCACCACGAAAATGAAATCGCCCAGTCCGAGGGCGCCCACGGGGACATCTTCGTCAATTACTGGATGCACAACGGTTTTGTCCGGGTGAATGACGAAAAAATGTCCAAGTCCCTGGGCAATTTCTTCACCATCCGGGATGTGCTCAAGGCCTACGATGCGGAGGTGGTGCGCTTCTTCATTCTGCGCGCCCACTACCGCAGCCCCCTGAATTATTCCGACGCCCATTTGGATGACGCCCGCCAGGCCCTTTCCCGGCTCTACACGGCCCTCAGCCATGGGGAAGTGCCCGATGTGACCGTGGATTGGTCCCAGCCCCACGCCCAGCGTTTCCAGGCGGCCATGGACGACGATTTCAATACGGTGGAAGCCATGGCCGTATTGTTCGAACTGGCCAATGAGGTCAATCGCACCGGCTCCGTTCCCCTGGCGGGCCAGCTGCGGGCCCTGGGCGGGGTGCTGGGGCTGTTGCAGCGTCCGGCCAAGGAATTTCTGCAGGGCGGTCCCGCCGCCGACCAGGACGGGGCGGCCATTGAAGCCGCTATCGCTGCCCGGGCGGCTGCCAAGAAGGCCAAGAATTACGGGGAAGCGGATCGTATCCGGGCTGAACTGACGGCCCAGGGCATTGTGCTGGAGGATGGCCCCCAAGGCACCTCCTGGCGTCGGGCCTAGACAAAGGCGCTCAGACATAAAAGAAAACCCGCCTGCCGGCGGGTTTTCTTTTGCTGGAGCACGGTTAGTGCGGCTCAGTGGAGCACCCGGCCCCCGTTGCCGATGACCGTGAGGTCCACAAATTCCGAACCGTTGTGGTCGGTGGGGCTGTAGGTGACCTTGTAACCGCCCAGATCGTGGTTCCTCAGGTTTTCCAGGGAGCTCACCAGCTTTTCCCGACTCACGTCCCGTCCGGAATTTTTCAGCCCATCCACCAGCACCTTGGCCATGGCATAGCCTTCTTCCGCGTAGTAGGCGGAATGGGCGGTTTTGCCTGCGGCGGTCATGGTTTTACGAAACTCCCGGGCCAGGGGATTGCCGTCATTCCAGGGGTAGGGCATGACCTGGGAAATACCGATGCCCCTGGCCTCTTCCCCCAGTTCCTTGACCAACAGGTCCGCTCCCACGGGGGAGAGGGTCATGAGCTGGGGATACTGGCCCGCCTTGTGCAGCTGGCGGACAAATTCGGCGGTGGGTTTGTACAGGGTGACCATGATCACCGCCTGGGGATTGGCCTTGGCAATGGTTTTGACCGCCGCTCCCACATTCAGGGAATTGCGTTCCACCGTGGCCACGGCGGAGGGAGAGAGGCCGTGGTGTTTCATGGCCTGGGTAATGCCTTCCAGCCCGGATTTGCCAAAGCCGTCATTCTGATAAAAGACGGCGATATTGCGCAGGCTTAAGGGGGCCAGGGCATTGATGATGGCCTCCGTCTCCCGGGCATAGCTGGCCCGCACATTGAACATGTAACGATTCACCGGCCGCCGCAGGCTTTCCGCTCCGGAAATACTGCCGATGAGGGGCACTTTCTCGGCGCTGAACACTTCCATGGCGGCGGTGGTGGGGGTGGAACCGTAGTAGCCGATGAGAGCGAAGACCTTGTCCTCGTTGATCAGCTTTTTGGTATTGGCCACGGCCCGGTCCGTTTCATAACCGTCGTCCAGTACCACCAGCTCCAGCTTGCGGCCGTGGACGCCGCCGGCTTTGTTGATGGCATTGAAATAGGCCGTGATGCTCTCCCGGATTTCTGTCCCGTAAGCCCCGTTGGGGCCGGAGAGGGGGGCGGACATGCCCAGCAGAATGCGATTGTCCGTAATCCCCGGATCGGCATGGGCGGTCAGGGTGATGAGGGCGGCGACCAGGAAGGCGGTGAGGGGGCGGTACCAGGAAAACATGTCTCCTCCTTTATTGTTATGAATCATGGGTTTTGTGCCCCTGACTATGGCATTCGGCCGGGGGGAACGCAAGCCGAGGAGCGGCTTCCGGGCAAAAAAAAGGCAGCCCGGAAAAGGGCTGCCTGGTGGCTTGGAAACGGCGCGCTTACTGGCTGAAGAATTCCCGGACCTTGTCCATCCAGCTCTTGGCCCGGGGATTGTGCACCCCCGTGCTGTCGCTGTTGATTTCTTCCAGTTCCCGCAGCAGTTCCTTCTGCCGGTCCGTCAAGCTTACCGGGGTTTCCACCACCACATGGCAAAGCAGGTCCCCATGGGTATGGCTGCGGACTCCCTTAATGCCCTTGCCCCGCAGGCGGAACACCTTGCCGGACTGGGTTTCCGCCGGAATCTTGATCTTGGCGGCCCCATCCAGGGTGGGAATCTCGATTTCCCCGCCCAGGGCGGCGGTGGTGAAGCTGATGGGCATTTCGCAGTGCAGGTCGTTGTGATCCCGCTCAAAGACCCCGTGGGGCTTGAGGTGGATTTGCACATACAAATCCCCCGGAGGCCCACCATTGACCCCGTGTTCCCCTTCCCCAGCCAGGCGAATCCGATCTCCCTCGTCCACCCCGGCCGGAATTTTCACCGCCAAGGTCTTGTGCTGCTTGACCCGACCCGCGCCGTGGCAGGTGGGGCAGGGTTCGGGAATGATCTTGCCCGTGCCGTGGCACTTGGGGCAGGTCTGCTGAATGGAGAAAAAGCCTTGCTGCATGCGCACCTGGCCGCTGCCCTGGCAGGTGGGGCAGGTCTTGGCCTGGGTGCCGGGGCGGGCGCCGGAGCCGTGGCAGGTGTCGCACAGCTCCATGGTGGGAATGCGAATCTTGGTTTCCGTGCCCTTGGCGGCCTGTTCCAGACTGATTTCCAGGTTGTAGCGCAGGTCCGCGCCCCGGTAGATGTTGGAATGTCCGCCGCCGCTGCGGCCACCGAAAATGTCGCCGAAAATGTCGGCAAAGGCGTCACCGAAACCGCCGTTAAAGCCCGCACCGCCACCGCCGAAGCCGCCCGCCTGGGGATCTACCCCGGCGTGGCCGTACTGGTCGTAGGCGGCCCGTTTCTGGCCGTCGGAGAGGATTTCGTAGGCTTCCTTGGCCTCCTTGAACATCTCCTCGGCCTTGGGATTGTCCGGATTGCGGTCCGGGTGATACTTCATGGCCATCTTGCGATAGGCCTTTTTGATTTCGTCGTCGCTGGCGTCTTTTTTGACGCCCAGGACTTCGTAAAAATCGCGTTTTGCCATGGGGGCTCTCAAATGGCTGGGTCTGAGGGAATCCGGGGGAATGCCCGGCCCAAACGACCAGGGCCGCAAGCCGGGAAAAGGGGGCTAGCTTACCCCTTTCTCCCGAACTTGCGACCCTGTGCCGGGGACCGACTTACTTCTTGTCCTTGACCTCGGTGTATTCCGCATCCACCACGTCGGCGTCGGCGGCCTTGGCTTCCTGGGCCCCCGCTTCCGCACCGGCTCCGGCGGCAGCGCCTTCAGCTTGTTGCTGGGCGTACATCTTTTCCCCCAGCTTTTGGGCGGCCTGGGCCAGGGCCTGGGTCTTGGCTTCGATTTCGGCTTTGTCGTCGCTGCGGATGGCGTCTTCCGCTTCCTTCAGGGCAGCTTCGATCTTGCCCTTTTCTTCGTCGGACAGTTCCTTGCCGTATTCGGTGAGGGACTTCTTCACCATATGCACGGTGGTGTCGGCTTGGTTGCGGGCTTCCGCCAACTCGTGGGCCTTCTTGTCCTCTTCCGCGTGGGCGGCGGCGTCCTGAACCATGCGTTGCACTTCTTCCTCGGAGAGCCCGGAGGAGGCCTGGATCTTGATCTTGGCTTCCTTGCCCGTGGCCTTGTCCTTGGCGGAAACGTTCAGAATACCGTTGGCGTCAATGTCGAAGGTGACTTCGATCTGGGGCATGCCCCGGGGAGCGGGGGGGATATCCGTCAGGTTGAACTGACCCAGGCTCTTGTTGCCGGAGGCCATTTCCCGTTCGCCTTGGAGCACGTGGATGGTCACCGCGTTCTGGTTGTCGTCGGCGGTGGAGAAGACCTGGCTGGCCTTGGTCGGGATGGTGGTGTTCTTCTGGATCAGCTTGGTCATGACGCCGCCCAGGGTTTCAATGCCCAGGGACAGGGGGGTCACGTCCAGCAGCAGCACGTCCTTCACTTCCCCTTGCAGCACACCGCCCTGGATGGAGGCGCCCACGGCCACGGCTTCGTCCGGATTGACGTCCTTACGGGGGTCCTGGCCGAAGAATTCCTTCACCTTTTCCTGGACCTTGGGCATCCGGGTCATGCCCCCCACCAGGATCACGTCGTCAATTTCGGAAACCTTGCAGCCCGCGTCCTTGAGGGCGGTGGCGCAGGGGGCGATGGTCCGTTCCACCAGGTCTTCCACCAGGGCTTCGAACTTGGCCCGGGTGATCTTCAGGGCCAAGTGCTTGGGACCGGAAGCGTCGGCGGTGATGTAGGGCAGGTTGATTTCGGTCTGCTGGCTGGAAGAAAGCTCGATCTTGGCCTTTTCCGCCGCTTCCTTCAGGCGTTGCAGGGCCAGCACGTCATTCTTCAGGTCAGCCCCGGATTCCTTCTTGAATTCGGTGACGATGTAGTCGATCAGGCGTTGGTCGAAGTCTTCGCCGCCCAGGAAGGTGTCCCCGTTGGTGGACAGCACTTCAAACTGATGTTCCCCGTCGATTTCGGCGATTTCGATAATGGAAATATCGAAGGTGCCGCCCCCCAGGTCATAGACGGCGATTTTCTTGTCGCCTTGCTTCTTATCCATGCCGAAGGCCAGGGCAGCTGCCGTGGGTTCGTTGATGATGCGCTTCACTTCCAGACCGGCAATCCGGCCCGCGTCCTTGGTGGCTTGCCGTTGGCTGTCGTTGAAGTAGGCGGGCACGGTGATGACAGCCTCGGTGACTTCTTCACCCAGGTAGTCTTCCGCGGTCTTCTTCATCTTGCGCAGCACTTCGGCGGAAACTTGAGGCGGAGCGATTTTGCCGCCCCGCACTTCCACCCAGGCGTCCCCGTTGTCGGCCTTGACGATTTTGTAGGGCATCAGGGAGATGTCCTTTTGCACTTCCTTTTCCTCAAAGCGCCGACCGATCAGGCGCTTGACGGCGAACAGGGTGTTCTGGGGATTGGTGACGGCCTGCCGTTTGGCAGGAGCGCCGCACAGCACTTCCCCGTCTTCCGCGTAGGCGACGATGGAGGGGGTGGTACGGGTGCCTTCGGAGTTTTCGATAACCTTGGGTTGGCCGCCTTCCATGACGGAAACGCAGGAGTTGGTGGTCCCTAGGTCAATACCGATAATCTTGCCCATGTTTATTCCTTTAGTGTGAATGGTTGCGATGGAGCCAATATGGGGTGGCCCCGGCGAATATCAAGCCTTGCCTTGGGAAACCGTGACCAGGGCGGGACGCAGGACCCGGTCCGCAATGGTGTAGCCCTTTTGCAGCACCGTGACCACCGTATTGGCCTCCTGGTCCGAGGGCACCATGCTGATAGCCTGGTGGTGGTGGGGGTCGAATTTTTCCCCCACCGGGTTGATTTCCTTCAGCCCGGATTTTTCAAAGGCAGCCACCAGTTGCTTGTGGGTCAGCTCCACCCCGCTTTTCAGGATGTCCACCGTGGGATTGGTGTCGGTCAGGGCGGCTTCCAGGCTGTCATTCACCGCCAGTAATTCCCCGGCGAATTTTTCAATGGCGAACTTGGCGGCCTTGCTGATGTCTTCCTGGGCGCGGCGGCGTACATTTTCCGTTTCCGCCTTGGCGCGCAGCCAGGCGTCGTGGTGTTCCTCCGCCTTTTGTTCGGCCTGGCGCAGCAGGTCTTCCAGGCTGGGGGTGGAATCCGCAGGAGCGGCTTCCGGGGCGGCGGCGGTTTCGGCGCCTTGGGCGTCCGCCGCGATTTCCAGGGGTTCCTGGGGCGTATTTTGTTCTGACATAGGGATTCTCCGGAAAAACTCTCCACCATATGGGGGGGGGCGGAAGGATTTCAAGGCCAGTGTGGGAAATTTCCTAAGAAAGGGGAAAAACCTTTGTTAGGATGGGGAAATTCCAGGGATCAGGACCATGCTTGAGCGGATCGGCAGGTATCACATCGAGAGGGAGTTGGGGCGGGGGGCTACGGCCACCGTCTATCTGGCTCGGGATCCGGAGTCGGACCAGTGGGTGGCGATTAAGCTCATGCGCCTGGGCATGGCGGATGGCAGCCTGTCCCGGCGCCTGATTAAGCTGTTTCAGACCGAAAGCGGGGTGGGCAAGCGCCTGGAACACCCCCATATCGCCCGGGTCTATGACTCGGTGGTGGAAGAGGTGGCTGGGGAAAAGCGGGCCTATCTGGTCATGGAATATGTGGCCGGTCCGTCCCTGGAACAGTTTTGCCAGATCGATCGGCTGCTGCCCCTGCACCGGGTAGTGGGCATTGTTTTTAAGTGCTGTCTGGCCCTGGATTACGCCTTCCGCCAGGGGGTGGTACACCGGGATATCAAGCCTGCCAATATTCTCCTGGATGCCCAGGACAACCCCAAAATTACGGATTTCGGCCTGGCCCTAAATCTGGCCAAGGACAAGGATCGGGATTCCACCTTTGTCATGGGGGTGGGATCCCCCTCCTACATGTCTCCCGAGCAGGTAAAAAACTATCCCCTGAATCACAAGACCGACCTTTATTCCCTGGGGGTGGTGCTGTTTCAGCTACTCACCGGCCGCCTGCCGTACCGGGCCAAGAATCCGGGGGCCCTGGTGTACAAGATCGTCAATATGGAGCCTCCCTCCATCTGCGCCCTGAATCCGGCCTTGCCCGCCGGTCTGGACCCCATTCTCACCAAGGCCCTGGAAAAGGACCTCTACAACCGCTATCGCAACGGGGCGGAATTCGCCAAGGATCTGGCGGCGGTGCGCTACCAGATCCTGGAGGAGGACGATACGGCCCGGGATCAGGCCCGCTTTGAACAACTGCGCCAGCTGGCCTTTTTTAAGGATTTTGAGGACGTGGAATTGTGGGAAATTCTGCGCATCAGCAGTTGGCGGGAAATTCCGGAAAAGGTCCGTTTTATGCGGGAAGGGGAACAGGATCGGGTCTTCGGCATTATTTCCCGGGGCTATGTGGAAGTGTCCCGGGACGGCCGGGCCATTTGCCGCTTGGGGGCGGGGGAGGTGCTGGGGGAAATGGCCTTTCTTCACCCCGGGGAGGGGGAACGAAGTGCCAGCGTGGTGACCCTGGAGCCCACCCTGTTCATGGAAATCAAGGGGGCGGCCCTGTCCCTGGCTTCGGAAGAACTCCAGGCCCGGGTCCAGACCACCCTCATTGCCCGGGTGGTGGACCGGTTGCGGGCGGCCAATGGCATTCTGGCCCGCTTCGGCGATCCGGCGGTGGAGGATTCGGGCAAGGGGGTGAAGGACTACGCCGCCCTCAACTGCGATCTGGAGCTGCTGCCGCCGGACGCCCTGGGGCTTTGAGCGGCGGCCCCGCCTGGGCGGGGAAAGCAGGACATAAAAAAAAACGGGAGCCTGGGGCTCCCGTTGCTTTTGGGCGGTGGCCCTTCCTAGGTTAGACCTTAAAGCGGCTCACCGTGCCTTGCAGGCTGTCCGCCAATTTTTCCAGGGATTGGGCCGCATCCGCCGTTTTTTCCACGGCCACGTTGTTGTCCTGGGCCATGCCGGCGATGGCTTCGATGCTCTGGGCCACCTCGTTGCTGACCCGGCGCTGTTCGTCCGTGGCCCCGGCGATGGCGTTCAGGCCTTGACCCACCTCGGTGACCGAGCCGTTGGCCGACTGGAGAATGTCCGCCACGCTGGAAACGGAGCTTTGGCTGGAGGCCAGGTGTCCCAGGCCGTCTTCGATGGATTTGCGCACGGACACGGACTGGGCCGAGAGGTTTTCCGTAATGGCGTCGATTTCGCTGGCGGAGCGGGAAGATTTTTCCGCCAGTTTGCGCACCTCATCCGCCACCACCGCGAAGCCCCGGCCCTGTTCCCCGGCCCGGGCCGCCTCAATGGCCGCGTTCAGGGCCAGCAAGTTGGTCTGTTCGGCGATGTCCTTCACTTCCTGGGTCATCTTGTTGATGGCTTCCGTGTTGCGCACGAATTCATTGATGGAGTCGGCCATGGCTTTGACCGTGTGCTCCACGTTGTGCATTTCATCCAGAAGTTGGGCCAGGCTCTTGTTGCCCTCGTTGGAGCGCTCCAGACTTTCCTGGGATTTTTGCTGAACCAGTTCGGCGCTTTGGGAAATGGAGGCGATGCTGGACACCATTTCTTCCACGGCGGAAGCGGCTTGCAGGGATTTTTCGTTCTGCTGGTGGGAACCGTCCGCCACCCGGGAAGCGTTCTGGGACAGTTCGTGGGACTTATCCAACACCTCGGTGGCCGAATTGCTCACCTGGCGCACCAGGCCGGCGAAGTTTTCCATGACCTTGTTGAAGACGCTGGCGGCCTGCCCCACTTCGTCCTGACCTTTGACGGCCAGGCGCCGGGTCAGATCCCCGTCGCCGCTGGCCACGTCCCGCAGGCCCTCGGTGAGCTGCTCCAGGGGCTTGGTGACAAAGTGGCGGATGAACAGGTAGATCATGGCCAGGAGCAACAGACTGGCGGCGAAGGCGGCAATGGTGATTTTCAGGCGGAAGGCGCTCACTTCCTCATTCACCTTATCCAGGGACACCTTCATGCTTACTACCCCCAACACCGAACCTTCCGGCGCCTGGTGGCACATGATGCAGTTTTTGCCCAGGTAATTGGTGGAGGCCAGGGTGGGATTGACTACATGGAGGTAGCGATTGCCGTCGCTTTCCTCCACGGCGGCAAAGGGCTTGCCGGTCTGCATCACCTGACGCTCAATGGCGTCCATGGGCCGGGTGTCTTTCTTGTCCGGGCCGAAGACCTTGATCACCGCATCCCCACGGATGACGTGGAGATCCTTGATCACCGAGAGCTGTTTAATCTGGTCCAGGAACACTTCCCGCTGGCCCACCGTGCCCGTGATCATCATGCCGGTGAGACCGGCCATGGTCATTTCGTGGATGCTGCGGGAGAAGTCCATGGCCTGATTGGTGACGGTGTCCCGATTGACGTCCGTTTCCCAAATGATCATGGTCGTCCAGACGGCCACCAGAACCAGCCAGATGGCTGCGGTCAAGCGAATCCAAATTTTCATATCGGCGATGCGAGCCATGCTCTCTCTCGGTGCAGCATTTAGGGTTTGTAGGAATAAGCTTATCTGACGAAAGTCATGCGGCCAAGTCTAGCTGTTGCATTGTGCCAGCCTTACCGTCCTCCTGCAAAAACAGACCGGTGTTGCGGACCTGTGCCAGTAACTGATTTTGCTCATCTTTTATGGCAAAGGGAGTGGGGGAAGCGGCCAGACTCAGGGCGCCGATGCCCAGATCGTGGAGGCTGCGCAACTGATCCTGTCCCTGGGCGTTCTTACTCAGCACCTGGAGTTGGGAGAAAACCCGGTCCCCCGCGTCGATCCAACCATTGTGGTCCTCGTCATAGGCGGCCAGCTCCCCGTAACCGTTGCCGCTGGAGGGGCCAAACAACTCGCTGCCGTTGTCGATTTTGCCGTTGCCGTTCTTATCCAGCACCAGAAAGCCGCTGCCCCCGGTGGCGAAGGCCATATTTTCCTGCTGGCCATCGTTGTTCAGATCGAACTGGAACTTCTGGTTAGTGAGTTCTGCGGCGCTGCCGCCGAAATTGAGCACCAGGGGGTCCTGGGTGGCCAGCCTGTCCCCCGCCTGGATATGGACCTGGCTGGTTTCCTGATAGCTGTACTGCATTTGCAGGGAAAGATCGAAGTGAATTTCCTGGCCGTCTGCCGTATGCACCACGCCGCTGGCGGCCCAATCGGTCTGTTCCCTTTCCGTGTAGCTTTCCAGATACTGGTAATCCAGGCCGTAACCAGCGGAAGCGGGGGCGGTGGTGGTTGAGGAGCTGGTTTCCCCCGGGGCTGGCAGGCTGGCATCCTGGCTCGGGGCGGTGAGGTCGGCCAGGGAGAAGAGCTTGGCTTTATGGCCCGTGAGCATTTCCAGCATCATCTGAATCAGGGTGAGCTGGAGCTGGTTCCGGTCCGTTAACGGCATATCCCCGGTCTGGGCGGCCAGGCCGGCGGAGGAGAGGGAAACGCTGTCCGTGGGCAGCACCGCCGCGCCCCTTGCCGGGTTTGCCCCACCCGCCCCGGTGGCGGTGGAAGGCGTGCCGATCTGATAGCGGAGCCGTTCTTCCACCTGCCATTGCTGGCTGTACCGGTGGGAGGCGGAGAAATTCAGGTTGGCGTCGGCGATTTTCATGGCGGTCCTTCGGCGAACGGTGATGGCGCGGAGCACCGGATCGATGTCCCTGCCATGCTTATCGGCCTGGGCCGAGGATTATTGAGGCGAGGCCCTAAATATCCTTGCCCGATTTGATCCGGGCCCGCCCGGGATCAGAGGTGGCCGTTGGTCCAGGCGACGATGCCCGCCGTATCCAGGGCGCCGGCCTGGCGGGCGATTTCCCTGCCATTGCGGAACAGCATCAGGGTGGGAATGCTGCGGATACCCAGGCGGGCCGCCAGGGCCTGGTTGGCCTCCGTATCCACCTTGGCCAGCCGCACCCGGGGCGCCAGACGGGCCACGGCGGCGGCGAAGGCGGGGGCCATCATGCGGCAGGGGCCGCACCAGGGGGCCCAGAAATCCACCAGCAGGGGCAGATCATTGTGGGCCAGCTGGCGCTCCAGCCCCGCCTGATCCAGCACCATGGGCTGGTCCGGAAACAGGGGGGCGTGGCAGCGGCCGCAGCGGGGCGCGCTTTCCAGACGTTCCCTGGCCACCCGGTTCACGGCCAAGCAATGGGGGCAGGGGAGAAGCAGGGCGTCGGTATCCATGGGGTGGGGCTTTCAACAAGGGCTTGTGGGGAGGGGCGAATGGGGCCTAGATGGTGGTGGCCGGCGGCTTTTTCAAGCCGGGGAAAGGCCGGACTCGGGAGCTGCACCGGGGCTGGCTCTGGTGGGGGCTCGGGAGGGATGACTTGGGGGATGGTTTGGGAAGGGGCTGGCCTGGGGACTCTCGGGCGGATTCTGAAGCAGAACCAGAGGTGATCCCAAGCCCGACCCGACCCAAGCCAAGCCAAGCCAAGCCGACCCAAGCCGACCCAAGCCGACCCAAGCCCGCCCAGGCTGGCGCCGGGCGGGCTTCCGGGCTTACAGTTAACCGTTCCCGGCTGCGGCCGGACCTTCCTCCTTTTTCTTTTCGGATTCCCATGTTTGCTGCCGCCCTGCGCCAGTCCCTGTTGGGGAACGGGGGCCAAGCCTCCCGCCCCATTGTCTGGCTGATCGGATTTTTCGCCTTCCTCAACGTTTATTCCATGCAGTCCGTGCTGCCCCTGGTGATGGGGGATTTCCACGCTTCCCCGGTGCAGGCCGGGGCCACCGTGGGCGCCACGGTGCTGGCCGTGGCCCTGGTGTCCCCCTTCATGGGCATGTTGTCCGACGCCCTGGGGCGGAAGCGCATCCTGTGCATTTCCCTCTTTGCCCTGACCCTGCCCACGGCCCTGATTCCGGCCATGGGAAGTCTGACCCTGGTGGTGGTGATGCGTTTCCTCCAGGGCTTGGCCATTCCGGGCATTGTGGTGGTGCTCATGGCCTATATTGCGGAGGAATTCCGCTCCGGCGGGGTGGCCCGGATGACCACCGCCTATGTGGGGGGCACGGTCATGGGAGGCTTTTGTGGCCGTTTCATCACCGGCCATGCGGGCCATCTGCTGGGCTGGCGGGGGGCCTTTGTCACCCTGGCGGTGATGAATTTCCTCGGCGCCCTGCTGGCCCTGTGGCTCCTGCCGCCGTCCCGGCATTTTGTGGCCAACCGGGATGTGGGGGGCGCGTTCCGCACCCTGGGCCACCATCTCCACAATCCCCGCCTCCTGGCCGCCTGCGCCGTGGGCTTTTGCGTGCTCTTTTCCCTGGTGGGCACCTTTACCTACGTGAATGTGCTCCTGGCCTATCCCCCCTTTAACCTTTCCGCCGCCGGGCTGGCCAATGTGTTCTGCGTCTATCTGGTGGGGGTGGTGGTGACCCCCATGGCCGGCAAGGTGATTGTGCGCATCGGCTTCCTCCGTTCCCTGCTGGGAGCCTTGAGCCTGTCTGCCGCCGGGCTGGCCCTGACCCTGCTACCGTCCCTGGGGACGGTGATTGTGGGGCTGGCCATCTGCTCTTCCGGGGTTTTTATCTGCCAGTCCGCCACCATCAGCTTTATTGCCGACAGCGTCAGCGAAGGCCGTTCCCTGGCCACGGGCCTGTACAACATGTCCTATTACGCCGGCGGCGCGGTGGGGGCCTGGTTGGCCGGTCTGGCCTTTGAAGCCTGGGGCTGGAGCGGCTCTGTGCTATCCATCTTTGTGGTCCAGCTGGTGGCCGGGGGCATTGCCTGGCAGGGCTGGCGGCGGCCGAAAACGGTCCAGGCCTAAAGCCCCGTTTTCTCCCGGGCAAGGAGCGAAAAACAGGCTGGAGATGCCCGAGGGACGGGGGCCTCTCCTCTCGGGTATATGGGGAGCGGCTCGGGGCCGCCCCCTAGTGGGGAGCCCCTTGCAGCTTGGCCCGCAGGGCGGTGGCCGCCAGGGTGTCCTGATTCGGGGCGGGGCGGCTCGACCAGCCCTGGAGATGTTCCAGCACTAGGGCCCCCAGGGCGGCGATCCAATCCGGCCGTTCATTGAGGCAGGGAATGTAGTGGAAGGTCTTGCCCCCGGCGGCCAGGAAGGTGGCCTTGCCCTCCATGCCAATTTCTTCCAGGGTTTCCAGACAGTCGGAGACAAAGCCGGGGCAGATCACATCCACCCGCTCCACCTTGGCCTGGGCCAGTTTTTCCAGGGTCGGGGCCGTGTAGGGCTGGAGCCAGGGCATTTTGCCGAAGCGGGACTGGAAGCAGACCTCTACCTGTTCCGGCGCCAGTTCCAGGCTTTCCCGGAGCAGGCGGGCGGTTTTCTGGCATTCGCAGTAATAGGGGTCCCCCTGGTCCAGACTGCGCCGGGGCAGGCCGTGAAAACTGATGAGCAGCCGGTAAGAGGGCCCCGGGCGGCCTTCCTGACTCCAGAAATCCCGAACCTGGGCGGCCAGGGCGCCGAAGTAGGCGGGATGGTCGTGGAAATTCCGGATATAGCGCAGCTCCGGCAGGTTCCGGGTGCGGAGCAGGGGCTGGAATACCCCATCCAGGGCTGAGCCCGTGGTGCTGGCGGAAAACTGGGGATAGAGGGGCAGAATCAGCAGCCGGTCGCAGCCCTTGGCCTTAAGCTGGGCCAAGACGTCCCCTACGGCCGGTTGGCCATAGCGCATGGCGTAGGCCACTTCCAGGCCTTCCTGGCCCTGTTCCCCGAGCCAGCCTTTGAGGAGCTTGGTCTGCTTTTCCGTATGCACCCGCAGGGGGGAACCTTCCGGGGTCCAGACGGCGGCGTATTTGGCGGCGGATTTTTTCGGCCGGGTGTTGAGAATGATGCCGTTCAGAATCAGCCACCACAGGGCCCGGGGCAGCTCCACCACCCGGGGGTCGGAGAGAAACTGCTTCAGGTAGCGGCGCAGGGCCGGCGGCGTGGGGGCGTCCGGGGTGCCCAGGTTGAGCAGCAACACCCCGGTGCGGGGGGGCTGGTCGTGGCGATGGGGGGGCTCGGGTAAATAGGCGGACATGGCAATGGGACTCCAAAAATCCTGGGCGGCAGGGGAGAAACGGGGGGAAAGCCCGGCTAGGAGCCGGACTGGTAGGTCAGGGCGCTGGAGAGCAGCTTGGCGGTGATGTCTACGATGGGAATGACCCGGTCGTAGGCCATGCGGGTGGGGCCGATAACCCCCACGGAGCCGACGATGCGGCCGTTCACCTCGTAGGGGGCGGTAACCACGCTGCATTCATCCAGGGGGGCCAGACCGGATTCGCCGCCGATGTAGATCTGCACCCCCTCGGCCCGGTTGGAAATATCCAGAAGCTTGACCAGGCCGGTCTTTTGCTCGAAGAGATCGAAGAGTTCCCGGAGACGGCGCATGTCGGAGGACAGGTCTTCCACATCCAGGAGATTTTTTTCCCCGCTGATCACGTACTGATCCCGGGGGGCCCCCAGGGCTTCCCCACCTGCTTCCAGGGTGGCGGCCATGAGGGCCTGCATGTCCTGGCGCAGGCGTTGCAATTCCTCGGACAGACGCTGGCGGATCTGGTCGAAATTGAGACCGGCGAAATTCTGGTTCAGGTAATTGGCTGCCGCCACCAGCTCGGAGGCCTTGTAGGGCCGATCGGTGAAAAGAATGCGGTTCTGCACGTCCCCATCCGTGGTGACGATGATGAGCAGGGTGCGCTTTTCCGAAAGGCCTAAAAACTCGATCTGGCGGATTTGGGGGGAAGGGCGCTGGGGCGCCATGACCACCCCGGCAAAATTGGTGAGCCCGGACAGGAGCTGGGAGGCGCTGTTGATCAGCTGCTGGGGCTGGGCCGGATGGAGGTGGCCTTCAATGGCCAGGATTTGCCGCTCCGCCAGGGGCTGAACGGTGAGCAGGCTGTCCACGAACACCCGGTAGCCCCGGGGGGTGGGAATGCGTCCGGCGGAGGTATGGGGGCTGGTGATGAAACCCATGTCCTCCAGGTCCGCCATTACATTGCGCACCGTGGCCGGGGACAGGTCCAGGCCGGAGGCCTTGGACAGGGCCCGGGAGCCCACGGGCTGGCCCTCGATCACGTAGCGTTCGACCAGGGTCTTGAGCAGGATGCGGGCGCGTTTATCAAGCATGGCGGTGATTTTACCCAAATTCTCCCCACTGACCAGTGCCGGTGGGCTGGGGCGGCGGGTCGGCGGCTGGCGGGGTTTTATGGTTTAATTCCCCCCATGCATAACTCCCCAACCCGCTCCCCCTCTGCTTTTCGGACCATTGCCCTGATCGGGCGCTACCATAGTCCGGAGGTGGCCGAATCCCTCCGTGCCCTGGGCCGTTTTCTGAGCCAGCGGGGCGTGGTGATCGTGGTGGAGAGCGATACGGCCCGCAATGTGGGGGGCGATCTGCCCTGGGAAGTGAAGGATTTCCCCGCCATCGGCCAGGACGCGGATCTGGCCATTGTGCTGGGGGGAGACGGCACCATGCTCAATGCGGCCCGCCAGCTGGCCCCCTTCCGGGTGCCCCTGGTGGGGGTCAATCAGGGGCGTCTGGGTTTCATGACCGACATCGGCCGCCACGACATGCTGAGCTGCATGGAAGATCTGCTGGAAGGCCGCTTCACCCGGGATGAGCGTCTGGTGCTGGCCGCCGTGGTGAGCCGGGACGGCAAGGATATCTGCGTCAATCAGGCCTTGAATGACGTGGTGGTGGATAAGGGCGCCATCGGCAAAATGATCGAATTCGAGCTCTTCATTGACGGGGAGTTCATCTATCACCTGCGGGCCGACGGCCTCATCGTTTCCACCCCCACGGGCTCCACCGCCTATGCCCTGTCCGCCAACGGTCCCATTCTCCATCCCAATCTGGGGGGCATTGCCCTGGTGCCCCTCTGCCCCCACGCCCTGACCAACCGGCCAGTGACCGTTTCCGAGCGCTGCGACATCGAATTGCGCATTACCCATGCCGCTGACGCCCGGGTCCACTTTGACGGCCAGCTCACTTTTGACCTGAAGCGGGGGGATTGCGTCCATATGCGCAAGGCCGCCCACAGCACCTGCTTCCTCCATCCCCCCGGCTACAGCTATTTCGCCATGCTGCGTCAGAAGTTGCAGTGGAGCGAACGTCCCAAAGGAGTTTGACCGCCATGTTGCGCCGCTTGTCCATACGGGATTTTGTGCTGGTGGATCGCCTGGAACTGGAATTCGCCACCGGTTTTGGCGCCCTTACCGGGGAGACCGGCGCCGGTAAATCCATTCTGGTGGATGCCCTGGCCTTCGTGCTGGGGGAACGGGCGGACAGCGGCCTCCTGCGTAGCGGCGCCGAACGCATGGAAGTGGCCGCTGAATTCGACGGGGCTGACGGGGGCCATGCCACCGATCTGGCCGCCTGGTTGCGGGACAACGATTTTGCCCCGGCGGATGCGGGGGAACCCCTGCTGCTGCGCCGGGTGCTGGACGGCAACGGCCGCTCCCGAGCCTACATCAACGGTTCCGCCGCTACCTTGCAGCAACTGCGCCAGGTGGCGGAATGGCTGGTGGATATCCACGGCCAGCACGCCCACCAGTCCCTGCTGCGCCATGAGGTGCAGCGCCATCTGGTGGATGCCCACGGGGGGGCCGGGGATCTGGCCCGGCAGGTGGCCTCGGCCTGGAAAAGCTGGCGGGACGCCCAATCCGCCCTGGAAGCGGCGGCCCGGGGCGGCGAAGCCCTGCGCCGGGAGCGGGAACAGCTGGAATGGCAGGTGCAGGAACTGGAAGCCCTGGGCTTCAGTCCGGAGGAATGGAGTGAGCTGAACCAGGAACACCGGCGCCTTTCCCATGCCGCTTCCCTGCTGGAGGGGGCCCAGTTTTCCCTGGGGCTCTTGAGCGAAGGGGAGGAGGCCTGCGAAGCCCGTATCGGCGCCGTGGCCAGCCGTCTGGAAGATTTGAGCGAATACGATCCGGCCCTGGCCGAGGTGCTGGCCCTGGTCCAGTCCGCCCAGGCGGAACTGGGGGAAGGGGTCTCCGCCCTGCGTCGTTACGGGGATCGGGTGGATTTGGACCCCCAACGGCTGCGGGAAGTGGAAGGCCGCCTAGAAGGGGTGATTTCCCTGGCCCGCAAATACCGGGTGACGCCGGAGGGCCTGCCGGATCTGCTGGCGGAAAGCCAAGCTCGCCTCCAGGCCTTGGGGGACGCGGCCAATCTGGAAGTGCTGGAAAGCCGGGCCCAGGCCGCTGCCGCCCACTACCGGGAACTGGCCCAGGGGCTTTCCCTGGCCCGGCAGACCGCGGCCCAGGACCTTTCCGCCGCAGTCAGCGCCTCCATGCAGGAGCTGGCCCTGGGGGGCGGACGTTTCCAGGTGGCCCTGGTGCCCCAGGAAGAAGGCTCGGCCAGCGGCTTGGAGCAGGTGGAATTCCGCATCGCCGGTTTGGCGGGCAACGAGCCCCGGCCCCTGGCCAAGGTGGCTTCGGGGGGGGAACTGTCCCGCATCAGTCTGGCCATCCAGGTGGTGACCAGCCGTCAGGCCAGCGTTCCCACCCTGATTTTCGACGAAGTGGATGTAGGTATTGGCGGCGGCGTGGCCGAGGTGGTGGGGCGCCTGCTCCATCGCCTGGGGGAAGAGCGCCAGGTCCTGTGCGTCACCCATCTGCCCCAGGTGGCGGCTCGGGCCGACTGGCAATGGCAGGTGGCCAAATCCCGTAGCGGGGAAACGGTGACCAGCCGGGTGTCCGTGCTGGATAAATCGGGC
The DNA here is from genome assembly GCF_018905915.1 of Azospira inquinata. NCBI lineage: Bacteria > Pseudomonadati > Pseudomonadota > Betaproteobacteria > Rhodocyclales > Rhodocyclaceae > Azospira > Azospira inquinata. The sequence goes on from NZ_CP064782.1 coordinate 2,638,988, forward strand.
CGGGTGGAGGAAATCGCCCGTATGTTGGGTGGGGTGGAAATTACCGCCACTACCCGCCGCCACGCCAAGGAATTGCTGGAAGGCTAGGTTTTTCGGCCGGGTCAGGAACGGACCTGGGGGGGGCGGAGTGGGGGTGCCCTCCGTCGCTCCGAATCTGTTACCGCGCCTCTCAACGGGCCAGGGTTGCCGCTTTTAATAGCCCATGAGGGGCGACCGGCTTGGAAAAACTCCGGTCCTTGGCTAGTATGAAGCATCCCCCTTTGCTTATTTTCTGGACCTGACGCTATGGCCCTGGCTGGGATTGTCTCCACCCCGTCTTCATCCCCGGCCGCCCTTCCTCTGAATCGGAACGGCGGCCAAGGGGCGTCTACGCCAAAGGCGGGGGCGGAGGCGGGTGTCCAGGTGTCCCTGGGGCAAGGCGGCAATGGGGAGTGGTCCGGTGGCTATAGCGCCCTGGGAACTTCATCCTCCACCGCAGGGAGCGCTCCTGGAGCCGCTACCACCGCGTCTTCCGCCGGCGCTGCTGGGGGGGCGGTGGGGAGTTCCCCGTCCGGCGATCCGGCGGCGGCCAATCAGGCCTCCTCTTCTGGTACCACCACTACGGCCAGCGGCAAAAAACTGACTCCCGCCCAGGAACAGGATGTGGCCAAACTCCAGGCCCTGGACAAGGCGGTACGGGCCCACGAGCAGGCCCACATGGCCGCCGGGGGCGGGTTAGTGCGGGGCGGGGCATCCTTTTCCTATGAGCGGGGCCCGGACGGCCAGTCTTATGCGGTGGGGGGGGAGGTCTCCATCGATACGTCTCAGGGGAGCACTCCGGCAGATACCATTGCCAAAGCCCAGCAAATTCAGTCGGCGGCCCTGGCTCCCGCCGATCCCTCCTCCCAGGACCGGGCCGTGGCCGCCGCTGCCGCCCAGATGGAAGCCCGGGCCCGGGAAGAACAGAGCCGACAGCAGGTCGCCACGTCTTCAGTGAATGGGGCCAAGGGTAATGAGAGCCTGACCCAGGCGGGACGCCAGGGAGCGGCGGCCTACGGAGCCCAGCAGCAGGGAGTGACGGGGGCGGCCCAGACTTCCTTCAGCGCTTTTGCTTGAGGGCCGCTTTTCGGGAGTGGCAGGGCGCCGGGGCAAACGGGGCCAAAAGGCCTTTTAACGGGTTGCCAGTTCCGCTGCGATGGGGGAGAGGCGCCGTTGCAGCTCTTCTTCAATGAAGCCCTGTTCCCGCAGCCGTTCCACCGCCTGGCGTAGCCGGGGGGCCTGCCGTTGCAGGCCAGACTGCTTGGCCAGCACCGCCCAGACTTCCTGACGCTGGAGGTTGAGCCGGTTGAAGCTGGCCGGGCCCAGGCCCCGCTTGCGCAGGTGGTAATTGAGAGAAAGGTTGCCCCCCACAATGGCGTCCAGCCGTCCGGCCAGGAACATATCCACCAGAGCTTCGTAGTCCCGTACTTCCAGGCGGGTATAGGGGCCACTGTCCCCGTTGCCGGGCAGCAGGTGGGTGTCCTTGATGATGCCGACCCGCAGATTGCGCAGATCGTCCCGGTTGCGCAGCAGGGTGCCCGGTCGGGCCAGGGCCACCACTTCAAAGCTGAACAGGGGGGCCACATATTCCACATAGCCCTCCTGTTCCTCACTCCGGATCACATAGGCCAGGTCGCAGTCTCCCTGACGCAGATCCCGGTCCAGGCGGAAATAGGGCTGGAGGGAGGGGCGGAGGCTGATGCCGCTTTCCCGCTCCAGGGCCTGGTTGATGTCCAGGAGAATTCCCGTGGGGACAAAGTGGTGCCCGCCCGCCTTGGCGTAATAGCTCCAGGGCTCGGTGAGGGGCATGCCCACTTTGCCCGTGGGGCCGCCCTGGGCTTGCCAGGAAGCGAAACAGAGCAGGAGTAGCAGGGGGAGACGGAGGGAAAACATCAGGGTAGAGGAATATTCTCTATGACGTTAGTCATAAAAACCTATACCCTAATGCTCCGGGAGTCAAGGAAGAAACGCGGGAGGGGGGTAGCGATGGCTAGGGACGGTGAGACGGGGGAAAAGGGGGGTTAGCCCAGGTGCCGGGGCTTACCTTCCCCCTGGTTGCGGTGGGGGCAGTTTTCCTTGATGCAATCCACATAGAGATACAGCTCGTGTTCCTGGATCACGAAGCCCCGCTCTTTGGCGATTTTGGCCTGGCGGCGCTCGATCTCCGGATCGTGGAATTCTTCCACCCGGCCGCAGTTGAGACAGACCAGGTGATCGTGGTGATTGCCCTGGTTCAGTTCAAACACCGCCTTGCCTGCTTCAAAATAGTGGCGTTGCAGCAGTCCGGCCTGTTCGAATTGGGTTAGCACCCGGTAAACCGTGGCCAGGCCAATATCCATGCCTTCCCCAATCAGCAACTTATAGACGTCTTCCGCCGACAGGTGCCGTACGGCGCAGTTTTCGAAGAGCTCGAGAATTTTCAGGCGGGGAAAAGTGGCCTTTAGACCGATGTTTTTTAAGCTCTGGGAGTTGCTCATGTCGCACCCTGTTTTAAGTCGGGAAAGGTCTTTTTAGGCTATGATATACCGATTCGCCTAGCTTGGACATCGCTGGAAAACAGCGTTTAGCCGCATGATTCCTTCTTTTTCCTGCCATTTTTCTACCCGTTCCCTGTTTTTCGCCGCCGGCGTAGCAGTCTTTGGACTGGTGGGCTGCTCCCATGTTCCCCGGGTGGTGACGGAGTACAAAATCGATGTCCAGCAGGGTAACTACATTACCCAGGACATGATCGCCCAGCTGCGCCCCGGTCTTTCCAAGGACCAGGTGCGCTACATCCTGGGAACTCCTCTGTTGACGGACATTTTCCATGGGGAGCGGTGGGATTACCTCTATCGCCTGGAAAAAGGTAAGACCGGGGAAGTGGAAAGCCGGAAATTTTCCGTCTTCTTCACGGATGGCGTGCTGGCCCGGGTCAGCGGCGATGTGGTTCCCGCCCAGCCAGCCAAGGAAGGGGAGGGGGCTGCCGGGGACGGGGATACCGCCTCCAAACAGCGGGTGGTGGATTTAGGCTCCATTCCGGAGGATGGCAGCGTGACGCCGCCGCCTCTGGAACAAAAGGGCTTTTTTGGCAAATTGATGGAAAAGGTTGGTTTGTAAGCAATGACTGCACTGAATATCGCGGTGGCCGGCGCCTCCGGCCGCATGGGTCGGATGTTGATTGAAGCTACTTTGCAGGATGGGACGGCCAAGCTGGCCGCTGCCTTTGACCGGCCGGGCAGCCCGGCGGTGGGCAAGGATGCGGGGGAAGCCCTGGGGGTGCAAACCGGGGTGGCTATCGGGGATCAGCCGGAAGCGGCCATTGCTCAGGCCACCTGCCTGATCGACTTCACCCGTCCGGAAGGCACTCTGGAGCATTTGGAACTGTGCCGTCGGCACGGCGTGGCCATGGTCATCGGCACCACCGGCTTTGACGAAGCGGGCAAGGCGGCCATTGCTGCCGCCGCCCAGGAAATCCCCGTGGTTTTTGCGCCCAACATGGCGGTGGGGGTAAATCTGGTGTTCAAACTCCTGGATACGGCGGCCCGGATTCTCAACGAAGGTTACGACATCGAGGTGGTGGAAGCCCACCACCGGCATAAGGTGGATGCGCCCTCCGGCACCGCCCTGCGCATGGGGGAAGTGTTGGCTCAGGCCTTGGGTCGGGATCTGGCCGATTGCGCCGTCTATGGCCGGGAAGGGGTAACCGGGGAACGGGATCCTTCCACCATCGGCTTCGCCACGGTGCGGGGCGGGGATATTGTGGGGGATCACACCGTAATGTTCTGCGGCCTTGGGGAACGGGTGGAAATCACCCACAAGGCCAGCAGCCGCATGACCTTTGCCATGGGCAGTCTGCGGGCGGCCCGTTTCCTGGCGGAAAAGAAAAGCGGTCTCTTCGACATGCAGGATGTGCTGGGGCTGCGCTAAGTCGCCTCTCTGAGCCCCGCGGGTAGGCCGGGAAAAGCGCCCGGTTTGCCCGATAGAGGGCCTCTCCGGTATAATAAGAAGGTTAAAAATCAAAATCGTGTAAGCGGGAAGGCGTCTGTCCGTCCCGCTTTCCGTATATGCACCACCGTCCCCGTCATCGCTCGATACGGGAGGGGTGCGTCTAGCGCCGGAGTGTTGAGTGTCCTTGCTTCCCACCTTTCCGCCAGCCCTGCTTGCTCTCGCCGATGGAACCGTTTTTCGCGGTTATGCCATCGGTGCAGAAGGTTCGAGCACGGGTGAGGTCGTCTTCAATACGGCTATGACCGGGTATCAGGAAATCCTGACGGACCCGTCCTATTGCCGCCAAATCGTCACCCTAACCTATCCCCACATCGGCAACACGGGCTGCAACGCCGAGGACTTCGAGTCCCGGGCGAATTTTGCTGCCGGGCTGGTGATCCGGGAATTGCCTGTCCAGGCTTCCAACTGGCGCATGGGCCAGACCCTGCCGGAATACCTGAAAGAACACGGTATTGTGGCCATTGCGGGCATCGATACCCGTAAGCTGACCCGCCTGTTGCGGGAAAAGGGGGCCCAGGCCGGTTGCGTCATGGCTGGCGCCAACCTGGATGAGGCCGCTGCCCTGGCCCAGGCCCGGGCATTTCCCGGGCTGGCCGGGATGGATCTGGCCAAGGTGGTCAGCGCGGATCAGCCCTACGCCTGGAGCGAAGGGGAGTGGGATTTGAAGGCCGGTTACCGGCCTGTGGAAAAGCGCCCCTTCAAAGTGGTGGCCTACGATTTCGGCGTCAAGCGCAACATTCTGCGCATGTTGGCCAGTCGGGGCTGTGATGTGGAAGTGGTGCCGGCCCAGACCCCGGCTAAGGACGTGCTCGCCCGCCAGCCGGATGGGGTGTTTCTCTCCAACGGTCCCGGGGATCCGGAACCTTGCGATTACGCCATTCAGGCCATCCAGGAAGTGCTGGCCGCTAAGGTGCCCACTTTCGGTATCTGTCTGGGGCACCAGCTTCTGGCCCTGGCCTCCGGTGCCAAGACCGTGAAAATGAAATTCGGCCACCACGGCGCCAATCACCCGGTGAAGGATCTGGAAACCGGCCAGGTGTTGATCACCAGCCAGAACCACGGGTTTGCCGTGGATCAGGCTACCCTGCCGGCCAATCTTAAGGCCACCCACGTTTCCCTCTTCGACGGTTCCCTGCAAGGCGTCTCCCGTACCGATGTGCCCGCGTTCTCCTTCCAGGGGCACCCGGAAGCCAGCCCGGGTCCCCACGACCTGGCCTATCTGTTCGATCGGTTCATTCGGCTGATGCAAGACAAAAAGGCGGAAAATGCCTAAGCGTAACGACATCAAAAGCATTCTTATCATTGGGGCGGGCCCGATCGTCATTGGTCAGGCCTGCGAGTTCGACTATTCCGGCGCCCAGGCTTGTAAGGCCCTGAAGGCCGAGGGTTACAAGGTCATTCTGGTCAATTCCAATCCGGCCACCATCATGACCGACCCGGCCACGGCGGACGTGACCTATATCGAACCCATCACCTGGAAGGTGGTGGAAAAGATTATCGAAAAGGAACGTCCCAATGCCCTGCTGCCCACCATGGGCGGCCAGACGGCGCTGAATTGCGCTCTGGACCTGGCTAAGCACGGTGTGCTGGACAAGTACGGCGTGGAAATGATCGGCGCCTCCCGGGATGCCATCGACAAGGCCGAGGATCGGGAAAAGTTCAAGGCGGCCATGACCAAGATCGGTCTAGGTTCTGCCCGTTCCGCCGTGGCCCATTCCATGGAAGAAGCCTTCCAGGTTCAGGCCATGATCGGCTTCCCCACCATCATCCGTCCTTCCTTTACTCTGGGCGGTTCTGGCGGCGGTATTGCCTATAACCGGGAAGAATTCGTCACCATTTGCGAACGGGGCCTGGAAGCCTCCCCGACCAAGGAATTGCTCATCGAGGAATCCCTGATCGGCTGGAAAGAGTTCGAAATGGAAGTGGTGCGGGACAAGAAGGACAACTGCATCATCGTCTGCTCCATCGAAAATCTGGACCCCATGGGGGTGCATACGGGGGACTCCATCACCGTGGCTCCCATCCAGACTTTGACGGACAAGGAATACCAGATCATGCGCGACGCCTCCGTCGCCGTGCTGCGGGAAATTGGGGTGGATACGGGCGGTTCCAACGTCCAGTTCGCCATTAATCCCAAGGACGGCCGGATGATCGTCATTGAGATGAATCCCCGGGTATCCCGTTCCTCCGCCCTGGCCTCCAAGGCCACCGGCTTCCCCATCGCCAAGGTGGCGGCCAAGCTGGCCGTGGGCTACACCCTGGACGAACTGGCCAACGAAATTACCGGTGGCAAGACTCCGGCCTCTTTTGAGCCGTCCATCGATTACGTGGTGACCAAGGTCCCCCGTTTCGCCTTCGAAAAATTCCCCCAAGCCGATTCCCATCTGACGACCCAGATGAAGTCCGTTGGGGAAGTCATGGCCATTGGCCGGACTTTCCAGGAATCCCTGCAAAAGGCCCTGCGTGGCCTGGAAGTGGGGGTGGATGGCTTCGACGAAAAGAGTTCGGACCGGGAAACTATCGAAACCGCTCTGGCCGAACCCGGCCCGGAGCGGATCTGGTACGTGGGGGACGCGTTCCGCCTGGGGTTGAGCCTGGAGGACATCCAGCGCCTGACCCATATTGATCCCTGGTTCCTGGCCCAGATCGAAGACCTGCACCGCAAGTCCGAAGCCGTTCAGGGCCGTAGCCTGGAAAGCCTGAGTGCCCCGGAAATGCTGGCCCTGAAGAAGGCCGGTTTCTCCGACAAGCGCCTGGCTAAGCTCATGGGAACCACCCAGACCGCCGTTCGGGAACGGCGCCATGCCTTGGCCGTACGCCCGGTCTATAAGCGGGTGGATACCTGTGCGGCGGAATTCTCCACGGACACCGCCTATCTCTATTCCTCCTACGAGGAAGAGTGCGAGGCCCAGCCTAGCGCCAAGAAAAAGATTATGGTGCTGGGCGGCGGCCCGAACCGGATTGGCCAGGGGATCGAGTTCGACTACTGCTGTGTCCATGCCTCCATGGCCATGCGGGAAGACGGCTACGAGACCATCATGGTCAATTGCAATCCGGAAACCGTGTCCACCGACTACGATACTTCCGATCGCCTGTATTTCGAGCCCCTGACCCTGGAAGACGTGCTGGAAGTGGTTCATGTGGAAAAGCCCGTGGGGGTGATCGTCCAGTATGGCGGCCAGACGCCCTTGAAATTGGCCCGGGACCTGGAAGCCAACGGGGTGCCCATTATCGGTACCAGCCCGGACATGATTGACGCGGCGGAAGACCGGGAACGGTTCCAGAAGCTGCTCAACGACCTGGGGCTGAAACAGCCGCCCAACCGGACCGCCCGGACCGAGGCGGATGCCTTGGCCCTGGCCCAGGAAATCGGCTATCCCCTGGTGGTGCGCCCCTCCTACGTGCTGGGCGGTCGGGCTATGGAAATTGTCCATCAGCAGGCTGATCTGGAACGCTACATGCGGGAAGCGGTAAAGGTTTCCAACGATTCCCCCGTGCTGCTGGACCGTTTCCTGAACGACGCCTGCGAAGTGGATGTGGATGCCCTGTCTGACGGTCAGGAAGTGATCATCGGCGGGGTTATGGAGCACATCGAACAAGCCGGGGTCCACTCCGGTGACTCCGCCTGCTCTCTGCCGCCTTACTCCCTGTCTCCTGCGATTCAGGACGAATTGCGGCGCCAGACCAAGCTCATGGCCAAGGCCCTCAACGTTTGCGGCCTCATGAACGTGCAATTCGCCATCCAGGGCGATACGGTTTTCGTTCTGGAAGTGAATCCCCGGGCCTCCCGTACCGTGCCTTTCGTTTCCAAGGCCACCGGTCTGCAACTGGCCAAGATCGCCGCCCGCTGTATGGTGGGCCAAAGCCTGGCCAGCCAAGGGGTGACCAAGGAAATGATCCCCCCCTATTTCGCGGTGAAGGAAGCGGTTTTCCCCTTCGTCAAATTCCCCGGGGTGGATACCATCCTGGGGCCGGAAATGAAGTCCACCGGGGAAGTGATGGGGGTGGGGGAAACCTTTGCTGAGGCCTTTGTGAAGAGCCAGTTGGCGGCCGGCGTACGGCTGCCCACCGGAGGCAAGGTCTTCCTTTCCGTCAAGGATTCGGACAAGGCCAAGGCCGTGGATGTGGCGCGGGACCTCCAGGCCGCAGGCTTCTCCATCCTGGCTACCCGGGGTACCGCAAACGCCATTCAGGCGGCGGGTATTCCGGTGACCGTGGTTAATAAGGTCACGGAAGGCCGTCCCCACGTGGTGGATATGATCAAGAACAATGAAATTGCTCTGATCATCAACACCGTAGATGAAAAGCGGCAGGCCATCGCCGATTCCCGCTCCATCCGGACTTCCGGTCTGGCGGCTCGGGTGACCATCTACACCACCCTGTGGGGTGCCGAAGCGGCAGCCGCCGGTATTCGCCAGGGCGGGGAGCTGCGGGTGTACCCGATTCAGGGTTTGCACGCTAAACTTCACTAATCCTTCTTTTCAGCCGCCGGACGTCCCGCCTCGCGGGCGCCGGCGGTTTTGCTTTGATTGAGAACGCTATGAGTAAGACACCCTTGACCGTGGCCGGGGCCGAGAAGCTCCGCGCCGAGCTGCATCATTTGAAGACCGTGGAACGGCCCAATGTGATTGCCGCCATCGCGGAAGCCCGTTCCCACGGGGACCTGTCCGAAAACGCGGAATACGACGCGGCCAAGGAAAAGCAGGGCTTCGTGGAAGGGCGTATTCAGGAAGTGGAGGCCAAGCTCTCCAACGCCCAGGTGGTGGATCCCCTGACCCTGGATGCGGATGGACGCTGCGTTTTTGGCGCCACCGTGGACCTGGAAGACCAGGATAGCGGTGACCAGGTGACCTACCAGATCGTTGGGGAGGATGAGGCGGACATCAAGAAAGGCAAGATTTCCTATGTCTCCCCCCTGGCCCGGGCCGTGATCGGCAAATACGCCGGGGATCTGGTCCAGGTGCAGACGCCGGGCGGCATCCGGGAATACGAAATCCTGGACGTTCGTTACCAATAAGCGCAATGAGCGCCATGGGGCCCGGATCGGCCTGGTTGAACGGCCTGCGCCGCCTGCTGCTCACCGCCTGGGTGGGTAGCCTGTGGGGGGTGGGCTATGTGGTAGCTCCCACCCTCTTCCAGATAGCGCCCAGCCGGGTTTTGGCTGGGGAAATTGCGGGCCATTGCTTCTGGTGGGTGGGGGTGATCGGTCTGGTTTGTGGCGCCTTGCTGCTGCCCCTGGCCTTGACCGCTCCGCCTTCCCGGGACCGTGCCCGGGGCGTGGCCTTGGTGCTGGTTCTGGCGGTGGGCAGCCTGCTACAGCTATTCTATTTTCAGCCCCATATTGCCGCCATTAAAGCGGCCATTGGGCCCGTGGATCCGGCACTGAGCCCGGCGGCAGCCCTATTTGCCCGCTGGCATGGTTTTTCCAGCGTGGCTTACCTGCTACAAAGCCTGGCGGGAGCCCTGTTGGTTGCTTGGGGGGAAGCCCCCTGGCGGGGGCGGTAGAAGGAAGGCGGAACGTCTAGCTCTGAAAGCTGCGTTTGCTGCGGCGCTGATTTCTTCCCGGGGTACGGCGGGCGGCTGCGGCAGCCTGGGCATCTTCCGGGGCGGGGCGATAAACCACCAGTAGCTTGCCGATATGTTGTACGGGGGCTGCATCCAGTTGGGTGCAGATATCGTTCAGGTATTGTTCCCGAACTTCCCGGTCATCGTTGTAGACCCGCACCTTGATTAACTCGTGGCTTTTCAGGTTGGCGTCAATTTCTTTCAGCACATTTTCCGTGAGGCCGTGCTGGCTGATGCTGACGACGGGATTGAGGGCGTGGGCACGGGCTTTGAGGGCCCGGCGTTGTACGGGGGAGAGGGAAAGCATGGGAACTACCTGTTTCAAAAAGCGGATTCTAGCGGATGGCACGTACTAAGACTAGCAAAGCGTGGATGCACGAACACGTTACGGATCAATTTGTGCAGCGGGCCAAGGCCGAAGGCTGGCGTTCCCGGGCGGCGTTCAAGCTCATGGAGATTGACGAAAAGGACAAGCTCCTGAAGCCCGGGGAAATCGTGGTGGATCTGGGGGCGGCCCCGGGGGGGTGGTCCCAGGTGGCGGGGCGCCGTATTGGTGACCATGGCCGGGTGTTCGCCATCGATCTGTTGGAAATGGGTGGCCTGCCCGGGGTGGATTTCCTCCAGGGGGACTTTCGGGACGAGGAGGTGCTGCACCGCTTCGAAGCCATGGTGGGAGACCGGCCGGTAAGTCTTGTACTTTCCGATATGGCCCCCAATATATCCGGTATTCCCACCTCCGATCAGGCCCGTTCCATCTATCTCTGTGAATTGGCAATGGATTTTGCCAAAACCCATTTGAAACCGGACGGCGCTTTTTTGGTCAAAGTATTTCAGGGGGAAGGGTTTGACGACTTCCTGCGGGCCATGCGGGAAAGCTTTCAGACCGTGGTTACCCGTAAGCCAAAATCCTCCCGGGACCGGAGCGCGGAACTCTATCTGCTGGGGCGCCGTCCCCGGCGTAGCTGAGCTTTAGAGGCGTCCCTGTCTTGTGGCGGAAGCATTTCGGTTTAGAATGAAACCTTTGTAGCAGTCGGTCGCCAGGCGCGGCAAGAGGAGCAAACTTGAACAATATGCTGAAAAACTTGGCTATCTGGCTGGTGATCGGTCTGGTGCTCATGACCATCTTCAACCAGTTCAACAACCGCCAGGCGGCCCAGAACTCCATTGATTATTCCCAATTCATCGAAGAGGTGAAGCAGGGGCATATTTCCAAGGTGGTGATCGAAGGCCGGGTGCTCAAGGCCACCACCCCCGAAGGCAAGAAACTCACTTCCTACGCACCTCCCGACCTCTGGCTGGTCTCCGACCTGTTGAAGAGCGGGGTGCGGATTGAGGCCAAGCCGGAGGAAGAACCCTCCATGCTGATGAATATTTTCGTTAGCTGGTTCCCCATGCTGTTGCTCATCGGTGTCTGGGTGTTTTTCATGCGTCAGATGCAGGGCGGCGGCAAGGGCGGTGCCTTTTCCTTCGGCAAATCCCGGGCCCGGATGCTGGATGAATCCAATAACAGCATTACCTTTGCGGATGTGGCCGGCTGCGACGAAGCCAAGGAAGAAGTTTCCGAGCTGGTGGATTTTCTAAAAGATCCCTCCAAATTCCAGAAGTTGGGCGGCCGTATTCCCAAGGGCGTGCTCATGGTGGGCAGCCCGGGGACGGGGAAGACTTTGCTGGCTCGGGCTATCGCCGGGGAAGCCAAGGTGCCTTTTTTCTCCATTTCCGGTTCCGATTTCGTGGAAATGTTTGTCGGCGTAGGGGCAGCCCGGGTCCGGGACATGTTCGAAAACGCTAAGAAGCATGCGCCCTGCATCCTCTTTATCGATGAAATTGATGCGGTGGGGCGGCAGCGGGGCGCAGGCCTGGGCGGCGGTAACGACGAGCGGGAACAGACCCTGAATCAGCTGCTGGTGGAAATGGACGGTTTCGAAGGCCATACGGGCATCATCGTCATCGCCGCCACCAACCGTCCGGACGTACTGGACCCGGCCCTGCTGCGGCCCGGTCGCTTTGACCGCCAAGTGGTGGTTCCCTTGCCCGATATCCGGGGCCGGGAAGAAATTCTTAAGGTCCACATCCGCAAGGTGCCGGTGGCCGGTGACGTGCGGGCGGACATCCTGGCCCGGGGGACCCCCGGCTTTTCCGGGGCCGATCTGGCCAATCTGGTCAATGAAGCCGCCCTCTTTGCCGCCCGCGGTAACAAGCGGCTGGTGGATATGGATGACTTCGAAAAGGCCAAGGATAAGATCATGATGGGCGCCGAACGGCGCAGCATGGCCATGAGCGAGGACGAAAAGCGCAACACCGCTTACCACGAGTCTGGCCACGCCGTGGTGGCCAAGCTGGTGCCCAAGTCCGATCCGGTGCACAAGGTCACCATCATTCCCCGGGGCCGGGCCCTGGGCCTCACCATGCAATTGCCCGAGCAGGATCGTTACGCTTACGACCGGGAATATCTGATGAGCCGCATTGCGGTACTCTTCGGTGGCCGGGTGGCGGAAGAACTGTTCATGCACCAGATGACCACCGGGGCGTCCAACGACTTTGAACGGGCCACCCAGATGGCCCGGGACATGGTGACCCGTTACGGTATGTCCGATGTGCTGGGGCCCATGGTTTATGGGGAAAACGAAGGGGAGGTGTTCCTGGGCCGCTCCGTCACTACCCACAAGAATCTTTCCGAAACCACCATGCAGGCCGTGGATAAGGAAATCCGCCGCATCATTGACCAGCAATACGAGCTGGCCAAGCGCCTGCTGGAGGAAAACCGGGACAAGGTGGAAGCCATGGCCGGGGCCCTGCTGGAATGGGAAACCATCGATGCGGACCAGATCAACGACATCATGGAAGGTAAGCCCCCCCGTCCCCCCAAGCAACCATCCTCCGGCAATAAGCCCTCCGTCGGCGGTGACACTCCGGGAGCGGAACCCAACGTGGCGGCCACGGCCTGAGGCAGATAAGCGCCACCTAGGCTTGTATAATGGATCAGGCCGGAAGCCATGCTTCCGGCCTTTTTTATGGCTACGATTTTTCCTCTATGAATATTTTGCAGTGTGGCAAATTTCAGCTGGATTGCTCCCGGCCCCGAGTCATGGGCATCGTCAATCTCACCCCGGATTCCTTTTCCGGGGATGGGCTGGCAAAGGATCGGGAGCGGGCCATCGCCCACGCCCATGCCCAGATCGAAGCGGGGGCGGAGTTGCTGGATCTGGGGGCGGAGTCTTCTCGACCGGGGTGTGAGCCGACCCCTTTAGATGAAGAACTAGGCCGCCTTCTGCCCGTGGTTAAAGCCTTGGCGGGCTGTGGTGTGCCCCTTTCCATCGATACCTACAAGCCGGAAGTGATGGCGGCCGTCCTGGAAGCCGGGGCGGACATGATCAACGACATTTACGGCTTTCGCCGTCCGGGCGCCTGGCAGGCGGTGGCTGATTCCGATTGCGGTCTATGCATCATGCACATGCAGGGTGAGCCCCGGGATATGCAGGCCCGACCCGCCTATGGGGATGTGGTGACCGAGGTGGTGGATTTTTTTCAGGAGCGCCTGGAGGAAGCCGACCAGCTTGGGATTGAGCGGCGCCGCATTACCCTGGATGCGGGCTTCGGCTTTGGCAAAAGCGTGGCCCACAATCTGGACCTGCTGGGACGCCTGGAAGAAACCCGGGTAGGAGGGCTGCCCCTGTTCGTGGGCATGTCCCGCAAATCCATGATCGGCGCGGTGACCGGCCGGCCGGTGGGGGAACGGGTGTTTGGTAGCGTAGCCGCCGCCCTCCTGGCTGCCCAAAGGGGGGCGGCCATTATCCGGGTTCATGATGTGGCGGCGACCCGGGACGCCCTGGCTGTGTGGCAGGCGGTGGAAGGGACAGAAATTCCCGCCCCTGGGAAAAATTGAGCGACGAAAATCAGGTAGGAGCGAAAACCATGGGTCGTAAATATTTTGGTACGGATGGTGTGCGGGGCCGGGTGGGGGAATTCCCCATTACCCCGGAGTTTGTGCTGCGTTTGGGCTACAGCGCGGGTCAGGTGCTGGCGGCCCAGGCAGGGAAGGGCGCCGGCGAGCGCCCAGCCGTCCTGATCGGCAAGGACACCCGGATTTCCGGCTATATGCTGGAAGCGGCCCTGGAAGCCGGCTTTGCCTCTGCGGGGGTGGATGTGTGTCTGGTGGGCCCCCTGCCCACCCCGGCGGTGGCCTATCTCACCCGGGCTCTGCGCCTGGATGCGGGCATTGTCATTTCCGCTTCCCACAATCCCTATTTCGATAACGGCATCAAGTTTTTCTCCGCTCTAGGCACCAAGCTGCCCGATGAGGTGGAATTGGCCATCGAGGCGGGGATCGATGCCCCCCTCAATTGCGTGGCCTCCGCCAAGTTGGGCAAGGCCCGGCGCATCGGTGACGCCCGGGGCCGTTACATCGAATTCTGTAAAAGCACCTTCCCCAATGATCTGGACCTGCGGGGCCTGAAAATCCTGGTGGATTGTGCCCACGGGGCCACCTATGACGTGGCCCCCCAGGTTTTCCACGAGCTGGGGGCTGAAGTGAGCACCATCGGGGCGGCGCCTGATGGCATGAACATCAACAAGGAGGTGGGGGCCACGGCCCCTTCCGCCCTGCGCAAGGCGGTCCTGGCCCAGGGCGCCGATCTGGGGCTGGCGCTGGATGGGGACGGGGACCGGCTCCTGATGGTGGACGGGGAGGGCAATCTGTATGACGGGGATCAGCTGCTCTTCGCCATTGTGAAGGACCGCCTGCGCCACGGCCCGGTGGCCGGGGTGGCGGGTACCCTGATGAGCAATCTGGCCCTGGAACATGCTCTGGAAGGCCTGGAGGTGCCCTTTGCCCGGGCCGCCGTGGGGGACCGCTATGTGCTGGAGCTGCTTCAGCAACGTGGCTGGCTCTACGGCGGGGAAAATTCCGGCCATATTCTTTGCCTGGATAAGCACAGCACGGGGGACGGCATTGTGGCTGCCTTGCAGGTGCTTACCGCCCTGCGCCAACAGGGGGGCACCCTGAAGTCCCTGCTCTCCGGGTTGGTGCTCTATCCCCAGCGCCTGATCAATGTGCCCATGCCCAAGGGTTTCCCCTGGAAGGAACATCCGGCCATCAAAGCGGCCCAGGTACGGACCGAGCAGGCCCTGGCAGGAACGGGGCGAGTGCTGCTGCGGGCCTCCGGTACTGAGCCCCTGCTGCGGGTCATGGTGGAAGGCCGGGATGAGGCCCAGATCGAAGGCCTGGCCCAGGATTTGGCCGATGTGGTGCGGCAGGTGGTGGAGGAAGCGGCCTGAGCCCGGTCATCTTCCGGTCCCCAATGTGACAGGGATGTAATATTTCCTTAATACGTTCCGCCTAAACTCCAAAGCTCGCAATTCACATTGATCGGAGAGATCTCATGTATCTGAAGTGGCTTGGTGTTTCTGCGCTGTCTTTTGGGGTGCTGGCGGCTCCCGTTCACGCTGCCGAAATGACCGGCGCCGGTGCGACTTTCCCGGCCCCGATTTACGCGAAATGGGCTGAGGCTTACGAGAAGGCCACTCACAACAAACTGAATTATCAGTCCATCGGTTCCGGTGGCGGCATTAAGCAAATTAAGGCCAAAACCGTGGATTTCGGTGCTTCCGATATGCCTCTGAAGCCTGAGGAACTGGCCAAGGACGGCCTGGTTCAGTTCCCCACCGTGATCGGCGGGGTGGTGCCGGTGGTGAATATCCGTGGGGTGCGCGCCGGTGAACTGCACCTGACCGGCCCGGTGCTGGCGGAAATTTTCCTGGGCAAGATTACCAAGTGGAACGACAAGGCTATTGCTGCCCTGAATCCCAAGGTGGCCCTGCCTGCTGCCGATATCGCTCCGGTACGCCGTGCGGACGGTTCCGGCACCTCCTTCATCTTCACCAACTATCTGTCCAAGGTCAGCCCGGAATGGAAGCAAAAGGTGGGTGAAGGTACGGCGGTGCAATGGCCCGTGGGCATGGGCGGCAAGGGGAATGAAGGGGTGGCTGCCTTCGTGCAACGTCTGCCTAATTCCATCGGTTATGTGGAATACGCCTACGCCAAGCAAAACAAAATGTCCTACACCCTGTTGCAGAATGCGGCTGGCCACTTCGTGGCTCCGGATGACGTGACCTTCAAGGCGGCTGCCGCTGGTGCCGAATGGGACAAGTCTGCTTTCTACGAAATCCTGACCAATGAAAAGGGTAAGGATGCCTGGCCCATCTCCGGTGCCACCTTCATCCTGGTGCACAAGACCCCGGAAAAGCCCCAACAGGTGGCTGAAGTGCTGAAGTTCTTTGAATGGTCTTACAAGAACGGCGGCAAGATGGCCCAGGATCTGGAATACGTGCCCCTGCCCGACTCCCTGGTGAAGCTGATCCACGCTTCCTGGGGCAACATCAAGGATGGATCCGGCAAGCCGGTCTATTCCGCCAAGTAAGTTTCTCCTGTAGCAGTAATACCCGCACCCTGATTCGGGGTGCGGGTTTTTCCTGGTATCGAAATGAAATCACTCATCGCCAGAATGTTGCCCGGCCGCCATGTGGGGGACTGGGTGTTCTTCAATCTCACCCGGTTTTTCGCCCTGCTGACCCTGTTGATGTTGGTGGGGATCATGATCTCCCTGACCTACGGGGCTTGGCCGTCTATCCATCGCTTCGGTTTCGGCTTCCTGGTTTCCGGTGACTGGAATCCCCCCATGGAGAAATTCGGGGCCCTGATTCCTATCTACGGGACCCTGGCGACTTCTCTGGTGGCCCTGGTTATTGCGGTGCCGGTGAGTTTCGGTATCGCCATGTTTTTGACTGAACTGGCGCCCACCTGGCTACGTCGCCCCTTGGGGGTGGCGGTGGAACTCCTGGCGGGGATTCCCAGTATTGTTTATGGCATGTGGGGCCTGCTGGTGTTTGCTCCGGTGTTTTCCCAATACGTCCAGCCGGTGCTGGCCAGCACCCTGGGCAAGGTTCCCCTCCTGGGGACCCTGTTTTCCGGCCCGGCCATGGGGATCGGTATTCTCAGCGCGGGCATTATCCTGGCCATTATGATCATTCCCTTCGTGGCCTCTGTCATGCGGGACGTGTTTGAAATCACCCCGTCTATCCTCAAGGAATCTTCCTACGCCCTGGGGGCGACCACCTGGGAAGTGGTGTGGAATATCGTGTTGCCCTACACCAAGGTAGGGGTGGTGGGGGGCATTATGCTGGGCCTGGGACGGGCGCTGGGGGAAACCATGGCCGTTACCTTCCTGATCGGCAACATGAATTTCTTTAACGGCTTTTCCCTGTTCCTGCCCGGTAACAGTATTGCGTCGGCCCTGGCCAATGAATTTGCCGAGGCGGAGTCCGACATCTACACCTCCTCCCTGATTGAGCTGGGGCTGATCCTGTTCGTGATCACTTTCATCGTGCTCTCCCTTTCCAAACTGCTGCTCCTGCGCTTGTCCCGGCAGGAAGGCGCTAAATCCTGAGGAAATGTCCATGTCTTCCGACTTTTCCGATACGGCGGATGCAGTGGCCTCCGGCCTTTCTCCCCAAAGAAAACGCGCTTACGCCATGACCCTCGCTTTTCGACGCAAACTGATCAACCGCCTGGCTATCGGCCTTTCTATGGTGGCCATGGTTTTTGGCCTCTTCTGGCTCATCTGGATTTTATGGACCACCCTGGAACTGGGGATTTCCGGGCTTTCCTTAAGCCTCTTCACGGAAATGACCCCGCCCCCGGGGAGCGAAGGGGGCTTGCTCAACGCCATTGTGGGGAGTCTGCTCATGGTTTCCCTGGCCACCGCTATTGGTACGCCAGTGGGCATTATGGCCGGGGTCTATCTGGCGGAATACGGCGGCCGGACCTGGCTGGGGCACACCACCCGCTTCCTCAATGACGTGTTGCTGTCTGCTCCTTCCATCATCATTGGTCTTTTTGTCTACGAGGTGTATGTGGCCCAGGTGGGCAATTTTTCCGGCATGGCCGGGGTCTTTTCCCTGGCCCTAATCGTGATTCCGGTGGTGGTGCGGACGACGGAAAACATGCTGCAGCTGGTGCCCAATAGCCTGCGGGAAGCGGCTTTCGCCCTGGGGGCGCCCAAGTGGCGGGTGGTGCTGAAAGTGACCCTGAAGGCGTCTATCGCCGGGGTCATGACCGGGATACTCCTGGCGGTGGCCCGGATCTCCGGGGAAACGGCGCCCTTGCTGTTTACCGCTCTGTCCAACCAGTTCTGGACCTCCGACCTCTTCAAGCCCATGGCCAGTTTGCCGGTGACCATCTTCAAGTTCGCCATGAGCCCCTTCGAGGATTGGCAGCGTCTGGCCTGGGCCGGGGTGTTCCTCATTACCCTGGGGGTGCTGGCGCTCAACATCGTGGCCCGCTCCGTTTTCCGTCGCAAAGCCATTGAACGATAACTTCCGCTATTGATCGAGATTCCCATGAATGCACCTATTGCCCCGGCTGCTTTGCAGACTCAGATTCAATTCAAGGATTTCAACTTCTACTACGGAGGCTATCAGGCGCTCCGCTCCATCAACCTGGAGATTTACCACGGTCGGGTAACCGCTTTCATCGGCCCGTCCGGCTGCGGCAAATCCACCCTGTTGCGTACCATCAACCGCATGTATGACCTGTATCCGGGCCAGCGGGCGGAAGGGAATCTGCTTATCGACGGGGAGAACATCCTGGACCCCTCGGTGGATGTGAATAATCTCCGGAAGCGGGTGGGGATGGTGTTTCAGAAGCCCACTCCGTTCCCCATGTCCATCTACGACAACATCGCCTTCGGGGTGCGCATGCACGAAAGCCTGGGGCGGGCGGAAATGGATGACCGGGTGGAATGGGCCCTGAAAAAGGCGGCTCTGTGGGAAGAAGTGAAGGACAAGCTGAACCAGAGTGGCACCAGCCTGTCCGGTGGCCAGCAGCAGCGGCTGTGCATTGCCCGGGGCATTGCGGTTAAGCCGGAAGTGCTTCTGCTGGACGAGCCTACCTCGGCCCTGGATCCCATTTCCACCATGCACATTGAAGAGCTGGTGTCCGAGCTGAAGGGGGATTTCACCATCGTCATCGTGACCCACAATATGCAGCAGGCGGCCCGGGTGTCCGACTTCACCGCCTATATGTATCTGGGGGAATTGATCGAGTTTGGTGAAACGGACCAGATTTTCATCAAGCCCAAAACCAAGCAGACCGAAGACTACATCACCGGCCGCTTTGGCTGATGGGGCAACGGGTCGCATTGACCCGGCCTGGAGGGAGCAGCTATAATCAAAAAGTTTTATGCTGCCTCCCCAACCCAAAGGACTGTCTGCCCCGATGCGCCGTAAGCTCGTAGCCGGAAACTGGAAAATGAATGGCTCCGTAGCTTTTGCGGAGACTGCCTGCGAGGCCCTAGTGGCTGGCTGGTCGTCTTCCGGGACGGCCGATGTGGCCGTATTTCCTCCTTTTCCCTATCTGGGAACCGTCCAGTCCCGGTTGCGTCATTCCCCCATCGGCTGGGGGGCACAAAACATCAGCCAGTTTCCCGTAGGTGCTTATACGGGGGAGGTGGCCGGTGCCATGTTGCAAGATTTTGGCTGTCGCTATGTCCTAGTGGGTCATTCCGAGCGCCGCTCCCTTTTTGCTGAAGGGGATTCGGTGGTGGCGGCCAAGTTGGCGGCGGCGGTGGAACTCGGTCTGGTTCCTGTGCTGTGCGTCGGGGAAACCCTGGCGGAGCACGAATCCGGTATCGGGATTCAGGTGGTGGCCCGTCAGGTAGAAGCCGGCGTGAGTTGGGTGGACTGGTCCCAAGCTGAAGAAGTGGTTTTGGCCTATGAGCCTGTCTGGGCCATCGGTACGGGCCGGGCAGCCACGCCCGAGTTGGCTCAAGACGTGCATCAAGCCATTCGGCGTACCCTGGCTCGTCTGGCCGGGCCGGAAAAGGCGATGCAGATTCGTATTCTTTATGGCGGTAGCGTCAAGCCGGACAATGCGGCGGCGCTTTTCGCTATGCCGGATGTGGACGGCGCCCTGGTGGGCGGCGCTTCTTTGGTGGTGAACGATTTTTTGGCGATTTGCTCTGCGGTAGCAGGAGATGAGGTGAAATGAATTATCTGTTTTCTATTGTTTTGGTGATCCATCTTCTGGCTGCGGTGGCCATCATCGGGTTGGTGCTGATGCAGCACGGCAAAGGGGCCGATATGGGGGCCGCTTTCGGTGGCGGTAGCTCGGGCAGTCTGTTTGGTGCCACTGGCTCGGCAAACTTCCTGTCCCGTTCTACCGGTGTCCTGGCTGCGGTGTTTTTTGTTACCAGTTTGACCCTTGCCTACATTGCCGCCAATAAGCCGAAAAGTACTGGCGGGGTGATGCAAGAAACGGTACAATCCGCGCCGGCTAACGCAGGGAAGGCAGCGACTAATAATAATGCTGTGGCGCCTGTGCTGCCGTCTAGTTCTTCTTTGCCTGTCGAGGGCAAAGCTAAAGACATTCCCAGGTAAGGGGCTTGTGGGGTGTCTGGTCGATGAAATTTCGATCAGCTAAGTAGTGCCGACGTGGTGGAATTGGTAGACACGCTATCTTGAGGGGGTAGTGACCGTAGGTCGTACGAGTTCGAGTCTCGTCGTCGGCACCAAGTCTGGAGTTCTGCTCAGGACTCTGAAAAATTAGTTACTTTGAGGGATGTAGCAACGATGTTGGAAAATTACCTCCCGATTCTCCTCTTTATCCTGGTTGGCGTGGCCATCGGGGTATTGCCGGTCCTCTTTGGTTGGCTGCTGGCTCCCAGTCGCCCCGATCCGGAAAAACTTTCTCCCTATGAGTGTGGCTTCGAGGCATTCGAAGATGCGCGTATGAAGTTTGACGTGCGCTACTACCTCATCGCCATCATCTTCATTCTGTTCGACCTGGAAATCGCCTTCCTCTTTCCTTGGGCTTCCATTTTCAAGGAAATCATTCAAACGGCTTCCATCAAATGGTTCGGTTTTGCCGAAATGATGGTATTCGTGGCGGTTTTGGTGGTCGGCTACCTCTATGCCTGGATCAAGGGCGCCTTGGAGTGGGAGTAAGTCATGGGCATTGATGGGGTTCTGCAGGAAGGTTTCATTACCACGACTGCCGACAAGCTGATCAACTATGCTCGTACCGGTTCGCTGTGGCCGATGACCTTCGGTTTGGCGTGCTGTGCGGTGGAAATGATGCATGCGGGGTGTTCCCGCTACGACTTGGACCGGTTCGGGATTATCTTCCGCCCCAGTCCCCGTCAGTCCGACGTTATGATCGTGGCCGGTACCCTGACCAACAAAATGGCTCCGGCCCTGCGCAAGGTCTATGACCAGATGCCCGAACCCCGTTGGGTGGTTTCCATGGGCTCCTGCGCCAACGGCGGTGGCTATTATCACTATTCCTACTCGGTGGTGCGGGGCTGTGACCGCATCGTTCCAGTGGATATCTATGTGCCGGGCTGTCCGCCCACGGCCGAAGCCCTGCTTTACGGCCTGGTCCAGTTGCAAAACAAGATTAAACGTACGAGCACCATCGCTCGCTAGACCTAGAGGCTTGTTATGTCCAAGTTGGATGCCCTAGTAGAGAAGCTGCAAAACGTCTTGGGTGACAAGGCCGGTAATATCAAGGTGGCGCTGGGTGAGGTGACCTTGGACGTGGCCCTTGCCGATTACGAAACCGTGGCCCTCCAGCTGCGGGATGGGGACGAACTGAAGTTCGAGCAATTGATCGACCTCTGTGGCGTGGATTATTCCCAGTACGCTGGTGAAGCCAAGCCCGCTGGCCGTTTTGCGGTAGTCTCCAGTCTGCTGTCCGTGACCCATAATTGGCGTCTGCGCCTTCGGGTGCTGGCCGACAATGACGATTTTCCGGTTGTGCCATCCGTGACCGGGATTTGGAATTCCGCCAACTGGTTTGAGCGGGAAGCCTTTGACCTCTTCGGTATCGTTTTCTCCGGCCATACGGATTTGCGCCGCCTGCTGACCGATTACGGTTTTGTCGGTCACCCCTTCCGCAAGGATTTTCCCATTTCTGGCAACGTGGAAATGCGTTATGACCCGGATCAACGGCGGGTCGTCTATCAGCCCGTGACCATCGAGCCTCGGGAAAACACCCCCCGCGTGGTGCGGGAAGAGAAGTACGGGAACGTCTGACATGGCTGAAATCAGAAACTACACCCTTAACTTTGGCCCTCAGCATCCGGCCGCTCACGGCGTACTTCGTCTGGTGCTGGAGCTGGACGGGGAAGTGGTCCAGCGGGCCGATCCCCATATCGGCTTGTTGCACCGGGCGACGGAAAAGCTGGCGGAAACCCGCACCTGGGTTCAGTCCGTGCCTTACATGGACCGGCTCGACTACGTGTCCATGATGGCCAATGAACACGCTTACTGTATGGCCATCGAACGGCTGCTGGGTATCGAAGTTCCCCTTCGTGCCCAGTACATCCGGGTCATGTACGACGAAATTACCCGCCTGCTGAACCACCTGCTCTGGATCGGGGCTCATGCCCTGGACGTGGGTGCCATGGCGGTCATGCTCTACGCTTTCCGGGAACGGGAAGATCTGATGGATGCCTATGAGGCGGTTTCCGGGGCCCGGATGCACGCCGCCTATTACCGTCCGGGTGGTGTCTATCGGGATCTGCCGGACCGCATGCCCCAATACGTGGAGAGCCGCTTCAAGAGCGCGGCCACGGTAAGCAAGCTGAATGAGTCCCGGAGTGGTTCTCTGCTGGATTTCATCGAAGATTTCACCAACCGTTTCCCTGCTTATGTGGACGAATACTCCAATCTGCTGACGGATAACCGGATTTGGAAGCAGCGTCTGGTTAATGTGGGGGTGGTTTCTCCCGAGCGGGCTCTCCAATTGGGGTTCTCCGGCGCCATGTTACGGGGGTCTGGTATTGAATGGGATTTGCGTAAGAAACAGCCCTATGAAGTCTATGACCGCCTGGATTTCGATATTCCGGTGGGGGTCAATGGGGACTGTTATGACCGCTATCTGGTGCGTATGGAAGAAATGCGCCAGTCCAACCGAATCATTAAGCAGTGTGTGGCTTGGCTGCGTGAAAATTCCGGCCCGGTAATTACGGAAAACCACAAGGTGGCGCCGCCCCATCGTGAGGACATGAAGTCCAACATGGAAGAGCTGATCCACCACTTCAAGCTGTTCTCCGAAGGCATCCATGTTCCGGAAGGCGAAGTTTACGCCGCTATAGAACATCCTAAGGGCGAGTTCGGTATTTACTTGGTGTCCGATGGGGCCAATAAGCCTTACCGGATGAAGATTCGGGCGCCTGGATATCCCCATCTGGCCGCCATGGATGAGATGGCAAAGGGACACATGATCGCGGACGTGGTCACGATCATTGGTACGCAAGACATCGTTTTTGGCGAGATTGACCGCTGATGCTGACTCCTGAATCCTTGAAAAAGATTGATCGCGAGATAGCCAAATATCCTGCGGATCAAAAGCAATCCGCCATCATGGCGGCCTTGGCTATCGCCCAGGAAGAAAAGGGCTGGCTGGCGGACGAAACCATTGAGTTCGTGGCCAACTATCTCTCCATGCCCCCTATGGCGGCCATGGAAGTGGCGACCTTCTACAACATGTATGACCGTCGTCCGACGGGTAAATACAAACTGACGGTCTGCACCAATCTGCCCTGTGCCCTGTCCGGCGGCGAACATGCCGGCGAATATCTGAAACAGAAACTGGGTATCGATTACGGCGAAACCACGGCCGACGGCAAATTTACCCTGATGATGGGTGAGTGCATGGGCGCCTGCGGCGACGCCCCGGTCATGTTGGTGAATAACCACACCATGTGCAGTCACATGGCTCCCGAAGAAATTGATCGTCTGCTGGCGGAGTTGAAATAATGGCCATCCTGGGTGCGATTTCCCCTACGCTGACTGAAGGCTGGAACGGGGATGAAGGTTGGAGCCTGAAAGATTACGTGGCCCGTGGTGGCTACGAGGCGCTGAAAAAAATCATCGCCGAAAAAATTCCTCAGGAGCAGGTGATCGCGGAAGTTAAAGCTTCCGTCCTTCGGGGCCGGGGCGGTGCGGGTTTTCCCACCGGTCTGAAGTGGAGCTTCATGCCCCGTTCTTTCCCCGGGGATAAGTACATCGTCTGTAACTCCGACGAAGGGGAGCCGGGTACTTTCAAAGACCGGGACATTCTGCGCTACAACCCCCATTCCGTGATCGAAGGTATGGCCATTGCCGCCTACGCTATGGGGGCGACCCGGGGTTACAACTACATCCACGGGGAAATCTGGGAAGTTTATAAGCGCTTCGAAGCGGCCCTGGACGAAGCCCGGGCTGCTGGATTCATCGGTCAGCACATTCTGGGCTCCGATTTCAGCTTCGAACTCTTCGCCCACCACGGTTACGGTGCTTACATCTGCGGTGAAGAAACCGCCTTGCTGGAATCCATTGAAGGCAAGAAAGGGCAGCCCCGCTTCAAACCGCCGTTCCCCGCGTCTTTCGGCCTGTACGGCAAACCCACCACCATCAACAACACGGAAACCTTTGGCACCATTCCCTTCGTGTTGCGTCTGGGGGCAGAAAAATACCTGAATCTGGGCAAGCCCAATAACGGCGGTACCAAGTTGTTTTCTGTTTCCGGTCACGTCAATCGTCCCGGTAACTACGAAATTCCCCTGGGGACGCCGTTCTCCCAGTTGCTGGAAATGGCCGGGGGGGTTCGGGGCGGTCGCAAGCTCAAGGGGGTTATCCCTGGTGGTTCTTCCGCGCCGGTACTGCCTGCGGACATCATCATGGATTGCACCATGGACTATGACTCCATCAGCAAGGCTGGCTCCATGCTGGGTTCCGGTGCGGTCATCGTCATGGACGATAGCACCTGCATGGTCAAGGCCCTGGAGCGTTTGTCCTTCTTCTATCACGAAGAATCCTGCGGCCAATGCACACCCTGCCGGGAAGGAACGCCCTGGCTCTATAAGGTGGTGCATCGCATCGAACACGGCCTGGGGCGTCCGGAAGATCTGGACCTGCTCATCTCGGTGTGCGACGGCATCATGGGACGCACTATTTGCGCCCTGGGGGATGCGGCCGCCATGCCGGTGAAAGGCTTCCTCAAGCACTTCCGCGACGAGTTCGCCTATCACATTGAACATAAGACCTGCTTGGTTCCCAAAGATGTGCAATGGGCGGGCAGCGGCTTCTTCAAAGCTCAGAATTAAGGTTTCGCTGATATGCTCGAAATCGAAATTGACGGAAAAAAGGCCCAGGTCCAGGACGGTAGTACCGTGATGGAAGCCGCCCACCAAGTGGGCGTGTATATCCCGCACTTTTGCTACCACAAGAAACTGTCCATCGCGGCCAACTGCCGGATGTGCCTGGTCCAGGTGGAAAAGGCTCCCAAGCCCCTGCCAGCTTGCGCCACCCCGGTGACCAATGGGATGAAGGTTTTCACCCATTCCGAATTGGCGGTGAAAGCCCAGAAGGGGGTGATGGAGTTTTTGCTCATCAATCACCCCCTGGATTGCCCGATTTGCGACCAAGGTGGTGAATGCCAGTTGCAGGATTTGGCGGTGGGCTATGGCAAGGGCGAGAGCCGTTACCAAGAAGAAAAGCACGTGGTTTTCCACAAAAATGTGGGGCCCCTCATTTCCATGGAGGAAATGAGCCGCTGCATCCATTGCACCCGCTGTGTCCGTTTCGGCCAGGAAATTGCTGGCATCATGGAATTGGGCATGGCCAATCGGAATTACCATTCCGAAATCACCACCTTCATGGGGCGGACCGTGGATTCCGAGTTGTCCGGGAACGCCATTGACCTGTGCCCGGTGGGCGCCCTGACCTCCAAGCCGTTCCGCTATTCCGCCCGGACTTGGGAAATGCAACGGCGTCGGTCCGTGAGCCCCCACGATGCCCTGGGTGCCAATCTGACGGTTCAGGTTAAAAACAACAAAGTCATGCGGGTTCTCCCCTTCGAGAACGAAGAGGTGAACGAGTGCTGGATTTCCGATAAGGATCGTTTCTCTTACACCGCTCTGAATAGCGCCGAACGCCTGACTAAGCCCATGGTGAAGCAGGGCGGCCAGTGGCAGGAAGTGGAATGGAACGTGGCCATCGATTACGTGGCCCACGGTCTCAAGGACATCGCCAAAAATGCCGGGGCGGATGCCCTGGGTTTCCTGGTTTCTCCCCACGCCACCCTGGAAGAAATGGCCCTGGTGCGTAAGTTGGCCGAAGGCTTGGGAACCAGCAATTACGATTTCCGCCTGCGTCAGCAGGATTTTGGTGCTGACCAGCTGCGGGCCGGTACGCCCTGGCTCGGTATGCGCTTGGCCCAGGTGAATGACCTGGATAGCGCCCTGGTGGTGGGCAGCTTCCTGCGCAAGGACGCTCCCCTGTTTGCCCAACGCCTGCGGCAAGGGGCGAAGAAAGGCTGCGCGGTCAGTCTGCTGGATGTATCCGCCGACGATCAGCTGCTTCCGGTGGCCAATCGTCAGACCGTAGCTCCCACTGACCTGGCCGCTGCTCTGGCCAAAGTGCTCAAGGCGGCTTTGCAGACCAAGGGTGAAGCTGTTCCGGAAGCTCTCCTGTCCGTAGAAGTGGATGCCTTCGCCACCCAGGTGGCTGCGTCCCTGAGTCAAGGTGAAAAGGCCGCCGTATTCCTGGGGAGCGCTGCCCTGCAAGGCACCCAGGCGACCCAACTCCATTCCCTGGCCCAGCAGCTGGCGGAAGTTTGCGGTGCAACCCTGGGCTTTATCGGCGAGGCTGCTAACTCCGTCGGGGGATACCTGGCTGGTTTGGGGAGTAAGGAGGCCAACGCCCAGTCTCTGCTGACCTCCAGCCGCCAGGCTTATCTCCTCCTGGGTGCGGAGCCCGAATATGATTTCGCCAATCCGGCCAAAACTCTGGAAGCCTTGAAGGGCGCCCAGATGGTGGTCATGGCCTCTGCATTCAAGCATGGCCCGGCGTTGGATTACGCCGATGTGCTGCTGCCTATTGCCCCCTTTACGGAAACCTCCGGCACCTTCGTCAATATGGAAGGCCGGGTGCAAAGCTTCCACGGCGTGGTTTCCCCCCTGGAAGAAGCCCGCCCGGCGTGGAAAGTGTTGCGGGTGCTGGGTAATGTGCTCTCCCTGCCCGGGTTCGATTATGAATCCTCCGAAGGGATTCGGGACGAAGTCCTGGGACAAGGCACCGAATTTGCCTCTGGCCTGGATAACAGCCTGAAGACTTCGGTTGCCCTGAATTTGACCAGCGGAAGCACCGGGTTGCAGCGTATTGCCGATGTTCCCATTCATTTTGCCGATCCTCTTGCGCGGCGGTCCCAGCCCTTGGTTCAGACCAAGGACGGGGCGGCGCCTAAGGCCCGGATTCATCCCGCCACGGCCGCCGGTCTGGGCTTGCAGGATGGAGACCAGGCTAAGGTCAAACAAGGGGCTGGCGAAGCGGTACTTACCGTGGCGTTGGATGAAGCTATCCCCGCCGGATGTGTCCGAGTTTCTGCCGCCCACGCCTCCACGGCGTCCTTGGGCGACATGTACGGCCCGGTTGTCATGGAGCGTGCGTAATGGAAGCTATTGAGTCGTTTTTCGGGCCGACCTGGCCGGCCGTTTGGGCCCTGATCAAGATCGTGG
Organism: Azospira inquinata; assembly: GCF_018905915.1. Lineage (NCBI taxonomy): Bacteria > Pseudomonadati > Pseudomonadota > Betaproteobacteria > Rhodocyclales > Rhodocyclaceae > Azospira > Azospira inquinata. Next base: position 2,666,113 of record NZ_CP064782.1, read on the forward strand.
CCATTGTGGCCCCCTTGATGCTGTGTGTGGCTTATCTGACTTACTTCGAGCGTAAGGTCATTGCCTACATGCACGTCCGCCTCGGCCCCAATCGGGTCGGGCCCCTGGGCTTGCTCCAGCCTATCGCCGATGCCCTGAAGCTTTTGATGAAGGAAATCGTCCTGCCTACGGGAGCGGATAAGCCGGTTTATCTGCTGGCGCCCATGCTGGCTATTGCGCCGGCCCTGGCTGCCTGGGCGGTTATCCCTTTCACCGATCATCTGGTGCTCGCCAATATCGACGCCAGCCTGTTGTACATCATGGCCATCTCTTCCCTGGGGGTGTACGGCATCATCCTGGCGGGCTGGGCCTCCAACTCCAAATACGCCTTCCTCGGCGCCATGCGTTCTGCTGCCCAGATGGTTTCCTACGAAATCGCCATGGGCTTCGCCTTGGTGACCGTGCTCATGGTGTCCAACAGTCTTAACCTGGTGGAAATCGTTCAGGGGCAGGGCAAGGGGCTGTTCGCGGCCAACGGGGTTTCCATTCTGTCCTGGAACTGGTTGCCCCTGTTGCCCATGTTTGTGGTCTATCTGGTGTCTGGCGTGGCGGAAACCAACCGGGCTCCGTTTGACGTGGCGGAAGGGGAGTCGGAAATCGTGGCCGGTTTCCACGTGGAATACTCCGGCATGGCCTTCGCCGTCTTCTTCCTGGCTGAATACGCCAACATGATTTTGGTGTCGGCCCTTACCTCCCTGCTGTTCCTGGGGGGGTGGTTGTCCCCGGTGTCCTTTCTGCCGGACGGCTTTTTCTGGTTGGCGGTGAAGATGTCCTTCGTGCTGTTCCTGTTCCTCTGGTTCCGGGCTACTTTCCCCCGTTACCGGTATGACCAGTTGATGCGCCTGGGCTGGAAGGTCTTCATTCCGGTTACCTTGATCTGGTTTATTGTGGTGGGCGTCTGGATGGTTTCGCCGCTCAATATTTGGAAGTGAGGAGTGCTGCCACATGGGCGCGATGAAAGATATATTTAAAAGCCTCTTCCTCAAGGAGCTTTTGCAGGGCATGTCGGTGACCGGCCGTTATTTCTTCGGCCGCAAGATTACCGTGCAATATCCGGAAGAAAAAACTCCCTTGAGTCACCGGTTCCGTGGGCTACACGCCCTGCGCCGGTACCCCAACGGGGAAGAGCGGTGCATTGCCTGTAAGCTGTGCGAGGCTATTTGCCCTGCCATGGCGATCACTATTGAAGCCGCTCCCCGGGAAGACGGTTCCCGGCGTACGACCCGCTACGACATTGACCTGACCAAGTGCATTTTCTGCGGTTTCTGTGAAGAAGCCTGCCCGGTGGATGCCATCGTGGAAACTCGGGTCTTTGAATATCACGGGGAGTCCCGTGGGGATTTGTATTACACCAAGCAAATGCTCCTGGCCAACGGGGATCGATATGAATCCCAGATTGCCGCCGACCGGGAAGCCGATGCCAAATACCGCTAACGGATAGAGCGATGGAATTCAAAACCCTGGTTTTTTACTTTCTCTCGGCGATTCTGCTGTTCGCCGCGTTGCGGGTGATTACTGCCCGTAACCCGGTGCATGCCGCTCTTTATCTGGTGCTGGGCTTTTTCACCGCCGGTGGGGTCTGGGCCTTGTTGCAGGCGGAATTTCTGGCCATCGCCATCATCCTGGTTTACGTGGGGGCGGTGATGGTGCTGTTCCTCTTCGTGGTGATGATGCTGGATATTAATCTGGAGCGCTTGAAGCAGGGCTTCTGGAGCTACCTCCCCCTGGGGGCCAGTATCGGGGTGCTGATGGCCATCGAGATGGGCCTCATTGTCGGGGGCCAGTATTTCCGGGTGTTTGATGTGGCCGGGAACGAAGCGGTGGGTTCCAACACCAAAGCCCTGGGTCGCCTCATTTATACCGATTACGCCTATCCCGTCGAACTGGCTTCCGCCATTCTCTTGCTGGCCTTGGTGGCGGCTATTGCCCTGACTTACCGGGGTGCCAAGAAGACCAAGTACACGGATCCGTCCCGGCAGGTATTTGTCAATGCCAAGGATCGGATACGCATCGTGAAGATGGAAGCGGAAAAGCAGGACTGAAACTTTCACAGTGCTTTAGCAAAAAATCGCTATTAGGAAGGCAAATGCTAACTCTGTCGCATTTCTTGGTGCTCGGCGCCTTATTGTTCGCCATCAGCGTGGTGGGGATATTCCTCAATCGGAAAAATCTCATCGTGCTGCTCATGGCCATTGAGTTGATGCTCCTCGCGGTCAACATGAACTTCGTTGCTTTCTCCCATTACCTGGGGGATTTGGCCGGGCAGGTGTTTGTCTTCTTTATTCTCACGGTCGCGGCAGCTGAATCGGCTATTGGTCTTGCCATTCTGGTGGTCCTGTTCCGTAACTTGCGCACCATCCACGTGGATGATCTGGATAGCCTTAAAGGTTGAGCACCCATGGACATGAAAAGCCTTTATCTTCTGGTTCCCCTGGCACCCCTGTTCGGTGCCCTGGTGGCCGGTCTGTTCTGCCGCATTTTGCCTCGCTGGATCGCCCACACGGTGGCGGTGCTTGGGGTCGCGGTGGCCTTTGGTGCCTCTGTCCTGATTTTTCAGGATGTGCTGGCTGGCCATGTGTTCAACGGTGCGGTCTATCAATGGCTGGCTGTCGGGGAATATAAATTTGAGGTGGGTTTCCTGATCGATACCCTGACCGCTACCATGATGCTGGTGGTCACCTCCGTTTCCCTGATGGTGCATATTTATACCATCGGCTACATGAAGGAAGACCCGGGCTATAACCGGTTCTTCAGCTACATCTCCTTGTTCACCTTCAGCATGCTGATGCTGGTGATGAGCAACAACTTCATGCAGCTGTTCTTTGGCTGGGAAGCGGTGGGTCTGGTTTCCTACCTGCTGATCGGTTTCTGGTTTACCCGTCCCACGGCCATCTTCGCCAACCTGAAGGCGTTCCTGGCCAACCGGGTGGGGGACTTCGGCTTCCTGCTGGGTATCGGCCTGATTATGGCCTACACCGGCAGCCTGGATTATCAGACTGTCTTCGCCAAGGCCCCGTCCCTGGTGGGGATCAATCTGCCTATTTCCGCCCACTGGCAGGTGGATCTGCTGAGTATTTCCTGCATCCTGCTGTTTGTAGGGGCCATGGGTAAATCTGCCCAGGTGCCGTTGCATGTGTGGCTGCCCGATTCCATGGAAGGCCCGACCCCGATCTCCGCCCTGATCCACGCGGCCACCATGGTGACCGCCGGGATTTTCATGGTGGCTCGGATGTCCCCCCTGTTTGAACTATCCGATACGGCCTTGTCCTTCGTTTTGGTGATCGGTGCTACCACGGCGCTGTTCATGGGCTTCCTGGGCATGATCCAGCACGACATCAAACGGGTCATTGCCTATTCCACCCTGTCCCAACTGGGTTACATGACTGTGGCCCTGGGGGTGTCCGCCTATCCGGTGGCTGTGTTCCATCTGATGACCCACGCGTTCTTCAAAGCTCTGCTGTTCTTGGGCGCTGGCTCCGTGATTATTGGTATGCACCATGACCAGGACATGCGCCATATGGGTGGGCTGCGCAAGTACATGCCTATCACCTGGATTACCACCCTGATCGGCTCCCTGGCCTTGATCGGTACCCCCTTCTTCTCCGGTTTCTATTCCAAGGATTCCATTATTGAGGCGGTGGCCCTGTCCCATCTCCCCGGTGCGGGTTACGCCTACTTCGCCGTGGTGGCCGGGGTTTTTGTGACCGCCTTCTATTCCTTCCGCCTCTATTTCCTGGTCTTCCACGGGGAAGAACGGTTCGGCAAGGCGGCTGAGCACGGTCACCATGACCATGAAGAAGAGCACCATGGCCTGCAGCCCGGGCAAAAGCCCCATGAATCTCCCTTGGTGGTGACCCTGCCCCTGATCGCCTTGGCCATTCCGTCCGTGGTGATCGGTTACTTCGCCATTGAGCCCATGCTCACCGGCGAATTCTTTAAGAACGTGATTTTCATCAACAGCACCGCTCACCCGGTAATGGAAGAGTTGGGTAAGGACTTCCACGGCGCTGCCGCCATGGGCTCTCAGGCCTTTACTTCCCTGCCGTTCATCCTGGCTCTGGCCGGGGTCGTGATCGCTTGGTTCTTCTACATGAAGCGTCCGGATATTCCGGCCACCATTCAAAAGCGTTTGGGCCTGATCAACACGGTGCTGGAAAACAAGTACTACTTCGACAAGTTCAACGAAGTGGTGGTGGGCGGTGGTGCCCGTCTGCTGGGCAAAACCCTGTGGAAGGTGGGGGATGTGACCATTATCGACGGCTTCTTCGTCAATGGTGCCGCCCGGGTGGTGGGCTGGGTGGCTTCGGTCATCCGCTTCTTCCAATCCGGGTACATCTACCATTACGCCTTCACCATGATCATTGGCGTGTTTGTGTTGCTGACCCTTTGGTTCAACCGCGTATAAGCTAGAAAAAGACTGGGAACGATATGTCTGGTAACTTGCTATCCCTTGCAATTTGGCTTCCTATCCTGGCCGGGGTGGTGGTCCTTGCCACCGGGTCGGATCGGAATGCGCCCCTGGCCCGCGTGTTGGCCCTGGTCGGAGCTGTCATCGGTTTTCTGGTGACCATTCCCCTCTATACCGGCTTTGACGTCAAGGCCAGTGGTATGCAGTTCGTGGAATTGTTGCCCTGGATTCCCCGCTTCAACATCAACTACCACCTGGGGGTGGATGGCATTTCCGTGCTGTTCCTGCTCCTCAACAGCTTCATTACCATTCTGGTGGTGTTGGCCGGCTGGCGGGTGATTCAACAGCGGGTGGCCCAGTACAATGCGGCCTTCCTCATCATGTCCGGCCTACTGAACGGCATTTTTGCCTCCCTGGACGGCATGCTGTTCTACGTCTTCTTTGAAGCTTCCCTCATCCCTCTCTACCTGATCATCGGTATGTGGGGCGGTCCCAACCGGGTTTACGCGGCCCTTAAGTTCTTCCTTTACACCCTGGCCGGTTCCCTGCTGTTCCTGCTGGCCCAGCTGTACCTGTTTTTCCAATCCGGGGGCTCTTTCTCCATCCAGGATTGGCAAAACCTGCCTCTGCCCATGACCGCCCAGATCTGGCTGTTCCTGGCTTTCCTGATCGCTTTTGCGGTGAAGGTGCCCATGTGGCCGGTCCATACCTGGCTGCCGGATGCCCACGTGGAAGCGCCTACCGGCGGTTCCGTGGTGCTGGCCGCCATTGCCCTGAAGCTGGGTGCCTACGGCTTCCTCCGCTTCTCCCTGCCCATTGCTCCTGATGCAGCCCATTCCCTGTCCGGCCTGATGATCGCCCTGTCCCTCATTGCCGTGATCTACATTGGCTTCGTTGCCCTGATTCAGGCCGATATGAAGAAGCTGGTGGCCTATTCCTCCATTTCCCACATGGGCTTCGTTACCCTGGGCTTTTTCCTCTTCTCCTCCCTGGGGATGGAAGGGGCCCTGGTACAGATGATTTCCCACGGCTTTGTGTCTGGCGCCATGTTCCTTTGCATCGGGGTGCTTTATGACCGCATGCACACCCGGCAGATCGCCGATTACGGTGGCGTGGTGAATACCATGCCTAAGTACGCTGCCTTCGCCATGTTGTTTGCCATGGCCAACTGCGGCCTGCCCGCCACCTCCGGCTTTGTGGGGGAATTCATGGTGATCCTGGGCTCCGTCAAGTACAACTTCTGGATTGGTCTGGCCGCCGGTACCACCCTGGTGCTGGGCGCTTCCTACACCCTGTGGATGTACAAGCGGGTTATTTTCGGCGCCGTGGCTAACAAGCACGTGGCGGAGCTGACCGATATCAACGGGCGAGAATTTTTCATCCTCAGTCTTCTGGCGCTGTGTGTATTGGCCATGGGGCTTTATCCTCTGCCCATTACCGAAGTGATGCATGTGTCGGTAAACGACCTCCTGCAGCACGTTGCCCAAAGCAAACTCCAATAATTGGTAGCCGACATGCTGAACTTTGTCTTGCCTGATTTTTATCCCGCCGCTCCCGAGATTTTCTTGCTGGTGATGGCGAGCGTGATTTTGCTCGTCGATCTCTTCGTCAAGGGGAGTAAGCGCACTCTGACCTTCCTCCTGACCCAGGCGGCCTTGGTGGGATGTATGGTGCTGACCTTCACCCATAGCGGGGTGGAGCCCACCTACACTTTCAGCAATATGTTTGTCAGCGATTTGCTCGGTGACCTGCTGAAGTTGATGCTCTACATCACCGTCTTCGTGGTTCTGGCCTATTCCTGGCGCTACGTTTCCGAGCGTCCGGAAATGGCCAAGGGCGAGTTCTACGTGCTGACCCTGTTTGCCACTCTGGGCATGATGGTGATGATTTCCGCCAACAATTTACTGACCATTTACCTGGGTCTGGAAATGTTGTCCCTGGCCGTTTATGCCATGGTGGCGATTAACCGTACCTCGGTGCAGGCCACGGAAGCGGCTATGAAGTATTTTGTTCTGGGCGCCCTGGCTTCCGGTTTGCTGCTCTACGGTATGTCCATGATCTACGGTGCCACCGGCACCCTGGAAATCACCAAGATCGCCGAGGCCATCAGTTCCGGTGCCGTAAATCAGGTGGTTCTGGTCTTCGGGTTGGTCTTCCTGGTGTCCGGCCTAGGTTTCAAGCTGGGCGTGGTGCCCTTCCACATGTGGATTCCTGACGTCTATCACGGTGCGCCCACCCCCGTAGCCATGTTCCTGGGCTCTGCGCCCAAGTTGGCAGCCTTTGCCATGGCTATCCGTCTGCTGGTGAATGGGCTGTTCCTCATGGCCCATGATTGGCAGCAAATGCTGATCATCATGTCCGTGCTGTCCATGGCCATCGGTAATCTGGCGGCCATTGCCCAGACCAATATCAAGCGCATGCTGGGCTATTCCGCCATTTCCCATATGGGCTTCATGTTGCTGGGGCTGGTGGCCGGTGTGGTGGGAGGGGATCCCCGCTATGCCCTGAACGCCTATAGTTCCGCCATGTTCTATGTGGTGACCTACGTGGTGATGAGCCTGGGCGCTTTCGGCGTCATCCTGCTCCTCTCCCGGGAAGGTTTTGAAGCGGACAACCTGGACGATTTCAAGGGCCTTAACAAGCGCAGCCCCTGGTTTGCCGCCGTGATGATGATGGTCATGTTCTCCATGGCCGGCGTGCCTTTCTTTGTGGGCTTCTTCGCCAAGTTCTCCGTTTTCCAAGCCATTATCGCCGCTGGCTATTACTGGATCGCCATCGCCGGCATCCTGTTCTCCCTCATTGGTGCTTTCTACTACCTGCGGGTGGTGAAGATCATGTACTTTGAGGCACCCACGGATGAAACGCCCCTGGCCGCTTCCCTTGGGGTCAAGGCGCTGCTTTCCGTCAATGGCTTGGCGGTGGCGGTCCTGGGGGCCTTTCCCCAGGTGCTAATGTCCCTCTGCGCTTATTCTTTACTGCGCTCTGTCTGAGGCTTACGCTCAAGCATCTCCACGCCCCGGCAATCCCGGGGCGTTTTTGTTTCCGTCCCTTGAAAAGGTAAGTGATGAAAGAATTTTCGGATCAGGAATTGGCCGAGCCCACCTTGAGTGAGGAGCAAATCTGGCGGGGGCGGTTGCTGGATGTGCGACGGGACCGGGTAGCCCTGCCGGACGGCAGGGAGGCGGTGCGGGAATATGTGGTCCATCCGGGGGCGGTGGTGATCATTGCCTGCCTGGAGGATGGCTCCCTGCTGTTTGAGCGCCAGTTCCGTTACCCACTGCATCGGGTCTTTCTGGAGCTCCCCGCCGGCAAGATTGATCCGGGGGAGGACATTCTCGCCACGGCCCGTCGGGAATTGCTTGAGGAAACGGGCTATGAGGCGGCCAGTTGGCGCCATCTGGGGGTCATGCATCCTTGCATCGGTTATTCCAACGAGCGCATTGAGATTTTTCTCGCCCAGGGACTACAGGAGCGGGGTCCGGCTCAGTTGGACGAAGGGGAGTATTTGACCTTGACCCGTCTTTCTTTGGAGGAAGCGGTGGCCCGGGTATTGGCTGGGGAAATTACGGACGCCAAGACCATTACGGCCTTGTTTTGGGCGGAGAAAGCACTGGCCGGGCAGGTTTAGGAAAGCCGGCGCGAAACTTTAGCCAGGAAGCCCCTGGCTGTTGGTGACCACCCGATCCCGGCCATTGTTTTTGGCCAGATACATGCGGGCGTCTGCCAGCTCCACCAGGGATTTCCAGTCCTGAACCCGGTCCTGGATACGCTCCGAGACGCCAATGCTGGCCGTGACTGGGCGGCCATCCGGTTTGGGCCCCAGACCACTCTGGCGCAGCCGTTGCAGGGCGGAAGTGGCCTGGCCCATGTCCGTATTGGGCATGATCAGCATGAACTCTTCCCCGCCCCAGCGGGCCAGGACATCGCCCCGCCGCAGGGTGTTGCTGATGGCCGTGGTGGTGGAGAGGAGCACCTCGTCCCCCGCTTCATGGCCAAAGGTGTCATTTACCGCCTTGAAGTTGTCCAGGTCGATAAAGGCCACCGTCAAAGGGGTGTTGGTGCGGGTGGAAATGACGTATTGGAGTTCCAGCACTTCCTCCCCGCTGCGTCGGGAAAAAATCCCGGTGAGAGGGTCCCGCACCGCCTGGCGCACCAGGGCGATCATGAAGGCCAGCTGGCTCAGGCCGGAAAGGGCGGAGACCCCGGCGATCAGGGTCAGGAGCCAGAAAGTGCCCGTGAAGGCAGGCCAGTCCTGGCTGGCCCGGGTGAGCAATCCCGCCAGTCCCTGGGCAATAAGCATGGGGGTAGCGAACATAATGCTTTCCACCAGGGTCAGGGGAAAGACAGAAAGTCCCGCCAGCAGCACAAAGGGCAGGAAGGCATACCCGGCTCCAATGGCTGCCTGGAGACCGGATAGGTGATAGGTCTGAAGCAGCTGATGGGAGGCGATATAGAACACCGTGGGAATGGCGAAGAGCAGGGCCATGGCCCGGTAGGCGTTGGGCAGGCTGCCCGTGGGGCGGTAATACAGGAGCAGATAGCTGAAGGCGGCGCAGGCTGCTAGCCGCATGCCCGCCAGATGGAGCCAGAGGGGAAAGGGGAAAAAGAGGTAATCCACCACGCTCCACAGGGGAGTGAGCACGGCGAAAAGAAAAGCCACCAGGCGCACCCGGTTCACGATCATGGTAGCCCGGCGACGAGTCAGCAGGGCCAGATGAAAGTGGGGAGACAAAAGCCAGGCCAGTTCCGCCTTATTCAATTCCCCCGGCATGAGCCCCGTCAGGCGATGCCAGACGATAAGGGCGAGCCGGGAGTCACTGGAAGAAGTGTCCTTGTATTCCACGATCGACTAAAGGCTTTCGGGCAGGCGTTGGTCTTGTGAAAAGGGGGCAGCGGGTCGCGTCCGCTACAAAAAAACGTTGTTGTAAAAGCATTTAACAGCGACATCCGAGAGAATACCCGAATTTGGTCCCAGGCAGGTTACGATAGCAAGCTTTTCGGGGGAGGTATGGGGCGCCAGCTGGCATCTTTGCAGGGATTGTCCGAGGCCATGGGGGAAATGGTGCAGAGCATCACGGCTCGCCGCCAGAGCCAGCCGGAAAAGGCGCTGGCGCACCTGGATCGGGCTCTGGCCCATACCCCCTTGTTCCTGCCAGCCTACATGGCCAAGGCGGAGCTGCTGCAAAGCCAGCACCGTTATGACCTGGCCCTAGCCGCCCTGAACCGTTATCTCCAGTATGTGCCGGATGAACCCCAGGCCCGGGAGCGGCGCCAGTCCCTGATCCGGGAAGGGGAAGCCTACTGGGGGGCGCAGATAGGGGCCCATGGAGAGGTGGGGGCGGCCTGGTTGTCCCGGGGGCGTTTCCGGCTGGAATTGGGGGATTATGAAGGGGCCCAGGCAGACCTGGAGCGAAGCCTGGCTTTGTCCCCGGACCAAGGGGAGGCATGGCTGGCCCTTGGCCAGGTTCTGGAAGCTCGGGGAGGGCTCCAGGCCGCCCTGGAAGCCTTGGCCCAGGCCGCCCGCCGGAATCCGGACCAGGCCTTGGCCTATCTCCATCAGAGCCGGGTACTCCGGGCCCTGAGGCGCCATCCGGAAGCCCAAGCCGCCGGGGAGCGGGGTACCGCCCTGGCCCCGGATATGGCGGCCGGATGGGCGGAATTGGCCCTGGCTTGCCTTTCCCGGGGAGATTTTCCCCGGGGCTGGGAACTCTGGGAATGGCGCTGGAAGACGGATCAGCTGCGGGGCTACCAGTTTTCCTCCCAGCCCCTGTGGCTAGGGGGGAGCCCCCTGAAGGGCAAGGTGCTGCTGCTCTGGGCGGAGCAGGGGCTGGGGGACAGCCTGCAGTTCTGCCGCTATGGGGCCGCCCTGGCGCCTTTCGCCGAGCAAATTTATCTGGCCGTCCCTTCGGGACTGGTTTCCCTGTTGGCCGCCCAGGGGTGGGGCCTTCAGGTTCTGGATATGGACGGCGCATTGCCGGATCACGATTACCAGTGTCCCTTGATGAGCCTGCCCCTGACCTGGTACCTGCTTACCGGGGAGGCCCGACCGCTGGCCTTCCCTAGCCCCTATCTTCGTGCTCCCATGGACCTGGGGGCGCGGACTTTCCCGAGCTCGAGCCAAAGCCAAAGCCAAAGCCAAAGCCAAAGCCCGTCCGGTTTGGCGGTGGAGGTCTGGTCGGCCGCCTTACCCCGTATCGGCCTGGTCTGGGCGGGGCGGCAGGTGGGGCTGGCCAATCCTTTCCGGGACATGCCCCTGTCTGCTCTGGCCCCCCTGCTGGATTTCCCGGCCCAGTGGTTTTCTCTGCAACCGTCCTTGCCCGAGGCAGACCAGAACAGTCTTTTGCTGGCCCGTTTTTGCAACGGACGCCCCCATTTCGCCGATTTTTCCCAGACTGCCGCCCTGGTGGATTCCCTGGATTTGGTCATTGCGGCCGATACGGCGGTCGCCCATCTGGCGGGAGCCCTGGGTAAGCCCTGTTGGCTCCTGCTGCGCAGTTCCGGGGAATGGCGCTGGGAAGTGGCGGCGGACCATTCCCCCTGGTATCCCAGTCTGCGCCTGTTTCGTCAAAGCCAGCTGGGGCAATGGGGGCCGGTGGTGGCCCAGGTGCTTACCGCCCTGAAAGAACGTTATCCGGCGGGGGCGCCCCAGGATCGGGGGGCTCAGTCTTCCCGGATATCCCCGTCCACGTAATACCAACGCTCCCCTATTTTGCGGAAGCGGCTGATTTCCTCCAGCCGGTGGGCTCGGCCGTTGAGTTTGTAGCGGGCCCGGTAGTGCACCTTGCCGGTTTCCCCTTCTCCGTCCCGACCTTGCTCCCGGGCCAGAATCTCCAGCCCTATCCATTGGGGGATGGGGGGGACGGCCAGATCCAGGCTGGCGGGGCGGGTATCCGGGGCCCAGGTGGCCAGTAGATAGTCCTCCAGCCCCCGGGCGTAGGCGCTGTAGCGGGAACGCATTAGGGCTTCCGGCGTGGGGGCTGGCTGGCCCCCGTGCCAGGGAGCACAGCACTCTTCATAGGTGTGGCCGGAACCACAGGGACAGACTTGGGGTTTCCGGGCTTTCATGACCCTTCCCCTTTAACCAGTTGGGCCACGGCCTGGAGGGGGGAGAGGATGAGAAATTGGGCGGGGGCCAGCTTACGCCGGGCCAGACGCAGCACTTCCTTATCCTTGCTGATCAGCCATTGGGCCCCGCCGACCGCGGCCAGCTCGAGAAATTTCTGATCGTCCCGGTCGCGGCAGCGGGGCAGGGGGGGAATGTCCGTCACTTCCACCAGGGTTACCCGTTGCCGGTAGGCCTGAAAAATGGCCGCCTGGGCCGGTGGATCGAGGCGAAACTGGGGATAGCCCAGGACCCGGGCCAATTCGTCCAGGGTGGCCGGGCTGGACAGGCAGCGCACTCCAGTGTCTTGCAGGGCGGCGGCCAGGGGGGCTAGGGCAGATTCCCGGAAGTGGTAGATATCCAGGACGATATTGGTATCCAGCACCCAGCTGGCCTGATTGGTGGGAGACGGCATGGGGGAGGGGAGCAAAACCCCCATTTTACCCGTTGGGGACGTGAAGCCCAGGAAACCCCTGTCCGGATGCCCAGGCGCTTGGGCTTCCCTGGCTGTTTTCTTGAGCTTTTCCGGTGCGGGATTTCCTTCTCCGGGCCCCAGGAAGGGGGACCGGGATGGCCGGATTTATTTGGAGTGGGGCTCCAGGGGGGAAATCATCTCCCGGCTTAAGGCCTGGGTCAGGCCTTCCAGCTCCCTTTCCGGGGAGGACGTTGAACTGGGCGCCTCCGCCACTTCGGCGGCGCTGGCGGTAACGGGGGCATTGCCCCAGGTGATGAGTTCCAGCCGCCCGTCCAGGTGTTCCACGATGCCGGTGCAGGAATCCACCCAGTCTCCGCAGTTGATGTAGAGCACCTCCTCCACTTGGCGCAGGGCGGCCCAGTGGATGTGGCCGCAGACCACCCCATCCAGCTGGCGCTCCTTGACGGCCCGCACCACCGAATCTTCGAAATTGAAGATGAAATTGATGGCGGTCTTTACCTTGCGCTTGGCGTAACCGGCCAGGGACCAGTAGCCGGTGAGGCCCAGGCGGCGGCGGAACCAGGACAGGCTGGTATTGATGCGCACCAGCAGGTTGTAAGCCATGTCCCCCAGCACCGCCACCCAGCGGTGGTAGCGGGTGACCTGATCGAATTCATCCCCGTGGACCAGCAGCAGGCGTTTGCCGTCGGCGGTGACGTGGATGTGTTCGTTTTGCACCCGGATGCCGCCGAAATCCAGGCCGTCGTGGGCCCGCAGGGCCTCATCGTGATTACCGGGAATAAGCATGACCTGACCGCCGTGGCGGGCCCGGCGGAGGATTTTCTGGACCACGGTGTTCTGGGCGGGGGTCCAGTAAATGCCCCGGCTCATGGACCAGAAATCCACGATGTCGCCGATCAGGTAAAGATGTTCGGAAGGATGTTCCCGCAGGAAATCCAGTAGCCGGTCCGCCTGGCAGGCCCGGGTGCCCAGGTGGACGTCAGAAATGAAGATGGCGCGTACTTGAACCATGATTGGGCGCCAAGCTTAGGCCCCCTGTGTGACGGCCGTATGAAGGGGCCCAGGGAATCCCGGGGGCGGATTTTTCCTCAGAAAGCGGGAAAAGTCGCCGGGGCCGGGCTGGTGCGGCGTCCTTGGCGCCAGGTTAAAGGGGGGGACTGCCGGGCGCCGCCGTCCCCTATACCCCCAGGGTCTGGCACACCGCTTCCCCCAGGGCCAGGGAGGCGGTAAGGCCTGGGGATTCAATACCGAAGAGATTTACCAGCCCGGGGACCCCGTGGTGGGCCGGGCCCTGGAGCTGAAAGTCGGCCCAGGCCCCGGGGGCGGCGATTTTGGGGCGAACGCCGCTGTAGGCCGGTTGCAGGGCTCCCTCCGCCAGCCCCGGCCAGTATTTGCGCACCTCTCCGTAAAAGGACTGGGCCCGCTCGGGAGCCACCCCGTAATCCAGATGCCCGGGATCGGCGCCGGGTAGCCATTCCACATCCGGCCCGAAACGGGCCTGGCCCCCCAGGTCCAGGGTCAGATGAACCCCCAGGCCCCCGGGCTCGGGCAGGGGATAGATAAGGTGGGAAAAGGGGGGGCGGCCACTCAGGCTGTAATAATTGCCCTTGGCGTAATGGGGGGCGGGCAGGGGGCCGGGAAAGCCTCGCCAGGCCCGGGCCACCTGGGTGGCCTGGAGTCCGGCGGCATTAATAACCAGCTCCCCGGCCAGGGCCATGGTTGCCCCCTCGCTGCCTTCCTCCCCCACCTGGAGGGCCAGCCGCTTGCCGTCCCAGTCTCCCCCCAGCACTGGGCTGTGGCAGACCAGGGTGGCGCCCCCCGCTTCCCCTTCCCCCAGTAGGGCCAGCATCAAACCATGGCTATCCACAATGCCCGTGCTGGGGCAGAGGAGGGCCGCCGTGCAGTGCAGGGCGGGCTCCAAGGCCTGGGCCTCCGGGCCGGAGAGGCGCTCCAGATCGGTGACCCCGTTGGCCAGCCCCTGGGCGTGGAGCTGTTCCAGGCGCCGCTCGCCCTCCCGGTCCGTGGCCACGATGAGCTTGCCGCAACGCCGGTGTCCGATCCCGTGGCTGGCGCAAAAATCGTAAAGCAGCTCCCGACCCTGGACGCAGAGCTGGGCCTTGAGGGAACCAGGGGGATAGTAGATGCCGCAGTGGATCACCTCGCTGTTTCGGGCGCTGGTCTCCTGGCCAAAGGCGCCGTGCTGTTCCAGGATGAGGGGGGGGATGCCCCGCCTGGCCAGGGCCCGGGCGCAGGCCAGGCCGACAACGCCGGCACCGATGACGATGGCGGGAACGGTTTCCATGGGGAGTCCGGGGGAAAGGGAAGGCCTCATTTTAACGCCACCCTGCTTCCCGGCTGGCCTGGGGACGGCCGGGAAAAGACCCTGGCGCGTTGAGGCCCCCCGGGGGGCGCGGTATAGTGCGGCATTCCCATGCTGCCCGAATGGCTTAAAGACGACCATGCCCGAAGTCCTGATGGATCACCGCCTGACCTTGACCGAAGTGCTGAAATTGCTGGTGGCGGACCATTGGGTGTCCAGTTCGGAGGCCAAGGCTCTGTCGGCGGAGCGCAAGCTCTATCGGGGAGATGCCCATCCCCTGGTGGTGATCGGGGAGCAGCAGTGGAAAAGCCTCCAGCCCCCCCATGCGGTGCTGACCACGGAGGTGCTCACCGAGTGGCTGGCGGACAAGGCGGATCTGGAATATCTGCACATTGATCCCCTGAAAATCGACTTTTCCTCCGTCACCGATGTGATGTCCAGCGCCTACGCCGGGCGCTTCAAGATTCTGCCCGTGGGGGTGACGGCCAGCGAAGTGGTGGTGGCCACCGCCGAACCCTTCATGCGGGAATGGGAAAAGGAAATGCAGCCCATCCTGCGCAAGGATATTCGCCGGGTGGTGGCCAATCCGGTGGATATCGCCCGCTATCTGGTGGAGTTTTACAACCTGGCCCGGTCGGTGAAAAAGGCCAACCGGTCCGGCGGGGAAAAATCCGGCCTGTCTTCCTTTGAGCAACTGGTGGAACTGGGCCGGGGCAACCGCCAGTTCGATGCCAACGACCAGCACATCGTCCATATTGTGGATTGGCTCTGGCAGTACGCCTTCGAGCAACGGGCCTCGGATATCCACCTGGAGCCCCGGCGGGACGTGGGCATTGTGCGCTTCCGCATCGACGGGGTGCTGCATCAGGTGTACCAGATTCCCATGGCGGTGCTCACCGCCATGACCAGCCGCATCAAGCTCCTGGGGCGCATGGACGTGATCGAAAAGCGCCGTCCCCAGGACGGCCGGGTAAAGACCCGGATGCCCGACGGCCAGGAGGTAGAACTGCGCCTTTCTACCCTGCCCACGGCCTTTGGGGAAAAGCTGGTGATGCGGATTTTCGATCCGGAAGTGCTGGTGCGGGATTTTTCCGAACTGGGTTTTTCCGACGAGGACCGGCTGCGTTGGCGCCAGATGACCGGCCACCCCAACGGCATTATCCTAGTCACCGGCCCCACGGGGTCGGGGAAGACCACCACCCTTTATTCCACCCTGAAGGCCCTGGCTACCCCGGAGGTGAATGTCTGCACCATCGAGGACCCCATCGAAATGGTGGAGCCCGCCTTTAACCAGATGCAGGTGCAGCACGCCATTGACCTGGGCTTTGCCGACGGGGTGCGGGCCCTGATGCGCCAGGACCCGGACATCATCATGGTGGGGGAAATCCGGGATCTGGAAACGGCGGACATGGCCATCCAGGCGGCTCTGACGGGCCACCTGGTGCTCTCCACCCTGCACACCAACGATGCCCCTTCCGCCATTACCCGGCTGCTGGACCTGGGCCTGCCCCCCTATCTGATCAACGCCACCCTGCTGGGGGTCATGGCCCAGCGCTTGGTGCGTACCCTTTGCCCCCATTGCAAACAGTCCGTGCCCATGAGCGAAACGGACGTGGCCACCTGGAATGCCCTGGTGTCCCCCTGGAAATCCCGTCGTCCGGCTCACATCCACCAGCCTGTGGGCTGTCTGGAATGCCGCATGACCGGCTACATGGGCCGGGTGGGGCTCTATGAACTGCTGCCCCTGACCCCGGAACTCAAGCATCTGATCCATCCCGATGCGGATGTGGCCAAAATCCGGGATCAGGCTTACCGCCAGGGCATGAAGCCCCTGCGGATTTCCGGGGCCATGAAGGTGGCGGCGGGCATTACCACCCTGGAAGAGGTGGTGAAGGTGGCGCCCCCCGCCGTTCAGCCCGAATAGGGCGGTTAGGCCAAGGGGGCGGCGGGCCGGACTTGGCCGAAAGGGCCGCGTTAGGGGCTCCTGAACCTACCGATCCCGCCTGGTTCCTGCTGTGGCAAAGGGCCGCAAGGGAGGGGAAAGGGCTGTTTTCTTGACCGGGATCAAGAAAGCTCGAGCCTTGACGGGGAAAATAGCGGCCCGTATGCCGAAAGTACTGGTATCGGTCCCCGGTTTCCCCTTTCCCCCGAGAGATTCCCATGGCTGTTGAGCTTTACAACGACGGCAAGCACGTCTGCCTTGCCTTCTACGACCTGATCGACGACGACCAGGACAATGTGGTCCAGTCCAACCAGTTCCTCATTGCGGACAATGGCCACGGCGCCCTGATCGACCCGGGCGGCAATATGACCTATTCCGGGCTGCTCATGGGCATGCAGAAATATTTCTCCTCCCGGGATCTGGACCTGCTCCTGGCCTCCCATGCGGACCCGGACATTATCGCTTCGGTGAATAAGTGGTTCGTGGCCTCCCACTGCAAGGTCATGATTTCCAATCTATGGATTCGTTTCGTCCCCCACTTCACCACGGGCCGGGACATTAGCGGCCGGGTCATCGGCATTCCGGACCGGGGCGCAGAAATTCCCCTGGGCAACTGTAAGCTGCAAGCCCTGCCGGCCCACTTCCTCCACGCCGAAGGTAATTTCCAGTTCTACGATCCGGTCTCCAAGATTCTCTTTTCCGGGGATCTGGGCACCTCCATCGTGACCCAGAAGGAAGCCCTGGAACCGGTGACGGACTTCGACGCCCATCTGCTCAAGATGCAGGGTTTCCATCACCGCTACATCGTTTCCAACAAAATCTGCCGTTACTGGGCGGCCATGGTCCGGCCCCTGGACATTGAAATGATCGTGCCCCAGCACGGCTGCCGTTTTGAAGGCAAGGAAATGGTCAAACGCTTCATCGACTGGGTGGAAGGCCTGGAGTGCGGGGTGGATCTGATGAACCAGTCCGATTATTCTCTGCCCGGCCTGCTCTGATCGGGGCGGGTTTCCCAAAAAGCCGGACCTCAGGTCCGGCTTTTTTATGGGTGTTGGCCGGATGTGGGTGGTAGCCGGGTGTTTTCCCTGGCCAGTTACAGCGTTTCGCCTCCGGCCTATTTCAGGCAGCGGATGGCGGCTTCCAGGCCCGCCGGGCTCAAGGGAAACATGCGTTGCCCCAGCAGCTGCCGGATGAGCCGGTTGGACGGGTGGAAAGACCAGTATTCCGGGGGCTCCGGATTTAGCCAGACGGCCCGTGGATAGGCGTTTAACAGACGCTGGAGCCAGACCTGACCCGCTTCCGGGTTCAGATGTTCCACGCTGCCATGGGGATGGGTGAGTTCGTAGGGGCTCATGGCCCCGTCCCCCACAAAGATGAGCCGGTAATCCGGGCCGTAGGTGTGGATCAGGTCCAGGGTGGCCAGGCCCTGGTCCCGGCGCCGCCGATTGTCCCGCCACAGTCTTTCATAGACGCAGTTGTGGAAGTAGAAATGCTCCAGGTGCTTGAATTCCAGGCGGCAGGCGGAAAACAGGGCGGCGCAGCGGGCCACGTGGGCGTCCATGGAGCCTCCCACATCCAGGCAGAGGAGAACCTTGACCCCATTGCGCCGTACCGGCCGCAGGCGAATATCCAGCAGGCCACCCTGGCGGGCCGTGCCCTTGAGGGTGGCGTCCATATCCAGTTCTTCCGCCGCCCCTTCCCGGGCGAAGCGGCGCAGCCGACGCAGGGCCAGCTGGAGATTCCGGTTATCCAGTTCGACCTGATCGTCCAGATTGCGGAACTCCCGCTTTTCCCAGACCTTCACCGCCTGGCCCTGGCCCCCCGGGCCGCCGATGCGCACCCCTTCTGGATGGTAGCCACCGTGGCCAAAGGGGGAAGTGCCGCCGGTGCCGATCCACTTGGCGCCCCCGGCGTGGCGTGCCTTCTGTTCTGCCAGACGCTGGGCTAGGGTGGCCATGAGCCGTTCCCAGCCTAGTTTTTCCAGGCGTGCCTTGTCCGCCTCCGAGAGGAGGCGTTGCCCCGCCAGCCTCAGCCAGTCTTCCGGCAGTTCCCGTTCCAAGCCCGCCGCCTGGGTGGTGGCTTTGAAATAGCTGGCGAAGGCCTGATCAAAGCGGTCATAGCGGCTTTCGTCCTTTACCAGGCAAAGCCGGGCCAGGTGGTAGAAATCTTCCAGCCCCGGGGGGATGAGCCGGGCTTCCAGGGCCGCCAGCAGGGTCAGGAGTTCGGTGGTGGAGACGGGCAGGCCCTGGCGCCGCAGGTGGAGAAGAAAGTCAGTCAGCATGGGCCGGGTCGGGGGCCCCCATGACCTGGTTGCGGCCCGCTTCCTTGGCCCGGTAGAGGGCGCTGTCCGCCGCTTCCACCAGGCGGTCCGGGGTGGTGCCGTGGTCCGGGTAGCAGGCTACCCCGGCGGAGACCGTGGCCTGCAGCTTGTCCCCTTCAAATTCCACGATCCGTTCGGCAAATTCCTGCCGCCAGGTTTCCGCCCGTTCCAGGGCGTGGGCCATGTCCATCTGGGGCAGGACCAGGAGAAATTCTTCCCCCCCGTAGCGGCAGGGCAAATCCCCGGCCCGGGCATGGTGGCGCAGGAATTCTCCCAACTGGCGCAGCACCTCGTCCCCGGCCCGGTGGCCGAAGCTGTCGTTGAGGTTCTTGAAGTGGTCGATGTCCAGCATCACCAGGGCCAGGGGATAGCCGTCCCGCTCGGCCCGGGCCATTTCCCGCTCCAGGGTTTCGTCCAGGTAGCGGCGGTTGTAGAGGCCCGTCAGGCCGTCCCGGGTGGCCTGATCCTTGAGCTTGTCCTGCAACAGGTTGATTTCCCGCAGCTGGGCTTCCAGACGCCGGTTCATGGCCTGGAGGGCGTCTTCATGGCGCTTCCGGGCGCTGATGTCCCGGGTGACGCCGCAAATGCCCACCCGACGACCATGGGCATCCACGATATTGGTGGCGTGGACCTCGGTCCAGATGGTGCTGCCGTCCCGGCATTTTTGCTCCAGCTCCATGAGCAAATAGGGGGTCTGCTGGCCCGCATCCCGCAGTTTCTGGTGTTCCAGGGTGATCTGGCGTACCTGGGCCATGGCCTGGGGGGGGAGCAAATCTTCCAGGGGATGGCCGATCACCTCGCTGGCGGGGAAGCCCCGCAGCCGCTCATCTGCCCCGTTGATATAGGTGAAGATGAAGTTACTGTCCATTTCCCAGATGATGTCGGCGGAGCGTTCCGCGATAAAGCGGAAGCGGGCCTCGCTTTCCCGCAGGGCCTCGTCCGCCTCCCGGCGCCGGGTAATATCGTTGCAGGCCACGATCATGGCCTCTTCCCCATCAAAGCCGGACAGGGCGGCGGAAATCAGCACCCAGCGCTCTTCCCCCCGGCCGTTGATGAGGCAGGCCTCAAAGTCCGTGACCACACTCCGGCTCTGGACCTGGGCTTTAAGCCAGGCCCGGTCCGCCGGGGTTTTGTAATAGGAAGGGGCGGGGCGGCCGATGCATTTTTCCTGGGACTGGCCCAGGAGCTGGGCGGCTCGCTGGTTGATGTAGAGCATCCGGTCGTTGTCCAGGCGGGTGATGAGGACCGGAAAGGGGGCGCTTTCCACCAGCAGGCGGTAGCGCCGTTCGCTTTCTTCCAACGCCCGCTGGATGCGGCGCCGGTCCGTTACGTCCTCCGCCAGGGAAATGGCAAAAGCCCCTTCCGGGGCGTCGGCCCCCCGCACCACCGCATTGCTCCAGTGGCACTGGATAATGCGGCCGTCCTTGGTGAGGTTGGTATTCACTTGGTAGAGGGGCACCGGGCTGTCGAACAGGGTGGCGGCGATGCCCAGCACCGTGGCCCGGGCTTCGGGGGCGACGATCAGGGAAAGGAAGTCCTGGCCCAGTACGTCTTCCCGGCGCCAGCCGAAGACCTCTTCCGCCCGGTGGTTCCATTCCAGCACCCGCATTTCCTTATCCCAGGCGAAAGCCGCCAGGGGCAGGGTTTGAAAGGCCACCCGGAAGCGGGCTTCGCTGGCCTGGAGATGCTTTTCCGTTTCCCGCAGGGCCCCCATTTGGCGCCCCATCTGCCGTTGCAGGCGGCGCAGATAAAGGGCGGCGAAGAATCCCCCCAGGGCCAGAAGGGCGGTGAGGAGAAAGAGCACCTCATGCCAGGGGGTAAGGCGGGGCGCCTCCGGCGGCTGATAGACGAAATCGGGCCAGGCCGTGGGCCCGGGGGCCAGCAGGCCCAGGGACTGGTAGGTGGCGACGATTTTCTGCCAGCGCTCTGGGAGCATGGTGCCCACGGCGATGATGTCCGGTTCCACCAGGGCCCGGGTGTGTTCCGCCTCGTAGCGCAGGTGGTCGTAGCTGTGGCGGGGAGAATAGTTGGCCTGAATGATGCGGATGGCTTCTTCCGGGTGCTCCAGGGCGTAATTCCAGCCTTGCAGGCTGGCCTGGCGGAAGGCTTCCACCTGACGGGGGTGGCGGTCCAGCTCCTGGCGGGAGGTGAACAGGGTATCCCCGTAGAAATCCACTCCCCCTTCCCGGGGGGTGAAGGCGAAATAGGGAATGCGGGCTTTTTCCAGATCGTAGGTTTCGTCGGTGACGTAGCCCGACAGGGCGTCCACCTTGCCCCGGATCAGGTCATCCGGAGTGAAGTCCCGCTCCACCGTATAGACCTTGGATAAATCCACCCCCTGGCGGCGCAGATAGGCCAGCAGCTCGGTTTCCCAGGGCTGGAGCCCCAGACGGCGGCCTTCCAGGTCTTTGGGGATGCGGATATCCCCCCCAGCCCGGACCAGGAGTACCAGGGGGGAGTGCTGGAAAATGGTGGCCAGGGCCACTACGGGCCTCCCCTGACCCCGGGCCAGGGCCAGTTCCGAATCGCTGATACCGAATTGGGCCCGGCCGGAGCAGACCTCCGTAATGGGGTTCTGGCCGGGGACAATTTCCTTGATATTCACCGCCAGCCCGGCTTCCCGGTAGTAGCCCTTGACCTGGGCCACGTAATAACCGGCGAACTGGAACTGGTGGCGCCACTTGAGTTGCAGGGTGATGGGGGTGAGCTGGGCCCAGGCCGCCAGGGGCAGGAGCAGGCAGCCCAGGGCCAGCCAGGCCCGGGGGCGGCGCCGGAGGGGGCGATGGGTTGGTGGCCGGGACGTGGGGCCCATGCCTAGGGCTCCCGCCGGTTAAAGGGAAGCCGGCCCAGGCAGAGATGGACATCCTGCTCGTTTTTCAGGAGGGCGCCGTGGAGGGGAGGCAGGGGGGCCGTGCCGCTCTCCGGGTGGAGGGCGGCGGGGGGGACTCCTTCCGCCAGGAGCAGTTTGAGCCAATCCAGGAGTTCGGAGGTGGACGGCTTTTTCTTCAGGCCCGGAATGTCCCGGAGCTGGAAAAATACCTTCAGGGCTTCCTTTAACAGGGCCTGGTGCAGATCGGGGAAATGGACTTGGACAATGGCCGCCAGGGTTTCCCGGTCGGGAAAACGGATGTAATGGAAGAAACAGCGGCGCAGGAAGGCGTCCGGCAATTCCTTTTCATTGTTGGAGGTAATGAACACCAGGGGCCGTTGCCGGGCCCGGACGGTCTGGCGGGTCTCGTAAACGTGAAATTCCATCCGATCCAGCTCCTGGAGCAGGTCGTTGGGGAATTCGATGTCCGCCTTGTCGATTTCGTCGATGAGCACCACCGCCCGAGTGTCGCAGTCAAAGGCCTGCCAGAGCACCCCTTTGACCAGGTAATGGGCGATGTCCTGGACCCGGGGATCGCCCAATTGGGAATCCCGCAGCCGGGAGACCGCGTCGTATTCGTAGAGCCCCTGTTGGGCCTTGGTGGTGGATTTGATGTGCCAGGTGTAGAGGGGCAGGTTCAGGGCCCGGGCTACCTCCTCCGCCAGCCGGGTTTTGCCCGTTCCCGGCTCCCCCTTGATGAGCAGGGGCCGCTCCAGAGTCAGGGCGGCGTTCACCGCCAGCATCAGCTCCGGCGGCGCCACATAGTCGGGGGAGCCTTGAAAACGTAGGGGGGTGGGGGTGGCGGTCATGGTTAATGGTGGCAACGGCAGCATGGCAGTATCCGGGAGCGCCGGAAGATTGGCAATGCGGCGGGCCGGGAGCCGGGGCGCTCCGGGAGGCGGGGGGAAGTCCGGGCATGGGCTTTGCTCCCCCGCTTGGATGTGTCCGGAATGTCCGCAATCCAACAGGGGTGCCCTTTGGGTTTTTCCATGGCAACCCGGATTTTAGACAAGAGATGGGGCCTTCCCCATCCCCATTCCTGGCGATGGGGGCGGGCTAGGAGATTGTACATAATGGTCCCTCTGGTACCCGGCCCGTCCCAAATCACCAGCCTGGGCGGGCTATTTCGAGAAAGTCGCTGCCGCCATGAAAATCAATCAGCCGGTTACCCAGCAAGAAATCCCCGTGCCCGAGGATGAATATCTGGTCTCCAAAACCGACCTCAAGGGCATCATTACCTACGCCAATGATGCCTTTGTAGCGGTGAGCGGTTTTTCCCGAACCGAGCTGATGGGCAAAAATCACAACGTGGTGCGCCACCCAGACATGCCGCCCCAGGCCTTTGCCGACCTGTGGGAGACGGTGAAAGGGGGCAATCCCTGGCGCGGGCTGGTGAAAAACCGGGCCAAGAACGGCGGTTTCTACTGGGTGCGGGCGGTGATTGTGCCCATTACCCGGGAGGGGCGGATCGAGGGCTACATGTCCGTGCGCACCCCTCCCAGCCGGGACCAGATCCGGGAAGCGGAGATTCTTTACCGGGATCTCCTGGCCCATCCGGAGCGCTCCCTGGGCAATACGAGCCCCTTCCGCCGCAGCTTGTCCCTGCGTACCCGCTTAAGGGCCATGCTCGGGGCCTTTGTACTGGTGGCTCTGATTCTGGCCGGTCTGGGCCTGTACGGCATGAACCAGTCCAACCAGGATCTGGTGGATCAGTATCAGCGGGAGCTGGTGCCCGCCGTCCAGGCCAATCAGGTGGCCCAACTGCTGGCGGAAAGCCGCAGCCAGGTGCTGCTGGGCTTGCAGCACGATCCGGCGGGCAATCTGGCCCGGCTCCACGACCATAGCATCCAGGTCCATGTGGGCCACCTGGAAGAAAACCGCCAGCGCACTTGGGAACTGCTTCGGGCCTTGGAACAGCAGGCCCAGGATTCGGTGGTGCGCCGGGATTTGGGAGAACTGATCCGCCTGCGCCAGATGTACAGTGACGAGGCCATGAAGCCCGCCCAGGAAGCCCTGAGCCGGGGGGATTTCCGGGCCGTGGAAAGCCTTCTGGTGAGCCGCATCAATCCCCATTACGCCCGGGTGGAAGAGGCCTGCCAGCGCCTGGCGGAGGATTTCAAGGGCGTGGCCCAGCGGGAATTTTCCCAGGCCAAGGCCCGTTATGAGCGTTTCCTCCTGTGGATGGGGGGCATCACCCTGGGAGTCCTGGCCCTGGCTTTTGGGGGTGGCTGGTTGCTGATCCGGGCCATCATCGAGCCGATCCGCCAGAGCGTGAATATTTTCCGGCGCATTTCCGAAGGGGATCTGCGGGGGGATATCGACATTTCCCGCCGGGACGAACTGGGCCGCCTGCTCTGCCAGCTGGCCACCATGCAGGTGCGCCTCAAGGTCATGCTGGACCAGATTCGCAATGCCACCGCTGGGGTGGAAGACCGCTCCCACGGTCTGCGGGAGGACATGGGGGGGGTGGTGGCCAAGTCCCAGCAGCAATTGTCCGACGTCCAGTCCGTGGCCGCTGCCACTGAAGAATTTTCCCAATCCGTGGCCGAGGTGGCCAGCCATGCGGGAGATACCGCTGGGGCGGCGGAGCAATCCACCACTCTGGTGCTCTCCAGCAATAGCCAGCTGGATCAGAGCATGGCCGCCACGGCCCAGGGGGTGAGCACGGTGAATGCGGCCAGCGCCAGTCTCCATGAGCTGAACGACGCCATTGTGCGCATCGGGGACGTAACCCGGGTGATCCAGGAAATCGCCAGTCAGACCAATCTGCTGGCCCTGAATGCGGCCATCGAAGCTGCCCGGGCCGGGGAGGCGGGCCGGGGCTTTGCCGTGGTAGCAGATGAGGTGCGCAAGCTGGCGGAGCGCACCACGGCCAGCACGGGGGACATTACGGCTACGGTGGAAGCCATCCAAAGCACCACCCGGGAGGCGGTGAGCCGCATGGAAAGCGCGGTGACCGAGGTGGAATCGGGCAATCAGTTGATGGGGGAGAGCGTGGCCGGGCTGGCGGGCATTACCCAGTCTTCCCGCCAGGTGACGGACATGGCCCGGCAGATTTCCGACGCCGCCCAGCAGCAGACCGTGGCCAGCCAGGAGGTAAGCCGGAGCATGGAACACATTTCCAGCCTCATCGAGCAGAACACGGCGGCGGCCCAGGATGCGGAACAGGCCACGGCAGCCCTGCTGGAACACACCAATCTGCTGCGGGAACTGCTGGCCGGCTTCCGCCTGAGGGCTTGAGGCAGGGGGCGGGGGTATTCGGGGCCCGGTTCCCCGGGGAACCATGGCGAGCGCGGGGGACAGGGCGATGCCCTCTCTTGAGGGCTCCCGGTCTAGGTTCCAGGCCCCGGGGCGATGAGATCCGCCTAGCGGGCCAGACTCTGGACCGCCGCCAGATATTCCTGGGGATCCACGGGGGCGCTGGCGGTCTGGGCCCGGTACACCGTTTCCCCCAGACATTCCAGAAGCCGGTGCTGGGCCTCGTGCTCATCCGTCAGCTTGCGGCAGAGCCGCTCATAGGCGTCCCGGATGCCCGGGGGCTGGTCGATGGAGAGCTGTTCCTGAATGGCCAGGTGGAGGGACAGATGGAGGAAGGGGTTCATCTGGCCTCCTTCCGGCGGCCATTCCCGGGCCAGGGCCTGGGCCTCGTCCTCTAGCAGTTCCCGGTATTCCGGATGGGGCAGAATGACCGCCACCGCCTGCTGTTCCATGGGCTCCAGGGGTTGCTGTTGCTGGTACTTGCGCCAGGCGGTGCAGAAAAATTGACGGACTTGATCGCGGCTGGGGCTAAACACGGGGGGCGGTCTCCGATGGGTGACTGAAGAGGGCGGTGAGGACCGTATTGTGCACCAGGGTACGGCCTTTCGGGCAGGGCAGGAGCTGGCCGCTGCCATACACCCCCAGGAGGGGCAGGTTGGGGAACTGGGCCTTCAGGGCCAGCCAGTCCCGGTCCTCGCCCCCATAAAAATAGGGGCCCCGGCCAATGCAGGAAAAAACCAGGGCGAAATCCGGGGCTGCCACCTCCTGGGCCAGGGCGGCGAGCCGGTCCCGCAATTCCTGTTCCGCCGCCAGGGGCTGGCGGATGGCCCAGACCAGCTGGCGTCCGGGGCGCAAAGGGGCGGCCAGGGTCAGGGACCGGTCCCCGTTGGCGGTGAGCAGGGGCACCAGTTCCGCCTCCTGGCGGGCCAGGGCCGCCGCCGGGGGGCTGTCCGCCAGCACGGCGGTGAGCTGGTGCAGGGGCAGGGGGGAACGCTGGCGCAGATCCGGGGGAAGGCGCCGCAGCAGGGCGTCCAGGGCCGGCTGGCCATCCACCTGGGTCAGATCGTGCCCCTGGCAGCGGGTGACCGTCGCCCCTTCTCCGAGAAAGCGTAGGCCGTGGGCGGCAGCGTAGTGGCCCCGGCTTCCCTTGAGGCGCAGATGGAGGGGGCCGGGAGCCAGGAGGCGACCGCCCTGCCAGAGGGGTAGGGGGGCCTGGGTGTTGCTATAGACCCCTCCCAGCCAGGAACCCGGGCCGGGAAGATGGTCCGGACTGCCGTAGGCCAGCCCGGGAAAGCCGTCCTCCGGGCCATGGGCGGTCTCCAGACCGAAGGGAGCGGCCAGGGCCAGGACGGCGACGGCGGGCCGGTCCAAGACCCAGCCGTCTTCGGTGAATAGGCCCGCCCCTATGCCCCCCGCCACCTGGAGACAATCGGCGGCCCGGGAGGCGGTGAGTACGGCGGCGGCTCCTGCCCGGGCGAAATCCGGGGTGAGGAAGAGGAGGAGGGCGCTGGCCCGGGCTGCGCCCTGGGCGGACAGGCGCGCCAGGGCCTGGTTTACGGCCTGATCCACCAGGGCGGGATGGGCGTCGTTACCGGAAACCAGGGCGGTGGCGGCGTACATGGCGGGTCCTTGGCCAGGGCTCAGGGGTGAAAGGGATAAGGGGAACGCCGCCCCCCCAGGGATGGGGCCTGGGCGGCGGGGTCAGACATGGGCGGGCTGGTCCGCCGTCTTCTCCGGATTTTCGCAGAGATCGGCGATGAGGCAGCGTTCGCAGTCAGGCTTTCTGGCCTTGCACACGTAGCGGCCCAGGAGAATGAGCCAGTGGTGGGCGTGTTGCTTGTATTCCCCGGGGGTGAATTTTTCCAGCTTGGTTTCCACTTCCAGGGGGGTCTTGCCAGGGGCCAGCCGGGTCCGGTTGGCAACCCGGAAAATATGGGTATCCACCGCAATGGTGGGATGGCCAAAAGCCACGTTGAGCACCACGTTGGCGGTCTTGCGGCCTACTCCGGGCAGGGCTTCCAGGGCGTCCCGGTCCTCTGGCACCTGGCCTCCATGGCGTTCCAGAAGCAGGTGACAGGTGGCGATGACGTTTTTGGCCTTGGTGCGGTAAAGGCCGATGGTCTTGATGTAATCCGCGACCCCGGCTTCCCCCAGAGCCAGCATGGCTTCCGGGGTGGGGGCGGCGGGAAAGAGGCGGCGGGTGGCTTTATTGACCCCCACATCCGTGGCCTGGGCCGAAAGGAGAACGGCGATGAGGAGCTGGAAGGGGGTGGCGTATTCCAGTTCCGTGGTCGGCGCCGGGTTGGCCGCCTGGAGCCGGGCGTAGATCTGGGCGCGTTTGGCGGCGTTCATGGCGGGCTTGGGGGCCGGGGCCTAGTGGCAACCGCCGGCGGTCACCGGTTCGGGAATGGGGCGCTGGGCCCGGCGGGCGGCCCGGGCTTCCACCCAGTTTTTCCAGGCCACCAGGCAGCCCAGCACAATGAAGGCGCCGGGGGGCAGGATGGAGACCAGGAAGCCCGGGTAGTTTTCCGGCAGAAGGCGCAGATGGGAAAGGCTGGGGACCACCAGTTCAATGCCGCCGAACAGGTTGCCCGTGCCGATCAGTTCCCGCAGCCCCCCCAGGAGGGAGAGGGTCCAGATCATGCCGACCCCCATCATGGCTCCGTCCAGGGCGGAGGCCAGGGGACTGTTCTTGGCGGCGAAGGCTTCGATCCGGGCCAGCACCAAGCAGTTGGTAATAATCAGAGGAATGAAAATGCCCAGCACCAGGTAGAGGCTGTGCAGGTAGGCATTCATGGTCAGGTCCACCATGGTCACCACGGCGGCGGCGATGAGGATGAACACGGGAATGCGGATTTCATGGGGAATGAAATTCCGCAGACAGGCCACAAAGAAATTGGACAGGGCCATGACTAGCAGGGTGGCCAGGGAGAGCATGAAGCCATTGACCAGACTGGTGGTGATGGCCAGCAGGGGGCACATGCCGAGAATCTGGACCAGGCTGCTGTTCTGCCGCCAGACCCCATTGAGCATGATGTCCTTGATTTCGGCGCGGCTGGGAAGAAAGGCCATGTTTTGTCTCGTGCAACGAAGAGTGGGTTATTTGGCGGGAACGGCCGGGGCGGCGAACAGCTCGTCCCGGTGGGCGTTGGCGTAGGCCAGGGCTTTTTTCACGGCCTTGACCACGGCCCGGGGTGTGACGGTGGCGCCGGCCACGGAATCAAAATGGCCGCCGTCCTTCTTCACCTTCCAGCCCTTTTCCTCCACCCGGGCGAAGGAAAGACCGGTGAATTGCTCGATCCAGGGATGATCCTTGTGCTTATTGTCTTTCTTGGGGTCGATGTAATCCCCCAGCCCCGGGGTTTCCTTGTATTCCGTCACCCGCACCCCGGCCAGTTCCCCGTTGGCCTTGACCGCCACCAGCATGCGGATTTTGCCCGCGTAGCCGTCCGGCGCCACCGCTTCCATCACCAGGGCGGCGGGCTGGCCCTGGAGCCGGGCCCGATAGATGAGGGATTTATCGTCCTGGCCCAGTTCCGGCGTGGGGGGAATCTGGGTTTCGTCCTGGAGCAGATTGTTGTCGTACAGGGCCTGGGGCAGCACTTCGCCGATGCTGCGCTGCTTTTCCTCGGCGGCGGAAGCTTCAATACCCGGCCGGGTGAGGGCGTAAATGGCTGCCAGCACGGCGGTAAAGACAATGACGAAAAGGAACAGGATGACGGCGGTGCGCGCCGCCAGAGTGGTGGCGCTGGGGTCTTTGACGGTCACCATGGCCTTAATCCTTTTGACCGAAAACCGGGGGTTGGGTGTACATGTCGATGAGGGGCACGCAGATATTCATGAACAGCACGGCAAAAGCCACCCCATCCGGATAGCCGCCGAAGACCCGGATCAGGTAGGTGAGCAGGGCCGCCCCGGCGGCGAAAATGATCTTGCCCCGGGGCGTGGTGGCGCCGGACACCGGATCGGTGGCGATGAAGAAGGCGCCCAGCATGGCGCCGCCGGAAAAGAGGTGGAACAGGGGATTGGCGAAAGCCGCCGGGTGGAAGGCCCAGAGCGCCCCGGAAAAGAGGGCCAGCACGGCCAGGAAGGTGCAGGGCACATGCCAAGTAAAGACCTTCTGCTGCCACAGCCACAGGCCGCCCAGCAGGTAGCCTCCGGCCACCCATTCCCAACCCTGGCCCGCCATGGTGCCGAACACCTTGGGATTGGCCAGAATGCCCGCCACGGTGGCATGGCCTTCACCCAGCTTCAGGGCGGTCTTCAGGCTGTCCAGGGGGGTGGCGCTGGTCACCGCATCCACCCGGGGCAGGCAGCCGAAAATGATTTGCAGCTGCTGGCCGAAATCCCCGCCGATCCCGGGCCACTGGGACATGAGGGAAGGGAAGGAAACGATGCATACCGCAAAGGCGATCATGGCCGGGTTGAAGGGGTTTTGCCCCAGGCCGCCATAGAGCTGCTTGGCGATGACGATGGCGAACAGCACTCCCACCACGGTGAGCCACCAGGGGGCCAGGGGCGGGAAGGTGAGGGCGATGAGCCAGGCTGTGACCAGGGCGGACAAGTCCCCCAGGAAGAGGCCCAGGGGCTTGCCCCGTACCTTGAGCATGGCCCCTTCCGCCACCAGGGCGGTGAGGCTGGCCAGGGCCAGCTGGACCAGGACGGCTGGGCCGAAGAAAAACACGTAGGCGACAATGCCGGGCAGCAGGGCCGCCAGCACTTTGAACATGACCCGCTGGACCGAGGCGCCCTTGAGCAGGTAGGGAGGGGTGGTGAAATCCATGGGAGATCCGTGCATCAATCCTGGGAATCGGCCCGGTCGGTCGTCTCGGGGGCGACCGCCGGAGCGGCGGGTGGGGTGGCCATTTCCGTCTTGGCCACTTCCTGGAAGCGGGCGCGGCGGGCCGCCAGGTCTTCTTCCTTGGCCTCGTCGGTGGGGGCTGCGGCCTGGGCCTGTTCATGCTCGGCCTTTTGCGCCCGGGCCCGGGTCAGGGCGGCAGCGATGGCGGCTTTTTTCGCCGCCTCCGGATCGTCGCCGGCAGCCGGGGCGGGAGTGCCTTCGCCAGCGGCGGCATCCGCCGCCTTTTTTGCGGCCTGGGCGGCCGCGGCTTTGGCCAGCTTGGCGGCTTTTTCCGCCTTTTCCCGTTCATCCCGAGCCTGCTTGAATTCGAACCGGCTCTTGGCCGCCTCCGCTGCCTTTTTCTCCTGTTCCCGGCTCCAGATTTCGCTCTTGGCGAAGCGGAAGTACTGCACCAGGGGAATGTGGGAGGGGCAGACAAAGGAGCAGCAGCCGCACTCGATGCAATCGAAGAGCTTGTAGGCCTGGGCCTTGCCGAAATTTTTGGCCCGGGAATGCCAGTACAGCTCAAAGGGCTGCAATTCGTGAGGGCAGGCCTTGGCGCATTCGCCGCAGCGGATGCAGGGCATTTCCGGGGGCGCCGGGGGAAAGAGGGCAGGGGAATGGGCGATCAGGCAGTTGGTGGCCTTGACCACCGGGGCCGCCAGGTCGGGCACCATGAAGCCCATCATGGGGCCCCCCATGAGGTAGCCGTCCGTATCCGCCTTGGGCTCGGCCAGCTTGACCAGTTCTTCCATGGGGGTGCCGATCAGCACTTCCCAGTTGCGGGGGGTGGCCACATTGCCGGTGAGGGTCACCAGGCGGGAGATCACCGGTTCCCCGTGGGCCAGGGCGCGCCAGGCGGTGTAGGCGGTGGCCACGTTGAAGCACTGCACCCCCAGGTCCGTGGAGCGCTTGCCGTTGGGCACTTCCTTGCCGGTGAGGACCCGAATCAGCTGCTTGGCGCCCCCCGCCGGGTAGCGGGTGGGAATCTGGATGATCTGGAAGTCTTGAAAGTCCGGCCCCAGGGCGGCCAGGGCGGCATTCATGGCAGCGTAGGCTTCCGGCTTGTTGTCCTCAATGCCCACCAGCACCTTCTTGGGCTTGAGCAGATCCCGGAAAATTCCCGCGCCCCGCAGCACTTCCTCGGCCCGTTCCCGCATCAGCAGGTCGTCGCAGGTGATGAAGGGCTCGCATTCCGCCCCGTTGATCACCAGCTCTTCCATGGGCACGGTCTTGCCCGCCTGGAGTTTGACGTGGCTGGGGAAAACGGCGCCCCCTAGGCCCACTACCCCGGCGTCCCGCAGCAGTTCCCGCACCTTCTCCGGGGCTAGCTGGTGGTAATCCACGGGCTGGCGTTCGATCCACCGGTCTTCCCCGTCCGGGGTAATGACCACGGAGGCGGTGCCCAGGCCCGAGGGATGGGGCGCCGGATGGAGGGCCACTTCTACCACCGTGCCCGAGGTGGGGGCATGGACGGCGGAGGAGACCCAACCGTCTGCCTCGCCAATGGGCTGGCCTTTGAGTACGTGGTCCCCGGTCTGTACCAGGGGACGAGGCGTGCCGCCGATGCTCTGGTGCAGGGGCACCACCACCCGGCTGGGGAGGGGCGCCACGGCAATGGGCTGGGTGACGGATTGGGCTTTGTTGTGGGGCGGCTTGACGCCCCCTTTGAATTTGAAAAGTTGCAGCATCAGGCGGCCTTTTTCACTTCAATGACCGGATATTTCCATTTCCAGTTATCCACCGTTTCCCGGACCGGTTCCATGGCAATGCATTCCACCGGGCAGGGGGCGACGCACAGCTCGCAGCCGGTGCAGAGGGAGGCGACCACCGTATGCAGCTGCTTCGCTGCCCCCACAATGGCATCCACCGGGCAGGCTTGCAGGCAGAGGGTGCAGCCGATGCAGGTGGCTTCATCCACCACCGCCACCTGCTTGGGTTTTTCCTCCCCGTCCAGGGGCTTGGCTTCCCGGCCCAGGAGTTCGGAGAGCTTGCGGATACCTTCCGCGCCCCCCGGCGGGCAGCGGTTAATGTCCGCTTCCCCCTTGGCGATGGCTTCCGCGTAGGGGCGGCAGCCGGGGAAGCCGCACTGGCCGCATTGGGTTTGGGGCAGGATGGCTTCCACCTTTTCCACCAGGGGGTCCCCCTCCACCTTGAATTTGATGGCGGCAAAGCCCAGGGCGGCGCCCAGAATGACGGCCCCCAGGGCCATGATGGCAACGGCGATCAGCATGTCAGTCGTATTTCGCGAACAAGGCGCTCCGGACGGCGGGCGCCGGGTTGAAAGTCATTGGTATTTGTCCAGGCCGGCAAAGCCCATGAACGCCAGGCTCATGAGGCCGCCGGTGACCAGGGCGATGGCGGTGCCCTTGAAGTAGGTGGGCACGTCGGCCCCCTGGATGCGTTCCCGGATGCCCGCAAAGAGGATCAGGGACATGGAAAAGCCGATGGAACTGGCGGCGCCGAATACCAGGGATTCCATGAAATTGAACTTGTAGCCCAGGGCCAGCAGGGGCACCCCCAGTACGGCGCAATTGGTGGTGATGAGGGGCAGGTAAATGCCCAGCACCTGGTGCAGCATGGGGCTGGTCTTCTGAATCACCATTTCCGTGAGCTGGACGATGGCGGCGATGGTGACGATGAAGGCGATGGTGCGCAGGTAAATGAGGTCGAAGGGGATCAGCAGGGTGTGGTCGATGATCCAGCTGGCCCCGGTGCCCAGGGTGAGCACGAAGGTGGTGGCCGCCCCCATGCCGAAGGCGGTTTCCAGCTTCTTGGAAACCCCCATGAAGGGGCACAGGCCAAGAATGCGCACCAGCACCACGTTATTGACCAGGGCGGCGCCGACGAAAAGGAAAATGTAGTGAGCGATCATGATGGGGTATCCGAACCGGGCATTATGGGGGGGCGAGGGGTAGGGAACAACCGCGTTATCAGTAGGCCTTTCCGTCTCCGGAACGGGATTGGATCAGGGGGCGCAGGGCGTTGACCGCTTCCCCCACCAGGGGCGGGCCCTGGTAAATGAAACCGGTATAGAGCTGGACCAGCTTGGCGCCGGCTTCCAGCTTCTCCCGGGCATTGGCGCCGGAGAGAATGCCGCCTACGCCGATGATGGGCACTTCCCCTTGCAGGGCCTGGGCTAGACGGCGGATGACGGCGGTGGACCGGTCCTTCAGGGGGGCGCCGGACAGGCCGCCGGTTTCATTCCCGTGGGCCAATCCCTCCACGCCCTGGCGGGAAAGGGTGGTGTTGGTGGCGATGACTCCGTCCATGTGGTGGCGGCGCAGCAGATCGGCGATGGCCTGGATTTGACCGTCTTCCAGGTCCGGGGCGATTTTCAGGACCAGGGGGGTGTGCTTTCCGTGGCGGTCCGCCAGGCGCTCCTGGGCCGCCTTCAACTGGCGCAGCAGGGCGTCCAGGGCTTCGTCTTCCTGGAGGCTGCGGAGATTCTTGGTATTGGGGCTGGAGATGTTGATGGTGACGTAGCTGGCCGCCTCGTACACCTTGTCCAGGCAGATCAGGTAGTCGTCCGCCGCCCGCTCAATGGGGGTGTCGAAGTTTTTGCCGATATTGATGCCCAGCACTCCCCCCCGTTTGGGGAAGGCCGCATGGGAAACGTTTTCCAGCAGGGCATCCACCCCCTGGTTGTTGAAGCCCATGCGATTCACGATGGCCTGGCGCTCCGGGATGCGGAACAGCCGGGGACGGGGATTGCCGGGCTGGGGCCGGGGGGTCACCGTGCCCACTTCAATGAAGCCGAAACCCACGGCGGCCAAGCCGTCGATGCAGGCCCCATCCTTATCCAGCCCCGCGGCCAGACCTACCGGATTGGGAAAGCGCAGGCCCATGATTTCCACGGGACAATCGGGCACTTTGCCTCCGGCCAGGCAGGAAAGCCCTGCGGCCTGGAGAAAGGACAGACTCCCCAGACCGAGGCCGTGGGCCTTTTCTGCGTCCAGGGAAAAAAGGATTTTGCGGGCGAGCTGATAAAACATAACCGGGCATTTTACCTCAAGCCCTGGTTTTTCCTCTCACTTTTGGCTTAAATTTTGCCGTGGGGACGGGGCCGGGCGGCCTTTTCCCGGTCAGCGCCCGTAGTCCAGGTCCGGCGGCAGACCGGCCCAATCCACCCATTCCCCCTCCCAAAGGGCTTCCATGGGGCGAAAGCGGGCTTTATAGGACATTTTCCGGCAATCCCGAATCCAGTAGCCCAGATACAGGTAGGGCAGGCCCAATTCTCCGCATAGGGCGATCTGCCAGAGCACGTTGTAGGTGCCCAGGCCCTGGCGGGCTCCGGGCTCAAAAAAGGTATAGACCGAGGAGAGGCCGTCTTCCAGCAGGTCGATGATGCTTACCATGACCAGCTCTTCCCCGTCCCGGAATTCCACCAGCCGGGTATCCACCCGGCTTTGCAGAAGAAACTGGGCGTATTGCTCCCGGTTGTCCTGGTCCATGCCGCCCCCGGAGTGGCGGGCCGCCTGGTAGCGCTGGTAGAGCTGGTAATGGCTGTCTTGGTAGAGCAGGGGCTGTTCCCGGGCTTGCAATCCGGCGTTGTCCCGAATTGCCCGGCGCTGGCTCCGGTCCGGCTGGAAGCGGGCCACGGGCAGGCGCACGGGGACGCAGGCCCGGCAACGGTCGCACCAGGGCCGATAGGTAAAAATACCGCTGCGGCGAAAGCCGGTCCGCACCAGTTCCCCATAGACCTCGCTGGTAATCAGGTGGGTGGGGGTGGCCACCTGGGAACGGGCTTCCCGGTCGTCCAGATAGCTACAGGGGTAGGGGGAAGTGGCGTAGTACTGGAGCAGGGAAAAGGGCAGCTCGGAATCGTTAAGCTGGGACATGGGGCTCCTTCCAGTCGAAATCCTCCTCCGCCCCGGTCCATAGGCCGGCGGGAGGTCCATCCCCGGTGTGACTCTCCAGCAGGGCCACAAATTCCTGCCGGGGAATGAGGCGGGCTCCCAGGGAAGCCAGATGGGGCGTGTGCATCTGACAGTCGATGAGCCGGAAACTCCGACGCTCCAAGAAACGGGCCAGATAGGCCGCCGCCACCTTGGAGGCATCCGTTCTGTGGGAAAACATGGATTCCCCATAGAACACCCGGCCCAGAGCCACCCCGTAAAGACCGCCCACCAGGGTATCCCCCTCCCAAGCTTCGACCGAGTGGGCCAGACCGAGTT
Organism: Azospira inquinata; assembly: GCF_018905915.1. NCBI lineage: Bacteria > Pseudomonadati > Pseudomonadota > Betaproteobacteria > Rhodocyclales > Rhodocyclaceae > Azospira > Azospira inquinata. Next base: position 2,700,824 of record NZ_CP064782.1, read on the forward strand.
CATGGAGATGGCGGTAGGCGGCCTGCATTTCCGGCACGATCCAGGTGCCCTGCTGGCCGTTGCGGGGGGTGGTGGCACAGGCCGTCAGTACCTGGGCAAAACTCCTGTCCAGACGCACCCGGTAGGTGCCCCGGACCAGGGTCTTACGGAGGGAATGGGAAATGTGAAACTGGTCCGGAAACAGCACCATGCGGGGGTCCGGGCTCCACCAGAGAATGGGGTCCCCGGGGGCGTACCAGGGAAAAATACCCTGGCGGTAGGCGGCCATCAGGCGCCGGGGGGACAAATCCCCTCCGGCGGCCAGAAGTCCGTTGGGCTCGGTCAGGGCCAGGTCCACCGGGGGAAAGCGTTCCGGAATGTCCGATAGCCAAGGAATCATGATCGTCCTTTTCCCCCCAAAGCCTCGGGCCGGGCCCTGGCCTCCCCGGGGAAAAGGGCGTGGCTGCTGGAGGCGGGGGAGGGGGAAAGAAAAGAGCCCATGGGCGGGGTTGGGGGTGGGGTCGGACTGTTCCTATAATGTCGCCTTTCTCGCCCAGCGTCGATCCCCCTGATGGGGAACGGGGCGGGAAGCGGCCCCGGGGGCATATCCCCGTCCGGTGGGCCGGTGTGGGGGCTTGCACCCCCTTTGTGCTTGGCCCTGTTTCGGAAAAAAAGGGCCCTTTTTTCTAGGATTTCCCGTGTTGTCTCGTTGCTATCGCTTTCTCTCCCTCCTCCTTTGTCTCTTTCTGGCTGCCTGCGCCACCGCCCCCAAGGGGCCCCAGCCCGGGGCCCAGGCACCCCAGGCCAAAACTCCCAAAATCGCCCTGGCCCTGGGGGGCGGCGCCGCCCGGGGCTTTGCCCATGTGGGGGTGATCAAGACCCTGGAAGCCCATGGCATCGTTCCCGACATGGTGGTGGGCACCAGCGCCGGTTCCGTGGTGGGGGCCCTCTACGCCGCCGGTTACAGCGGCTTTGAATTGCAGAAAATGGCCATGAAGCTGGATGAGGGCTCCATTACGGACTGGATGTTGCCGGAACGGGGGCTGCTCAAGGGAGAGGCTTTGCAGAAATTCGTCAATGACGCAGTGCGCCAGCAACCCATCGAACGCCTACGCAAGCCCTTCGGCGTGGTGGCCACGGATCTGCGTAGCGGCGACCCGGTGACTTTCCGCACCGGCAATACGGGCATGGCGGTACGGGCCTCCAGTACGGTGCCCGGGGTATTCCAGCCGGTGCGCATTGCTGGGCGGGAATATGTGGATGGGGGCCTGTCCAGCCCGGTGCCCGTGCGGGCCGCCCGGGCCATGGGGGCGGACATCGTCATTGCCGTGGATATTTCCGGCAAACCCAATAACGCCAAGGTGGGCGGGATGCTGGATGTGCTGCTCCAGACCTTCACCATCATGGGCTACCACCTGGGCCAGGAAGAACTGAAGAGCGCGGATATCGTCATCCGCCCCCGTATGCCCAGCATCGGTTCCACGGACTTCAATGCCCGTAACGAAGCCATTATGGAGGGGGAAAAAGCAGCCCTGGCGGCCATTCCCCTGATCAAGGCCAAGCTGGGACGGCGCTGAGCCGGAAGCCAGGGACTTCCGCCTTCCCTTTGATTCGGGGGAGCGGGAGTGCCCGGGGGATGGGGCCGGGCCCTTGCGGCCGTTGTCCCGTCCCATGCCCTACGGTGCCCCGCTCAAGCTTGAGTGGGGCTCTAAAGGGTGATGGGCAGGAGGCCCAACCCTTTTCCCCCTATACCGGATGCGGTTTTAGGGCAGGTCTGCCCGGTAGCCGTGGGAAGAAATAGGGGAAAGCTAGAAATCGACCAGGCAGGGAAGGGCGAGGGACGGACCTTAATGCTCAGAAAACGGGGTTGATCGCTGCGCCGGGGAGCCTGAAAAACAGGGGCTCGGAGAAAATCAGGGCGAAAAAAAACGGCGGAAATTCCGCCGTTTTTCTTGAATGGGATAAGTCTTACCGTTCCAGGATACGGCGGGCGCCGTCGAAGCGGGTCAGCCAGTAGCTCTGGCGCATGTCCTCCACCCGGACTTCGGCGCCGGGCTTGGGGGCATGGAGGAATTGGTTATTGCCCACGTAGATACCCACATGGGAGAAGGTACGGCGCATGGTGTTGAAAAACACCAGATCGCCAGGCTTCAGATCCCGGGGATCCACCTGGGTGCCGATTTCACTCATGGAACGGGCGGTGCGGGGGAGAACGGTGCCCAGGGATTCCCGGAACACATAACGGACGAAACCGCTGCAATCCAAGCCTTCTTCCGGATTGTTGCCGCCGTAACGGTAACGCACCCCTACGAATTCCAGGCCTTTGATGATCAGATCCTGAACACCGCTGGTGTAGCGCTTCAGGAAGGTGGGTTCGTCGCCCCGATCCGCCTTGGACTCTTCCGCTGCGGCAGGATGGGCCAGAATGGCCAGGGCCATGAGCGGAACCGCGAACTGGGATAGGAGTTTGCGTTTTTTAGCCATGGGTCCGGACTCTATTGGAAAATCAGCCCCTTGTAAACCGGTTTTACACTTCCTCTTAAGGGTTTGGCATGGCGGAAATGGCTATAATCCCTTGTCCCATTTAGGGAAAACCCTAGGTGGAAAAAGGGCTTTTGCCCGATCTTTGCCGGGGACAAAATCCCCAGACAGGCGTGGTCCCCGGTTTCATACAAAAACAAGGAGACAAACCCATGCAACAGCCGTTCAAGGCCTTTCTTATCGAAATGGTGGAAGGCAAGACCCTCAGCCATTTTGTCCAGCTGGAAGAAACCCAGCTGGACCCGGGAGATGTGCTGATCCGGGTGGCCTATTCCAGTGTCAATTACAAGGATGCTCTGGCGGCCACGGGCCAGGGCAAAATCATCCGCCGCTTTCCCTGTGTGGGGGGCATTGATCTCTGCGGCGTGGTGGAAGAAAGCGGCGATCCCCGCTATCGGCCCGGGGACCGGGTGGTGGCCACCAGCTTCGATATTGGGGTGGCCCACCATGGGGGTTACAGCCAGTTCGCCCGGGTGCCCGGGGATTGGGTGGTGCCTTTGCCGGCGGGTTTAAGCCTCTATGAGTCCATGGCCCTGGGCACGGCGGGTTTTACTGCCGCCCTGGGCATTATCCGTATGGAAGAAAACGGCCTCCGGCCGGACAAGGGGCCCGTGCTGGTCACCGGCGCCACCGGTGGGGTGGGCAGTCTGGCCATCGACATGCTGGCGGGCCTGGGCTACCGGGTCACGGCCCTCACGGGCAAGCCGGAAGAGGCGGATTATCTCCGTTCCCTGGGGGCGGAGGCGGTGGTGCTGCGCAGCACCCTGCCCCTGGATGAGCCCCGGGCTCTGGATAAGGGCCAGTGGGCGGGGGCGGTGGATAACCTGGGGGGCAATGTGCTGGCCTGGGTGGCCAGTACCATGCTCCAGGGGGGTACCATTGCCAGCATTGGCTTGGCGGCAGGCATGACCCTGAATACCACGGTGGCGCCCTTTATTTTGCGGGGGGTGAGCCTGTTGGGGGTGGATTCGGGCTATATCGGTGAACCTTACCGCCATGGGGTCTGGCAGCGTCTGGCCACGGACCTGAAGCCCCGCCATCTGCTGGAATTGACCCGGGAAGTGGGCTTTGACGACCTGCCCGGGGTATTCGATAGCTTTATCCAGTCCCGCTCCCGGGGCCGTCTGGTGGTGAAAATCGGGGAGGTGTGAGACGACCATGGAAAATGCCGCGCCGGAACTGCCCCGGCTACTGATCGTGGATGATTCCCGCATGGTGCGGGCGTCCATTATCAAACATCTGAAGGGCCGCTATGCCTACCGGGAAGAGGTGAATGGGGAGGCGGCCTGGCAGACCCTGGTGCTGGACCCCACCATCCGGGCGGTAATTTCCGATCTGGGCATGCCCGTGCTGGACGGCTTTGGCCTGCTGGAGCGGGTGCGTCAGTCCAAGCTGGCCCGGGTGCGCCAGTTGCCGGTGATCATGATTTCCGGCGACGAGGACGAGGAATCCCGGCAGCGGGCCAAGGCCCTGGGGGCTACGGACTTCATCACCAAGGGCATCGGCACGGTGGAACTTCTGGCCCGGCTGGAATCCCTGGTGCGCCTGGGCCGGGTGCAGGACGCCCTGGCCCAGAGCCGGGCGGCCCAGGTGAAAAATCCGGAGACGGGCCTATTTACCCGGGCCTATCTCACCGAGCAACTGGCCCAGGCCCTGTCCCTGGCCCGCCGTCATGGCCAGTCCCTAAGCCTGGTGGCCCTGAGCTTTGATCATTACGAAGCTCTTTGCCAGGCCCAGGGGCCAGCCTGGGTCAAGCTCCTGGAGGGACGCTTTCTGGAAATCCTGGGGGGCAATATCCGTAAGGAAGACAGCCTGGGCCATTACGCTCCCGGGGCTTACCTGATCCTCTGTCCGGAAACCTCCCTGGCGTCCAGCGAAGCCTTTTGCGAACGCCTGCGCCGAGCCGTGGCCACCGCCCAGGTGTCCGCCCAGGGCCAGCGCCTCCACCTTTCCGTGAGCATCGGTATCGCCAACAGTCTGCACACCCCGGAAGGGGAGGCCGAGGCCTTTCTCGGCCAGGCCGTGTGGCGCATGGAATCGGCTCTGGTGGCCGGGGGGGATCGGGTGGTGAGCCACAGCGGCGGCGCCTCTTCCGCCCCTGCCTGTCCCTCCCTGGAACAAGCCCTGGCTTGGCTGGCGGCGGGGGAAGGGGCCCAGCTCCGACCCCATCTGGGGGCCTTGGAAAGCCGGGTTTTCCCTATCCTGAAATTTTTGAATACTGAATTACAATGGGGCTTCCCGGTCACCGACCTGGAGCGCCGATTGGAGGACAAAGCGGAAGGGCGACATTAAAAAATCATAGGCCCGACGGCGTCCGCTCATAACCGTGTAGGAAGACAAAAAGGAAGGCCATGACCAGCTATCAAGCGTTTCACCGTCGTTCCATTGAACAGCCCGACGCCTTTTGGACCGAGCAGGCCCAAATGGTGGACTGGCACAAGCCCTTCGAGAAAGTGTGTGACTTTTCCCGTCCCCCTTTCGCCAAGTGGTTCGTGGGCGGAGAAACCAATCTTTGCTACAACGCGGTGGATCGCCACGCCGCTCAGCGCCCCAATGACCGGGCCCTGATCTACATTTCCACGGAAACCAACGAGGAAAAGATTTACAGCTTCGCCGAACTGCAACGGGAGGTGGAGCGCATGGCCGCCATCTACCAGAGCTTGGGGGTGAAGCAGGGAGACCGGGTCCTGATCTACATGCCCATGATCGCCGAGGCCTGCTTTGCCATGTTGGCCTGCGCCCGGATCGGGGCCATCCACTCCGTGGTGTTCGGTGGCTTTGCCTCCGGCTCCCTGGCTACCCGGATCGACGATGCCAAGCCCGTGCTGGTGGTTTCCGCCGACGCCGGGATGCGGGGCGGTCGGGCCGTGCCCTACAAGCACCTGCTGGATGAGGCCATTGAACTGGCCCAGAACAAGCCGGCCAAGGTGCTGATGGTGGACCGGGGCCTGGACCCGGACTTTAACAAGGTGCCCGGCCGGGATCTGGATTACGCCACCCTGCGGGCCCAGTTCATGGATGCCCAGGTGCCCGTTACCTGGGTGGAATCCTCCCATCCCTCCTATATTCTCTACACCTCCGGCACCACGGGTAAGCCCAAGGGGGTACAGCGGGATACCGGTGGCTACGCCGTGGCCCTGGCCTCCTCCATCAAGCACATCTACTGCGGTGCCCCGGGGGAAACCTTTTTCTCCACCTCCGACATCGGCTGGGTGGTGGGCCACTCCTACATCATCTACGGTCCCCTGATCGGTGGCATGTGCACCATCATGTACGAGGGCACCCCCCTGCGGCCCGACCCGGGCATCTGGTGGCAGATTGTGGAAAAGTACCGGGTGAACGTCATGTTCTCCGCCCCTACCGCCGCTCGGGTGCTGAAAAAGCATTCCCCCGACTACCTCCACAAGTACGACCTTTCCAGCCTGAAGCACCTGTTCCTGGCCGGGGAGCCCCTGGATCAGCCCACCCATGAATGGATCATGGGGGAACTGAATAAGCCGGTGATCGACAATTACTGGCAGACCGAAACCGGTTGGCCCATGCTCTCCACCGTGCGGGGCGTGGAAGACACCAAAATCAAGTTCGGCACCCCGGCCTTCCCGGTGTACGGCTACGACGTGCGCATTTTCCGGGAAGACGGTTCTGAGTGCGACGCCAACGAAAAGGGCATTGTGGGCGTGGTGCCGCCCCTGCCCCCGGGCTGCCTGTCCACCGTGTGGGGGGACGACGAGCGCTTCATCAACACCTACTTCAGCCTCTTCAAAGACCCCCTGGTCTATTCCTCCTTCGACTGGGGCATCAAGGACGAGGAAGGCTACCACTTCATCCTGGGCCGGACCGACGACGTGATCAATGTGGCGGGCCACCGCCTGGGCACCCGGGAAATTGAAGAAGCGGTCCAGGGCCATCCCGCCGTGGCGGAAGTGGCCGTGGTGGGGGTCAATGACCAGCTCAAGGGCCAGCTGCCCGTGGCCTTTGCCGTGGTCAAAGATCCGGCCCGGATCGCCACCCCCGAACTGGTGGCGGCCCTGGAAAAGGAAGTGATGAAAAAGGTGGACGAAAACCTGGGGGCCATCGCCCGCCCGGGTCGGGTCTACTTCATCGCCAACCTGCCCAAAACCCGCTCCGGCAAGCTGCTGCGCCGTTCCATCCAGGCCCTGGCGGAAGGCCGGGACCCGGGGGATCTGACCACCATCGAAGATCCGGGCGCCCTGGAGCAAATTCGCGCCGCCCTGGCCCACTAAAAGCCTGGGGCCGCCTCCGGGCGGCTTTCCCCGTATCGGCCCGCCGCCCTTCGCGGCGGGCTTTTTTCTGCCTGTTTTCTGAGCATTTCCCGGTCGCCTGGGGTATCCTTGGGCGCCCCCGGCCTCCCCAGTCCCGCTGGGCGGGCTTCTCCGGCCGCCTTTCCGGCCCCGGCGGGCTCTCAATCGCGCCCCTATTTCGCCTGACTGAATTTCTCCATGTCGTTTGCCTGGTTGTTTACCAATGCCCTGGCCTGGTGTCTCCTGCCACCGGGCAACAGTCTCCTGTTATTCCTCGTAGCCTGGGTGCTGCGCCGGGCCTGGCCCGAAGTTGCCCGGCTGGCCGCCCTGGTGGGCGGCGCCATGCTCCTTTTCCTCTCCCTGCCCGTGGTGGGGGAAGGCCTGCTCATCGCCCTGGAACCCGCGCCCCTGATGCCAGCGGAACTGGCCCAGGCCCAATGGAAAGCCGGCGCCATCGTGGTGCTGGGGGGCGGTCGGGATTTGGTGGCCCCCGAATACGGCGGCGAAACCGTCTCCCGGGAAACCCTGCAACGGCTCCGCTACGCCGCCTGGCTTCAGCGCCAGACCGGCCTGCCCATCCTGGTCACCGGCGGACGGCCCGACGGGGGCAAGGAAGCGGAAGGGCGCCTCATGAACCGGGCCCTGGAAGACGATTTCGGCGCCTGGGTGCGCTGGGAAGAAGACGGAGCCCGGAGCACCCGGGAAAACGCCAACAACGCGGCGGTTCTCCTGGCCCGGGACCATATCGGCACGGTGCTGCTGGTGAGCCACGGCTGGCACCTGCCCCGGGCCCAGGCCGCCTTTGAACGGGCCGGCCTCAAGGCCATTCCGGCGCCCACCGGCTTCACCCCCCATCCCCATACCCCCCTGGATTTCCTGCCCCAGCCCCGGGGCCTGGAATACTCCCGCCTGGCCCTCCACGAATGGCTGGGCCGCCTCTGGTATCTGGCCAGACGCTAGGAGGCTGCCTGCACGGCAGTGAACTCGGCTAACGACTACACCGTCGCCGAGCGCCATTTCTGAGCTGCCTACACGGCAGTGAACTTGGCGGTGAGGCGGATCAAGCGGGCCTCCAATTTCTGAGCTGCCTACACGGCAGTGAACGTCGAGGTGGATGTCCCACCGGTCTTCAGGCATTTCTGAGCTGCCTACACGGCAGTGAACTCGACGCCAAGCCCCCCCGCGCACCCCAAAAATTTCTGAGCTGCCTACACGGCAGTGAACGTCAGGCCCATGGACCGTTTCCACTTCGTCGGTTTCTGAGCTGCCTACACGGCAGTGAACAATGGGCTCTAACCCGACATCACTACCAGCATTTTCTGAGCTGCCTACACGGCAGTGAACTATGTGGCTTTCGGATGATTTAACAACCTTTTTTTCTGAGCTGCCTACACGGCAGTGAACCCGGAACGAACACGAAGCGCCGGAGCCGACAATTTCTGAGCTGCCTACACGGCAGTGAACGTGGGTGATCGACAGGCTCACGATGATCCTGTTTTCTGAGCTGCCTACACGGCAGTGAACTGCAAGCCGAGGCGGCGGCCAAGATTGTGAAATTTCTGAGCTGCCTACACGGCAGTGAACATTCAAACGGCATTAAAGGAAATGGGCCAAATTTTCTGAGCTGCCTACACGGCAGTGAACTGGTTTGGGGTGACAAGATCGTCCCCGCTGTTTTTCTGAGCTGCCTACACGGCAGTGAACTAGAGGGTTTTCCCTCCAGTGTCCCGATTATAAAGGCCTTTCCCCTATTTCCCCTGGTTGGACCCTTTTTTTCCGGGGGGCTGGGAAGGCCCGTGTTTGCTGGGGGTGGGCAGACGGGGAAAAAAAGGGTCTGCCATCCCCGGGGAGGGATCAGGGGCAGGGGGTAGGGTCGCAGGCGTCGCCGATGCCGTTGTGGTTGCAGTCCGCCTGGACGCCGTTATCCATGGGCCGGATGGGGTTGAAGAGGGCGGGGCAGTTGTCCTGGTCGTCCGGGACCCCGTCCCCGTCCCGGTCCGTGGGGCTGGGCAGGCCGCCGTAGCCGCTTTCCTTGCCTTCCACGGCGGGGCGGAAGGGGATGCAGCTGGGTTCTCCGTCCGGTACCCCGGGGAAGAAGAGGGGGTAGGAGTGGGGATTATGGGCCTGGAGGGCAGCGAAGCTTTCCTTCAGTTCCCGCGCCACGCAAAGACTTTTGTCTGCCCCGTTCACTCCCCCGGGCAGGGCTTCGCAGCCCGTGTTCCAGCCCGGTACCTGGGCGAACAGAGGGCTGTCCCCGTAGAGGGGCTGGCCGCCCCGTAGCACCAGGGCCACGTCTTCCACATTGGCGTCGATGACCGTGCGGTAGGGATCGGCGGCTCCGTCCTTGGCCAGGTAGACGGCCACATCCCCTTGCAGGCCCGGCTTCAGGCGACCGATCTGGTCCCCCAGATGGAGGGCGTCCGCCGGGTTGGCGGTGACCATGCGCCAGAGCTGGTCGTCAGCGTAGAAGCGGCTCAGGTTGTTGCGGTTATAGCGGTCGGCGCATTTCAGTTCCCGCAGCAGGTTCATGGAGCCGGAGGGGGTCCAGTCCGTGGCCAGGGCCACGGTCACGCCCTGGCGGCTGTAACGGGTGACCGGGGCGGTGTTGCCGTAGAGGGAAAGATTGGAGCGGGGGGACCAGACCACGGCGGCGTGGCGCTGGGCGAGCCGGTCCCCGTCTGCCCCGTCGGCGGCCACGGTGTGGATATAGGCGCCCTTGGCGGTAATCAGGCCCTGTTGGTCCAGACAGCGGATTTCGTTGTGGGCGGCGGCGTCAATGCCTTCCCCCACATGGGGCAGATAGCTTTGGTGGGACAGGGCCGTGTCCGGATCGTCGATTCTGGGATAGGCGCAATCTCCCACGTGGGGTGTTACGTCCTGGGCATCCCCCAGGGGGAAGGTGCTGTAGTTGGCGATATCGGCGCTTAGGCCCTCCATCAGGTCGGCCTTGTCCAGATTGCGCAGAAAGCCTGGGTTGCCCCCCGACCCGGCTATTGACGTGGTGCCGGAGAGTACCTGACGCACCTCCGCCCAGGCCCATTGCTCGCTGCTCTTGGCGGCCATGGGGGTGGGGCTGATGGGCTTGTGTTCAGGGGAACCCTTACGCCACTGGTTGCGTCGCTCGTAGCGTTCCTGACCCCATTGGGAGGGGGGATTCCAGTCGTAGGTAATGTGGTCGTGGGCGTTGATGAGCCCGGGGGAAATGACCCCGGTCGGGCAAATGATCTGGGTAGCGCCCTGGGTCAGGGCCTGGTCCGCCACATCGCAGCCCACGGCGGCAATTTTGCCATCCGTGCCGATGAGGACGCCGCCGCCCCGATAAACCCCGTCCGGCGCCAGTACCTGCCCCAGCAGGGCCAGGGCTCCGGAGCTACCGGGAATCACCTGACAGTTGCCGGCCACGGCGGGCAGGGGCGTGCATTGGAAAATGTGGGTGGTGTGGGGCGGCGCCTTGCGGGGCTTGGCCGGGGAAGTGTCTTCTTCCGGGGGCGTGGCGGCACAACCGGCCAGGGTCAGCAGGGCGGCAAGCAGCAGGGGGGCGGCGGCATGGGGGCGTAGGGGGGCGGACATGGATTTCCCTGGGGGAAGGCCCGGGCCAGGGGCTGGGGCGGTGAATGACGGGGGAATCTTAGGGCCAACCGGGGGCGGGGGCAAATGCCGGGGCGGCGGGGAAAAGGGCGGGAGGCGGAAGCATCGCGCCACCGGGGCCGGAGTCTGCCCAGGTTGGAATGTCCCGCCCGCCTTGAATCGGCCTGGGGGCAGGGGCGCCAGGGAGCAGATGCCTTGAGCTGGGCTTCCTGGCGGCTTTGCAAGGGCGTGGGCTTTCAGAGGGCGGGCTTCCCCCTCAAGAGATCAGGGCAGGCGCCCGGCCTTCTGGTTTTGCGCGGTGCTAAGGGGGTGGAATGAAGAGCCACTGAAAGTGGAGCAGGGCAGAGGAAGTGGGAAAAATGGCGCTGGAAAGGAGGCGCTTCCCCTGAAGCCGGGAGTGGCTAAACCCCTACCAGCCGGGGGGGTTCGTGGCTCCGTTCCGCCAGCCAGCCCAGACCCAGGCCGTTCAGGGCCCGGGGCAGGGCTTCCGGCCGGGCCGTGGCTTCCAGGACCAGCCGTCCCCGGCCCTGGGCGGCGCTCCCCGCCCGGCGTACGGCCTGGCGGGCCACCGCTTCCGCCACATCCACCAACTCGGCCCGACCTGCCACCAGGGGATTGAGCACGGGGGCGAGAAAGCCATAGTGGGTGCAGCCCAGCACCAGCCGGTCCGCCCCGGCGGCCAGCAAGGGTTCCACCGTATCCTTGACCGAGGCGACGAAGGCGGGCTCGGTGAAATTCAGGGCTTCCACCCGGGTGGCCCAGTTGGGGCAGGGGGCGATGTCCACCTGGACCCCTTCGCAATGGGTGCGGATGAGCCGGGCCAGCCGGTCGCTGCGGGAAGTGGATTCGGTGGCCAGGACGGCGATGTGTTTGCGGGGACTGGTCTTGGCGGCGGGTTTGACTCCGGGCTCCACCCCTACCACGGGCAGTTTGGGCAGTTCAGCCCGCAGGGCCTGGACGGCGGCGGCGGTGGCCGTGTTGCAGGCCACCACGATCATGCCGCAACCCAAGTCCGCCAGATGGTGGCCGATGGCCAGCACCCGGCCCCGGATAAAGGCGTTGCTGCGGGGGCCGTAGGGCATGTTGGCCGTATCCGCCAGAAAGGTCAGGTCCGCGCCGGGCAGGGCTCGGGCGATGGCTGCCAATACGGAAAGGCCTCCCAGGCCGCTATCAAAGATACCGATCATGGGCGCGCAGTATACGACGTTCCGCCAGACCGGGGGCGGCTGGGGGAGGGGAGAAGAAACGGGCTGGGACCGGGGGGCGCGGTGGCTGGGGGATGGGCTGGATTATTGAGATCAGCGGGGCCAAGAGGGGAAATGGGGTATCCGGGTATTCGGGCATTCGGACAGGCGGACAGGCGGACAGGCGGACAGGCGGACAGGCGGACAGGCGGACAGGCGGACAGGCGGACAGGCATCGGCCACGGGCAGGGTCGCTCCGGCCTGCCCGTGGCCGGAGGCGGTTTAACGCCAGCCGATTTCCCTGGCTGTGGCGGGGCCGATCAGGGTCCGGGCCAGGGAGGGGGGGATTTCCGCCCGGTTGGCACTTAGGGGAATGCGCCCGGCCATGAGCTCTGCCCGGTACTGGGGCAGGAGGGGCTGTTGTTGGGGATCTGCGTAGCCCTCCGGAAAGCGGGGCTGGTTGTTGCCCGGCTCGTATTTGTCCGTGGCCCCCAGGGTGTGGAGCAGTTCATGGGTGGCCACCACCTGGTTTTCCCCTTTCTGCCGGTCGCTGGCGAAAAGGTGCACCACCCCCAGCAGACCCTTTTCCAGCCCGGCGGAATGGGGCACGGCTGGATTCAGGGCCGGGTCGTGATAAATCAGGTAAAGGCGGATGCGGGGCTTGGGGCTGAGGGCCGGGGTGTGGCGCCAGGCCCAGTAGCGCAGCTGGAGGCTCCAGCTAATGGCGTTCAGGACGCTACCTTCCCGGGGTTGGGCCGGCGGCAGTTCCCGGACTTCCGGAGCCAGGCTTAAGGCCACGGGCAGCAGTTCCGGGATGCCGTAGCGCTGGGCTTCCTCATTCAGGTAGTCCGCCATGGGCTGGAAATCCTCCCGGGTCAGCCGGGCCAGGTAGTGGCGGGTCACCGGGCTGTCGTCCCCGGCAATGGGAATGACCGCCACCTGCAAGGTACTGTTCCAGGCCGTGGCGTGGCGTTTCTGTTGCCAGGCGGAGAGGGCCACGCTGGCCAGGATGAAGAGCAGGACGGCAATACGGAGACGGCGCCACATGGGAGAAAAGGGTCCGTTGGTGGCCTCCCCCACCAGCGGGCGGCGGGACGGCAAAATGGAAAGGCGGCGTCGGGCTCCGCCTCTTCTGGATTAGAGGAGGAGCCCGGGATGGGCCGGAAAGGGAGCAGCATAGCCCAGCCGGAGCGGGGCTTACAAGCGGGGAAATATGCCTGGGGCAAGGAGTGGGGTGGTGCCGAATCGGGGGAAGTAGGGACTGAAAAAGCGGGGAAAGACGCTGGAAAACGCGGGGCAAAAGGTGCGGAGAAAGCGAGGAAAAGGGGCCGCAAAGGTGGCTGAAATTGGGGGGGGGTGGGGCTGTAGTGGTGGGGTTGGAGTGGGGGCGGAAAAGAGCCCCCACGAAGGTGGGACGATGACGGGCTAAGTTTCGCCCGTTGCAACGGCCAGGCGCCGCCGGTGGTCCATAAAAAACGGGGCGCCGTGGCGCCCCGTGGTGGCTATGCTCGGAGTTAGCCTAGTGGTGGCCTGCGGTGAGCAGATCCACCGGCAGCTTGCCGATTTTCACCAGCCATTCGTGGGGACCGGACTTATGCACCGCATTGCCGGTGGAATCCACGGCAACGGTGACGGGCATGTCCTGGACCTCGAATTCATAGATGGCTTCCATGCCCAGATCGGCAAAGGCCAGCACCTTGGCGGACTTGATGGCTTTGGACACCAGATAGGCGGCGCCCCCCACGGCCATGAGGTAGGCAGCCTTGTTGTCCTTGATCGCCTGGATGGCCACCGGACCCCGTTCTGCCTTGCCTACCATGGAAATGAGGCCGGTCTGTTCCAGCATCATGCGGGTGAATTTGTCCATACGGGTGGCGGTGGTGGGGCCGGCGGGGCCCACCACTTCCTGACCCACCGGGTCCACCGGACCCACGTAGTAGATGACCCGGTTGGTGAAATCCACGGGCAGCTTTTCCCCCTTGGCCAGCATGTCGGCGATGCGCTTGTGGGCGGCGTCCCGACCGGTGAGCATTTTGCCGTTGAGGAGCAGCTTTTGGCCCGGTTTCCAGGCGGCCACCTGTTCCTTGGTCAGGGTGTTCAGGTCCACCCGGGTGGCGGCCTTGGTGTCCGCCGTCCAGGTGACGGCAGGCCAATCTTCCAGCTTGGGCGCGGCCAGCTTGGCCGGGCCGGTGCCGTCCAGGTGGAAGTGGATGTGCCGGGTGGCGGCACAGTTGGGCACCAGGGCCACGGGTAGATTGGCGGCGTGGCAGGGGTAATCCAGCACTTTCACGTCCAGCACGGTGGTGAGGCCGCCCAGGCCTTGGGCGCCAATGCCCAGGGCGTTGATTTTTTCGTAGAGCTCTAGACGCAGCTCTTCCGCCCGGTTCTGGGCGCCCCGGGCCTTGAGTTCGTGGATATTCACCGGGGCCATGATGGATTCCTTGGCCAGGAGCATGGCCTTTTCCGGCGTGCCGCCGATGCCTACGCCGATAATCCCCGGGGGACACCAGCCGGCGCCCATGGTGGGCACGGTCTTGAGAATCCACTCCACCAGATCGTCGGAGGGGTTGAGCATGGCGAACTTGGACTTGGCTTCGGAGCCGCCGCCCTTGGCGGCGCAGATCACTTCAATGCCGTCCCCGGGGACAATTTCGTAGTGCACTACCGCCGGGGTGTTGTCCTTGGTGTTTTTCCGGGCGCCGGCCGGATCGGCCAGCACGGAAGCCCGCAGGGGATTTTCCTGGTTGGTGTAGGCGCGACGCACCCCTTCATTGACCATTTCCTGGACGCTCATGGTGGCATCGCCCCACTGGACGTTCATGCCCACCTTGAGGAAAACCAGGCCGATCCCCGTGTCCTGACAGATAGGACGGTGGCCTTCGGCGGCCATGCGGGAATTGGTCAGGATTTGGGCGATGGCGTCCTTGGCGGCGGGGGATTCTTCCCGCTCATAGGCTTCGCCCAGGGCCTTGATGTAGTCCAGAGGGTGATAACAGCTGATGTACTGGAAGGCGTCCGCAATGGAGGCGATCAGGTCTTCCTGGCGAATGGTGCTCATGGATGAGTCCTCAGTGCTTGGGTTGGAGGTTGAGGGTCTGGCCCATGACCTTGTCGGTCAGCGCCAGCATGAAAGCGGAAATGACGAAGGTGAGGTGAATGCCGATCTGCCACCCCATCACCCGGTCGTCCAGCTGGGCGGCGTTGATGAAGCTTTTCAGGAGATGGATGGAGGAAATACCGATCAGGGCGGTGGCCAGCTTGACCTTGAGTACCCCTGCATTGACGTGGGAAAGCCATTCGGGCTGATCCGGATGGTTTTCCAGTTCAAGCCGGGAAACGAAGGTTTCATAGCCGCCGATGATGACCATGATGAGCAGGTTGGCAATCATCACCACGTCGATCAGGCCCAGGACGATGAGCATGATCTCCGTATCGGTCAGCGCGCCCGCCTGGCCCACCAGATGGGCCAGTTCCACCATGAACTGATAGACATACACCCCTTGGGCGACGATCAGACCCAGGTAGAGGGGAGCCTGGAACCAGCGGCTCCAGAAAATAAAGGCTTCCATGCGTTGGGGAATTTTTTTCATGGTTTTTGTGCGCTGCAAGAGTTGGGGAATTCTTGTGGCCGGGCCAGGATTCTAGCATGGCTAGATGCCTGATTCCCCCGGCTTTTCATGGTGCGGCGCAGCGCAGCCATGTAAGGGGAATGTAAGGCGCGCCGCGTCTAATTCACCCCGTCCCAAGCCCGTCCTGTTTTAAACGGGGGGCCGGATTCCAGGCGGTGGCAGCTTTCCGGGCCCGCAGGAGCGATGACCGGGCGCCCTGCCCAAGTCCCGACCTTCGGGTCGGTAACAAACATAAAGCAGAGGAGATACCTATGTCCCAGATCGAATCGGTTCTTCACGAAAATCGCGTGTTCCCGCCCTCCGAAGCCATGGTCAAGCAGGCCGCCGTTTCTGGCATGGCCGCTTATGAAGCCCTGTGCAAGGAAGCGGAAACCGATTACACCGGTTACTGGGGCCGTCTGGCCCGGGAACATGTGGTCTGGAATAAGCCTTTCACCTCCGTGCTGGACGAAACGGATGCCCCTTTCTACAAGTGGTTTGCCGACGGCAAGCTGAACGTCTCCTACAACTGCCTGGACAAGAATGTGGAAGCCGGTCTGGGGGACAAGGTGGCGATCATTTTCGAAGCCGACGGGGGCGCGGTCACCAAGGTGACCTACAAGGAACTGCTCGCCCGGGTCAGCCGCTTCGCCAATGTGCTCCGTGCCCA
Source organism: Azospira inquinata (assembly GCF_018905915.1). Lineage (NCBI taxonomy): Bacteria > Pseudomonadati > Pseudomonadota > Betaproteobacteria > Rhodocyclales > Rhodocyclaceae > Azospira > Azospira inquinata. Next base: position 2,716,656 of record NZ_CP064782.1, read on the forward strand.
GGGCATCAAGAAGGGTGACCGGGTCCTGATCTATCTGCCCATGTCCATCGAAGGGGTGGTGGCCATGCAGGCCTGCGCCCGGATCGGCGCCATTCACTCCGTGGTGTTCGGCGGCTTCTCCGCCAAGTCCCTGGAAGAACGGGTGCTGGATGCGGGGGCCGTGGCCATCATCACCGCCGACGAACAGACCCGGGGCGGCAAGAATATTCCCCTCAAACCGGCGGTGGATGATGCCCTGACCATGGTGGGGGATCGGGGCGCGGTGAAGACCGTGATCGTCGCCAAGCGTACCGGCGGCGCCTGCCACATGGTGGCGGGACGGGATCAGTGGTGGCATGAGCTGGAAGCGGGCCAGTCCGACGTCTGCGAACCCGAATGGGTGGAAGCGGAACATCCCCTGTTCCTGCTCTACACCTCCGGTTCCACGGGCAAGCCCAAGGGGGTCCAGCATTCCTCCGGTGGCTACCTGCTCCACGCCGTGCTGACCATGAAATGGACCTTCGACCTGAAGCCGGAAGATGTGTTCTGGTGCACCGCCGACATCGGCTGGGTGACCGGCCACACCTATATCACCTACGGCCCTCTGGCCTGCGGCGGCACGGAAATCGTTTTTGAAGGCATCCCCACCTACCCGGACGCCAGCCGCTTCTGGAAAATGATCCAGGATCACCGGGTCTCCATTTTCTACACCGCGCCCACGGCCATCCGTTCCCTGATCAAGGCGGCGGATTCCAATGGGGCGGTTCATCCCAAGAACTTCGATCTGAGCTCCCTGCGCCTGCTGGGCTCCGTGGGGGAACCCATCAATCCGGAAGCCTGGATGTGGTACTACGAAAACGTGGGGGGCAGCCGCTGCCCGATTCTGGACACCTTCTGGCAGACTGAAACCGGCGGCCACATGATCACTCCTCTGCCCGGGGTAACGCCCCTGGTGCCCGGTTCCTGCACCCTGCCGTTTCCCGGCATTCAGGCCGCCATCGTGGATGAAACCGGGGCCGACGTGGAGTGGGGCAAGGGAGGCTTCCTGGTGGTGAAAAAGCCCTGGCCTTCCATGATCCGCACCGTCTGGGGCGATCCGGAGCGGTTCAAGAAGTCCTATTACCCGGAAGACCTGGGGGGCCGGCTGTACCTGGCCGGGGACGGGGCGGTGCGGGATGCCAAGACCGGCTACTTCACCATCATGGGCCGTATCGACGACGTGCTGAACGTCTCCGGCCACCGCATGGGCACCATGGAAATCGAATCGGCCCTGGTGGCCAATCCCCTGGTGGCGGAAGCCGCCGTGGTGGGCCGTCCCGACGACCTGACCGGGGAAGCCATCTGCGCCTTCGTGGTGCTCAAGGGACCCCGCCCCTACGGGGACGATGCCAAGAGGGTGACCAAGGAGCTCCAGGACTGGGTGGGCCGGGAAATCGGACCCATCGCCAAGCCCAAGGACATCCGCTTTGGGGAAAACCTGCCCAAGACCCGCTCCGGCAAGATCATGCGCCGTCTGCTGCGGGCCCTGGCCAAGGGCGAGGAAATCACCCAGGACGTGTCCACCCTGGAAAACCCGGCCATTCTGGACCAATTGAAGCAGATTGCCGGTTAGTCCGGCGGGGGAACGGGGGCGCTCGCCAGGGGGGCTTTTCGCGCCGCCGTTCCCCGGCGGCACCGCTCGAGCAGGGGCGGTGCCGGTTCCATAACAAGCCCGCAAGGGCAGGCAGGTTACAGAGGAGTAAGGAGGAGGAGACACCCGGAATGGGGACAGAACATCGCCCTGTTCGACACTCTGTAGGCGGCACGGCATAATCCGCCGGCCGTTCTGAAGGGCCGGCGCGGCGTCCGCGTCGGCCCCTTTCTTTGCCCTAGGCGCCCAAAAACAAGGTTGATTGCCGGGAGTAGCGCCCATGTCCGCCAACGCGACCCAATTATTGGTATCCGCGACCCTGGATTTCCTGCGTCGCCATTCCCCCTTTGACCGCATGGAGGCGGAGCCCCTGCGCTATCTGGCGGAGCGCCTAAAGCTGGCCTATTTCCCCAAGGACGCCCCCATCCTGACCCCGGAAATGGGCTCTCCCCGGACCTTTTTCATTATCCAGCGGGGCAAGGTGGTGGCCCGCCAGGTGGGGGAGGTGAATGTCACCGAATATTCCTCCCTGATTTTGGGGCCGGGGGAATGCTTCCCCATCGGCGCCGTGACTGCCCAGCGCCCTTCCACCAACACCTATGTGGCCCTGGACGATGTGTTCTGCTACCAATTGGAAGCGGAAGACTTTTTCGCCGTGATGGCCATGAGCCAGGTGTTCAACCTGTTCTGCACCCAGTACATCGCCAGCCTCCTGACCCAGTCCCGGCAGCAGCTCCAGGTCCAGTTCGCCCAGCGGGCGGTGGAGCAACAGTCCCTCAACACCCCTCTGGCCGCCCTGGTAAAACGGGAGCCCGTTTCCTTCGCTCCGGAAACGCCCTTGCGGGAAGCCCTGGAAGCCCTGGACAGCCAACGTCTGGGGTCCGTGGTGGTGGCGGACGGGGAGGGCAAGCCCCTGGGCATTTTCACCCAGAGCGATCTGCTACACCGGGTGGTGCTGGCCGGGGTGGGGCTGGAAGCCCCCATTGCCCAGGTCATGTCCAAGCGGCCCCTGGCCCTGGCGGCCAATGCCTTTGCCTATGACGCGGCCCTGGCTATGGCCATGCACGGCATTCGCCACGTGCTGGTGGTGGATGACCTGGGTCGCCTCAAGGGGGTGGTGTCGGAGCGGGATCTGTTCGCCCTGCAACGGGTGGGCCTGCGCCAGATTCGCCAGGAGGTGGAAACGGCGCCGGATCTGGCCTCCCTCAGCCAGGCTAGCCAGGACGTGCACCAACTGGCGGAAAACATGTTGGCCCAGGGGGTGGGGGCGGAACAGCTGACCCAGTTTATTTCCGCCTTGAACGACACCATTACCCGCCGGGTACTCCAGCTCAACCTGGAAAAACACGATCTCTACGGTATTGAATGGGCCTGGCTGGCCTTCGGCTCGGAAGGCCGGGATGAGCAGACCTTCGCCACGGACCAGGATAACGGCATCATCTTCATCTGCCCCGACCTCATGGACCGGGACCAGCTCCAGCTGCGCCTCCTGGATTTCGCCCGGGATGTGAATGGGGATCTGGACCGCTGCGGCTTTCCCCTGTGCAAGGGCAATATCATGGCGGGCAACCCGGAGCTGTGCCTGACCCTGGAAGGCTGGCAGGAAAAGTTCTCCCACTGGGTGCGCCACCCGGCTCCGGACGCCCTCTTGGCTGCCACTATTTTTTTCGATTTTCGGGTGCTCTACGGGGAGGAAAGCCTGGGCAAACGTCTGCGCCAGTGGCTCATGGGCCTGACCGGCGCCAATCCGGCCTTTCTGCGCATGATGGCGGGCAACGCCCTGCAAGTAGCTCCCCCCCTGGGCAAAATCCGGGACTTTGTCACCGATGGGGACCCGGAACACCCGGGCACCATTGACTTGAAAAAATACGGCGCCCGGCTTTTCGTGGATGTGGCCCGGATTTACGCCCTGTCCACCGGCATTCACAACACCAACACGGTGCAGCGCCTGCGTCTGGCCGGGGCCCGTCTGGGCATGCAGGGGGAAGAGCTGGGGGGACTGGTGGATTCCTTCCACTTCATCCAGCTGCTGCGCCTGCGGCACCAGCACTTGGAGGCGGAGCCCGGGGCGTCGGGAGACAATCGGATTGTGCCGGAACAGCTCAATGAGTTGGATCGGCGCATTCTCAAAGAATCCTTCCGTCAGGTCCGCAAACTCCAGGCCCGGCTCAAGCTGGACTACCAGTTATGAGCCTCTGGTCCCGCCTGCTTGACCGCTGCCGGGGCCGCCCCGCGCCCCTGCTGGATGCCGGGGCGGCAGCCCGGCTGGAAGCCTGGCGAGCCCAGCCGGAGGCGGATCTGAAGCTGCCCCATTTCCGTACCCGTTACGTGGTGGTGGATGTGGAAACCAGCGGCCTGGACATGATGAAGGACCGGCTTATTTCCATTGGCGCCGTGGCGGTGAACGGGGGGCTCATCGATTTCCATGACGCGTTCGAGGTCATCCTGCGTCAGGAAGAGGTGAGCGATACGGACAATATCTTGCTCCACGGCATCGGCGGTTCGGCCCAGCGGGCGGGGCGGGAGCCGGTGGCGGCCCTGCTGGATTTCCTCGATTACATTGGCAAATCGCCCCTGGTGGCCTACCACGCCCGCTTTGATGAAACCATGATCGCCCGGGCTATGGCTCGCCGCTTGGGGGAGCCCTTTCGGCGCCCCTGGCTGGATCTGGCCTGGGTCATGCCCGAACTCTACCGGGAACGGCTGGACGTGCTGGCTACTCTGGACCGCTGGCTGGAAATGTTCGACATCGAAAATATCCAGCGCCACAACGCGGTCTCCGACTGTTACGCTACGGCCAAATTGCTTCAGGTGGCTCTGGCCCGGGGCACCCAGAAGGGCGCGGATACCCCGGCCAAGCTGATGGAACTAGAGCGTATGCGGCGCTGGATGCGCCGGGCGGGGTAAGCCCCCTTAGTCAAAGGATTGATCCGGGATGGACCCGTTTGCCCAGCGTCTGAAACGTTACTACTTGGCCTATACGGGCGGCTTTCTCCTGTTTGTCGCCTTCCTGGCCTGGCTGGAGTCCCTGGGGCTGCCCGGGCGCTGGATCGGCTACGCCTTTCTCTTCTTCACCCTGCTGGTGTACGCCACCATCGGCCTATTGACCCGTACCGCCGATGTGGCCGAATACTACGTGGCCGGCCGCCGGGTGCCGGGCCTCTTCAACGGCATGGCCATCGGGGCGGACTGGCTGAGCGCGGCTTCCTTCATCGGCCTGGCCGGAACCCTTTATCTGTCGGGCTTTCAGGGCCTGGCCTATATCCTGGGCTGGACCGGGGGCTATGTGCTGGTGGCCCTGTTTCTGGCTCCCTATTTGCGCAAATTCGGCCAATACACCATCCCGGATTTTCTCGGTGCCCGCTATGGTGGCAACGGCGCCCGGCTGGTGGGGGCCGGAGCGGCCATTCTTACCTCCTTCATCTACGTGGTGGCCCAGATTTACGGGGTGGGGCTGATCACCAGCCGCTTTGTCAGCCTGCAATTCGAAATCGGGGTTTTTGTGGGCCTGGCAGGCATCCTGGTGTGTTCCTTCCTCGGGGGCATGCGGGCCGTGACCTGGACCCAGGTGGCCCAGTACATTGTCCTCATCATTGCCTATGTGACGCCGGTGGCTATTCTTTCCTACCAAGTTACTGGGGTACCCGTGCCCCAGGCGGTTTATGGCCGGGTGCTGCAACAGGTGGGGGGGCTGGAAGATAAACTTTTCCATACTCCGGCGGAGGAGGAGGCTCGGGCCCTTTATCAAGCCCGGGCGGATGCCTACGGGGAAAAAATCCGGCGCCTGCCCGCCTCCCTGGGGGAAGAGCGGCAGCGCCTTACGGAGGAAATCAACCGGCTTAAGGCGGGTAATGCTTCCATGCGGGAGGTGGTGGCCCTGGAGCGGGAGCGCCGGGATTTGCCCCAGACCCCGGAAGGGGCCCGGGCCCTGTGGTCGGCGGACCAGCAGGCGGCCCAGGATCAGGCCCGGGTGCCCCAGCGCCACGCCCAGGCCTTTCCCGGGGGAACCTCGGCGGAATCCTGGTCCGCTCGCTTGAATTTTCTCTCCCTCATGTTCTGCCTCATGGTGGGCACGGCGGCCTTGCCCCATGTGCTGATGCGCTACTACACCACCCCCTCGGTGCGGGAAGCCCGGGATTCGGTAGCCTGGTCCCTCTTTTTTATTCTGCTGCTCTACCTGACGGCTCCGGCCTATGCGGTGTTCGCCAAGTACGAGATTTACGCCCACGTAATCAATATGCCCATCGCCCATCTGCCCTCCTGGGTGTCGGCCTGGGGCAAGGTGGGCCTGATTCAGATCGAGGACATCAACCATGATGGACTGCTCCAGCTGGCCGAGCTGTCCCTCAATCCGGATGTGATTGTGCTGGCTACCCCGGAAATCGCCGGACTGCCCTATGTGGTGTCCGGCCTGGTAGCCGCTGGGGGGCTGGCAGCGGCTCTGTCCACGGCGGATGGCCTGCTGCTCACCATCACCAACGCCCTGTCCCACGACATCTATTACAAAATCGTCCGGCCCCACGCTTCCACCCAATGGCGTTTGGTGGTGTCCAAATCCCTGCTGCTGGTGGTGGCCATCCTGGCGGCCACCATGGCTTCCCTGCGCCCGGCTTCCATTCTCTATATGGTGGCCTGGGCTTTTTCCCTGGCCGGCGCGGCATTTTTCCCCGCCCTGGTCCTGGGTATTTTCTGGAAACGGGCGAATCGGGCCGGGGCCCTGGCGGGCATGGTGGTGGGCCTGGGGGTTACCCTCTATTACATGCTGCGGGTGAATTTTGCCGGCATTCCCTGGCTCGGCCTGCAAAGCATGGGCATGGAGCCCTGGTTTGGTATTCAGAGCACGGCGGCAGGGGTGTGGGGCATTCCCGCCGGATTTTTCACCATTGTGGTGGTGAGCTTATTGACCAAAGCGCCGGACCCGGCCACCCAGGCCTTGGTGGACGATGTGCGCTTTCCCCGTCTGCGCTAAAAGGAGATTGGTGTCATGACTCTCAGCGATGGACAAAAGCGTCACTGGCGACTTAATCGGCGGATGACCCTGGCCTTTCTCCTGGTCTGGTTTTTGGTGAGCTTTGTCGCCAGCTTTTTTGCTGCCGACCTGAATCAATGGACCTTGGCCGGATTTCCCCTGGGCTTTTATATCGGGGCCCAGGGTGCGCCCCTAGTGTTTCTGTTGCTGGTGGTGGTCTACGCCCGGGTGATGAACCGGCTGGATGTGAGCTGTCAGGTGCAGGACGGGGAGGGCTGATGTCGCCTTTTCAAGCTGCATGGGGTAGGGGCAACCATGGGGGATAGGGGGCTGGTCCTGGTCCTCCACCTGCTTCGGGCCTGGGTGGAGGTGGCCGGTCTGGCCCTGCTAGGCCAGGGCGCGGTGGGCCTTATGGCGGGCCGGGACAGGGCGCGTAATCCCATCTACGCCCTGTTTTTCTGGATCGCCCGGCCGATGTGCGTGCCGGTGGAAAAAATTTTCGCCTCCCGCCTGTCGCCCGGGAGCTGCGCTGGGCTTACCTTTATCCTCTTGTTTCTACTATGGATTGGCCTGGCGGTGGCCATTTTGGTAGTGCAAGCCTGAGGCCGAGAATGGGCGGTAGGGGGGAATTTTTTGGCAAAAAAGTCCCGAATGGGCTTGGTGATTAAATAGGTCTTTGCTACAATGCGCGCCTTCCACGGAGAGGTGGATGAGTGGTTTAAGTCGCACGCCTGGAAAGCGTGTATAGGGTAATACCCTATCGGGGGTTCGAATCCCCCCCTCTCCGCCAAGTTTCCCAACGAAGCGAACATTCAGGAAAAAGGTAGAGATCATGCTGTTCCGAACTAGCACTACCCAGGTTGTTTCCGCCTGAGCGAGTTCGCCTTCGTTATAAATCCAAAAAAAGTGTGGCTCGTCCGCACTTTTTTTTTGTCCTGAGTTTGCCTCGGGATGTGTCGTCGGAGAAATCTAATGCCTGCGATCAAGTTGCCGGACGGTTCCGTCCGTTCCTATCCCGCCCCCCTGTCCGTTGCGGACGTGGCGGCTTCCATCGGTGCCGGTCTGGCCCGAGCCGCCCTGGCGGGCAAAGTGAATGGCAAGGTGGTGGATACCTCCCACCTGATTGACCAGGATGTGGATCTGGCCATCCTAACGGACAAAGATCCGGAAGGTCTGGACGTGATCCGTCACTCCACCGCCCACTTGCTGGCCTATGCGGTAAAAGAGCTTTATCCGGAAGCCCAGGTGACCATCGGCCCGGTGATCGAAAACGGCTTTTACTACGACTTCGCCTATTCCCGCCCCTTTACCCCGGAAGATCTGGCCGCCATCGAAAAACGCATGGCGGAGCTGGTGAAAAAAGATATCCCCATCAGTCGGGAAGTCTGGAAGCGGGACGATGCGGTGAAATTTTTCCTGGGTCTGGGGGAAAAATACAAGGCGGAACTGATTGAAGCCATTCCCGCCGATCAGGATATTTCCCTTTATCGGGAAGGGGATTTCATCGACCTTTGCCGTGGCCCCCACGTGCCCAGTACGGGCAAGCTCAAGGTGTTCAAGCTGATGAAGGTGGCCGGGGCCTACTGGCGCGGCGATTCCAAGAACGAGATGCTACAGCGCATCTACGGTACCGCCTGGGCCAAGAAGGACGACCAGGAAGCCTATCTGCACATGCTGGAAGAGGCGGAAAAGCGGGACCACCGGCGCATCGGCAAGCAGCTGGATCTCTTTCATATGCAGGATGAAGCGCCGGGGATGGTGTTCTGGCACCCCCGGGGCTGGGCCGTCTGGCAAGAAATCGAAAGCTACATGCGTCAGGTGTATCGGGATAACGGCTACAAGGAAGTCCGTTGTCCCCAGATTCTGGACCGCAGCCTGTGGCAAAAGTCCGGGCACTGGGATCACTACAAAGATCACATGTTTACCACCGAGTCCGAGAAGCGGGACTACGCCATCAAGCCCATGAATTGCCCGGGCCATGTGCAGGTGTTCAACTCCGATCTCCGCTCCTACCGGGATTTGCCCCTGCGTTACGGGGAATTCGGTTCCTGCCACCGGAATGAAGCATCCGGCGCCCTCCACGGCTTGATGCGGGTGCGGGGCTTTGTCCAGGACGATGGTCACATTTTCTGTACGGAAGATCAGATCGAAGCCGAAGTGAAGGCTTTCAACGCCCTGGTGAAAAAGGTTTACGGGGATTTTGGTTTCGACCATGTGGCGGTGAAGCTGGCCCTGCGTCCCCAGGATCGGGTGGGTTCCGACGAAATCTGGGACAAAGCGGAAACTGCGCTGCGCAGCGGTCTGCGGGCTTCCGGTCTGGAGTGGAGTGAATTGCCCGGGGAAGGGGCTTTTTACGGCCCCAAGATCGAATTCCACATCAAGGACGCCATTGGCCGTTCCTGGCAGTGCGGCACCATGCAGGTGGATTTCTCCATGCCCGGCCGCCTCGGTGCGGAATACGTGGGGGAAGACAATGCCCGTCACGTGCCCGTGATGCTGCACCGGGCCATTCTGGGCTCCCTGGAACGCTTTATCGGTATTTTGATCGAAAACTACGCGGGTTCCCTGCCGTTGTGGCTTTCTCCGGTCCAGGTCATTGTCCTGAATATTTCGGAAAAACAAGCAGAATATGCCGCCCAGGTGGCGGAAAAGCTCCGGGCCGTAGGGTTCCGGGCGGAAGCGGATTTGCGTAACGAAAAAATTACTTATAAAATACGAGAACATAGCTTGAACCGGTTGCCCTATCAGCTTGTCGTTGGCGACAAGGAAAAGGAAACCGGCATGGTGGCCGTGCGTACTCGCGGTGGTCAGGATTTGGGGCAAATGCCCTTGGAAAGCCTGATCGAGCGGCTTCAGGAAGAAGTCGCTACGCGTAAGGGCACGGCTTAGTTTTTGTCCGCTTCCGGCGGCTGTTTTTTGGAGATTGAACCATCGCTGCAATACAGCAGAAGACGCACCGCGTCAATGAAGAAATCACAGTACCCGAAGTTCGGTTAATCGGGGAAGAGGGCGAACAAGTCGGCGTTGTCAGCATTCGGGCGGCGTTGAGCATGGCGGAAGAAGCTGGCGTGGATCTGGTTGAGATCGCGCCCCTGGCTAAACCGCCTGTATGCCGAGTGATGGATTACGGTAAGTTCAAGTATCACGAAGCCAAAAAGCAGCACGAAGCCAAGCAGAAACAACGGCAGGTGCAGATCAAGGAAATCAAGTTGCGTCCGGGAACGGACGAAAACGATTACCAGATCAAGCTGCGGAATATGACCCGTTTCCTGGGGGAAGAAGACAAAGTCAAAGTGACTTTGCGTTTCCGCGGGCGGGAAATGGCTCACCAAGACATCGGCATGCGTCAGCTGGAGCGTATTAAGGCTGACCTGGGTACGGTGGCTGTGGTGGAACAAATGCCTAAGATGGAAGGCCGTCAAATGGTGATGGTCTTGGCGCCGGCGAAGAAAAAGCCGGTGGCCCAGCCCGAGGCTGCCGAGTAAATCGATTTTGTTGTACCGCGCCGGGGTCGCTCCCGGGGCGTTAATAAGTGGGTTCGGGTTATCAAGTGCTCCCGTCGGGGGACACCTGGATTCATGGAAAAATAGGAGCATGCTATGCCCAAAATGAAGACGAAGACCGGGGCCGCCAAGCGGTTCAAGGTCCGCTCCAGTGGAAGCATCAAGCGTTCCCACGCGTTCAAGCGCCACATCCTGACCAAGAAGACCACCAAGAGCAAGCGTCAGCTCCGTGGTATGGAAACGGTGCATGAAACCAATATGGCCGCCGTGCGGGCCATGATGCCTTACGCGTAAAGGAGTGAACAATGCCTCGAGTTAAACGTGGTGTAACGGCGCGGGCGCGCCATAAAAAGGTTCTGGACCAAGCCAAGGGCTACCGGGGTCGGCGTAAAAACGTCTATCGGGTTGCCAAGCAGGCGGTGATGAAGGCCGGTCAATACGCTTACCGTGACCGTCGCCAACGCAAACGTCAGTTCCGCGCCCTGTGGATTGCCCGTATCAATGCGGCTGCCCGGGAAGTGGGCCTGAAGTACAGCACCTTCATGAATGGCCTGAAGAAGGCTCAGATCGAAGTGGACCGCAAGGTGCTCGCCGATCTGGCGGTGTTCGACAAGCCGGCTTTTGCCGCGCTGGCCAATCAGGCCAAGGCGAGCCTCGCTGCCTAAGCGCGTCTAGCGCGAAAAAAAGGAGGCTTCCGCCTCCTTTTTTTTCTGCTGTCCCCGCCGCCCGGGGCGGCAGACGATTTCCGGGCGGTTCCCTTAACGAGTGACGTGGAATTTTCCATGCAGAATCTCGATCAGCTTGTCAGCGAAGCCGCTACGGCCTTCGCCTCCATTCAAGACCCGGATGCCCTGGAACAGGCGAAAGCCCGTTACCTGGGGAAGAGCGGGCAAATTACCGAATTGTTGAAAGGCCTGGGAAAACTGCCGCCGGAAGAGCGTAAAGCCGCCGGGGCGGACATCAACCGGGCCAAGGCAGCCATTGAAGCGGCCCTCAACGGCCGGCGGGAAGCCTTGCGTCAGGCGGCGCTGGAAGCCCGTTTGGCTGAGGAAGCCCTGGATGTGACCCTGCCCGGGCGCGGTCAGCCCCGGGGCGGTCTCCATCCCGTGACCCGCACCCTGGAACGGATCGAAACCCTGTTTCGCTCCATCGGTTTTCAGGTGGCGGACGGTCCGGAAATTGAAACGGACTTTTTCAATTTCACCGCCCTGAATACCCCGGAAAATCACCCGGCCCGCTCCATGCACGACACCTTCTATCTGGAAGATACCCAGGGCAAAGTGGAGGAGGGGGTGTTGCTGCGCACCCATACCAGCCCGATCCAGGCGCGCTACATGCAGGCCCACGTGGCCCGCTATGCCCATCTGGAAACCATGCCGGAAATTCGCATCATTGCCCCCGGCCGGGTTTATCGGGTGGATTCGGACGCTACCCACTCCCCCATGTTCCATCAGGTGGAAGGCTTGTGGGTGGGTGAGGACATTTCCTTCGCCGACCTGAAAGGGGTGATTGCCGACTTTCTCCGCCGCTTCTTTGAGAGCGACGATCTGAAAGTGCGTTTCCGTCCCTCCTTTTTCCCCTTTACCGAGCCTTCCGCAGAAATTGACGTGGCCTTCATGAGCGGGGCCCTGGAAGGCCGGTGGTTGGAAATTGCCGGCTGTGGCATGGTCCATCCCAATGTGCTGCGCTACGCTGGAATTGATCCGGAGCGCTATACCGGCTTTGCTTTCGGTATGGGGCCGGACCGGCTCACCATGCTGCGCTACGGGGTCAATGACCTGCGTTTATTCTTCGACGGCGACCTGCGTTTCCTGCGCCAATTCGTTTGAGTTAGGAATTTTCCGTGAAATTTTCCGAATCCTGGCTGAGAACTTTCGTTAACCCGGCCCTTTCCAGTGCTGAGCTGTCCCAACTTCTGACCATGGCCGGTCTGGAAGTGGAAGAGGAAGAGCCGGTAGCCCCGGCATTCTCCCAAGTGGTGGTGGCCCAGGTGCTGGCCGTGGAAAAACACGCCAACGCGGACCGCTTGAACGTGTGCCAAGTCCAAGTGGGCGAAGGCGCCCCGGTCCAGATTGTCTGTGGCGCTCCCAATGTGGCCGCCGGCCTTAAGGTGCCCTGTGCCCTGCCCGGGGCCAAGTTGCCCGGGGATTTCAAGATCAAGGTGGCCAAGGTGCGGGGGGTGGAATCCTCCGGCATGCTTTGTTCTGCCAAGGAACTGGGGCTGGCGGAAGAATCCTCCGGGCTGCTGGTATTGCCGGAAGACGCCCCGGTTGGGGAGAGTATCCGCCGCTACCTGGATCTGGACGATACCCTGTTTACCCTGAAGCTGACCCCCAACCGGGCCGACTGTCTATCCCTCACCGGGGTGGCCCGGGAAGTGTCCGCTCTCACCGGGGTGGCCGCGGTCTATCCGGAAGTGACGCCGGTGGCCGTGGGTGGCACGGTGACCCGTAACGTCCAACTGGGGGCGGGGGATGCCTGCCCCTTGTATTTCGGCCGGGTGATTCGAGGCGTAAACGCCAAGGCGGCCACGCCGGAATGGATGCGTCGGCGGTTGGAACGGAGCGATATTCGCCCCGTCTCCGCCATCGTGGACATCACCAATTACGTGCTTTTGGAGTTAGGCCAACCGCTTCACGCCTTCGACAACGGCTTGCTGCAAGGGGATATCCAGGTGCGCTGGGGCCAGGCGGGTGATCGCCTAACCCTGCTGAATGGCCAGGAAATCGCTCCCAAGGCGGATGAATTGGTCATTGCCGACCAATCCGGGCCCCTGGCCCTGGCTGGCATCATGGGGGGTACCGCCAGCGGTATTAGTCTGGAAACCCAGGAACTGTTCCTGGAATCCGCCTTTTTCGATCCCCACGCCATTGCCGGGCGGGCCCGGCGTTACAGCTTTTCCTCCGACGCCTCCCACCGCTTTGAACGGGGGGTGGATTTCGGGGGCTGCGCCCGGGCCATGGAACGGGCTAGCCAGTTGATCCTGGAAATCTGCGGTGGGGAAGCTGGTCCTCTGGTACAAGCCCAAACCGCCTTGCCCCATCGTCATCCGGTGCGCCTGCGTACGGCCCGGGTGGGCAAAATCCTGGGCGTTCCCTTTATCTCTGAGCGTATTGGTGAATTGCTTTCCCGTTTGGGGCTGAGTTTCCAACGGGAGGGGGATAATTTTCTGGTGACGCCCCCCACTTTCCGCTTCGACATTGAAGTGGAAGAGGATTTGATCGAAGAAGTGGTGCGGGTGCACGGCTATAACGAAATTCCCGCCCGTCCCCCCAAGGCGGCCATGACCATGCTGCCCTGGAGCGAGGATCAGCGGCCCGTTCAGCGGCTGCGGCAAATCCTGGCCGATGCTGGCTATCAGGAGGTGATTAACTTTGCCTTCGTGGAAGCGGCCTGGGAAGCGGATTTCGCCCAGAACGATAGCCCCATCCGTCTGGCCAATCCTATCGCCAGCCAAATGGGGGTGATGCGCACCTCCCTGATCGGCGGGCTGGTTTCCACTCTGAACAACAACCTGAAGCGTAAACAGGAGCGGGTCCGGGTTTTTGAAACGGGTCGTTGCTTCTGGCGTCAGGAAGGGGGCAGTCCGGTGCCCGGCTTCGCCCAGCCCTGGAAACTGGGCGGCCTAGCCTATGGTCCTGCCGCACCGGAGCAGTGGGGTCAGTCCCATCGCCTGGTGGACTTTTTCGACCTCAAGGGGGATTTAGAGGCTCTGCTCCAGCCGGCTGTCGCCCGTTTTGAGAAGGCCCAGCATCCGGCCCTGCATCCGGGGCGGGCGGCGGCTCTTTCGGTAGCCGGCCAGACCATTGGCGTTATCGGGGAGCTCCATCCCCGCTGGGTGCAGAAATACGGTTTGCCCCATGCGCCGGTGGTGTTCGAGCTGGATTTGCATGCCCTGCTGCAAGGACGCTTGCCCCGGTTTGAAGAACTGTCCCGCTTCCCCGCTGTGGTCCGGGATTTGGCCGTGGTGGTAGATCAATCCCTGGCCTTCCAGACCCTGCTGGACGGTTTGAAAGCCGCCCATCCTCCCCTGGTAAAAGACATCCAGCTCTTCGATGTTTACACCGGAAAAGGGGTGGAGGAAGGGAAAAAAAGCCTTGCGTTACGTATAGTTATGCAAGATACTCAAAAAACTTTGCAAGATGTGGAAGTGGATGCTGCCGTAACGGCCCTGGTGCAAATTCTGGAGCGCCAGTTTGCCGCCAAGCTGCGCGTCTAGCCCGGGATTTATATGACGCTGACCAAAGCAGAACTGGCCGACCTGTTGTTTGAAAAAGTCGGTTTGAATAAGCGGGAGGCCAAAGACATGGTCGAGGCCTTCTTCGAAGAAATTCGTAATGCCCTGGAACGGGGGGAAGGGGTCAAACTCTCCGGTTTTGGCAATTTCCAGTTGCGGGACAAGCCCCAACGACCCGGGCGCAATCCTAAAACCGGGGAAGAAATTCCCATTACCGCCCGTCGGGTGGTGACCTTTCATGCCAGCCAGAAGCTGAAGGCGGAAGTGGAACAGTCTTACCATGGACAATAATTCCAAAGAACTCCCCAAGGAAGCGTTGCCGCCCATTCCGGCTAAGCGCTATTTCACCATCGGTGAAGTGAGTGAGTTGTGCGGGGTGAAACCCCATGTGCTGCGCTACTGGGAACAGGAGTTTTCCCAGCTGAAACCGGTGAAACGGCGGGGGAACCGCCGCTATTACCAGCATCATGAAGTTCTTTTGGTGCGGAGAATTCGGGAACTCCTTTACGATCAAGGGTTTACGATTAGCGGTGCCCGTCATCGCCTTGAGGAAATCAGCGAACAGGAAGCCGGGCCAACCCCCGCCGCTATTCGCAAGGAGCTGGAGAGCATTGCAGAATTGCTGCATGTTTGAAAAAAGACTTCCAAAAGTCGAAAAAACCTGTATAATTCTTCTTCTCGAGTCGGGGCGTAGCGCAGCCTGGTAGCGCACTTGCATGGGGTGCAAGGGGTCGCGAGTTCGAATCCCGCCGCCCCGACCATTTATTTTAAAAAAACCGGTAGCCATACCGGTTTTTTTTTTGTCCCTAATCCGGCTCTGGTCGTCGGACTCCTTAAAGTTCCTAAACCTAGGTTTAGGACTCCTTCCTGAACCGGTTTTGGGGCATTGGCATATTCCTCTGTCCCTATTCTTTTGTCTTGTTTCCATGGTTTTGGTTGCCTGGGCTGAAATGGGCTATTGCAATTTATATTGCCGAAACCGATTTATTCCTTATAAAATAAGTTCGCGGACGTTTTTCAATTCCTGAAAGACGAGAAATAGTGGAGAAGCGAATATGGATATTTCTACGTTGTCCCTCGTTGAGCTGCAGGACCTGCTGCAACAAATCCCCGCCGAAATCAAAAAGCGTGAGGAACAGGACAAGCAGAAGGTTTTAGATGAGTTAAAGGCTTTGGCCGAATCCCGTGGTTTTTCCCTGGATTCCCTGGTAAAAGCCAAGGAAAAAGGTAAAGTCAAAGCGGTGCGGACGGTGAAGGCTAAATATCGCAATCCCGCCAATCCCGAACAAACCTGGACCGGTCGTGGTCGCAAACCCCAATGGGTAGCCGAATGGATTGCCGGTGGCCGTTCCATTGATGAACTGGCGGTTTGAGCGAAGTCTGGCTTAAGGGATAGGGCGCTGCATGCGTATTCTGCTGAGTAATGACGATGGCTATTTTTCCCCGGGTATTGAACTGTTATCCCAAGCGTTGGGGGATATTGCTCACGTCACGGTGGTTGCACCGGAGCGGGATCGAAGCGGTGCCAGTAATTCCCTGACCTTGGACCGCCCGCTGTATTTGCGGCGGGCGTCCAATGGCTTTTATTTTGTAAATGGCACACCTACGGATTGTGTCCATTTGGCTGTTACGGGAATGCTGGACAGTTTGCCCGATATGGTGGTCTCTGGAATTAACCACGGCTCCAATATGGGGGACGACACCGTTTATTCCGGTACGGTGGCGGCGGCTACGGAAGGCTATTTATTAGGAATACCTTCCCTAGCGGTTTCTTTGACCGGAAAAGAATTCAAGCATCTGGATACGGCGGCCCGGGTAGCCCGGGAGCTGGTTTTGAAATTCCAGAATAAGGCTTTCCCCAATCCCCTGTTGCTAAATGTCAATGTGCCGGATGTGCCATATGACCAATTGGCCGGACAACGGGTAACCCGTTTGGGGCGGCGCCATAAGGCGGAACCGGCGGTAAAGACAAAAACCCCCCGGAATGAAACCGTCTATTGGGTAGGGGCCGCCGGGTCGGCCCAGGACGCGGGGGAGGGCACGGATTTCTGGGCCATTCGCCAGAAATTGGTTTCTTTGACTCCCTTGCAATTGGATTTAACCCATACCGGCCAAATGCCCGCAGTGCAATCCTGGCTGGAAGGATAAGGGCATGGTTACCGGGATCGGCATGACTTCCACCCGCACCCGTTTGCGCATGGTGGATCGGCTGCGGGAGCGGGGCATTCAGGATGAAGCGGTGCTTTCCGCTATCGCCACGGTGCCCCGGCATATTTTTGTGGAAGAGGCCATGGCCCACCGGGCCTATGAGGATACGGCCTTACCTCTGGGGTGCTCCCAGACCATATCCCAGCCCTATATCGTGGCCCGCATGATCGAATTGCTGCGCCAGGGCCGGGAGGCCAGCCTGGCGGGGGGCTTGGGCAAGACCCTGGAGATTGGCGCTGGCTGCGGTTATCAAGCTGCCGTGCTGGGAGAACTGACGGACCAGGTCTATGCGGTGGAACGGATCGAGCCCCTGCTGAACAAAGCCAAAGCCAATCTGCGCCAGTTGCAGCAGTTCCATGTCCGCCTACAGTACGCGGATGGCCAGTTGGGGCTACCGGCCGCGGCCCCCTTCGATTCCATCATTGTGGCGGCGGCAGCTCCCCGGGTGCCCCCCGCCCTTTTGCAGCAACTAGCGCTTGGTGGCAGAATGGTGCTCCCTGTGGGAAGCGCTGAGCAACAGCTCCATCTGGTCGAGCGAACGCCTCAGGGCTTCCTCGAAACCAAATTGGAGGGCGTGCGGTTCGTGCCCTTGCTGTCGGGAGTCGAATGACCAAATCCTTCCATGCCCTGCCAGCCTTAGTTTTCGCGACTTTCTTGGCGGGCGTCCTTGCCGGGTGTGCCAGTTCCGGTTCCCCCGCGCCGGTGGAGCAACGGGGCGGAGCCGCTCGTAGTGCGGCCCCCGCCGTGAGCGCCAACAGCGACGAATTCTATACGGTGCGTAAGGGAGATACTCTTTACGCCATCGCCAGTTCCCACGGCCAGTCCTTTCGCGACATTGCCTCCTGGAACAATCTGCAGGATCCCCACCACATCGAAGTCGGCCAGCAGCTGCGGGTAAAGCCGCCCAAGGACGACGGAGTGGCCAAGCCCATGCCCGTAGGTTCCCAGGTGGTGGAAAAGCGTTCCCTGGAGGGAGCCTCCGCTACGCCCGCCGCCGCTGCCAGTGGGGACGGGGTGAAGCGGGAGCCCAAGGCCGGAAAAGAAGCCTATTCGGATCAGGCCTACGCCAAATACCAGGGCGGTAGCGGGGCCACCAAGGCCAGCAAGGCCCCCGCCACGCCTGCCAAGGCGGAAGAAGGGGCGTCAGGGGTGGCCGCTTCCGGCCTAGCCTGGGGTTGGCCCGCCAGCGGCAAGGTACTTTCCGGTTTCGGCCATAGTGGCGGCAAGGGGCTGGAAATCAGCGGCCGCACCGGTGACCCGGTGTATGCGGCGGCGGACGGCAAGGTGGTTTATGCGGGGAGCGGCTTGCCCAGCTACGGCAAGCTGGTGATCGTGAAGCACAATGCTTCTTTCCTTTCCGTCTATGCCCACAACAGCGCCATTCTGGTGAAGGAAGGTCAGCAGGTTTCCCGGGGCCAGAAAGTGGCGGAAATCGGCAGTACGGGGGCCGATGGGGTGAAGCTTCACTTTGAAATCCGCCGTCAGGGAAATCCGGTGGATCCTCTCCAATACCTACCTAAGCGTTAGCGATGCCCAAGCCGCCCGAGTTCGCCGAAGACCCAGAGGATGACTTCGACGGTTCGGAGCTTGAGGCGGCTTTGCCCCTGGAAAAAGAGGAGGACGGCCCCGCCGACGCGGCGGTGGACGTGCTCAACGATGTCACCCAGCTCTATCTCAACGAAATCGGTGCTAAATCTTTGCTGGCGCCGGATCAGGAGTTGGCGCTGACCCGGGCGGTGCGGGCCGGTGACTTTGGCGCCCGCCAGAAAATGATTGAGCACAATCTGCGCTTGGTGGTGAATATCGCCAAACGCTATCTGAACCGGGGCGTTCCCCTCTTGGATCTGGTGGAGGAAGGCAACCTGGGCCTGATCCATGCCCTGGAAAAATTTGATCCCGAGCGGGGTTTTCGTTTTTCCACCTACGCCACCTGGTGGATACGCCAGAGCGTGGAGCGTTTTCTCATGAACCACGGCCGCACCATTCGCCTGCCCATCCACGTCATGAAGGACGTTCATGCGGTCCAGCGGGCCGGCTATCAGCTGGACGGCGATGCTCATCCGGACAGTAGCGCTATCGCCCGCATCGGAGAAAAGCTGGGGCGTAGCCCGGAGGACATCCGGAAAATTCTGGCCTGGGGCGAATATGCGGCTTCCCTGGACACCCCCCTGGAAGGGGATGACCGGCATAGTCTGGGGGATCTGGTGGCGGATGAGACCGGTATCGACCCGGAGCAGCTGCTCCAGGAGAGCCAGTTAAGCCGTCTGGTGGCCCATTGGCTGGACCAGCTGGGGGAGAAACAGCGCTTTGTAGTGGAACGGCGCTACGGCTTCCACGACCAGGAAATTGCCACCCTGGAAAGCATTGCCAGCGAACTGGGGGTGACCCGGGAGCGGGTGCGCCAGATTCAGGTAGAAGCCCTCACCCAATTGCGCCGCATCATCCGCCGGGGCGGTATCGCCCGGGATACCCTGCTGTAGCCCGTCTCCGTTGTTTCCGGGGCGGGTATCTTCTTTCGCTGGCCCTCCCTAACTAGTGTTTCTTCTTGGCCTTGTTTCCCGCCGGGTGACGGTGGCCAGCCTTTTTCTGGCTTTGTCCCAAGGCGGGGCGATGACGGCTTGCTCGGCCGCTGGGGCTGGGCGCGGCGGGAGCGGCATTGCCGATTACCCCTTCCCCGGGCTGTTCCCGGGCGGCCCTGACCGCTTCTCCCAGTTGGAACACGGACATGGCGTAAAAGCTGGAGTGGTTGTAGCGGGTGATGGCGTAGAAATTGGCGTGGCCGATCCAGTCCTCATCCGGCATTTCCGGGGTATCCAGGGCAATCAGGGCCAGGGGCTCGTCGTACTGGGCTGGGGGGATGGGCAGGCCGCGCTGGGCCAGTTCTGCGCCCTGGTAGCGGGGCTGGCTTCCGGTGGTTAAGTCCGGCGGAAAGTACAGCCCTCCCGGTAAGGGCTCGGCAATGGGGGCGCCGGGTTGCCAGCCATGCTCATGGAGAAAGCGGGCCACGCTGCCGATGGCGTCATCTGGGCTGTGCCACAGGTCGATGTGGCCGTCCCCGTCAAAATCCACCCCGTAGCGGCGCTGGCTGCCGGGCATGAATTGGGGAATGCCGATGGCGCCGGCGAAGGACCCTTTGACGCTCATGGGGGGAATACCGTTTTCCCGGGTGAGGAGGAGAAACTGCTCCAGTTCCCCCCGGAAAAACTCGGCCCGGGGCGGGTAATTAAATGCCAGGGTGGCCAGGGAACGGAATACGTTGAAGCGGCCCATGTGCCGTCCGTATTCGGTTTCCACGCCAATAATGGCCACAATGATTTCCGCCGGGACGCCGAATTCTGCTTCCGCCTTGGCCAGGGTGGCCGGGTGCTGGTTCCAGAAAGCCACGCCTTCCCGGATGCGCCGATCGGTCAGAAACTGGGCCCGGTAACGCTGCCAGGAACGGCTTTCAGCGGAGACCCCTGGAAGAATGGCGGTGAGGACCGTGTCGTTGGGTTCCACGGACGCGAACATGGCTTCCAGGGCGGCCCCGTCATAGGCGTACTTCTGGCCCATGTCCGAGATGAATTGGGTCACTTCCGGATTGTCGGAAAAGCTGCTCTGGGCGTAGAGGGGGGCGTGGCAGCCCAGCCCGGTCAGACAGGCTAGGATCAGGGATGGGATGATTTTCAAGATGGTCTCCCGACCGGCTGCCGGAATTTTCCGGGCGGCCCGTCGTTATGCATGGCAATGATTTTCTGCCGGAGGGGCGGAGCCTCACTTCGGAGGCGGGGCTTGGCCAGAAGGCCTTGGGATGGCCTCCAGGCCAATAGGGACGGGCACTTCCCCTGGGGAGCCGGAGCTATCCGGTGTCCCCCCCATATCCCCGGAAGACCGGCTCCAGCATTGGCTGGGAGGGGCCATTGTACCCGACTCCCCTGGGGGCGCCAGGGAGCGGGCCGGTACGTCGCCAAGGCCCGGCGGGCCTGATTCGCTTCTGGGCCAGGGAGCAAAGGGGCATGGCTTGTGGCTTTGGGGCAATGGCGCAATAATCCCCAAGAGGAGACTCGCACTTGATACGACTATATCTATAACCCGAGGCGTGGCCCTGCGGCCCCGTTCTTTCACCCCGGAAGCACTCAAGTGACCACCACCGCCTTCATCACCCATCGTGATTGCCATCTTCACGATATGGGCTCCTTTCACCCGGAGAGCCCGGCCCGCCTGTCCGCCATCAGCGATCTCATGATCGCCCAGGGGCTGGACCCCTATTTCAGCTACTACGATGCCCCCCTGGCGACCATGGACCAGCTGCTCCGGGTCCATCCGGCGGCCTATCTGGAAAAGCTCAAGCGTAGCGTACCCACCACCGGCATCATCCACCTGGACCCGGATACGGCCATGAATCCCCACACCTGGCAGGCGGCGTTACGTTCCGCCGGGGCCGGGATACTGGGGGTGGATCTGGTCATGAAGGGGGAGGTAGGGAATGCCTTTTGCGCCATCCGTCCGCCTGGCCACCATGCGGAGCGGGAGAGCGCCCTGGGCTTCTGCTTCCTCAACAATATTGCGGTGGCGGCCCGCCATGCCCTGACGGCCCACGGCCTGTCCCGGGTAGCCATTGTGGATTTTGACGTACACCACGGTAATGGCACGGAGGACGCTTTCAAAGATGAGCCCCGGGTGCTCATGACCGGCATGTTCCAGCATCCCTTCTTCCCCTACAGCGGCGCCGATACGGTGGCGGAGAATATGTGCAATATTCCCCTGCCTGCCGGGACCGGGGGGGAGGAATTCCGCATGGTGGTGACCGATATCTGGCTGCCCCGGCTCTATGAATTTAAACCAGAGCTGTTGCTGATTTCCGCCGGTTTCGACGCCCATTACGAAGACGACATGGGCAGCATGAAATTGGTGGAATCCGATTTCGCCTGGGTGACCCAGCAGCTGCGGCGGGTGGCGGAACACTGCTGTCAGGGCCGTATCGTTTCCATGCTGGAAGGGGGCTATGTGCTTTCCGCTCTGGCCCGGAGCGTGGTGGCCCACCTGCGCGCCCTTTCCGATCTGTGAGGGATTTCCCTACCCCGGGGAGGCTATTAGGCCTTTCCGGCGGTGTCGGAAGGCTCTTTCACTTCCCGTTACACTTCCGCCCCGGTCTTTCGGGGTAGAATTGCCGAGTTAATTTTCACCCCATGACTTTTCCCATGATTACCGGTTCCATTGTCGCCCTCGTGACGCCCATGTTCGAGGATGGCAGCCTCGATATCGACAGTCTGCGTCGTCTCATCGATTTCCATGTCCAGGAAGGTTCCGATGCCCTGGTCATTGTCGGCACCTCCGGCGAATCCGCCACGGTGAATGTGGATGAACATGCGGAGCTGATCAAAGCCTCCGTGGAACAGGCCGCTGGCCGTATTCCCATCATCGCCGGGACGGGAGGTAATTCCACCGCCGAAGCCATCGAACTCACCCGCTTTGCCAAGAGCGTGGGGGCCGATGCCTGCCTGTCCGTGGTGCCCTACTACAACAAGCCCACCCAGGAAGGCATGTACCAGCATTTCAAGGCTATCGCCGAAGCGGTGGATGTGCCGGTGATTCTCTACAACGTTCCGGGACGGACGGCGGCGGATATGTCCAATGACACCGCCCTGCGTCTGGCGGAAATCCCCAATATCGTGGGCATTAAGGACGCCACCGGTCAGCTGGACCGGGGTTGCGACCTGCTGGCCCGGGCGCCGGCCGACTTCGCGGTCTATAGCGGCGATGACGCCAGCGCCCTGTCCCTGATTCTCATGGGGGCCAAGGGGGACATTTCTGTCACCGCCAATGTGGCGCCCCGCCTTATGCATCAGATGTGTGCCGCCGGTCTGGCCGGGGATGTGCAGACCGGTCGGGAACTCCATTTCCGCCTCTTGGGGCTGCACCGTCACCTGTTCTGCGAATCCAACCCGATTCCGGTGAAGTGGGCCG
Organism: Azospira inquinata; assembly: GCF_018905915.1. Taxonomy (NCBI): domain Bacteria; kingdom Pseudomonadati; phylum Pseudomonadota; class Betaproteobacteria; order Rhodocyclales; family Rhodocyclaceae; genus Azospira; species Azospira inquinata. The sequence continues at coordinate 2,739,128 of NZ_CP064782.1, forward strand.
TTCATCGCCTGGGGCTGATCCCTGGCGGTATCCGTTTGCCCCTTACCCCCTTGTCTGCCGACAAGCAGGAACGGGTGCTGGCCGCCATGCGTCAGGCCGGGGTGCTGGCTTAAGCCAGGCCCTTTGCCATCAACTGGGAAATCTATGAAGCTGACCTCCTTCGTTCCGGCTTTGACCGGCCTGTTGCTCCTTTCCGCGTGCAGCGACTTTAGCCTGATGCCCGAGTCGAAAAAGGTGGATTACAAGTCCGCCGCCAAGACCCGGGCCCCTTCCCTGGAAATTCCCCCCGATCTCACCTCACCGGGCAAGGATGACCGCTATGCGGTACCCGACATGCCGGGGGGCAAGAAGGGCACGGCTACCTATTCGGAATACAACGCGGAACGGACGTCGCCCCAGGCCAAGGTGCAGAACACGGAATTGCTGCCCCAGGTGGATAAAGCCCACATCGAACGGGCCGGGTCCCAACGCTGGCTGGAAGTGTCCGGGTCTCCGGATCAGGTCTGGGATCTGGTCAAGGATTTCTGGCAGGAAAACGGCTTTGTGATTGCCCAGGAAACCCCGGAAGCCGGGGTCATGGAAACGGACTGGGCGGAAAACCGGGCCAAGCTGCCCATGGATTTCATCCGCAATACCCTGGGCAAACTCCTGGATTCCCTCTACTCCACGCCGGAGCGGGATAAATTCCGTACCCGCCTGGAACCGGGGGAAAAAGCCGGGACTACGGATATTTTCATCAGCCACCGGGGCATGTATGAAGTGTACATTTCCGAAGGTCGGGATCAGACCCGTTGGGAACCTCGCCCGGCGGACCCGGACCTGGAAGCGGAAATGCTGCGTCGCCTGATGGTGCGCTTCGGTACGGAAGAAAAACACGCCACGGCCATGGTTCAGGCGGCCAAGACCCAGCAGCCGGATCGGGCCACTTTGACCAAGACGGCGGATGGTGCCTCCTCCCTGATGGTGCAGGAGCGGTTTGACCGGGCTTGGCGTCGGGTTGGGCTGGCCCTGGACCGGGTAGGCTTCACGGTGATGGATCGGGATCGGACCAAGGGTCTGTTCTACGTTCGCTATGTGGATCCGGAAGCGGATGCCCAAAGCCAGAAGGGCGACGACAAGGGCTTCCTGTCCAAGCTGGCCTTCTGGAAGAGCGACAAGAAGACCGACCCGGATAGCAAGATTCAGTATCAGGTCTTCGTTAAGGAAACGGACAGCGGTTGCGCAGTGCAGGTTCTTTCCAAGGAAGGCGGCGTGGATCGTTCCGATACGGGCAAGAAGATTCTGGGTCTGCTCTACGATCAGTTGAAGTGATGCGCTTTGCTTCCCTGGGAAGCGGCAGCCGGGGCAACGCCCTGGTTGTCGCCAGCGGGGAGACGGTGGCGCTGCTGGATTGCGGCTTTTCCGTTAAAGAAACGGAACGCCGGTTGGGCCGCCTGGGGCTGGAAGCCCAGCAGATCAGTGGTCTGTGGGTGACCCACGAACATAGCGATCATCTGGCCGGTGTCAGCCGACTAGCCCGCAAATACGCCATTCCCGTCTGGCTCACCCCGGGAACCCTGGCGGCTACCTCACCGGACGTCTGGTCCGGCGTCGAGGTAAAGCTCTGTCAGGCCGGCGAATCTGTGGCCTGCCGAGACCTCCAAATTTTTCCCTACGCGGTCCCCCATGATGCCCGGGAGCCGGTGCAATACGTCTTTACCGACGGGGCCCGGCGCCTGGGGATACTCACGGATGCAGGGGAGCCTACCCCCCATATTCTGGAAATGCTGGCGGCTTGCGATGGTCTGGTGCTGGAGTGCAATCACGATCCGGAGTTGCTGGCTCGTTCCTCCTATCCGGATAGTCTGAAGCGGCGGGTGGCGGGACGGTTTGGTCATTTGGCCAACGGGGCGGCGGCGGATCTGTTGGGGCAGCTGGATGTCCGGCGCCTGCAGCACGTGGTGGCCGCCCATCTCAGTCAGGAAAATAACCGTCCCGAATTGGCGATGGCTGCCCTGGCCGGGGTATTGGGGTGTGCTACCGAGGAAGTAGAGGCGGCGTCCCAGGCTTATGGGTTTGCCTGGCGGGATCTGGCCTGAAAGATAATCGAGGCCGGGAGGAAGTTAGGAAGGGGCTTGGGAATAAGGTGGTGATGGAAAATCCAGGGCTGTCCTGAATTCGGGTTTTATCGGATTTTAGGCAATAAAAAAGCCGGCCCAAAGGCCGGCTTTTCGCATTGCTACAGACTGATTACTTAGCAGCGGAATCAGAAGGAGCGGCAGCAGCGGAATCAGCAGGAGCGGCAGCAGCAGAATCAGAAGGAGCGGCAGCGGCGGAGTCAGCAGGAGCAGCGGAAGGAGCAGCAGCAGGAGCTTCAGCGGCAGGAGCGGGAGCAGGAGCAGCGTCTTCCTTCTTGGAGCAAGCGGAAACAGCCAGAGCAATCAGAGCAGCAACGAGGAGAGAATGTTTCATTGTCGATTCCCTATCGATAAAGAATATTACGAATCCAAAAGGATCCTAAAAATTTTCAGGCGGTTAACCAGGGGGGTCAACCAGTTCGAAATTATAGCACTTTTTTTATTTGTGAATAGGGGTTCGCTGCACTGCGACATTTAAAATGCATGTTACAGGCCCAGGGGCGAGGCGGAAAGCGGGGTACAGCCTTCTGCCAGAATGTCCTGGAATCGCTGTATATAAGGGCGACAGGCGGCTTTATCCGCCACCAGAATTTTCCCTCGGGACTGATTTTGATCAAAACGGATGATTCCCCAGGCCTCGTCAATTAAAAGGCTGGCGTCCGACAGATTATCCAGGTGGGGTGGTGTTTGCAGTAACTGGAAGCGGGGAGCGTAACGGCGCAGCAGGTCCATAAGCCGGGGGCGGCGGGTGAGGGTAGGTTCGGGACGCTGTAATACCAGGGTGAGCTGGTGTGGGGGGCGGGCCAGAAAGGGCTGCAATAGGGCGATGGCAGCCGGGCTCTCCAAGGGAAAGCTTTCCAATTGGCGGTCAAAGATCCGGATGTGGCCTTGGGCCTGGGGCAATAATTGAAGCAGGGCCTGGGCCATTTCCGCCTGGCTGAGGATAGGGCTTTCGCTCATGGGAAAGGGAGGAAAGGAAAAGCCTTCATCTTAAATGGGGCTTGGTGTTAAGGGTAAATCTTGTCCAGGACAGGTGGCGGAGAGGGGGCTGAAGAAAAGGGGGGCGAGGCTGATAAAATCCCTCTTTTGCCCGGATTGTTCGACCATGCCCGTTGGAATTATTGAATCTCTGGACCATGACGCCCGTGGGGTGACCCACCTGGAAGGCAAAACCATTTTTGTGGAAGGCGCCTTGGTGGGGGAAAAGGTGGAATACGCCAGTTTCCGGCGCAAAAATTCCTATGAGCTGGCTGAAACCACTCGGGTCATTAAAGCATCCCCCTTCCGGGCCCAGCCCCGTTGCCCCCATTTCGGCGTGTGTGGTGGATGCAGCATGCAACACCTGGACCATGGTGCCCAGGTGGCGGCCAAGCAGCGGGTACTGGAAGACAATCTCTGGCATATCGGTCGGGTCCGCCCGGAGCAGCTGTTTCCCCCCATCTATGGCCAGCCCTGGGGCTATCGGCACCGGGCCCGGTTGACGGTGCGCATGGTGCAGAAAAAGGGCGGCGTGCTGGTGGGATTCCACGAAAAAAAGAGCAGCTATGTGGCGGATTTGCAAAGCTGCGCCATTCTGCCCCCCCAGATTTCTCAGTTGATTCTGCCTATGCGCCAGATGTTCAGCCGCCTTTCTATCCGGGAACGGCTGCCCCAGGTGGAAGTGGCGGTGGGCGCCCATTGCACCGTGCTGGTTCTGCGTATTCTGGAGTCCCTGAATGACGGGGATGAGGCCTTGCTGCGCCAGTTTGCCGATGAACACGGGGTAGTGCTCTATCTTCAGCCCAAAGGGCCGGAATCGGTGTACCGCTTTTACCCCCGGGAAGCTCCGGACTTGACCTATGAATTGCCCGAATTCGACCTGTCCATGGGGTTTGCTCCCACGGAATTCACTCAGGTTAATCCGGCCATCAATCGGGTGTTGGTGCGGCGGGCCATGAGTTTGCTGGCTCCCCGGGAGGGGGAGCGGGTGGCGGATATGTTCTGTGGCCTGGGGAATTTCACCCTGCCCATCGCCCGTTCCGGAGCCCAGGTCACCGGTATTGAAGGGAGTCAGGCCCTAGTGGATCGGGCCGGGGAAAATGCCGCCGCCAACGGTCTGGCGGAGCGTACCCGGTTCGGTGTCGCCAATCTGTTTGAGTGCACTCCCGAATCCCTGGCGGCCCTGGGCCATTTCGACAAAATGCTCATCGATCCGCCCCGGGAAGGGGCTATTGATCTGGTCAAAGCCCTGGGGGAAGACGGCCCTCGGCGAATTGTCTATGTTTCCTGCAATCCGGCCACCCTGGCCCGGGATGCGGCGGTATTGACCCATCAGCAGGGGTACCGTTTCCTCGGTGCCGGAGTGGTCAATATGTTCCCCCACACCTCCCACGTGGAATCCATCGCCCTGTTCGAGCGGCCGGAAGGCTTTGTGCGGAAACTGACGGTGGATCCGGAGGGGGGGGAGGCGGTTTCCCCGGCGGCCGAAGCCACCCGGGGGGAGTAACCCCTTACCGTCCCCGGAAGGGGGCGGATCATGGGCGGGCGGGTGCTACGGCCTAGTGTTGCTTTTAGGGGAGTGGCTGGAACTTGGCCATTCCCCGGCCCGTCATGGCCCGAAAATCAGGATTCGCTTTCCCCGTCACCCTGACGGTCCAGCAGATTCTGCTCCCAGGCCGCCATGAGTAGGAAGCCCAGCAGCAGGAGCAACTGGGCGACGGCGAAAACGGTCATGGAATGGGCGCCCCAGCCCAGGAGGGCGGGGAGGAGGAGGGCGCCGCTGCCGAAAAAGTCTGTGCCTCGGGTCTTCATTGCAGTACTCCAAACAAAATTTCATTTCCTGCACCAACACTGCATAAACCGGGCCACATGGAGGATTTTCCCTGAGGGATCAAGGGGGTTTCTTCCGCCGTTGGCGATTTCCCGAGGAAAAGTAGGAGCTGTTCGAGGCGATTCATGGGGCTAGGACCAGGGATGTAACTATTACTTTAGTTCTATTATCCTCTTGAAAAATGCGGGGGCCAAGGGGGCTGGCGGGGGCGGTTTCGGAAGTTGGGGGATGCCCTGTTTTGGTGCTTATTGGCTTGGGGACGCACCGGGGCCGGGAGGAGAATTTTGACGCGGGATCAGAGGCTTACCCGGGATTACCAGGTCTGTGTTAGCGTGGCATTGGGGCCTGGGTGGGACGGGGAATTTGCCCTTTAGGGTGGGTTCCCGGGGCGGTGGCGTCCAGGCGGGGGAAGCTCCGGGCGTTGCTGTCCGCCAAGGGCAGGGCTAACGATTTCCGAGCAGGGCCGCCAAAATCTGAACGATTCGGGAAGTACCGGGATTTCCCGCTGTTTTTGTCATGAACTACAACAACGAAGGAGACATCCATGTCCACCTCAACTCCCTCCCTAGCTCCGGGAGGCAAGAAACCCCTGAATATTTCCCTTATTGGTGGCCTCTTGGGGGTACTGGCTGCCGTAATCATTGAGCTGTTGCCCCTGGGGGGCGGGCTTCCCGTGGCCGGGCACCATATGCTGGCCATCCTGGCTTTCGCTGTGATTGTCTGGATCAGCGAGGCTATGGATTACACGGTGAGTTCCATCCTCATTTCCGCCCTGATCATTTTTCTGGTGGGGAGTGCCCCTGATATGGCCGATCCCAGCAAGGTGATCGGTACCCAGAAGGCCCTCAAACTGGCACTGGGCGGTTTTTCCAATTCCGGTCTGGCCCTGGTGGCCGCCGCCTTGTTTATTGCGGCGGCTATGACCGTGACCGGCCTGGATCGGCGCATCGCCTTGTTCACCATGTCCCACATCGGGGCGGGGGGAAAGCGGGTGCTCATTGGCTCCATCGTGGTGACCATTCTCCTGAGCTTTATTGTCCCCAGCGCCACGGCCCGTACCGCCTGCGTGGTGCCCATTATGCTGGGGGGCATTGCTTCCCTGAAGCTGGATAAAAAAGGGCCTTTGGCAGCGTCCATCATGATTACCATCGCCCAGGCCACCAGTATCTGGAATATCGGCATTCTCACTTCTGCCGCCCAGAATCTCCTGTCCCGGGGCTTTGTGGAAAAGGCCTTTGGAGCGGAGCATGCCCTGACCTGGATTGATTGGTTTATCGCTGGCGCCCCTTGGGCTATCGCTATGTCCGTGGTGCTCTTTTTTGTGGTGCGCCGAGTGTTGCCGCCGGAGATCGAGACCATTCCCGGGGGCAAGCAGGCCATGGCCGATTCTTATGCGGCCCTGGGGCCCATGAGCGGCGCAGAAAAGCGCCTTCTGACCCTGTCCCTGGTGTTGCTGGGCCTATGGGCTACGGAGGGCAAGCTGCATAACCTGGATACGGCCTCCACCACCATTGGGGGCATTGCCCTGATGCTTTTGCCTGGCGTGGGGGTTATGAGCTGGAGCGAAGCCCAGAAGCGCATCCCCTGGGGCACGGTGCTGGTGTTCGGGGTGGGAATCAGCCTGGGGACGGCTCTGCTGGATACCAAGGCAGCGGCCTGGCTCTCCACCTTTGTGGTGCAGATGTTCCATCTGGACACCCTGTCTGCCTTTGGTATCTTCGCCGTGCTGTCCGCCTTCCTGATTCTTATCCACCTGGGCTTTGCCAGCGCCACGGCTCTAACGGCGGCCCTGCTCCCCATTCTCATCAGTGTGCTGACCAGCCTGCCAGGCCCCATCAACGCTGCCGGCATTACCATGCTCTTGGCCTTTACCGTAAGTTTCGGTTTCGTGCTGCCGGTAAATGCTCCCCAGAATATGGTCTGCCTGGGGACGGAAACCTTTACCACTCGCCAATTCACCCTGGTGGGCCTATGGCTGACCGGCATCGGTTACCTCATGCTGCTGCTCTTTGCCCTGACCTGGTGGCCTCTGCTGGGGTTGATCTGAGGTTCGCCGAGGAAGGGCTTATCCCCCACCAAGCCGGCTATAAGCCGGCTTTTTTGTGGGTAAAAAGGGGGGATGGTGCCCTCGCCGGTTAAAGGGGGGGCTAAATAAGCCTTTGCTATTTCCTCTTGGGGCGGGATATCTAAGGAATGGGGCCTGACAGAAGGGAAAAGAGCCGGCCCCGGGACTTGGGGCAGGAGGATAAGTGATAGCCTTGCTCAGCCAACAGCTGCCTAGCGGCTTGAATTGCGGAGCACGAGCCTGACGAGAAGGAAGCGGCAGAGTCACTCGCCGGAGTTCAAGGCGAAGGTGGCGCTTGCCGCCTTGCGAGGCGACAAGACGGTGGCTGAGTTGGTCCAGCTGTTCGATGTTCCTCCCAACCAGATCCGACTGGAAAAGGCATTTGTTGGAACGCTCGTCGCAAGTCTTGGGCGATAGAGGGCCAAGGCGAAATCGCCCGACACCACGGCGATGGGGCTCAAGATCGCGGACTTAGCGCTGAAAAATGATTTTTTAGAAAAAGCGCTCACCAAGGCGGGCATGTTGAGCGCAAGACAATGATCGACTGCAGCCATGATCTATCGATGGTCCGGCAATGCCGGATTCTCGGCATTGCCCGCTCAACGGCGTATTACACGCCCGCACCGATCTCGCCTGAGGATGTGGGGCGGATGCGCCGGATCCATGAACGGCATCTGAAGTTCCCCTTCGCCAGCAGCCGGATGCTTTGCCAGGACGGGCATGCCGTTGGTCGCAAGCGGGTGCAAATGCTGATGAAGAAAATGGGCATCGAGGTGTTTTATCCCAAGCCCAACACCCGTCAGCCACATGCCAAGCATCCGATTTCCCCGTATCTTCTCAGGCTGTGAATAACGCTAACAGCGCAGGGCTCCACTTATCTCAGAGGAAATTCTGTCCAAAAAAACGGGGCTAGCTCTTTTTTAACGAAATTGTTAGAAATATCGGCATTTCTTTAAGTTCATTCATCTGGGAGACCTCAGCCGCAGCGGGCATCACATCCCCCCATTAATCTGAAAGGGATGGCTATGGTGAACGTCTGTCCAACTTCCGGACCCTGACGTTGTTTCGGGGGCGAAGGGGAGGCGGTGCTGCCGCGCAAACCTGCTATCATGATTCGCGGGGCCACGTATCAAAAATACACATAACATTTCCCTCTCTGCGTTCAATTTTTTTCTATCCCCATGAGAATTGCTGTTCTTGAAGATGAGCCCGAGCATGCGGCTCAATTGACACGAGTTTTAGATGAGGTGGGTTACGCGTATCAGTGCTATGGCACGGGGAAAGCCCTATTGCTTGGCCTGGTTCGGGAAACGTTTGATGTCCTGGTGCTAGATTGGATGCTACCGGATGCAGACGGTATCGCTGTACTGGACCAGCTCCGTTCCCGCAGTATCTCCACCCCGGTCATGTTCACCACGAGCCGCGATGCGGAAGCGGACATTGTGGAGGCCTTAACCCACGGGGCGGATGATTACCTGGTGAAGCCCATCCGGCCCAACGAGTTCCTGGCGCGTTTGCAGGTGCTGACGCGGCGCTCCAGCCTGGCGACTATGGATACCCTGCTTGAGGTGTCTCCTTACCGCTTCGACTTGGCGACGGGTAAAGCCTGGGTGGGGCAGGAAGCGGTCATATTGACGACCCGTCAATTCGCGTTGGCCGTATTTTTCTTCCGCAACCCCGGGAAACTCCTTTCTCGCACCCATCTTCTGGAGACGATCTGGGGCGTAGGTGCGGAAATACAAACCCGTACCCTTGAAATCCACGTCAGCCAGTTACGCAAATTACTGGGTTTGATGCCGGAAAACGGCTGGCGTATTACGTCGGTGTATGGACATGGTTATCGACTTGAACCTTTGGCCTAAAACTTCCCTGATCCTAGCTTTTGTCGGCTGCCTGGGGGGCATTGGAGGGGCGTCGGCCGGCGAAGATGCGCAAATCGCGGTCCGTCCCGGGGATACCCTCATCAGCTTGTCCCAACGTTATCTGGATCGTCCCGAGCGTTGGCTGGCGCTGAAATCCTTGAATCATGTTCCGGACGAATTCCACCTTCAGCCCGGCAGCATGATTCGTCTGCCGGCGCAGTGGTTGCGCTGGACAAAAGGCCGTGCGGAGGTTCTCCATGTGACCGGTAAGGTCAGCAGTGACCAGGGGATGGTCGCGAAGGGGATGAAGTTGCCGGAAGGCGATCATATCGATACCGGCAGCGATGGCATCCTGACCCTGAAGCTGCGCAATGGCGCTACGGTAGTGTTTCCTCCCGGAACACGGGCCCGTCTTGGGGAATTGAAACAAATTAGCGGCGCGCCTATGGAACGTACCGTGATTGATTTAGAGGCGGGGAGCGCGGAAAGCCATGTGCCCTCACTGAAAGCGTCCGATTCCCGTTTTGAAGTACGGACGCCGCGCGTGGTGACCGCTGTGCGAGGGACCCGTTTCCGCGTGGGGAGCGAAGGTGAGGAAAGCCATCACGAGCTGATCGAAGGTAAGGTTTGGATTGCAGGGAAACGTACCCAGGCGACCTTGAATCCCGGTGAAGGGGTCGTGGCAGAGGCTGGCCGAGTCGGAAAACCCGTGGCCTTGCCCCCGGCTCCCGATGTTTCCGAATTGCCGAAACGGGTAGAACGTACTGTTGTGAGTTTTTCCGTACCGCCGCTCGCTGGTGTCGCTAAGTGGCATTGGCGTCTGGCCGCCGATGCCGACTTTACCCTTCCCCTCAAAGATGAACGGACATCGTCCCCGACTTGGATCATGGCGGGGGTACCGGACGGGGACTATTTCCTTGCGTTGCGTACGGTGGATGCCCATGGTCTGGAGGGGCGGGATGCCGTTCAGCCCATTGCCGTGCGGGCTCACCCGGAACCTCCGCTGATGCTTTATCCCTCCCCGAAGGGATTTTCTGCCGGGAAAGTCCATTTTTCGTGGGCTGAAGCGGAGGGGGCCGCGACTACCCGGCTTCAGATGGCAAGTGATCCGAATTTTGAACGAATCCTGGTTGATGTCCCTGCCGTGGCTGCTCGGGAATTGACCTTGGCCGACCCGGTTTCCCCCGGGGACTATTGGTGGCGTCTGGCTTCGCGCCGAGCGGATGGTTATCAGGGCCCCTTTGGCGATGGTGCCCATTTCCACCAGCTTGCCCCCACGGAAGTCGCTCCCCCGTCTTTATCGAAGGATGGCTTGCATGTGGCCTGGTCCGGGCCCCAGGACTTACGTTATCGGGTTCAGTTGGGAGACGACGTCAATTTTTCTGCGCCGCCTAGGGAAATCGAAGTCACCGGCACCTCGGCCCAGTTTCCGACACCGAAATCAGGGCTCCATTTCATCCGCATTCAGCCGGTGCTTGCCGATGGCAGTGCTGGCCCCTGGTCCACTCCCCAGCGTTTTGAAGTGCCGTCGAATCTGCCGTGGTGGGCGCTGGTTTTGGTCTTGCCGTTGCTGTGATTCACCGGCGCCTGCTGGGAGAGTGGCTATTATTGCTGCTGCTCCTGGTGACCTTTGTTGTGGTGGCTCTCCACGGGCGCTGGTTGGAGCGGGCGGATATTTGGGCCTATGACTGGGCCATCAAATTAAACGCCGAACCCGCCGCGGTGCGTGGCGCCAGGGCGCCTGTCCTGGTGGCCATTGATGAAGCCAGCCTGGCTCGCCTGGGGCGCTGGCCTTGGTCCCGGGAAAAACTGGCCGAGATTCTGGATTGTCTGTCCCGGGATCAGGCGGGGCCCGTCTTGTTGGACATCATTTTGGCCGAACCAGCCTCTTCCCTTGAAGATGCCCATTTGGCCCAGGCCATCAGGCACTATCCGGGGCGAGTGGTGTTGCCTGTCTACGGGGTAGAGACCGGAAGGGGGGGCGGCAATTCAGCCCCTTCCCCTGTTTCGGACCGTGGCTGTTCTGGGCCATGCGGAAGCGGCGGTGGATTCGGACGGCATCGTCCGACGTATTCATCCTTCTGAAGTGATCGGGGGCATGGGGTTGCCCCACATTAGTTGGGTAATGGCTGGAGTGGCACCTCCTCACCGGCCTGAGGCCCGGTTGATCCAGTTCTCCGGCCCTAGTGGCTCCTATGCGCGGGTGTCTGCCGCCGCGCTTTTGGCGGGGGAAGTCCCCCCCTCCACGCTTAAGGGGCATCCCGTGTTGGTTGGGGCTACCGCCGTGGGTCTGGGCGACACCGTGGCTACGCCCTTGTCCGGGCGGAATGGTGAAATGTCTGGCGTCGAGTTCGTGGCCAATGTACTGACGGCCGTCCAGACCGATGGGTTGATCCGCCCCGCTTCTTTGGCGGCGACTTTGGTGCTGTCTCTCCTGCTGTTGCTTGGGGTGCTGATTGCCTATCTGTTGGTGCCGTTGACGATGGCCTTGGCAATGACCTTTGTGGTGGCTGCCGGTAGCGTTCTCGGTGCCGTTCTGGCCTTGAAGTGGGCGGGCGTGTGGTGGCCACCGGCGACCACCGTGCTGGGGGTTTGCGTGGCCTATCCCCTATGGAGCTGGCGTCGGCTCGAAGCCAGTGTTACGGCCATGGCGCGGGAAACCGGGCGGATCGCTTCCCTGGTGCCGGCTTCTGTGGATGCGGTACTTCCGCACCAAACGTTTCTAGATCCGGTGGAATCCCGGATTCAGGCGATTTCGGCAGCGGTGGACCGGGTAGCCGCTGGGATTGCCATTGAAGCGGGGCCGGCGGAACGGAAAGCGCTTCGGGACGATACGTTACGTCATCTGGCCCATGACCTGCGCGCACCCCTGATTTCGTTACGGGGTCTGGCGGAGGCGTTGGAACGTTCCGAGGTCGGGGAGGCGGAGGATCTCGTGGCCCGGGTGGATGCCTGCGCACGCCGGGCCTTGGATTTGTCGGAGCAATTCCTGCTTTTTGGCCGCGCCGATAATATTGTGGCGACCGATTTTGGGGAAGTGGACTTGGTGGAACTGCTACACCAAGTGGCCGATGATCTTTGGGAAGATGCCCGCCGCCATCAGGCGGCCATCGAGCGCGACAGCATTGCTGAAAACTGGTGGGTGCAAGGGGATTATCGGCTGTTGTCTCGGGCGCTATTGAATCTCGGCTGGAATGCCCTGCGCTATGGGCCGGAAGGGGGCACCCTGACCTTTTTCTTCCAGCGAGACCCGGCGGGAGGGGTGCGCCTGGGGGTCCGTGACCAGGGGAGGGGATTTGATCCCCAGGAAGGGACCTCCACTGCCAAAGCTTCGCCGATAGGCAGCTATGGGCTGGGGCTGACCTTCGTGCGCAAGGTTGCCGAACGGCATGGTGCCGTATTCGCCGTGGACCTGGGGGAAGACGGCTTCTCGGCGTTTCTGCTGTTTCCAGCTCAGCCCCGTTAGCATCGCCCGGTTTTTGTTCTACGGATTCTCCTCTGCGCTCTCTTTGGGGTAGCCTGGGCCGCTAGTTTTTGGGTTAGTGAATTATCGCTTCGTCATTTCTGTAAATGTTCTCATCCTATGGCTTGAGCATTCTTTACAGTCTGTTTCGCTCCTCTCTCTATACTCCTTCGCAGCAATTTCAATCAGTACTTCGGGCCGTAACGGTCTGTGCGTTTTTCTGCTTACCCTCAAAGAAGCCTTTGCTATGCGTGATTTGCTGCCCACTTTGAGCTTTTTTTTCCGCGGACCTGTTGCCCCGCGTTTCGCTTTTCGTCGGCTGTTCCTGGCGTTCGTGTCGTCAATGGCGCTGGCTTTGCCTACCCAGCGGACAACCTAGCACTATTTATACCGGGCGGATAACCGAGCTGCAGATCACGCTCTCCAACAGCGATTTGTTGGCGCCTATTTCCAATGTGGCTTTTGCCGGGGCCACTACCAGTAACGGTATGTTGTCCGGCACGCTTCCCAATGGATTGAAAGTAGCAGGAGCAGCGACTTATAGCTGTTATCACCCGTCGTCGGTAACCCGTGAATAACGCTACCAGCGCCGGGCGCTACTTATCTCCGTGGAAATTCTGTCCAAACAAACGGGGCCAGCTCTAAATGAAGGGAGATCAGATAATGTTTTTTGTGATTATGGCTGGGGCCCGATTATGTTTTTATCGTATTACTTAGGTTATATTTTTCGAAATTGTGGGCGAGAGAACAAATTGTAAATTAGTGTATTTTTGCGACCTATTTCACGAAAACAGCCCGATTAAAAAAGAGGCGGCAAGATATAATATCAATGTAGATCAATGCGTTAGCGATGCGATTAGGGATGCCAGAGCTACGCTCTTTTACCGAGCGCTGGTAATGCGTTTATCATAATCGCTTGTCGCGCATATTTTGGAGAGTAGAACTATGGTTGCTTCCGTTAAAAATGCATGGACTCATCTAGTTGGGATTGCCTCCCTGCTGCTGCTGGTCTCCTGCGCCACGGCCCAGTCTGTTCCTGCCAACAATGGGGAATCCGCAAAAAGTGATGTGGACCAGTTGCTAGCCAAAGCCTACCTGCAAATCGAAAGCAGCGACTACAAAGGGGCTGAAGAGTCCTTGCTACAAGCCCAGCAGAAAGACAAGGACAATCTTTGGGTAATCCATAACCTGGGGGTTGTTTATCAGCGGACGGGCAGAAATGCCCTGGCCTTGGAAGAATATGACAAAGTTTTGGCTGCTGAGCAGGAATCGATTAAATCGGGGAAAGCGCCTAAGTACGCCTATTGGCGGGACCGTTTGAGCGACGTTTCCGCGGCGAACAAAAAATTGCTCCTTAAAAAAGAAAATGGGGCAGAGCAGCCGATCCAAAAGCCTGATCGGGCGGTGATGTCCGACATTAAGCAACAGATTCTGGCGGTAGTCGAAAATTGGAAAAAGACCCTGGAAGACAAAAACGTAGCCAATTACCTGTCCCTGTACGGGGAGGGTAGCCAGGAAGCGGCCAAGCAAGCTTGGACGATGGATGGGAACCGGGGACTGTTAGGGAAAGAAGTGAAATTGATCGGGCGCCCGGTGGTGATGGTGGATTCTCCGGAAAGCGTCAAAGTTTCTCTGAAGCTGCAAAACAAAGAAGACGGGTATCTCCGCAAAGGATTGGTCTTTGCGAACGATAAAGGTCGCTGGGTTATTAAAGAAGAGTATTAGCCGGAAATAATATAGGTTGAATTCTTTTTTATAATTAAGTCTATTGTGGTGATGCTATGAGCAAAAAAAATCCTGGAACCTCTTCTCGAACCCCGAAAAAAAATGGCAAGGGGAAGGTGGCGCAGCATGCCCAGCCACAGGATGAAGTGCTCGGTAATCCTGGGGACCCTAAACAGCCCAATAAAGACGATCAAGCCAATGCGGTAGATAACAGCCAGCCGAACGGCACCACTTCGTCCTCGGACGGGATGGGCGGTCAGGGGCTGGCGGGAGATTCCGTCAATCTGAATGATACGGAGGCCATGGCGTCTCCCGATGCCGCCGTCAGCTCCTATCTGAACGAGGGGGGCGACAACGGTACGCCAATTGCCGTTTTATCCAATGATGCAGCGGGGTATGCCGACCCTGACCTGATTTTGAACCAGGAAGCCCCGGCTTTCGGTTTCGTGGCTCCCTTGTCCCTCCTGGGTGGGGCTGCCGGAGCTGGCGCGGCCGCGGCCGCCGCTGCTTTGGCGTCAAACCAGGCACAACAAAACGGCAATGGACAGAATGGGGGCGGACAGAACGGTGGCAATGGGGGCGGGCAAGTTGCAACTCCGACCATCACCAGCCTGGAAGACAGCGTTGGGAGCGTCCAGGGTGCCGTTGCGCCTAATGGCGTGACGGACGACACCCACCCGATCCTGAACGGGACGGCTCCGGCCGGAACTACGATCCAGGTATACGACAACGGTAACCTGTTGGGCAGCACCACGGCGGACAGTACCGGTCACTGGGCCTACACCCCGACCACAAGCCTGGTGGACGGCCCCCACAGCTTCACGGTAACGGCGACCAACAGCGCGGGGACCGTAAGTCCCGCATCCAGCGCCTACGGGATTACGGTAGACACAGTGGCGCCGGCGGCGCCGGTGATCAGCAGCCTCAGTGACGACGTGGGGAGCGTACAAGGCACAGTAGCCAATGGCGGCCAAAGCGACGACCCGACCCCGAGCCTGACGGGTACCGCCGAAGCCGGCAGCACCGTGCAAATCTACGACGGTGCCGCCCTGCTAGGCAGCACCACGGCGGACAGTACGGGTCACTGGAGCTACACCCCGGCCACGGGCCTAACGGAAGGAGCCCACAGCTTCACGGCGGTGGCCACCGATCCCGCCGGGAACCGGAGCGGCGCCAGTAGCGCCTACGGCGTCACCCTGGACTACACGGCCCCGAGCGGCACCACGGGGGCCCTGGACCCGTCCTCGGATACCGGCACCCTGGGAGACAACCTGACGAGCGACACGACGCCGACCCTAACCGGGGCCGCGGAAGCGGGCGCCCAGGTCGAAGTTACGGTGAACGGTAAAACCTACAGCACCACGGCGGACAGCACAGGCCACTACAGCATCACGGTACCGAACAGCGATGCCCTGACGGACGGGAGCTACACCCCGAGCATCAAGGTGACAGACGCTGCCGGAAATAGCAGCACCACCGCTGGCACCCCCTTCACCATCGATCACACGGCGCCGACGGCGCCGGTGATCACCACGGTGACCGACAACGTGGGAGCCGTGACCGGTGCCCTGACGAACGGCGCCACCACGGACGATGCCACTCCCACGGTCCAAGGGACCGCCGAAGCAGGGAGCACGGTAGCCATCTACGACGGCGCCACCCTGCTGGGGAGCACCACCGCGGACAACAACGGTAACTGGACCTACACCCCGGCGACCCCGCTCCTGACGGGAAGCCATGGTCTGACGGCGGTCGCGGAAGACGCCGCGGGGAACCAGAGTGGGGTGAGCAACCGGTTCGACCTGACCCTGATCGGCAGCGGAGCGCCGGCCGCGCCGGCGATCCTGAACGTACTGGACGACGTAGGTCCGATCACGGGGAACGTGACCAAGGACAGCGGCGTGACCGATGACGCCCACCCGGAAATCAAAGGGACCGCGGAAGCGGGCGCCACGATCCAGGTGTACGACAACGGAACCCTGCTGGGGAGTACCACGGCGGACAGCACGGGCAACTGGAGCTACACCCCGACAACCGCCCTGACGGACGGCCCCCACGGCATCACGGCCACGGCGACCAACGGAGCGGGGAACACCAGCCCGAGCACGGGCGTGTACGGCTTTAGCGTGGATACCACCGCCCCGAGCGGCACCACGGGGGCCCTGGACCCGTCCTCCGACACCGGGACCCCGGGAGACAACCTGACGAGCGACACCACGCCGACGGTAACGGGCGCGGCGGAAGCCGGTGCTAAGGTCGAAGTCACGGTGAACGGCAAGACCTACAGCACCACGGCGGACAGCACGGGCCACTACAGCGTGACCGTGCCGAGCAGCGATGCCCTGACGGACGGGAGCTACACCCCGAGCATCAAGGTAACGGACGCTGCCGGGAACAGCAGCACCACCGCCGGCACCCCCTTCACCATCGATCACACGGCGCCAGCGGCCCCGGTGATCACCACGGTGACCGACAACGTAGGGGCCGTGACCGGCGCCCTGACGAACGGCGCCACCACGGACGACGCCACTCCCACGGTCCAAGGGACCGCCGAAGCAGGCAGCACGGTAGCCATCTACGACGGCGCCACCCTGCTGGGGAGCACCACCGCCGACAACAACGGTAACTGGACCTATACCCCGGCGACCCCGCTCCTGACGGGAAGCCATGGGCTGACGGCGGTGGCGGAAGACGCCGCGGGCAACCAGAGTGGGGTGAGCAACCGGTTCGACCTGACCCTGATCGGCAGCGGAGCGCCGGCAGCGCCGGCGATCCTGAACGTACTGGACGACGTGGGTCCGATCACGGGGAACGTGACCAAGGACAGCGGCGTTACGGATGACGCCCACCCGGAAATCAAAGGGACCGCGGAAGCGGGCGCCACGATCCAGGTATACGACAACGGAACCCTGCTGGGGAGTACCACGGCGGACAGCACGGGCAACTGGAGCTACACCCCGACAACCGCCCTGACGGACGGCCCCCACGGCATCACGGCCACGGCGACCAACGGAGCGGGGAACACCAGCCCGAGCACGGGGGTTTATGGCTTTAGTGTAGACACCACGGCCCCCAACGCCCCGGTAATCAAGAGCGTGACGGACGACGTGGGGGCTGTGCAAGGCACCCTGCACTCTGGTGCCACCACGGACGACGCCACCCCGACCCTCAACGGAACGGGAGAAGCGGGAGCCACGATCAAGCTCTACGACGGCAGCACCCTGCTGGGGAGCACCACGGTAGATAGCAACGGCAACTGGAGTTACACCCCCACGCAGCCTCTGACGGACGGCGCCCACAGTCTGAGCGCGACCCAGACGGACGTAGCCGGGAACACCAGCCCGAGCACGAATAACTTCCCCTTCACGGTGGACACCAGCAGCGTCAGCACCCCGACCATCATCACGGTGCAAGACAGCGAAGGGCCGATCCAAGGAGCCGTGCCCCAGAACGGAGTGACGGACGACGCCCACCCGACCCTGAACGGGACGGCGCCGGCGGGAACCAGGGTAAAGGTGTACGACAACGGCGTGGAGCTGGGGAGTGTGGTAGCAGATAGCCATGGCTACTGGGCCTACGTCCCGAGCGTGCTGACGGACGGTCCCCACAGCTTCACGGTAACGGCGACCAACAGCGCGGGGACCGTAAGTCCCTCATCCAGCGCCTACGGGATTACGGTAGACACGGTAGCGCCGGCGGCCCCGGTGATCAGCAGCCTCAGCGACGACGTGGGCAGTGTGCAAGGCACAGTAGCCAACGGGGGCCAAAGCGACGACCCCACCCCGAGCTTAAGCGGCACGGCGGAAGCGGGGGCCACAGTCCAGGTGTACGACAACGGCAGCCTGCTGGGCAGTACCGTCGCCACTAGCAGCGGCACCTGGAGCTACACCCCGGCCACAGGCCTAACGGAAGGGGCCCACAGCTTCACGGCGGTGGCCACGGACGTAGCGGGCAACCGGAGCGGAGCCAGTAGCGCCTACGGCGTCACCCTGGATTACACCGCCCCGAGCGGCACCACGGGTGCCCTGGACCCGTCCTCGGATACCGGCAAGCCGGGAGACAACCTGACGAGCGATACCACGCCGACGGTAACGGGCGCGGCGGAAGCGGGTGCTAAGGTCGAAGTCACGGTGAACGGCAAGACCTACAGCACCACGGCGGACAGCACGGGCCACTACCGCGTGACCGTGCCGAACAGCGACGCCCTAACGGACGGAAGCTACACCCCGAGCATCAAGGTGACGGACGCTGCCGGGAACAGCAGCACCACCGCCGGTACCCCCTTCACCATCGACAGCACCGCTCCGACGGGGACCACGGGCGCCCTGGCAGCGGTGGCCGGTAACGACACGGGCACCCTGGGAGACAACCTAACGAGCGACACGACGCCGACCCTAACGGGCGCGGCGGAAGCGGGCGCGCAGGTCGAAGTCACGGTGAACGGCAAGACCTACAGCACCACGGCGGACAGCACGGGCCACTACAGCATCACGGTACCGAACAGCGACGCCCTGACGGACGGGAGCTACACGCCGAGCATCAAGGTGACGGATGCGGCCGGAAATAGCAGCACCACCGCCGGCACCCCCTTCACCATTGATCACACGGCGCCAGCGGTCCCGGTGATCACCACGGTGACGGACGACGTGGGCGCCGTGCAAGGCACCCTGCACTCTGGTGCGACCACGGACGACGCCACCCCGACCCTCAACGGGACGGGAGAAGCGGGAGCCACGGTCAAGCTCTACGACGGCAGCACCCTGCTGGGGAGTACCACGGTAGACAGTAACGGTAACTGGACCTACACCCCCACCACCCCCCTGACGGACGGCGCCCACAGTCTGAGCGCGACCCAGACGGACGTAGCCGGGAACACCAGCCCGAGCACGAATAACTTCCCCTTCACGGTGGACACCAGCAGCGTCAGCACCCCGACCATCATCACGGTGCAAGACAGCGAAGGGCCGATCCAAGGAGCCGTGCCCCAGAATGGAGTGACGGACGACGCCCACCCGACCCTGAACGGGACGGCGCCGGCGGGAACCACAGTAAAGGTGTACGACAACGGCGTGGAGCTGGGGAGTGTGGTGGCGGATAGCCATGGCTACTGGGCCTACGTCCCGAGCGTGCTGGTGGACGGGACCCACAGCTTCACAGTGACGGCGACCAACAGCGCGGGGACCGTAAGTCCCGCATCCAGCGCCTACGGGATTACGGTAGACACAGTGGCGCCGGCGGCCCCGGTGATCAGCAGCCTCAGTGACGACGTGGGGAGCGTACAAGGCACAGTAGCCAACGGGGGCCAGAGCGACGACCCGACACCGAGCCTGACGGGTACCGCCGAAGCCGGCAGTACCGTGCAAATCTACGACGGTGCCGCTCTGCTGGGTAGCACCACGGCGGACAGTACGGGTCACTGGAGCTACACCCCGGCCACGGGGCTGACGGAAGGAGCCCACAGCTTCACGGCGGTGGCCACCGATCCCGCCGGGAACCGGAGCGGCGCCAGTAGCGCCTACGGCGTCACCCTGGACTACACGGCCCCGAGCGGCACCACGGGGGCCCTGGACCCGTCCTCGGATACCGGCACCCTGGGAGACAACCTGACGAGCGACACGACGCCGACCCTAACCGGGGCCGCGGAAGCGGGCGCCCAGGTCGAAGTTACGGTGAACGGTAAAACCTACAGCACCACGGCGGACAGCACAGGCCACTACAGCATCACGGTACCGAACAGCGATGCCCTGACGGACGGGAGCTACACCCCGAGCATCAAGGTGACAGACGCTGCCGGAAATAGCAGCACCACCGCTGGCACCCCCTTCACCATCGATCACACGGCGCCGACGGCCCCGGTGATCACCACGGTGACGGACAACGTAGGGGCCGTGACCGGCGCCCTGACGAACGGCGCCACCACGGACGATGCCACTCCCACGGTCCAAGGGACCGCCGAAGCAGGGAGCACGGTAGCCATCTACGACGGCGCCACCCTGCTGGGGAGCACCACCGCCGACAACAACGGTAACTGGACCTACACCCCGGCCACCCCGCTCCTGACGGGAAGCCATGGGCTGACGGCGGTGGCCGAAGACGGCGCGGGCAACCAGAGTGGGGTAAGCAACCGGTTCGACCTGACCCTGATCGGCAGCGGAGCGCCGGCAGCGCCGGCGATCCTGAACGTACTGGACGACGTGGGTCCGATCACGGGGAACGTGACCAAGGACAGCGGCGTGACCGATGACGCCCACCCGGAAATCAAAGGGACCGCGGAAGCGGGGGCCACGATCCAGGTGTACGACAACGGCAGCCTGCTGGGCAGTACCACGGCGGACAGCACGGGCAACTGGAGCTACACCCCGACGACCGCCCTGACGGACGGCCCCCACGGCATCACGGCCACGGCGACCAACGGAGCGGGGAATACCAGCCCGAGCACGGGCGTGTACGGCTTTAGCGTAGATACCACGGCGCCGAGCGGTACCACGGGGGCCCTGGACCCGTCCTCGGATACCGGCACCCTGGGAGACAACCTGACGAGCGACACGACGCCGACGGTAACGGGCGCGGCGGAAGCGGGCGCCCAGGTCGAAGTCACGGTGAACGGCAAGACCTACAGCACCACGGCAGACAGCACGGGCCACTACAGCGTGACCGTGCCGAGCAGCGACGCTTTGACGGACGGGAGCTACACCCCGAGCATCAAGGTGACGGATGCGGCCGGGAACAGCAGCACGACCCAAGGCACCCCCTTCACCATTGATCACACGGCGCCGACGGCCCCGGTGATCACCACGGTGACCGACAACGTAGGGGCCGTGACCGGCGCCCTGACGAACGGCGCCACCACGGACGACGCCACTCCCACGGTCCAAGGGACCGCCGAAGCAGGCAGCACGGTAGCCATCTACGACGGCGCCACCCTGCTGGGGAGCACCACCGCCGACAACAACGGTAACTGGACCTATACCCCGGCGACCCCGCTCCTGACGGGAAGCCATGGGCTGACGGCGGTGGCGGAAGACGCCGCGGGCAACCAGAGTGGGGTGAGCAACCGGTTCGACCTGACCCTGATCGGCAGCGGAGCGCCGGCAGCGCCGGCGATCCTGAACGTACTGGACGACGTGGGTCCGATCACGGGGAACGTGACCAAGGACAGCGGCGTTACGGATGACGCCCACCCGGAAATCAAAGGGACCGCGGAAGCGGGCGCCACGATCCAGGTATACGACAACGGAACCCTGCTGGGGAGTACCACGGCGGACAGCACGGGCAACTGGAGCTACACCCCGACAACCGCCCTGACGGACGGCCCCCACGGCATCACGGCCACGGCGACCAACGGAGCGGGGAACACCAGCCCGAGCACGGGGGTTTATGGCTTTAGTGTAGACACCACGGCCCCCAACGCCCCGGTAATCAAGAGCGTGACGGACGACGTGGGGGCTGTGCAAGGCACCCTGCACTCTGGTGCCACCACGGACGACGCCACCCCGACCCTCAACGGAACGGGAGAAGCGGGAGCCACGATCAAGCTCTACGACGGCAGCACCCTGCTGGGGAGTACCACGGTAGACAGTAACGGTAACTGGACCTACACCCCCACCACCCCCCTGACGGACGGCGCCCACAGTCTGAGCGCGACCCAGACGGACGTAGCCGGGAACACCAGCCCGAGCACGAATAACTTCCCCTTCACGGTGGACACCAGCAGCGTCAGCACCCCGACCATCATCACGGTGCAAGACAGCGAAGGGCCGATCCAAGGAGCCGTGCCCCAGAATGGAGTGACGGACGACGCCCACCCGACCCTGAACGGGACGGCGCCGGCGGGAACCACAGTAAAGGTGTACGACAACGGCGTGGAGCTGGGGAGTGTGGTGGCGGATAGCCATGGCTACTGGGCCTACGTCCCGAGCGTGCTGGTGGACGGGACCCACAGCTTCACAGTGACGGCGACCAACAGCGCGGGGACCGTAAGTCCCGCATCCAGCGCCTACGGGATTACGGTAGACACAGTGGCGCCGGCGGCCCCGGTGATCAGCAGCCTCAGTGACGACGTGGGGAGCGTACAAGGCACAGTAGCCAACGGGGGCCAGAGCGACGACCCGACACCGAGCCTGACGGGTACCGCCGAAGCCGGCAGTACCGTGCAAATCTACGACGGTGCCGCTCTGCTGGGTAGCACCACGGCGGACAGTACGGGTCACTGGAGCTACACCCCGGCCACGGGGCTGACGGAAGGAGCCCACAGCTTCACGGCGGTGGCCACCGATCCCGCCGGGAACCGGAGCGGCGCCAGTAGCGCCTACGGCGTCACCCTGGACTACACGGCCCCGAGCGGCACCACGGGGGCCCTGGACCCGTCCTCGGATACCGGCACCCTGGGAGACAACCTGACGAGCGACACGACGCCGACCCTAACCGGGGCCGCGGAAGCGGGCGCCCAGGTCGAAGTTACGGTGAACGGTAAAACCTACAGCACCACGGCGGACAGCACAGGCCACTACAGCATCACGGTACCGAACAGCGATGCCCTGACGGACGGGAGCTACACCCCGAGCATCAAGGTGACAGACGCTGCCGGAAATAGCAGCACCACCGCTGGCACCCCCTTCACCATCGATCACACGGCGCCGACGGCGCCGGTGATCACCACGGTGACCGACAACGTGGGAGCCGTGACCGGTGCCCTGACGAACGGCGCCACCACGGACGATGCCACTCCCACGGTCCAAGGGACCGCCGAAGCAGGGAGCACGGTAGCCATCTACGACGGCGCCACCCTGCTGGGGAGCACCACCGCGGACAACAACGGTAACTGGACCTACACCCCGGCGACCCCGCTCCTGACGGGAAGCCATGGTCTGACGGCGGTCGCGGAAGACGCCGCGGGGAACCAGAGTGGGGTGAGCAACCGGTTCGACCTGACCCTGATCGGCAGCGGAGCGCCGGCCGCGCCGGCGATCCTGAACGTACTGGACGACGTAGGTCCGATCACGGGGAACGTGACCAAAGACAGCGGCGTGACCGATGACGCCCACCCGGAAATCAAAGGGACCGCGGAAGCGGGCGCCACGATCCAGGTGTACGACAACGGAACCCTGCTGGGGAGTACCACGGCGGACAGCACGGGCAACTGGAGCTACACCCCGACGACCGCCCTGACGGACGGCCCCCACGGCATCACGGCCACGGCCACCAACGGAGCGGGGAACACCAGCCCGAGCACGGGGGTTTATGGCTTTAGTGTAGACACCACGGCCCCCAACGCCCCGGTAATCAAGAGCGTGACGGACGACGTGGGGGCTGTGCAAGGCACCCTGCACTCTGGTGCCACCACGGACGACGCCACCCCGACCCTCAACGGAACGGGAGAAGCGGGAGCCACGATCAAGCTCTACGACGGCAGCACCCTGCTGGGGAGCACCACGGTAGATAGCAACGGCAACTGGAGTTACACCCCCACGCAGCCTCTGACGGACGGCGCCCACAGTCTGAGCGCGACCCAGACGGACGTAGCCGGGAACACCAGCCCGAGCACGAATAACTTCCCCTTCACGGTGGACACCAGCAGCGTCAGCACCCCGACCATCATCACGGTGCAAGACAGCGAAGGGCCGATCCAAGGAGCCGTGCCCCAGAACGGAGTGACGGACGACGCCCACCCGACCCTGAACGGGACGGCGCCGGCGGGAACCAGGGTAAAGGTGTACGACAACGGCGTGGAGCTGGGGAGTGTGGTAGCAGATAGCCATGGCTACTGGGCCTACGTCCCGAGCGTGCTGACGGACGGTCCCCACAGCTTCACGGTAACGGCGACCAACAGCGCGGGGACCGTAAGTCCCTCATCCAGCGCCTACGGGATTACGGTAGACACGGTAGCGCCGGCGGCCCCGGTGATCAGCAGCCTCAGCGACGACGTGGGCAGTGTGCAAGGCACAGTAGCCAACGGGGGCCAAAGCGACGACCCCACCCCGAGCTTAAGCGGCACGGCGGAAGCGGGGGCCACAGTCCAGGTGTACGACAACGGCAGCCTGCTGGGCAGTACCGTCGCCACTAGCAGCGGCACCTGGAGCTACACCCCGGCCACAGGCCTAACGGAAGGGGCCCACAGCTTCACGGCGGTGGCCACGGACGTAGCGGGCAACCGGAGCGGAGCCAGTAGCGCCTACGGCGTCACCCTGGATTACACCGCCCCGAGCGGCACCACGGGTGCCCTGGACCCGTCCTCGGATACCGGCAAGCCGGGAGACAACCTGACGAGCGATACCACGCCGACGGTAACGGGCGCGGCGGAAGCGGGTGCTAAGGTCGAAGTCACGGTGAACGGCAAGACCTACAGCACCACGGCGGACAGCACGGGCCACTACCGCGTGACCGTGCCGAACAGCGACGCCCTAACGGACGGAAGCTACACCCCGAGCATCAAGGTGACGGACGCTGCCGGGAACAGCAGCACCACCGCCGGTACCCCCTTCACCATCGACAGCACCGCTCCGACGGGGACCACGGGCGCCCTGGCAGCGGTGGCCGGTAACGACACGGGCACCCTGGGAGACAACCTAACGAGCGACACGACGCCGACCCTAACGGGCGCGGCGGAAGCGGGCGCGCAGGTCGAAGTCACGGTGAACGGCAAGACCTACAGCACCACGGCGGACAGCACGGGCCACTACAGCATCACGGTACCGAACAGCGACGCCCTGACGGACGGGAGCTACACGCCGAGCATCAAGGTGACGGATGCGGCCGGAAATAGCAGCACCACCGCCGGCACCCCCTTCACCATTGATCACACGGCGCCAGCGGTCCCGGTGATCACCACGGTGACGGACGACGTGGGCGCCGTGCAAGGCACCCTGCACTCTGGTGCGACCACGGACGACGCCACCCCGACCCTCAACGGGACGGGAGAAGCGGGAGCCACGGTCAAGCTCTACGACGGCAGCACCCTGCTGGGGAGTACCACGGTAGACAGTAACGGTAACTGGACCTACACCCCCACCACCCCCCTGACGGACGGCGCCCACAGTCTGAGCGCGACCCAGACGGACGTAGCCGGGAACACCAGCCCGAGCACGAATAACTTCCCCTTCACGGTGGACACCAGCAGCGTCAGCACCCCGACCATCATCACGGTGCAAGACAGCGAAGGGCCGATCCAAGGAGCCGTGCCCCAGAATGGAGTGACGGACGACGCCCACCCGACCCTGAACGGGACGGCGCCGGCGGGAACCACAGTAAAGGTGTACGACAACGGCGTGGAGCTGGGGAGTGTGGTGGCGGATAGCCATGGCTACTGGGCCTACGTCCCGAGCGTGCTGGTGGACGGGACCCACAGCTTCACAGTGACGGCGACCAACAGCGCGGGGACCGTAAGTCCCGCATCCAGCGCCTACGGGATTACGGTAGACACAGTGGCGCCGGCGGCCCCGGTGATCAGCAGCCTCAGTGACGACGTGGGGAGCGTACAAGGCACAGTAGCCAACGGGGGCCAGAGCGACGACCCGACACCGAGCCTGACGGGTACCGCCGAAGCCGGCAGTACCGTGCAAATCTACGACGGTGCCGCTCTGCTGGGTAGCACCACGGCGGACAGTACGGGTCACTGGAGCTACACCCCGGCCACGGGGCTGACGGAAGGAGCCCACAGCTTCACGGCGGTGGCCACCGATCCCGCCGGGAACCGGAGCGGCGCCAGTAGCGCCTACGGCGTCACCCTGGACTACACGGCCCCGAGCGGCACCACGGGGGCCCTGGACCCGTCCTCGGATACCGGCACCCTGGGAGACAACCTGACGAGCGACACGACGCCGACCCTAACCGGGGCCGCGGAAGCGGGCGCCCAGGTCGAAGTTACGGTGAACGGTAAAACCTACAGCACCACGGCGGACAGCACAGGCCACTACAGCATCACGGTACCGAACAGCGATGCCCTGACGGACGGGAGCTACACCCCGAGCATCAAGGTGACAGACGCTGCCGGAAATAGCAGCACCACCGCTGGCACCCCCTTCACCATCGATCACACGGCGCCGACGGCGCCGGTGATCACCACGGTGACCGACAACGTGGGAGCCGTGACCGGTGCCCTGACGAACGGCGCCACCACGGACGATGCCACTCCCACGGTCCAAGGGACCGCCGAAGCAGGGAGCACGGTAGCCATCTACGACGGCGCCACCCTGCTGGGGAGCACCACCGCGGACAACAACGGTAACTGGACCTACACCCCGGCGACCCCGCTCCTGACGGGAAGCCATGGTCTGACGGCGGTCGCGGAAGACGCCGCGGGGAACCAGAGTGGGGTGAGCAACCGGTTCGACCTGACCCTGATCGGCAGCGGAGCGCCGGCCGCGCCGGCGATCCTGAACGTACTGGACGACGTAGGTCCGATCACGGGGAACGTGACCAAAGACAGCGGCGTGACCGATGACGCCCACCCGGAAATCAAAGGGACCGCGGAAGCGGGCGCCACGATCCAGGTGTACGACAACGGAACCCTGCTGGGGAGTACCACGGCGGACAGCACGGGCAACTGGAGCTACACCCCGACGACCGCCCTGACGGACGGCCCCCACGGCATCACGGCCACGGCCACCAACGGAGCGGGGAACACCAGCCCGAGCACGGGGGTTTATGGCTTTAGTGTAGACACCACGGCCCCCAACGCCCCGGTAATCAAGAGCGTGACGGACGACGTGGGGGCTGTGCAAGGCACCCTGCACTCTGGTGCCACCACGGACGACGCCACCCCGACCCTCAACGGAACGGGAGAAGCGGGAGCCACGATCAAGCTCTACGACGGCAGCACCCTGCTGGGGAGCACCACGGTAGATAGCAACGGCAACTGGAGTTACACCCCCACGCAGCCTCTGACGGACGGCGCCCACAGTCTGAGCGCGACCCAGACGGACGTAGCCGGGAACACCAGCCCGAGCACGAATAACTTCCCCTTCACGGTGGACACCAGCAGCGTCAGCACCCCGACCATCATCACGGTGCAAGACAGCGAAGGGCCGATCCAAGGAGCCGTGCCCCAGAACGGAGTGACGGACGACGCCCACCCGACCCTGAACGGGACGGCGCCGGCGGGAACCAGGGTAAAGGTGTACGACAACGGCGTGGAGCTGGGGAGTGTGGTAGCAGATAGCCATGGCTACTGGGCCTACGTCCCGAGCGTGCTGACGGACGGTCCCCACAGCTTCACGGTAACGGCGACCAACAGCGCGGGGACCGTAAGTCCCTCATCCAGCGCCTACGGGATTACGGTAGACACGGTAGCGCCGGCGGCCCCGGTGATCAGCAGCCTCAGCGACGACGTGGGCAGTGTGCAAGGCACAGTAGCCAACGGGGGCCAAAGCGACGACCCCACCCCGAGCTTAAGCGGCACGGCGGAAGCGGGGGCCACAGTCCAGGTGTACGACAACGGCAGCCTGCTGGGCAGTACCGTCGCCACTAGCAGCGGCACCTGGAGCTACACCCCGGCCACAGGCCTAACGGAAGGGGCCCACAGCTTCACGGCGGTGGCCACGGACGTAGCGGGCAACCGGAGCGGAGCCAGTAGCGCCTACGGCGTCACCCTGGATTACACCGCCCCGAGCGGCACCACGGGTGCCCTGGACCCGTCCTCGGATACCGGCAAGCCGGGAGACAACCTGACGAGCGATACCACGCCGACGGTAACGGGCGCGGCGGAAGCGGGTGCTAAGGTCGAAGTCACGGTGAACGGCAAGACCTACAGCACCACGGCAGACAGCACGGGCCACTACAGCGTGACCGTGCCGAACAGCGACGCCCTAACGGACGGAAGCTACACCCCGAGCATCAAGGTGACGGACGCTGCCGGGAACAGCAGCACCACCGCCGGTACCCCCTTCACCATTGATCACACGGCGCCTACTGCCCCGGCAATTACCACGGTCAGCGACAATGTGGGCAGCGTACAAGGGACGGTAGCCAACGGCGGCCAGAGCGACGACCCGACACCGAGCCTGACGGGTACCGCCGAAGCCGGCAGCACCGTGCAAATCTACGACGGTGCTGCCCTGCTAGGCAGCACCACAGCGGACAGTACGGGCCACTGGAGTTACACCCCGGCCACGGGCCTAACGGAAGGAGCCCACAGCTTCACCGCGGTGGCCACCGATCCCGCCGGCAACCGGAGCGGAGCCAGCAGCGCCTACGGCGTCACCCTGGACTACACCGCCCCGAGCGGCACCACGGGTGCCCTGGACCCGTCCTCGGATACCGGCAAGCCGGGAGACAACCTGACGAGCGACACGACGCCGACCCTAACGGGCGCGGCGGAAGCGGGCGCCCAGGTCGAAGTCACGGTCAACGGTAAAACCTACAGCACCACGGCAGACAGCACGGGCCACTACAGCGTGACCGTGCCGAACAGCGACGCCCTAACGGACGGGAGCTACACGCCGAGCATCAAGGTGACGGATGCGGCCGGGAACAGCAGCACCACCGCCGGCACCGCCTTCACTATCGACAGCACGGCGCCAGCGGCGCCGGTGATCACCACGGTGAAAGACGACGTCGGCGCTGTCCAAGGGACCCTGCACTCTGGTGCTATTACGGACGATGCCACCCCGACCCTCAACGGGACGGGAGAAGCGGGAGCCACGGTTAAGCTCTACGACGGCAGCACCCTGCTGGGGAGCACCACGGTAGACAGCAACGGCAACTGGACCTACACCCCCACTACCCATTTGGCGGACGGTACCCACAGTATCAGCGCCACCCAGACGGATGGGGCGGGGAACACCAGCCCGAGCACGAATAACTTCCCCTTCACGGTGGACACCAGCGCGGTGGGCCTGCCGGCCATCACCAGCCTGCAGGACGATGTCGGCAGCGTCCAAGGAGCGGTAGCGACCAACGGGGTGACGGACGACACCCAGCCGACCTTAAGCGGGACGGCCCCGAAGGGGACCACGATCCAGGTGTACGACAACGGCTACGCCCTGGGCACCACCACGGTGGACAGTACCGGCCATTGGACCTACACCCCGACCACCAGCCTGGCGGACGGCCGGCACACCTTCACGGTGACGGCCACCAACGGCGCCGGGACGGTCAGTGCCGGGTCGGCGGCCTACGCCGTCACGGTGGACACCACGGCCCCGGCGGCCCCGGCAATTACCACGGTCAGCGACAACGTGGGCAGCGTGCAGGGCACGGTAGCCAACGGGGGCCAAAGCGACGATCCCACCCCGAGCCTGAGCGGCACGGCGGAAGCGGGCAGTACGGTCCAGATCTACGACGGTGCCACCCTGCTGGGCAGTACCGTAGCCAGCAGCAGCGGCACCTGGAGCTACACCCCGGCCACGGGGCTGACGGAAGGGGCCCATAGCTTCACCGCGGTGGCCACCGATCCTGCCGGGAACCGGAGCGGAGCCAGCAGCGCCTATGGCGTTACCCTGGACTACACCGCACCGAGTGGCACCACGGGGGCCCTGGAACCGTCCTCGGACACGGGCAAGCCGGGAGACAACCTGACGAGCGATACCACGCCGACGGTAACGGGCGCGGCGGAAGCGGGTGCTAAGGTCGAAGTCACGGTGAACGGCAAGACCTACAGCACCACGGCGGACAGCACGGGCCACTACCGCGTGACCGTGCCGAACAGCGACGCCCTGACGGACGGGAGCTACACCCCGAGTATCAAGGTGACGGATGCGGCCGGGAACAGCAGCACGACCCAAGGTACCGCCTTCACCATCGACAGCACCGCTCCGACAGGGACCACGGGCGCCCTGGCGGCGGTGGCCGGTAACGACACGGGCACCCTGGGCGACAACCTGACGAGCGACACGACGCCGACGGTAACGGGCGCGGCGGAAGCCGGAGCTAAGGTAGAAGTCACCATTAACGGTAAAACCTACAGCACCACGGCGGATAGCACGGGCCACTACAGCGTGACCGTGCCGAGCAGCGATGCCCTGACGGACGGGAGCTACACGCCGAGCATCAAGGTGACGGATGCGGCCGGGAACAGCAGCACGACCCAAGGTACCGCCTTCACCATCGACAGCACCGCTCCGACAGGGACCACCGGCGCCCTGGCGGCGGTGGCCGGTAACGACACGGGCACCCTGGGAGACAATCTAACGAGCGACACGACGCCGACGGTAACGGGCGCGGCGGAAGCGGGTGCTAAGGTCGAAGTCACGGTGAACGGCAAGACCTACAGCACCACGGCGGACAGCACGGGCCACTACCGCGTGACCGTGCCGAACAGCGACGCCCTGACGGACGGGAGCTACACCCCGAGTATCAAGGTGACGGATGCGGCCGGGAACAGCAGCACGACCGCGGGCACCCCCTTCACCATCGATCACACGGCGCCGTCCGCTCCAGTGATCACCGCGGTGATGGACAACGTGGGTTCGATCCAGGGGGCGTTGACCAATGGTGGTCAAAGCGACGATTCAACCCCAAGTTTGAGCGGTACGGCGGAAAAAGGGAGCACCGTCCAGATTTACGACGGCAATACCCTGCTGGGCACGACTACGGCGGACAGTAGCGGGAACTGGAGCTACACCCCGGGTACCGGCCTAGCGGAAGGGGCTCACAGCTTTACGGCGGTAGCCACCGATCCTGCTGGCAATCGGAGCAGCTCCAGCTCAGCGTTTAACGTTACCCTGGATTACACCGCGCCAGCCGCTCCGGTGATCAGCTCTATCCTGGATAACGTGGGAGCCCAGACAGGAAATCTGGCCAGTGGTGCCATGGCGGATGATCCCACCCCAACCTTGCAGGGCACCGCCGAAGCCAATAGCGCCATTACCATTTACGACGGCAATACGATCATTGGCCAGACCGTCACGAATGGGGCTGGAAATTGGACCTTTACCCCCACGGTCACCGGATTTAGTCATCAGTTTTCCGTGACGGCGACGGATACGGCCGGGAATGTGAGCGGCCATAGCGCTAATTTTGTTTATAACTACAACAACCCGCCCGTGGCGATTGCAGATCAGGCCACAATTACTATCCCGACCCAGGCGGTGTTTTATTATTCCTACGGCAATACCCTGGGGTATTTCGATCCTGCCACGGGGGCAAGAACCATCATTAACGGTAATACCGGACATGCTTTGAACGGTCTTGCTGTGGCATCGGATGGAACTTTGTATGCCACTTCGGGGACGGAAGCCGGAAATCTTTATAAGATTAATACTTCCACCGGTGCGGCGACCCTGGTCAGTCATTACAATGCCGGGGGGCAGGGGCTTTATAGCCTGTGCGCTGACGGAAACGGCATGCTCTATGGTACCGGATCAGATGGACGGCTTTATTCCATTAATCCCCTTACCGGTGCTACCACCCAGGTGGGAACTTTTGGAAGTTATTCCACGGCGGGGGATTTGCTTTACTCCAATAACGCCATTTACATGTCCACGATTGATAACAAATTGGTGGAATACGATTTATCGACCAATACGGTTTCAGTCATTATTTCCGCTCTGCCCGCCCGCCTTAATGGGTTGGGGCGTTACGGGGATGGGACGGTTTATGGCATCACGGATGCGGGTGGTGTCTATACCATTGACCTCACCAACGGCGTTGCGACCAATACGGGCATAACCATTACGGGTAGCCCTGCTGTATCTGACGCGGCGTCTACCGTGACGGACGGTGTTACTGCGACGATCAACGGGGATGTAACGCCGGGGACGGCGGATCAGGATTACGATCCGGATGGAAATGCCATTTCCGTCACCGGGGTGGTGGCCGGTAATTCCGCAGCCGCAGCTGGTGGCCTGAATACCGTTATCCATGGGGTTTACGGTAATTTGGTTATGCAGGCCGACGGTACCTATAAATACACCGTAGATGGCACCCTGGCGACTACCCAGGCTCTGGAAAAAGCCAGTAATGGGGTACATACCCCCCAGGCCTATTACGTGGATGCTGGTGGGAATATCGGTATTCTGGACCCCACCACCGGTGCCAGCCATGTGCTTGGTTATAGTGGTGTGGGTGCCCTCTACGATATTGCAACAACGCCGGACGGTAAGTTGTATGGCATTACCAATGGGGATATTTTATACAGCATTGATACGACGACTGGTGCCGCGACAAAAATAGGCAGTTCCGGTATTGCGGGATTTGCTTCTTATGGCCTTGTTTCCGATAGTAATGGCCTGCTCTATGATTTTGGTACCAACGGCGCTATTTATACGGTAGATAAAGCTACCGGTAAGGCGACTTATTTGGATCGCTTTAATGTTAATAATACCGGCTGGGCAGATGATGGTATCTATTACAACAATGCCTTGTATGCGGTGACCACCAGTGGCCAATTGGTGAAATATGATTTGAGTACCCATGCCACCACCGTGGTGATGTCCGGTTTGCCTGGCAATATGTATGGCATGGAAGTGGGGGGGAACGGCATCATTTATGGTTTCAGAGGCGATGGGGAGATTTATACCTATGACCTCAACGCGGGAACCTATACGGATACCGGCCTAACCATCGGGCATTCCATCTATGGCACCGCCTCCGCGGCCGTTACTGTCGATGCTTCCTCCCTCTTCGGTCAGGATGTCTTTACCTACACCATTACGGATGAGCACGGGCAAACCAGTACGACTACCCTAACCATCAATGTTACCGATTCCCTGAATACCGTTACCGGTGGGACGGGCAATGACGTAATCCACAACATTGGTGGCGGCCAGTTTGATCAGGCGTACGGCCAGGCGGGGGATGACACCATCGGTATTGCCAGCAGCCAATTTGCCACGGTTTCCGGCGGAACCGGTACGGATACCCTGGCCTTTGAAAGCGGCAATATTTCCCTGAATCTGGCTAATGTGGGCAGTAAGGTCCAAGGCTTTGAGGTCTTTGACCTGGGCAGTAATGCCTCCACCACCGCCCATAATTCCCTGAGCCTCCGTGCGGCGGATGTGTTGACCCAGCTGTCCGGGGATGGGGCCAGTATTCACCTGGAAGTGAAGGGGGAATCCACCGATACGGTCCATTTGCTGGCCACTACCAGCAGCTCCAGTTGGGCCCAGACCGGCACCCAGACTGCGGGGGGAATCACCTATAACGTCTATCACGACGCCAGCTTCAACAATACGGCGGCAGACGTTTGGGTACAGCAGGGAATCGCCGTTACCTATGGTTGAAATCGTTATATGATGGGGAAAAGAGGGTAAGCTGGCTTGCCCTCTTTTTTTTCGGCAAAAGGGGATGAAATACCATAAATGGGGGTGGCTGTCCGGCAGGAATGGGAGAAGGACAACCCGCTGTGATTAACCGTAATAGGTCCGATATTTCGACATCGCGAGATGTGCATGCGTCTAATAAAGTTTTCTGTTTTTGTGGTGGGGGTGTTGGCGGCCTCCGCTGTTTTTCCCCAGGGCGCCAATGATAAAAAAGCCAATGGGGGATTGCTGGCGAAAGACAGCCGGGGGGATGGGGATAATGCCCCCTTGAGTATGCTGAAATTGTCTTACGAATTGTCGGGGGAAAAGCAGCCGGCCCCCCTTTCGGAGTTTTCCAAACATATTAATTTCCCAGCGGATATGTGGTCCCTGGCCCGGATTGCGGTGGAAAACCATCCGGCCATTCGGGACGCCCTGGCCCAATTGGCCCAGCAGCAGGGTAATGTGGATGTGGCTAAAGCCGGTTATTACCCCAAATTCACCGCTGGGGTGAATACGGCCAAATACAGCAATTACTACGGCAATAGCCGGGTATTTTCCGTTTCCGCCTCCCAGATGCTCTACGACTTTGGCAAGGTGGAAGGCCAGGTGGATCAGGCTCGGGCCAATGTGCTGAAGCAGCAGGCCCAGGCCTTTGCCCAGATCGACGATACGGCCATGCAGGCGGCCCAGGCGGTGAATACGGTGCATCGCTACCAAATGGCTCTCCTGGCAGCCCAGCAGCAGCAGAAGGCGGTGGCGGATATCGTGGAACTGGTGCGCATGCGCTACCAGGGCGGGGTCATCACCGCCTCCGAATTTCTCCAGGCCAAGTCCCGGTTGGAATCCGCCAATGCCCTGCTGCGCCAGCAGAACACTATGCTGGATCAGGCCCGGGAGCATTTGCAGTCCTTCCTCGGCGGCGGCCAGTTACCCGCCCGGCTGGAAAGCCCTGAGCGGGAACTAGAGCAGGCGTGGAGCCCCAAGGAAGTGGATTTGAACCTGCTCCCCAAGGTGGTGGTGGCGGTGGCGGATCGGGCCATTGCCCAGGGGGCGGTGAAATCCGCCGTGGCGGACCAATACCCCACCATTTCCTTTGATGTGGATGCCAGCAAACCCTGGCAGGGCTCGGTCAATCCGGCGGACCCCACCTCCAATAACTGGTATCACGTGGCTTCCGTCAATGTGACCAGCCCCGTGTTTCAAGGCGGTATGACCCAGGCCCGGGTCCGGGCCGCCCGGGAAAGCCTGCGGGGGGCGGATGCCCGGGTGGATAAGGCGCGCCTGGACGCGGCGGACTCCATTCGCTCCCTGAAGGTGCAGGTGCTGGGGATACAGCAGCGCCTGGCGTTGCAAAAAGATCGGGTGGCCAGTATTTCCCAGGCCAGCGACTTGTACGGGGACCAATATAAGTTGGGCACCCGCTCCCTGATTGATTTGCTCAATTCCGTTAGTGAAATCTATCAGGCCCGTACGGACGTGATTAATACGGAACACGATATGTGGGAAATGATGGTGGAGTATTTCGCCGTGACCGGAAAAATACGTGAAGTGTTTGCCCTGGATAACAGCAATATTCAAGGGATGGATATCGAACCATGAGTCCTAATATCCGGCAGAACCCCCAGAACTACGAGGCCTGGCTCGAAGCCATGCTGGTGGTGGCCCGCCACTACCGGGTGGAGTGTTCGGAAGAACAGGCCAAGGGGGAAATTACCTGGCGCCAGGGCTTGTCCGGCGATGAGTTGCTGACCCGGATCGCCCGGCGCATTGGCTTGGATAGCCGTTTCCTGGCCTGTGAACCCAGTTTGCTGGACCCGGTCCATTTGCCCCTAGTGGTGGAATTCGCCGCCGGTCAGGTGGGGGTGGTGGTGGGGCTGGACGGCGCAGGCCAGGCCAAGGTCCTGCTGAGCGGGGAGGGGGGTATCGCTTCCCTTTTCAGTTCGGCGGATTTGGCCCGGGAAGCCCATAAGATCGGCATTTTCCGTCCCCTGCGCTCCCTTTCCGACAGCCGGGTGGATGAATATATCAAGCCCGTTCAGGCCAATTGGCTGTGGGACATTCTGCGCCAGGACTGGAAACGGCATGTGGATATTGCCCTGGCGTCCATGGGGGCCAATGTGCTGGCCCTGGCGGGCACCATTTTTTCCATGCAGGTCTATGACCGGGTGATTCCGGCCCAATCCGAGCCGTCCCTGTGGGTGCTGTTCGGCGGTGTCTTGCTGGCCATTGTCTTCGAATTCATCTTTCGCCTGATGCGGGCCCACATTTCGGATTACGTGGGCAAACGGGCGGATTTACGTATATCCGACATGGTCTTTGGCCGGGCCCTGCGCATCAAAAACGATGAGCGGCCCAAATCCACGGGCTCCTTCATCGCCCAGATTCGGGAGCTGGAGCAGATCCGGGAAATGGCGGCCTCCACCACGGTGGGGGTACTGGCGGATATTCCCTTTTTCGTCTTTTTCGTCTGCATTGTCTGGCTCATCGGCGGGGAACTGGTCTGGGTGCCCATGGCGGCCATGCTGCTCCTGGTGATTCCGGGCCTGTTGGTGCAAAAGCCCCTGGCGGAATTTTCCCGGGAAGGCCTGCGGGAATCCTCCATCCGCAACGCCATTCTGGTGGAGTCGGTACAGAACATCGAGGACATCAAATTGCTCCGGGCCGAACCCCGGGTGCAGGCCCAATGGAACCACGTCAATGAGGTAGCAGCCACCCTGGGGGTCAAGCAGCGCTTTTTGACCAACATGCTGCTGGGGTGGATACAGGAGGTGCAGAGCCTGGTCTATGCCACCATTTTGCTGGTGGGGGCCTATCTGGTCATGGATGGCAAAATCACCACCGGTAGCCTGGTGGGGGTGAGCATTCTGTCTTCCCGCATGCTGGCGCCCCTGGCCATGCTTTCCGGGGTTTTTGCCCGCTGGCAGCAGGCCAAGGTGGCCAAGGAAGGTCTGGATCAGCTGATGCAGAAGGGGGTGGACCAGCCGGAAGGGGAGCGCCGGGTGCATCGGCCCAATTTGCTGGGCCATTACACCTTGAACCAGGTGGCCTATACCTACGGGGAAGCCAATACCAAGCCCGTGCTCCAGAATTTGTCCCTGGAAATTCAGGCCGGGGAACGGGTCGCCATTCTGGGCCGTAACGGCTCGGGGAAATCCACCCTGCTCAATGTGCTCTCCGGGATGCGCACTCCCCAGAAGGGGGAATTGATGCTGGACGGCATTGCCCTCCATCTGCTGGATACGGCGGATGTGCGGCGGGACGTGGCCTACCTGACCCAGAGCCCCATGCTCTTTTTCGGCACCCTGCGGGAAAACCTTGCCCTGGGCAAACCCCTGGCGTCGGATCAGGAAATTTTTGAAGCCTTGAGCCTGTCGGGGGCCCTGGATTTTGTTCAGGGGCTGCCCGGTGGTCTGGACTATGTGATCCAGGAAGGGGGCTACGGTCTTTCCGGGGGCCAGCGCCAGGCCATACTTCTGGCCCGGACCCTGATTATCCGGCCCAATATCCTGCTGCTGGATGAACCTACCACCTGGCTGGACGACGCCAGTGAAAAAGCCCTGGTGGAGAAGCTGAGCGCCTGGGTTCCCGGCCGCACCCTGGTGGTGGCCACCCACCGTTTGGCCCTGCTCCATTTGGTGGAGCGCATTGTGGTTATCGACAATGGCCGGGTGGTGCTGGATGGCCCCAAGGAGCGGGTGCTGGCCCAGCTGTCGGGACAAACTACGCCGGATCAGGGAGCCTAGGATGAAGGATTTGGAAACCGGGAAACAACCGGAAAAGGCCCCGGGTCAGCCCCGGGCCGTTATGCCCCCCAGTGCCCTGCCCAAGGCCGGGACCGGGGGACGGAAAAATCTGTCGGACCGCATTGCCCATGCCCTGACCGTCGGGGAGCATCTGCCCGGCGCTTCCCTGACCGTGTATCTGCTGCTGGCGGTGTTGGTGGTGTTCTGGATTTGGGCCAGCCTGTTTGACTTAGATGAGGTGGTGACGGGCACGGGGAAAATTGTGCCCACCTCCAAGGATCAGCTCATCCAGTCCCTGGAAGGGGGCATCCTCACCAATCTGCGGGTCCATGAAGGGGACATGGTCAATGTGGGCCAGGTCCTGGCCCAGCTGGACCGGACCCGTACAGCCTCCGCCGTGGGGGAAAGCGAATCCCGTATGCGGGCGGCCCAGGCCACCATTGCCCGGCTGCGGGCCGAGCTTAACAACGCCCCGTTGGCGTTTCCCCCGGAGGTGCTTAAAGACCCGGAACTGGTGAAGAGCGAAACCTCCTATTACCACTCCCGGAAACAGGGGCTGAACGACAATCTGGCTGCCATCGACAATACCCTGCGCCTGATCCGCAACGAACTGGATCTGACCGAGCCCCTAGCGGCCAAGGGGGCCGCCAGCCAGGTGGAAGTGCTGCGCCTGCGCCGCCAGGTGAGCGAACTTCAGGCGAAAAAGGTAGATTTGCTCAGCCAGTATCAGGTCAAGGCCCGGGAAGAACTGTCCAAGGCGGAAGCGGAAATGGCTGCCCAGAAATCCATTACGGAAGGCCGGGAAGACTCCCTCAATCGCCTGACCTTGCAGGCTCCGGTGCGGGGGGTGGTGAAGGATATCCAGGTGAATAGCGTGGGGGGCATTATTCCGCCCAACGGCACGGTCATGTCCATTGTGCCTAGCGGCGAGCAGCTGCTGGTGGAAGTCCACGTTTCGCCCCGGGACATCGCCTTTATCCATCCGGGCCAGGAAGCCATCGTTAAGGTCAGCGCCTACGACTATTCCATCTATGGAGGGCTCAAGGGCCGGGTCAGCGTTATTTCCCCGGACACCATCCAGGACGAAATCAAAAAGGACAATTACTACTACCGGATCTATATCCGTACCGCCAGCGACCAGCTGAAAAACAAGGCGGGCAAGGCCTTCCCCATTGTGCCCGGCATGGTGGTGACGGCGGATATCAAGAGCGGTAGCAAGTCCATCATGAATTACCTGCTCAAGCCCTTCAATAAGGCCAACGAGGCCCTGCGGGAGCGGTAACGGTTTCCTCCCCCCGGCAAAATGTGGAAAATCCCGCCTCCTGGGGAGGTGGGTACCCGGCCATGGGGCGGGAAGATCCGGCCTTCCCCTTGGGGGCGAAGGGATGGGGAGTGGCATGATGGCAGGGCAAAACGTAGGGGGTGAGTTGCGGGGGCCGCTGGACGGGCGCCTCTGGCTGGCCCCCATGGAGGGGCTGGCGGACTATGTGCTGCGGGACATTCTGACCCGCATCGGCGGTTACGACGGGGCCGTGTCCGAGTTTATCCGGGTGTCCGGCTCCCTGTTGCCCCTCCGTTCCTATCAGCGCCTTTGCCCGGAAATCGCCCAGGGGGCCCGCACCCCGGCGGGTACTCCCATGGTGGTACAACTGCTGGGCAGCGACCCGGACTGGCTGGGGCGCAATGCCGCCCGTCTGGCGCCCTGGGCCCCCCACGGTATCGATCTCAATTTCGGCTGTCCCGCCAAGACCGTGAATAAGCACGGGGGCGGGGCCATGTTGCTGGCGGACCCGGAGCTGCTGCAGCGCATCGTCGCCACGGTACGGGCCGCCGTCCCTGCCACCGTGCCGGTTTCCGCCAAAATGCGCCTGGGCATTGGGGATACGGCCCGGGCTCTGGATTGCGCCCGGGCCCTGGCGGCGGGGGGCGCCGCCTGGCTGGTGGTCCATGCCCGGACCAAGGAAGAGGGCTACCAGCCCCCGGCCCATTGGGAATGGGTGGCCCGCATCCGGGAAGAGGTGAGTGTGCCTGTGGTGGCCAATGGGGAAGTCTGGAGCGTGGCGGATTGGCGCCGCTGCCGGGCGGTGAGCGGGGCGGCCGATGTGATGGTGGGCCGGGGGGCGGTGGCGGACCCCTTCCTGGCCCGGCGCATTCGGGGGCTGGCTCCGGAGCAGGCGGGGCCGGCGGACTGGCTGGTCCTTTTGCCCTATCTCCACGCCTATTGGCAGGGGGTGCTGGCCAAGGTGGCGCCCCACCATGCCCCGGGCCGTCTCAAACTCTGGCTCAATCTCCTACGCCGCACCTGGCCGGAGGCCGCCACCCTGCTGCTGGCCCTGCGGCCCTTGACCACGGTGCCCGCCGTATCCGCCCTGCTGGCGCGGACCTTGGCCGAAGCCGGGGTGGCGCCTGCGTCCATCCTTTCTCTGGAAGTCCCCCGGGACTGAGGGTGCGTCTAGGCCGTGCCCTGTTGTTTTGGAGGGGCGGGTAGGGTGCAGAATGGGGCTAGATGAAAGCGCCGCAATGCCGCCACCCCTATGTGTCCGGCCATGTGGGTGGCACGTTGGTTTCCGCCATCCGCCATCCGCCACCCGCCACCCGCCACCCGCCACCCGCCACCCGCCACCCGCCACCCGCCACCCGCCACCCGCCACCCGCCAGCGGTCAGCGGTCAGCGGTCAGCGGTCAGCCCAGCCCAGCCCAGCCCAGCCCAGCCGCCCGGGCTCCGGGCTCCGGGCTTTTAGGGCAAAGGGCAAAGGGCAAAGGGCAGGGCGCCCGCCTGAACCTATTCCTCCTGCCCTGGTTTCTCCCGGTACCGGTGAACAAAAAAGCCCGCCTTTTTCGGCGGGCTGATAGGGGGAGACTGAACTCAGGCCTGGGTGTTGATCAACTGGCCCACGGTGTGGCCGCTGGTATTTACGGAAGGGGCGGCTGCCTTAGGGGCTTGCTGGGTCTGTTGATCCTGCTTTTCCTGGCTGGCCCGGAGTTGCTTGGCCTGATCGGCGGCTTCCGTTTGGCGGGTACTTTGGGCACGGTAGAGTTCGGATACCGAACTGGCATTCACTGCGCTCACGCTCATGGGGGCTCTCCTGTAAGGTTCTTGGGCCAAGACGGGATGGCCCTACTGAAATCTACGTCTGAATTTTCTATAACTTTATGCCTATTGAGAAAAAAGGCAATAGGCTGGAAACGCCCGTCAATTAAGGCGCTCCGTCCCTATGACCGGGACGGCCAAGGCCCAGGCTCTCCTCCGACTAGGGATACATTGGGGATGGCCGGTTTCCGCGCCCCCATTCTGGCACAGGCGGGGGGAAAAGCCGATGGCCATGGTTTGGAAAAACCCTTGGGGATACCCGGGGACGCCTCGGTTAAAATTGGCCCATGAACGCTTCCACCCAGCCTACCCCTTCCTCAAAAACCGGCCCCTCCTCCCTGGATGAACGGTCGGTCGCTCCTGCCCCCGCCGGGGAACTGTCCCCCTGTCAGCGCTGCGGCGCCTGCTGTGCTGCCTACCGGGTGGATTTTCATCCGGCGGAGCTGGCCGGGGGGGCTTACGCCTGGGGAGAGGGGGTGCCCCGGGAACTCACCGTGCCGGTGACCGCCCAGCTGGTGCGCATGGCCGGTACGGACGCCCAGCCGCCCCGCTGCGTGGCCCTGGAGGGGGAGGTGGGGGTGGCTGTGGGCTGCTCCCTTTATGCTTCCCGTCCTTCCCCCTGCCGGGAATTCAATCCCCTGGCGGAAGTGGGGGTGACCGATGAGGCCTGCGCCCGGGCCCGGCGGCGCCACGGTCTGGCGCCCCTGCCCCGTGGGGAAATGGGGTGATGGCCGCTGGTAAAAAAGGCCTTAACCCTCTCTCCCAAGGGGTAAAAGCCGGACAAACCGGGAAAAAGTCCAGCAACGATGGGGCTTCCCACGGGAAAAGGGGCGCCAAACGGGTTAAAATCCCGGTTCGACCTCATAAAAAGACGGAACATAAGATCATGTCAGAGAAACAGCGTGAAATTACCCTAAGATTCCTGGCCCAGCCCACCGATGTGAATTTCGGCGGCAAGGTGCACGGGGGCACGGTGATGAAATGGATCGACCAGGGCGGTTATGCCTGCGCCGTGGGCTGGAGCGGGCGCTATTGCGTCACCGCCTACGTGGGCGGTATCCGCTTCTACAAGCCCGTGCTGGTGGGTAGCCTGGTGGAAGTGACCTCCCGGGTTATCTACACGGGCCGCACCAGCATGCACATCTCCGTGGATGTGCGGGCCGGGGACCTGAAGGACGGGGAATTCACCAAGACCACCCATTGCGTCATGGTATTCGTGGCGGTGAACGACCACGGCAACCCCACCCCGGTGGACAAGTGGGAACCGGTCAGCGAATCGGACAAGGCCCTGGAACAATATGCTCTGAAGCTCATGGACCTGCGCAAGGGCATCGACGCAGAAATGAGCAAGTATTTCCTGCCGGTGGAAACCGAGTAGTTTGGGTTTGATTGGGCCCCGATGCAGGTTGGCGGCTCCCCATAAAAAAGGGCGGATTTTCCGCCCTTTTTTATGGCCCTTATGGCCCTATTGGGCCAGCCTCAGTCCAGAGTACGCCGGAAAGTCTTCAGCCCCAGGCCTAGAACGGCGCCCATGAAGGCCAGGATGGGCCACAGGTGGGGCCAAATCTGGGTCAGGCCGTTGCCTTTGAGCAGAATGCCCCGTACCAGGATGAGGAAGTGGGTGAGGGGCAGGATGCTGCCCACGGTCTGGGCCCAGGCGGGCATGCCCCGGAAGGGGAACATGAAGCCGGAGAGGAGCATGGAGGGCAGGAAGAAAAAGAAGGTCATCTGCATGGCCTGGAGCTGATTGCGGGCCAGGGAGCTGAAGGTGATGCCCAGGGTCAGGTTGGCGCAGATGAAGATCAGCACCACGGCGCAGAGCAGGGGCAGGCTGCCCAGCATGGGCACGGCGAAGAGCCAGCGGGCGGCCGCCAGAATCAGGACCACCTGGATCAGGCCGATGAGTACGTAGGGCGCCACCTTGCCGGTCATCACTTCCAGGGGGGTGGCCGGGGTGGCCAGGAGATTTTCAAAGGTGCCCCGTTCCCTTTCCCGGGTCATGGCCAGGCTGGTCATCATTACCATGGTCATGGTCAGGATCACCCCCAGGAGCCCGGGGACGATGTTGTAGGCGGTGAGGGCCTCCGGGTTGTAGCGCCGGTGCAGGCGCAAATCCACCCCCGGATTGGCGCCGACCCGGGGTTCCAGCCCCGGGGCGCCGCGACCGGGCAGGTCCGGGGCGAAGACGGTCTGGCCCAGCTGGTTGAGAACGCTGATGGCGCCGCTGGTGGCCATGGGGTCCGTGGCGTCCGCTTCCACCAACAGGGTGGGGGCGGTGCCTCGCACCAGATCCCGGTTGAAATTGGGGGGAAAGGTGACCACGAACTGGACATCCCCCCGGTCCAGCAGGGCTTCCGCCCCGGCGGCGTCCGTGGTGCCGAGCAGGGCGAAGTAGTCGCTGTGGCCCATGGCCGCCAGATAAGCCCGGGAAAAGGGCCCGGGATCGGCCATGACCACGGCGGTGGGCAGGTGTTTGGGGTCCGAATTAATGGCGTAGCCGAAGAGCAGGAGCTGGATCAGGGGAATGCCGATGACCATGCCGAAGGTGAGCCGGTCCCGCTTGAGTTGGATGAATTCCTTGATCAGGATGCCCAGCCAGCGGGAGAAGGAGAAGGCATGGGCGAGACGGGCCAGCCCCTTGGGTGAGGTAGAGGGGGCGGGGCTCATGGACGGGAGTCTCCGGAATAGGCTGCCCCAGGCCCATCAGGGCGGGGCGAAAAGGAAGAACCAAGCAGGACGCCCCTCTCCAGGGAGAAAAAAGCTGCCAGACGATCCATGATCTAGCCCGCCAGGGGGTCGGCCTGACCCGCCATGAGGTGGATGAAGGCGTCTTCCAGGGAGGGGGCCACCGGCTCGGCGGTGAGTCCCTGGGCCTTGGAGTAGGCCAGGAGTTCCGGACCCAGGCGCCCCCCGTCCCGACCGCTGACGTGGAGGGCGGTGCCAAAGCTGGCCACCTGTTCCGCCCCCGGCAGGCGGCGCAGCACTTCCCCGTGCCGGTTGAGCTGGGGACCGGTGACGGACCAGGTGACCAGGCCCTGGCCGGCCACCACTTCCGGGGCCGTGCCCGAGGCCAGCAGGCGGCCATAGGCGATGTAGGCCAGGCGGTGACAGCGTTCCGCTTCGTCCATGTAGTGGGTGGAAACCAGCACCGTAATACCGGCGGCGGAAAGCCGGTGGATTTCTTCCCAGAAGTCCCGCCGGGCCTGGGGATCCACCCCGGCGGTGGGTTCGTCCAGGAGCAGCAGGCGGGGCTGGTGCAGCAGGCAGGCGGCCAGGGCCAGACGCTGTTTCCAGCCCCCGGACAGGGTGCCCGCCAGCTGGCTGGCCCGACCGCTCAGGCCCAGGTCGGCCAGGGCCCGGGCCACCGCTTCCCGGCGCCGGGGCATGCCGAACATGCGGGCGACGAAATTCAGGTTTTCCGCCAGGGTCAGGTCTTCCCAGAGGGAAAAGCGCTGGGTCATGTAGCCCACCTGGCGCTTAATGGCGGCGCTGTCCCGCAGCACGTCCAGGCCCAGGCAGGTGCCCTGGCCGCTGTCCGGGGTGAGGAGGCCGCAGAGCATGCGGATGGAGGTGGTTTTGCCGCTGCCGTTGGGGCCGAGAAAGCCGAAAATTTCCCCTTCCTCCACCCGCAGGGAAAGGTCCTTGACCACGTGACGGGGGCCGAAATGCTTGTTCAGCCCGGTCACGTCGATGACGGAGCTCATGGCTTGGGTCCACCCGCCAGGGTCACGTCGATGGGCTGGCCCGGATGGAGCCC
The DNA here is from genome assembly GCF_018905915.1 of Azospira inquinata. Lineage (NCBI taxonomy): Bacteria > Pseudomonadati > Pseudomonadota > Betaproteobacteria > Rhodocyclales > Rhodocyclaceae > Azospira > Azospira inquinata. The sequence goes on from NZ_CP064782.1 coordinate 2,782,938, forward strand.
GGCGGCCTGATCCGGCGCCGGAGCAGCTTCCACCCGGAACACCAGCTTTTCCCGGCTGCCCTGGCTGTAGATTACGGGCGGGGTGTATTCGGCCTGGGCGGCGACGAAATCCACCACCCCGGTCACGGGTCGGGCGCAGCCGTCGCACCGGGCTTCCACCCGGGTGCCCGGGGTAAAGCGGGCCAGGGCGGTTTCCGGAACGAAAAAGCGCAGGCGGCGCCGGGTGTCCGGGAGCAGGGCGGCCACGGGCTGGCCCGCCCCCACCCATTCCCCGGGCCGGTAGTAGGTATCGCTGATTTCCCCCGTCACCGGGGCTTGGACGGTTTTCCGGTCCACGGCCCAGCGTTTCTGGGCCGCCTGGGCCGCCGCGGCTGCCCAATCCGCCTGGGCTCCCGCCAGTTCGGCCTGGCGTCCCAGGCTTTGCCGGTAATTGGCCAGTTGCTGCCGGGCCGCCTCCACTTGGGCCGTATCCCGGTCCCGGGCGGCGGTGGCCTCGTCCAGCCGGGCCTGGGAGACGAAGTGCTGGTGGGCCAGGGCCTGTTGCTGGGCGTACTGGGTGCGGGACAGGCGCAGATTGGCCTCCGCTGCCGCCAGCTGGGCTTCTAGGGAGGCGATTTCACTGGCCCGGCGGGGGGCCTGGAGATTGGCCAGCTTTTCCCGGGCCGCCCCGGTTTTGGCCTCCGCCTCCGCCAGGGCTTCCTTGTCCGGGTCCTGGGCAATGGCAAAGACCCGGGTGCCCGGCGTTACCCGGCGGCCCCGGGGAATGTCCAGGGTGGCCAGATAACCGGCCTGGGGCGCTGCCAGATAGAGGTAATCCCCTTCCACATAACCGCTGTAGGTGGCCGTGCCCTGGGGACTACAGGCGGTCAGGAGCAGGGCGCTGGCCAGGGCGGGAAGGGAAAAGGCCGCCGGGCGGAGGCAGAGGGTGGCAATCATGGCTGGAGGGGAGTGCTGAGAAGGGGGAGCAGGGTGCCCAGGGCGGTATCGATGTCCTGGCGGGACTGGTCGCTTTGCTGGGCCAGATTGAGGCAGGCCAGGCCCACCAGGGTGGCGTGGAGCAGCAGGACCCGGGCTGGGGCCGGGGGCTGGCCGTTACGGGAAAGGAGCCCGGTGAGGGTTTGGCGCAGGCGCTGGACAAAGAGGCCCAGGGCTTCCCGCAGGGCCGGGTCCTGGTCAGCGGCTACCATCAGGCCCAGCATCATGCGGATACGGGGCAGATAGGCCAGGGCCTGGCTAAAGTGTTCCAGGGTGGGGGGGAGGTTTTCCAGATGTTGCTGGCTCTGGGCCAGATCCTGGGCAATGGAGTGCTCCGCAATGGCCAGCAGCAACACATTGCGGGTGGGAAAGTAGTAGGTCAGGTGGCTTTGGCTGACCCCGGCCTGGCGGGCAATGCGGGGCTGGGTCAGGGCAGCGATGCCTTGCTCCCGGAGCAGGGTCACCCCCGCTTCGAGGAGCCGTTCTTTGACGGACATGGGGGAGGGCTTCCCGGTACCTGAAAAAAGAATTTGGTAAATCTACCAAATATTTTCCGGGGCCGGAAGGGGCATGGGGCCCCGGGGACGGGGAATGTGAGCAAAAGCTGATATGTCGCCAGGATTAGTGATGGTTTTGATCATTATCAAATCCCGAAAAACGCCTCCCTTTAGAATGGCGAACAAGCGCTAATTTCATGGCCCGATCCATCCCCCAGGGGCGCGGGCCCCACCGTCGGAGGCTTTCCACCATGTTTCAAGAACATCCCGTGGAAGAAATCGGGGCCGGCCAGGTGGCCGACCTGCTCAAAACCATTGCTATTCCCCCTTGTCCCAGTGTGCTCATGGCTCTGTTCTCTGAAGCCCGACAGGACGAGGTGGATTTCATCAAAATCAGCAGTCTCATCAGCGGGGACGTGGGGCTGGCCGCGGCCATGATGAAGACCGCCAATTCCCCCTATTTCGGGTTGCGCCAGAAGGTGCGCAGTGTGCAGCAGGCCACGGCAGTGCTGGGGCTGAAAAATATCCTCAGCGTGGTGTCCGGCCTTTCCCTGCAAAAGGCCCTGACCCCTCCCGGCTTCAATATGGACCGGTTCTGGGAACGCTCCAATCTCCACGCCGTGACCTGCTCCCGGCTGGCCCGGCGCCTGCCCGCCGTGGCGGCGGAAGACGCCTACACCTACGGGCTCTTCCACGATTGCGGCATTCCCCTGCTGATGCAGCGTTTCCCCGAGTACCGCCAGACCCTGGCCCAGGCCAACCAGTCTCCCCGGCCCCTGCCCGAGGTGGAAAACCAGGCCCATGGCACCAATCACGTGGTGGTGGGGGCCATGCTGGGGCACAACTGGCAATTGCCCGAATCCGTGGTCCAGGCCATCCAGTTTCACCATGATCCGGATGTGCTGGATGCCAAGGATGGCCCCTGGTCTCCCGTGGTGCGGCTGCTGGTGGCCCTGTCCCTCCTGGCGGATCACCAGGTGGCCCATTTTCTTGGCTATCCGGACGAAGCGGAATGGCTAGCCCACGGTGTTGCGGCCCTGGACTATCTGGGTTTCGACGAAGAGGAGCTGGACGAAATCCAGCAGGAAGTGGCGGACGACCTGGCGGAAATCCGGGGTTATCGGGGGGAAAACTAGGGCCCGGGCCCCTCTCCCGCCACCCTGGTCAGGGGCCCGGGGAGGGAGGACAATGGCGGCCTTTTTTGGGAGCCTAATGCCATGACGATTCGTTTCCCGGTGCGGGGGAATCACATCCAGCTGGATCAACTGCTGAAGGCCGCTGGCCTGTGCGATTCCGGCGGTGCCGCCCATGCGGCGGTGGAAGCGGGGGAAGTGCTGGTGGATGGGGCGCTGGAACGGCGCAAGCGGGCCAAACTCCATCCCGGTCAGCAGGTGGAATTCGGCGGGCAAACCGTGGAACTGGTGGCCGAAGCCTGAGGGGCCAACTTGGGGGGGCTTGAGCTAGTCCTCCGTTGGGCCCCATTTTTCTGGGGCTTTTAGGCCGGTGTTTTTGCGCCCCTGAGACTCTGGCTGTGTGGGGGCCGGGGATCATCCTGTTTCCTGTTGCTGGTAAGAGGGCTCTCACCTCTGCTAATCCGGCTTTTTCCCCTGGGAGTTTCTTCCCCAGGGCTACCGTCTTTTCTTCCTGCCTGAGCCTTAGATTTAGCCCAGTTGCAGGGCGCTTTCCGCCCAACTCAGGGCCGCCTGGTTCAGGGCATTCAGATCCCCCTCCAATCCCAATTTTTCCGCCCAGCTCCGGGCCTGGGGGCCGAGGCCCCGTTCCAGGGCTAAGGTCAGGGCCAGGTAGGGGGCGTAGGGGCCTTCGCTCCGGAGGAGTACGGACCGTACTTCTTCCGCCAGATGGAGCCGGGCCAGCACCTTGTCCATGGGCTGGTTGAGGAGCACGTCAAAGAGGGAGAGCAGGCCCACCAGGAACAGCTCCTCGCATTCCTGCCGGGGGCGGCGGCCTTCGTCCAAAGTTTCCATGAAACGGGCCCGGGTCAGGGCGATTTCCAGCAGGGCCTCATCCCGATCCCGGGTCTGGCCGGTGCGGAACATGGCCACGGTGAGCCAGCGGTAGAGCCGTTCCCGGCCCAGGACCAAGATGGCCTGCTCCAGGCTGGCTACCGGGGTAACCAGCCCGGCGGCGGGGGAATTGGCCAGGCGCAGCAAATGGAGGGCCACCCCCGGATCTTTCTTTGCCGCCTCCCCCAGGGCGGATAAATCCGCTTCCTGGCGCAGCTGGTTGAGCATTTCGATGAGCACCAGGCGGGATTCGTTGAGCCTTTCCCCCTTTTCTTCCTCATCCGGGGCCGTGGCGAAGGGGCCCAGGCAGTAGGTGAAGCCCAGGGCCCCGCAAAGCCGCCGTTCCGGCCAGGAGGGGACCCCACTGGCGATCAGGGTGAGGTGGGGATGGCGCTGGCCCAGTCCCCGGGCCAGGCGCTCGAACTGGGACAGGGTGTAATTCTCCAGGCTGAGCAGGGCGCCGAAGGCAGCATCCAGCAGGGGCGCCAGCTCCGGGTCCAGACTGAGGCCAGCTAGAGCCACCCGGCGCCCGGCTTCCTTAGCCTGGGTGAGGCTTTGCAGCAGCGCCTCCGGTAGGCGGCCGCTCTGGCGTAAATCCAGAAGATAGAGGGTGTGGGGGCCATCCAGAAGGGCCAGCCGTTCATCGGCCAGGAGGGCGGGGCTGACCGGCACCAGGGCCAAGCGGCGCTGGGCGAAGCCGGGGATGCCCCCATCCACCAGGGTCTGGATCAGATCCCCTGAGACCTCTTCCCCTCCTGCCGTGGTCCTGGCTTGGCTCCGGAAGAGGTAACCGCACAGCCGGTTTTTGCCATCCAGGATTTCTTCCCGGGTAAGCCATTGTTCGGCCTGCTGGCGGCGCACCAGGGCCTCCGGCAGGGGCGCCGGGACGGGCGTGGTTGGGGGCGCCGAAGGGGGCGGCGGAGAAATTTGGGGTGCAGAAGACTGTCCCAAAAAACGGGAAAACAGGGAGCTAAAACTCATGGCGGTCGTGGCGTAAGAACCCCGTCATTCAAAGATGACTTGTGGGGCAAAACTAATTATGACCTTTAGCCTACCCGTTCTCCGTCCCGGTGGACAAGGGATTGGTGCCTATTTTGTACATTTTTACGTCGGGCCCGGACCGGAGGTGGGGATAAACCGCCCTTATGCACATTTCCCTGGAGTAAAGCTGTGGAAAAACTTTGCATAAGTGGTGCAACGGTATGATTTTGTGCGGTGTTTTTTGTCTGCTTAAAAAATAGGCAGGGCGGGAGGCAAGGGGGAGAAAGCCTCGGGGAAAAACCGGCACCACAAGCGCCCCGATGGTGGGGAAAGCCCCCAGGCCCTCTGAACCTCTTGAGGCTACTGAGAAACCTGAGATGCTTGGGTCGCCCGCGCCCCAAACTCAGCCCAGGGCCGCCCGGGCGGCGGCTAGTCCGTTGCGCACCGCCCCTTCCAGGGTGGCCGGGTAGCCATTGTCCACATAGTCTCCGGCGAGGAAAAAGCCGGTCCAGGGCGTGGCGGTGCCAGGCCGTTCCAGGCCGGGGGTGCAGCTGAAGGTGGCCCGGGCTTCCCGCACCAGCTGGTGCCAGTGGGGGGGCGGCAGGGGACGGCCCAGGGCTGTCTGGATTTCCCCGTGGAGGGCGGTAGCCAGCGCCGAAGCGTTGCAGGCTTCCCAAGGGCCGTGGGCGCTGAGAACACAGGCCAGAAGGCCCGGGGTACCGGTCAGGCCCCGATCAAACACCCATTGACCCAGGGGGCCGGCCAGGGCCAGTAGGGGCCAGGGCAGGGCGGTATCCGGGGGATAGGCCAGATAACAGGTGGCGATGGGCTGATAGGTGAGGCCTTGAAGGCTGGCGAGCAGCCTGGTCTGGGCGGGGGAAGTGGTGGGGGCGGCCTGGGGCAGGAGCGGGGCCGCGTGTTGGGGCGCCACCGCTAGAATCACCCGGTCATGGCGTCGGCTTTGCCCCTCCGGTAACTGGAGTTGCCAGCCTTCCGCGACCGGATGAATGGCCTGGATGCGGCAGCCCAGGCGGACTTCCTGACCCCGTTGGCGGAGCCAGTCCAGGGCCGGGTCCGGCAACAGGGCCCCCAGATGGCGGGTGGCTAGCACTAGATCGGTGGCGGCCCGGCCGCCCCCTAGGCTGTCTTGCAGCACCCGGGCGAAGACCTGGGCCGAGGCTCGTTCCGCCGGGGTGTTGAGGGCTGCCAGACAAAGGGGCTGCCAGAAACTGGTTTGCAGGTGGGGAGGCTGGTGCTGCTGGTCCAGCAACTGGGTGACCGGCATATCCTGCTCCAGCCGGTAAGCCTGGCGTTGCAGGTGAGCCATGAAGGTGGCAGCGGCCAGCTTGTCCCGAATACCCAAGCCCCGGGCCGCCATCAGGCCCCAGGCCAGATGCAGAGGGGCGGGGAGGCGGGGCAGGGCGAGGCGGAAATGGGGGGGCTGGGCCAGGACCAGGGGGCGGCGCTCCAGGTGCCGGTCGCCCCCCACCCGGGCCAGCAGCTCCAGGGTTGCCGTGTAGGCCCCCAGCATCAGGTGGGAACCGTTGTCCAGCGCCAATCCCCGGATGTCTGCCCGGCGCGCCCGGCCGCCCGCCAGGGGGGCAGCCTCGTAAAGGCTTACCCTCTGTCCGGCTTGGGTTAATTCCAAGGCGGCGGCCAGACCGGACCAGCCGGCGCCGATAATGGCGACGCTTTTCCCGGCCCCCAGGCTGGGAGGGGCGGACATCGGGTTTGCCTCCATGGCCAGCCCGGGCCTAGCCCTGGAGCCAGGCCTTGAGGGCCAGCCACAGCTTGCGGGGAGGCGGCAGGGAAATGCGGTGGGTGAGCACCAGGCCCGGCTCCTCCGCCACCATCTCCAGCAACTCCCGGTAGATGGCCGCCATCATCAGGCCGGGGCGTTGATTGCGCCGGTCTTCCCCTGGCAGAGCGGCCAGGGCCTGGGCGTAATAGCCCCGGGCCCGGTCAATCTGGAAGGCCATGAGTTGGTCGAAATTTTCGGAACGGCGGGAATGGAGAATGTCCGCGGCGGGCACGTTAAAACGCTGTAGGTCTTCCATGGGCAGGTAGATACGGCCCCGCCGGGCATCATCCCCCACGTCCCGGATAATGTTGGTGAGCTGGAAGGCCAGGCCCAGATCGTGGGCGTACTGGCGAGTCTGGCGATTTTTATAGCCGAAAACTTCCGCCGCCAGCAGACCCACCACGCTGGCTACCCGGTAGCAGTAGAGCTGGAGGGCCTTGAAGTCCGGGTAGCGGGCCTGGTGCAGGTCCATGTCCATGCCGTCCACAATTTCCAACAGCAATTCCTTGGGGAGGGGAAAACGGGGCAGCAGGGCTTGCAGGGCCTGGGCGACCGGGTGCTGGGCTTCCCCGGCATAGAGCCGTTCCAGCTCCTGGCGCCACCAGGTGAGCTTGGCGGCGGCTACCTGGGGGTCCTGGCAGTCGTCCACCACATCGTCCACCTCCCGGCAGAAGGCGTAGAGGGCGGTCATGGCCCGGCGTTTATCCCGGGGCAGAATGCGGAAACTGGCGGTGAAGCTGGAGCCGCTGGCGGCGGTGCGGTCGCGGCAGTATTGATCAGGGGTCATGGGCGGTAAGGGCGCCAGCCCAGGAGGGCGGCGAGGGCAATGAGAAGCCAGTCCGGTAGGGCCAGGGTGGGGCGGTGGTGGAACACATCGCCTTGAACGCGGCGAATTTTACTCAGAATCCGCAGTCCGCCGTGGACCGTGAAGCGGATTTCCCAGCCGAAGCGGCCCGGCAGGCGGCGGCACAGGGCAGCGCCTGCCTCCATCAGTTCCCGGGCCCGGCTGACTTCAAAGTCCATGAGTTGGATGAAGGCTTGGTCTGTCAGCCCCTTGGCCAGGTGCTCCGGGGTCACGGCGTAGCGCTCCATGTCTTCCTGGGGGAGATAAATCCGGCCTTTTTCCCAATCCACTGCCACATCCTGCCAAAAATTGATGAGTTGGAGGGCGGTGCAGATTTTATCGCTGTCCGCCAGATTGGCCGGGGTGGCTCGACCGAACAGGTGGAGCAGGAGGCGGCCCACCGGGTTGGCGGAGCGGCGGCAGTAATCCAGCAGGTCGCTGTAGGTGGAGTAGCACTTCACCGTCACGTCCTGGGCGAAGGCGGAGAGTAAATCCCGGAAAAGGGCCAGGGGTAGGGCATGGACGGCGATGATGGGGGCCAGGGCTTGGAACAGGGGAGTCTGGGGCGTTTTTCCGGCTTCGATCAGGTCCAGTTCCGCCCCGTAGGCGGCCAGGGCCGCCAGACGGGCTTCCGGAGCTTGATCTCCTTCATCCGCCAGATCGTCCGCGCTACGGGCGAAGCGGTAGAGGATTTCCACCGGCTTACGCAGATGGGGGGGCAGCAGCAGGGAGGCGACGGGGAAATTTTCGTAATGATCGACGGGCATGGGGGCCGGAAAAAGCTGGCGCCTTCTGTTGGAAACCGCTTCCGGATAACGGTCCAGGCGCTTGTCATGAAATCAGGGTGGGGCGGGGGATGCCTCCCCCCGGGCCGGGAACCCTGCCAGGGGCTGGCCGGGAGAGGGCATCCGGAGGCTTACAGTATAGGGGCTTCTCGGGTAAAATGCGCCGTTTCAGCGAAAGTGGCGGAATTGGTAGACGCACTGGATTTAGGTTCCAGCGCCGCAAGGCGTGGGGGTTCGAGTCCCCCCTTTCGCACCACCATCGGGTAGCGGCATCCAGCCGCAGTCGTCACTAAGGAAAACGCATGCAAGAAAATACGCAAGCTTCCAGCGCGCTGGAACGCCGCCTGGATTTGTCCGTCGCCATCGCCGATCTGGATAAAGAAACTGACGTGCGCTTAAAGCGCATGTCCAAGAAGGTCAAAATGCCTGGCTTCCGTCCCGGCAAGGTGCCCTTCAACATCCTCAAGCAACAATACGGCGCTGAAGCCCGGCATGAAGCCCTGGCCGAAGCTCTGGACAAGGCCTTTGGCGAAGCCGTGACGGCGCAAAAGCTACGGGTGGCCGGTTATCCCAGCATCGAACCCAAGCAGGCTTCCAGCGAAACCCACATGGAGTTCTCCGCCGTGTTCGAGGTTTACCCGGAAATCACCCTGGGTGACGTGTCCGTCTCCGAAATCGAACGGCCCACCTATACCGTGGGTGCCGCCGAAGTGGACAAGACCCTGGATATTCTGCGCAAGCAACGGGTGAAGTTTGAAAAGGCCGACCGGGCTGCCGCCAAGGGCGACCGGGTGGTGATCGACTTCCTGGGTAAGAAGGACGGGGAAGCTTTCCAAGGCGGACAAGCCAACGATTACCCCTTCGTCCTGGGCGAAGGCATGATGCTGGCTGATTTCGAAACCAATGTGGAAGGCTTGAAGGCTGGCGAAGCCAAGACCTTCGACATGACTTTCCCCGCCGATTACTTCTCCAAGGATCTGGCCGGCCAAGCGGTGCAATTTGAAATCACCGTCAAGGAAGTGCAAGCCCCGGTGCTGCCCGAAGTCAATGAGGAATTCGCCAAGCTGATGGGCATTGGGGACGGTGACGTGGCCAAGATGCGGGCCGAAATCGAAACCAACCTGAGCCGGGAAGTGAAGAAGCGCCTGCAAGCCAAGACCAAGGACCAGGTCATGGAAGCCCTGCTCAAGGTTAATCCGGTGGAAGTGCCCAACGCTTTGGTCAGCGCCGAAGTGGAACGGCTGATGCAAGCTGCCAAGGCCGATATGGAAGCCCGGGGCTTCAAGGGCCAGGATCTGCCGGTGAAGCCCGAATGGTTCACCGAACAGGCCAAGCGCCGCGTGACCCTGGGTCTGGTTCTGTCCGAACTGGTGAAGAGCGAAAATCTCTACGCCACCAAGGAACAGATCAAGGTCCTGGTAGACGAAGCCGCCCAATCCTACGAGAATCCTGAAGAAGTGTCCCGCTGGTACTACGCTCAACCCCAACGCCTGGCCGAAGTGGAAGCCGTGGTGGTGGAAAATAATGTGGTGGATTGGGTGCTCGGCAAGGCGAAGGTGACGGATAAGACCGCCGACTTCGACGAACTGATGAGCCGTCGGGCCTAAAAGATAAAAGTCATTGTCCCAACCTTTTCCTTTTCCAACAGAGGGAGCAGGCATGAAGATTGAAAACGGAAGCCAATGGGCGCCCCAAGGCCTGGGGCTGGTTCCCATGGTGGTCGAACAAAGTGGTCGCGGCGAACGCGCCTACGACATCTATTCACGTCTGCTCAAGGAGCGGGTGGTTTTTCTCGTCGGTCCGGTGACCGACGAGACGGCCAATCTGGTGGTGGCCCAGCTCCTGTTCCTGGAAGCGGAAAATCCGGACAAGGATATTTATCTCTACATCAACTCCCCCGGGGGCGTGGTGACTGCGGGTATGTCCATCTACGACACCATGCAGTTCATCAAGCCAGACGTCTCCACCCTGTGTCTTGGGCAGGCGGCGTCCATGGGGGCGTTTTTGCTGAATGCGGGGGCCAAGGGCAAGCGGTTTGCCCTGCCCAACTCCCGCATCATGATTCACCAGCCTCTGGGCGGATTCCAGGGGCAGGCGTCGGACATTGAAATCCACGCCAAGGAAATCCTCTCCCTGCGGGCTAAGTTGAACAAGTTGATGGCTTTGCATTCCGGCCAATCCGTGGAAAACATCGAAAAGGATACGGACCGGGATAATTTTCTTTCCGCCGATGAGGCGGCAGAATATGGCCTGATCGACAAAGTGCTGTCCAGCCGCCAGGACGTGGCGGAGGCCAAATAAGCGGAGTGCCCCCGAGATGACGGAGAAGAAATCCGGAAGTAGCGAAAAACTGCTCTATTGCTCGTTTTGCGGCAAGAGCCAGCATGAGGTGAAAAAGCTGATTGCCGGTCCTTCCGTGTTCATCTGCGACGAATGCATTGAGCTGTGCAATGACATCATCCGCGACGAAATCGCTGCGGGTGAGGGTGGCCTGAAAGGCACCAAGGAAGACCTGCCCACCCCCAAGGAAATTTGCGCCATCCTGGACCAGTACGTGATCGGTCAGGAACCGGCGAAGAAAATTCTTTCCGTGGCGGTGTACAACCATTACAAGCGTCTGCGCCATCACGGCAAGAGTGATGATGTGGAGCTGGCCAAGAGCAACATTCTGCTCATCGGTCCCACCGGCTCGGGCAAGACCCTGCTGGCCCAGACCATGGCCCGTCTGCTTAACGTACCTTTTGTCATGGCCGATGCCACCACCCTCACCGAAGCCGGTTATGTGGGGGAGGATGTGGAAAACATCATTCAGAAGCTGTTGCAAAAGTGCGATTACGATGTGGAAAAGGCCCAGCAGGGCATTGTCTACATCGACGAAATCGACAAAATTTCTCGCAAGTCCGACAACCCGTCCATTACCCGGGATGTGTCCGGGGAAGGGGTGCAGCAGGCCCTGCTCAAGCTCATTGAGGGGACGGTGGCCTCCGTACCGCCCCAGGGCGGGCGCAAGCATCCCAACCAGGACTTCGTCCAGGTGGATACCACCAATATCCTGTTCGTCTGCGGCGGTGCCTTCGACGGTCTGGAAAAGGTCATCCGCAACCGTTCCCAAAAGGGTGGTATCGGTTTTGGCGCCCAGGTGAAGAGCCAGGACGACAAGAAGGACGTGGGACTGGTGCTGCGGGGGGTGGAGCCGGAAGATTTGATCAAATTCGGCCTCATTCCCGAATTCGTCGGTCGTCTGCCCGTGGTGGCGACCCTGGAAGAGCTGTCGGAAGCGGCCCTGGTGCAAATCCTGATCGAGCCCAAGAACGCCCTGATCAAGCAGTACCAAAAGCTCTTCGCCATGGAAGGAGTGGAACTGGAAGTCCGGCCTGCCGCCCTTTCCGCCATTGCCAAGAAGGCCCTGGAACGGAAGACGGGGGCCCGGGGCCTGCGTTCTATCCTGGAAGGGGTGCTTCTGGACACCATGTATGAACTGCCTGGGATGGAAAATGTCTCCAAGGTAGTGATCGACGAAAACACCATTGCCGGTGATGCCAAGCCGATTCTGATCTACGCTGATCAACCCAAGGTTTCTGGCTCCAACTGATCTGCATTCCCGGGCCGTTTTACGGCCCGGGCTTGAAGAATCCTCCTGCGTCCCCATTTACGGGGCACTGCACTCCTGAAGGCTTCGCCATGTCCCCTATTACCCTTTTGCCGTCCCAGCCGGTGGAATTGCCCCTGTTGCCTCTGCGCGACGTGGTGGTCTTCCCCCACATGGTTATTCCCCTGTTCGTGGGGCGTCCAAAATCCATCAAAGCTCTGGAAACCGCCATGGAAAGCGGCAAGAGCATTCTGCTGGTGGCCCAGAAGTCGGCCGCCAAGGATGATCCCTTGCCCGAGGATTTGTACGACATTGGCTGCATCGCCAATATCCTGCAAATGCTCAAGCTGCCCGACGGTACCGTGAAGGTGCTGGTGGAAGGCACCCAGCGGGCCCATCTGGATGGGGTGGATAACCAACCTGAGCAGTTTTTTGCCACCGCCACCCCGGTGGCCGGGGAAGATGCGCCCAACCACGAGGTGGAGGCCATGCGCCGGGCGGTCATTACCCAGTTTGACCAGTACGTCAAACTGAACAAGAAAATCCCCCCGGAAATCCTGACCTCCATCGCCGGTATCGAAGAAGCGGGCCGGCTGGCAGACACCATTGCCGCCCATCTGCCCCTCAAGTTGGAGCAGAAGCAGGACATTCTGGAAATGTTCGATGTGAAATCCCGCATCGAGCGCCTGCTCACCCAGCTGGAAGCGGAAATTGACATCCTGCAGGTGGAAAAGCGTATCCGTGGCCGGGTTAAACGGCAGATGGAAAAGAGCCAGCGGGAGTACTACCTGAACGAACAGGTCAAGGCTATCCAGAAGGAGCTGGGGGAAGGGGAGGAGTGGGCGGATCTGGAGGAAATGGAAGCCAAGATCAAGTCCGCCGGCCTGACCAAGGAAGCCGCGGCCAAGGTCCAGTCCGAGCTGAAAAAGCTCAAGCTCATGTCCCCCATGTCGGCGGAAGCCACGGTGGTGCGCAACTACATCGAAACCGTGCTGGGCCTGCCCTGGAAAAAGAAAACCCGGGTTTCCAAGGACCTGGCGGAAGCAGAAAAGACCCTGGATAAGGACCACTGGGGCCTGGAAAAGGTTAAGGAACGGATTATCGAATATCTGGCCGTGCAACAGCGGGTGGATAAGCTGAAGGCTCCCATCCTCTGCCTGGTGGGGCCTCCCGGGGTGGGCAAGACCTCCCTGGGCCAGTCCATTGCCAAGGCCACCAACCGCAAGTTCGTGCGCATGAGCCTGGGCGGGGTGCGGGACGAGGCTGAGGTGCGGGGGCACCGGCGCACCTATATCGGTTCCATGCCCGGCAAGATTCTCCAGAACATGACCAAGGTGGGGGTGAAGAATCCCCTGTTCCTCCTGGATGAAGTGGACAAGATGGGCCAGGACTTCCGGGGCGATCCTTCTTCTGCCCTGCTGGAAGTGCTGGACCCGGAACAGAATTCCACCTTTGTGGACCACTATGTGGAAGTGGAATTTGACCTGTCCGAGGTCATGTTCGTTGCTACGGCCAATACCCTGAATATCCCCGCTCCCCTGCTGGATCGGATGGAATTGATCCGTCTTTCCGGCTACACGGAGGATGAAAAGGTCAATATCGCCCAGCGTTATCTGCTCCCCAAGCAGATGAAAAACAACGGTCTGAAGAAGACCGAGCTGGCGGTGGCGGAAAGTGCCCTGCGGGACATCGTGCGCTACTACACCCGGGAAGCCGGGGTGCGGAGCCTGGAGCGGGAAATTTCCAAGATCTGCCGGAAGGTGGTGAAGACCCTGCTGCTGAAGAAAACTACCACCAAGGTGGCGGTTTCTTCCCGCAACCTGGACAAATATCTGGGGGTGCGGCGCTTTACCTACGGCATGGCGGAGAAAGAAAACCAGGTCGGCCAGGTGACCGGTCTGGCCTGGACCGAGGTGGGCGGCGAATTGCTCACCATCGAAACCGTGGCGTTGCCCGGCAAGGGCAAGACCATTACCACCGGTCAGCTGGGTGAGGTGATGCAGGAATCCATCCAGGCGGCCCTGTCCGTGGTGCGTAAGCGCTCCCATGCCCTGGGGATTGAGGACGACTTCTATCAAAAGAACGACATCCACATTCACTTGCCGGAAGGGGCTATTCCCAAGGATGGACCGTCCGCCGGTATCGCCATCAGCACCGCCCTGGTCTCCGTACTGACCGGCATTCCAGTGCGTTGCGACGTGGCCATGACCGGGGAAATCACCCTGCGGGGCGAAGTGCTGCCCATCGGTGGTTTGAAGGAAAAACTCCTGGCTGCGGTCCGGGGGGGCTTGCGCACGGCCTTGATTCCAGAGGAAAACGTTAAGGATTTGGCGGAAATTCCCGATAGCGTGAAAAATCGCATCGAAATAGTACCTGTTCGCTGGATTGATCAGGTGCTGGCCCGCGCCCTTGAACGCGCTCCGGAACCTCTGCCTGATGTGAAAGCAGAAGCAACCCCAGTTGCTCCTGTGGCGGAGGAAAATGCCGGATCGTCCCTGACCACCCATTGATGGGACTGGGGATGCCGGCACTAAACCGCCGGCATCCCCTCAGGCTTTGCCTGATGTTCCGTAAGCCCTTGAAAAACCGCTTGACACCGTAAAAAACCGCTTGCTATAAAAGTGCGTACAGGATTTCCTGTATCTACTTAATGTAAGGGGGCTTACGTGAATAAATCAGAACTGATCGATCAGATTGCCAAATCTGCCGATATTTCCAAAGCTGCGGCCGGGCGTGCGCTGGATGCCACTATCACGGCGGTGAAGGGAACTCTGAAAAAAGGGGGGCTGGTGACCCTGGTGGGCTTTGGTACTTTCTATGTGGGGAAACGGGCGGCCCGTACCGGGCGTAATCCCCGTACCGGCGCTTCCATCAAGATTAAATCTGCCAAGGTGCCTAAGTTCCGGGCTGGTAAAGCGCTGAAGGATGCGGTAAACTAGCCGACTCTTTCGGAGCTGGGTAAGACCCTCCGATGCCGGGTGCTTAGCTCAGTTGGTAGAGCGTCGCCCTTACAAGGCGAATGTCGGGGGTTCGAACCCCTCAGCACCCACCAAGACACGTGGGTTAAAAAGGGGCTTGGAGCGATCCAAGCCCCTTTTTGCATTTCTGCCTAGCCATACCCGTCCCAATTGTTTCCTCCGGGAAGTTTGTACCCCTCATTCCTTGACACCCATGGGGGAAACCCCGAGAATTTTCCAGTTTTACCGGACCGCCCGGGGAAAATTTGCTGGGATTCCTCCTGCATTTCCCCTCCGGCTCGGCTTTGCCCGGTTTTTTCGGGGCCGGTTTCCCGATCACTACGCCCGAACCCGTTTCCCTCTTCCAGAATAAATCATCATGTTTGATGCCGTTCGTAACAACAAAAGAATCGTCCAGGGATTCCTGGTCCTGATTACCCTGCCCTTTGCTTTTTGGGGGGTGGATTCCTATGTGCACAACACCGGGGCGGGGAACGACATCGCCAAGGTGGGCAGTGTGAAAATCACCCAGCAGCAGTATCAGGAAGCTTGGCGGGATCAGCAGCAGCGGCTGCGCCAGATGATGGGGGCCAGTTTTGACCCCGCCATGATGGATAGTCCGGAAGCCAAACAGGCGGTGCTCAATTCCCTCATTGACCGGAGCATCCTGTTGCAGGAAGCGGGCAAGAACCGCCTCTCCGCCAGCGATAACATGCTGCGGGATATCATCGCCAAGATTCCGGCGCTGCAAGAAAACGGCCAGTTTTCCATGGCCCGCTACGAGGCGGCCTTGAAGGCCCAGGGCCTGACCCAGGCCGGGTTTGAAGCCCAGATGCGCCAGGACATCACTTTGCAGCAGCTGGCCAGCGCCATCAGCGATACGGGCATGGTTTCGTCGTCCGTGGTGGATGCCCTACTGCGCATCCAGTCGGAAGAGCGGCTGGTGTCCGAGCTGCGTATTCCGGCGGCCCAGTTTGCTGACAAGGTAAAGCCCACGGATGGGGACCTGCAAAAGTACTACGACCAGCACAAGGCGGCCTTCAAGGTGCCGGAAGAACTGCGGGCCGAATACATTCAGCTTTCCCTGGATACCCTGCTGCCCCAGATCAGCGTCAAACCTGAGGATGTGAAGTCCTGGTACGACAGCCATAAGGATCGCTTCCAGCAGCCCGAAGAACGGCGTGCCAGCCATATTGTTATAACAGCGGACGCCAAAGCCTCTCCGGCGGATAAGGCCAAAGCTAAGGCTAAAGCGGAAGCAGTGCTGAAGGAAGTTCAGCAGAACCCGGGCAAGTTTGCCGATATTGCCAAACGGGAGTCCCAGGACCCGGGTTCTGCTGCCAAAGGGGGGGATCTGGGCTTCTTTGCTAAAGGTTCCATGGTTAAGCCCTTTGAAGACGCTGTATTTTCTATGAAAGAAGGCCAACTTTCCGGTCTAGTTCAGTCTGATTATGGTTACCACATCATCAAGCTGACCGGCATCAAGGCCGGCAAGGTGGCGTCCCTGGATGAGGTGAAGGGCCAGATTGAAAACGAACTGAAGAAACAGGAAGCTTCCCGCAAGTTTGCCGAAATGGCTGAGGCCTTCAGTAACACGGTCTATGAACAGGCAGACAGCCTCAAGCCCGCAGCGGACAAGTTCAAGCTCACCGTGCAGCAAAGCGGCTGGCTCACCCGTCAGGCCAACCCGGCCAACGGGGTACTGGGCAATGGCAAGCTCCTGGGGGCCCTGTTTGGTGACGACGCGGTAAAGAACAAGCGCAACACGGATGCGGTGGAAGTGGCCCCCAATACCCTGGTGGCTGCCCGGGTGGTGGAATACAAGCCCGCCTCCATGAAGACCTTCGAGTCCGTCAAGCCCCAGCTGCTGCAAGTGGTGAAAGCCCAGCAAATGGCCGATCTGGCGAAAAAGGCTGGGGAAGCCCAGCTGGCGGCCCTGGAAAAGGGGGAAGGGGCCAAGTCCGGCACCTGGACGCCAGCCCGGGCCATTTCCCGCCTGAACGGCAGCCAAATGGTGCCGCCCCCGGCGCTCCAGGCCATTTTCAAGGCCAAGGTGGCCAAGTTGCCCGCCTACGCTGGCGCCACTTTCCCCAACGGGGTGGGCTACGTGATCTATCGCATCGAAAAGGTTTCTCAGCCGGAAAAGCTGGACGAAACCAAGCGCCAGCAGCTGCATCAGGAATACGCCAATCTTTCTTCCCAGGAAGACTTCGGTGCCTACCTGTCCGCCCTGCGCAGCCGCTACAAGGTGGTGATCAACAAGTCCGCTCTGGACAACGCCAATCGGTGAGCTTCTTCCACCGAGGCCCGAAAAACCCTGCTGCGGCAGGGTTTTTTTATGGCCGGAAGGGGCGTTTTGAGGGGAATTGGGTATGACTTTGGCTAGATGAAATTCTCTTGCGACAGATCAAAATGGCGGAGCTTGGCTCCCGGTAAGGTGTTCCCCGAATTTCCCCGGTCGGGTAGATAAAAGGTGAATGGTGCGTTGCACAAAATCAGCCCGGCTTGTAGTACACTGATCCTCGCCACAATACTGTGGCGTATGGTCTTAGTGCTTCAGTTTGCAGCCTTAATTGCCTTTTGTTGCTTGGATTTAAGGCATGACAAAAGACGGTCCATGTAACCGTCGCCCGCTTTGGCGGGACCCGGCGCCGGATGGCCGGGTGTAGGGTGGAGACGTTGGGTTTGCGTCAAAACTAAGGAGTTTTACCATGCAAGCGTTTCGTTTTCCCAACGGCAGGGTCTTGCCGGTCGATGACAACCATCGCATTTCCACGGTGGTGGAGGTGGAACTGGCGGATTTGTTTGCCCAGTCCGCGCCCCAGGTGCGGGATTTGCTCGCCCAGCGGGCCACCGGTTCGGCCCTGGTGGAAGATGTGGAGTATCGGATTCTCTATGGCCAAGGCGGGGAGCTAGGCTTCCTGGTGGGGGGCAATGTGGCTTCCCTGGCCAAATCCGGGGTGCTCAAGCCGGTCAGCGTGCGGGTCAAGGTGGATTGCGCGACCGTGGGCGGCGTGGAAGAAGGGCTGACCAGCAAGCACGGGGAAGCCACCATGCACCAGCACATGGAGCATCTGGAAGACTTTTACGGCGACATGCTGTAACCGTCACCGGACGAAAAAACGGGGGAAAGCCTTCCCCCGGGATGAGGCGGCGTTTTCCCCAAACGCCGCTTTTTTTGTGCCCGGGTGTTAGGCCCGGGCAAGGGGGCGGCAAGCTGGCTTAAGCCCCCGGATAGCGGTCCCCCAGGGTCGCCTGGCCGTACCAGGCCTGAATGGCGGCCCGGGCTTCCGGAGCGGCTTCTGCTGCTGGGGACCAGGAAGCGTAGTCCGCTTCCGTGAGGGGGCGGTAGGGCCCGTGCTTGACCTCGAAAATAATGCAGCCCGGGTCCAGGGCAATGACTGCATGCCAGGCCCCTGCTTCGTTTTCCACCAGGGCGCAGTCCGTCCCCAGCACGGTGCGGCGCTGCACCGTACCCTGGGCGTCGAAATGGAGCACCAGAAAGCGTCCCCGCAGGGGCAGGAGCAATTCCCAGGTATGGGGGTGCCGGTGGGGGCGCACGTAGGTCCCCGGCTCCATGGCAATGGCTAGGCGCTGAATGGGGTCGTCCAAGGCATCGTGCACGTTCAGGTTGGCCCGCAGGCGGGGGGAAAGCATGGCCTGGTGGGTTAAAGCATCCAATTGTTCCGGATTGAAGGTTTTCAAGGCAAAGACTCCAAAAGAACGGCAAAAAATGAGCTTTCCATTATCTCCCGGGCTGGGGAATGGGGCCAAAGGGAAATATTTTTTTGTTTTTTTTCGGAGAGCCAGGCGTTAGTTGGGGCCAGGAAAAGGGGGAAATTTCCTTGGCATGAAAAAAATCTCACTGATTTATCAGGAAAATTAGTGATCTTTTTGCAAATTTAGGCATTTTGTCCCCTGTTTCACCCCCGCTATGGGCGAAAATGGCCCCGCTGATTAAAATTCACGCTTTACGCCCACTACCCACGAATCGCCATTTTTTATGTCCGAGCGCCTACTTTCTGACTTGATGACCTGGAACATTGTGGAGGTCGGTCTGGGGGCAACCCTGGCCCAGGCCGTGGAAGTAATGGCCTCGGCCCGCATCAGTTCCCTGGTGGTTATGGCCCAGGGCCGGGCGGCGGGGATTATTACGGAGCGGGACATTCTCCGGGCCCTGGGGGGAGCCGTGGCGCCGGACACCCCGGTGCGTCAGGTCATGAGCAGTCCGGTGGTTTCCCTGGACCAGGACACCCCCCTCCATGAGGCCTACCACGTCCTGGTGGAGCGGGGGGTACGCCACCTGCTGGTGACCGATCAGGCCGGGCAGGCCGTGGGCATTGTCTCCAACAGCGATTTCCGTTTCAGTCTGGGCCTGGATTTTTTCCGCCGCCTGCGGGACAACGTGCGGGCGGTGATGCAGGATCGGGTGCCGGTGCTGGCCTTTTCCGATTCCCTGCAACAGGCCCTGAACGCCATGGAGAAGCAGCATGCCTCCTGCGTCATCGCCCTGTCCGACCAGGTGCCCCAGGGCATTCTCACGGAGCGGGATGCGGTGCGCCTCTACCACCAGGGGGAGGTTTCCCTCCAGTTGCCCCTGTCCCAGGTCATGACCCGTTCCCTGGCCACCATCACCCAGGATGTGCCCCTCCATGAGGCGGTGGAACGGATGCACCAGGAGCGGGTGCGCCATCTGGTGGTGGTGGATGGGTCCGGACGCTTCCAGGGAGTGGTGTCGGAACAGGATGTGGTAGCCCAGCTGGAAAGCGAATACCTGGAGCGCACCCTGGCGGACGGTCGGGCGGCCTGGGGTCGCCTGCGGGTGGTGGAAGCCCAGCTCCATTCGGTTTTCCACCAGGCTAGCGAATACATGGGCATCCTGGCCCTGGACGGCACCCTGGAAAGCGCCAACGAAGCTGCCCTATCCCTGCTGGGGGTGCCCCAGGAGTCGGTGGTGGGGGCCCCCTTCTGGCAGACCCCCTGGTGGTCCCACTCTAAGGAGCAGCAGGCCCTGGTGCGCCTGGCCTTCCAGGCCGTCATTCAGGGGGAAAGCCGCAGCCTGGAAGCTACCCATCAGGATAAGGACGGTCAGCTTCACACGGTGGATTTTCACCTCAAGCCCATGCATAACGACCAGGGGCTGGTGACCCAGGTGCTGGCGGAAGGGCGGGACATTACGGCCCGCAAGCGCCAGGAGGAGAAGCTGCGCCAGCTGCAACGGGCCGTGGATCAAAGCCCGGTGGCCATTCTGGTGGCCACGGCGGCCTGGGAAGTGGAATACGTGAACCGGGCCTTCGAGGTACTCACCGGCTACAGCTTTGCCGACATGCTGCGGGTTACCCCCAACCGGCTCTGGTCCGGCAAGGATTTCCCCTTCGCTCCGGAAGATGTGCGGCGTCAGGTGGATGGGGGCAAGGAATGGGAAGGGGAGGTGCCCTGCCTGCGCCAGGATGGCCGCACGGTCTGGACCCGACTGCGGGTCTTCCCGGTGCAGGATGACAGCGGCCGGGTGACCCACCATCTCTCCATGCGGGAGGATATTTCCGAACGCAAACAGGCGGAGGAAGCCCGGCGGCTGGCGGCCAGCGTCTTTCACCATAGCCACGACGCCATCATCATTTCCGACCCCAAGGGGCTCATTCTGGACGTTAACCAGGCTTTCACCGAGCAGACCGGCTACAGCCGGGAAGAGGCTCTGGGTCAGCCAGCCAGCATGCTTAATTCCGGGCACCATGAGGCCCGCTTTTTCCGGGAACTGTTTGCCACCGTTGGCCGCCAGGGCTTCTGGCAGGGGGAGGTGTGGAACCGCTGCAAATCCGGCTCCCTCACCGTGGTGCTCATGTGCATCAGCGCCGTGCATAACGAGGCCGGGGTACTGACCCATTATGTGGGGGTGTTTTCCGACATTACCCAGAAAAAGATGAACGAGCAGCAGCTGGAGCGCTTGGCCCACTTTGATCCCCTCACCGGCTTGCCCAATCGGACCCTGATGGGGGACCGGCTGCATCTGGCCCTGGCCCAGGCCAGCCGGCGGGATACCCTGCTGGCCGTGTGCTACCTGGATCTGGACGGCTTCAAGGCCATTAACGACACCTGGGGCCACCCGGTGGGGGACCGGCTCCTGGTGGATGTGGCGGAGCGCCTGCAACGCTCCCTGCGGGCCGGGGACACGGCGGCCCGCCTGGGGGGGGACGAATTCATTCTCCTGCTCAACGACCTCTCCTCCCTGGCCGAGCTGGAGCATCTGTTGCAGCGCATTCTGGATTTTCTCTCCCGTCCCTTCCAGGTGGGGGAACGGCCCCTGACCATTTCCGCCAGCATGGGGGTGACCCTTTTTCCCCGGGACGAGGGGGATGCGGATACCCTGATCCGCCATGCGGACCAGGCCATGTACCAGGCCAAGCAGCGGGGCCGCAACCGCTACCAGCTCTTTGATACGGAACAGGACGCCCGGGCCCGGGCCCTGCGCCAGGCCATGGCCGAAGCCCGGCGGGCCCTGGAGCGGAACGAATTCGTCCTCTACTACCAGCCCCAGGTCAATCTCTGCTCCGGCCTGGTGGTGGGTTATGAAGCCCTGATCCGCTGGCATCACCCGGAGCGGGGCCTGGTCATGCCCGGGGATTTTCTCCCGGCCCTGGAACACACGGATCTGATCGTGGAGATTGGTGACTGGGTGCTGCGCCAGGCCTTAGCCCAGCTGCGGGAATGGGCTGCCCTGGGCTGGGATTATCCGGTGAGCGTCAATGTGGCGGCCCGGGATTTGCAACGGGGGGATTTCTTCTCCCGCCTGCAACAGGCCCTGGCCGACTATCCGGACATTTCCCCCGCCCTGCTGGAACTGGAAATCCTGGAAACCGCAGCCCTGGACGACCTTTCCCAGGTTAATGAAGTCATCCGGGCCTGCCAGGAGCTGGGGGTGAGTTTTGCCCTGGACGATTTCGGTACCGGCTATTCCTCCCTTTCTTATTTCAAGGCCCTGCCAGCCCAGACCTTGAAAATCGACCAGACCTTTGTGCGGGACATGCTCAGCGACCCGGAGGCCCTGGCCATTGTGGAAGGGGTGGTGGGCCTGACCACCGCCTTCCGCCGCAAGGTGGTGGCGGAAGGGGTGGAAACCCCGGAGCACGGGGCCATGCTGCTGCGCTTAGGCTGCGTTTTCGCCCAGGGCTATGCCATTGCCCGGCCCATGCCCGGGGGGGAGGTGCCCGCCTGGCTGCAAAGCTACGAGCCGGACCCGGCTTGGGAAACGGTGGCGGCCCAGCAGTGGCTGCGGGAGGACTTCCCCCTCATCGCCGCCGAGGTGGATCACCGGCGCTGGCTGTTGCAAACCCTGGAGGATTTGCAGAGTCCCCTTCCCCGTCCCCCGGTGGGCAACCAGAATTGTCGCTTCGGCCAATGGCTGCGCAGCCACGGCCGCAGCCATTACCAGAGCCTGCCCGGCTTTCCCGCCCTGGATGAGTGCCATCGCCTTATCCACGACCAGGCGGAGCGCTGCTTTGCCCTGCGGCAAGCGGGCGACGGCGCTGCCTTCCATGCCTCCCTGGCGTGTCTGGATGAGGGGGCCCAGGCCCTGGTCACCGCCCTGCGCGCGTTGCAGCAGGAGGTGGTGGCGGGACGCCAGGGCGGGCAGCGCAGCACGGCCTGAAGCTTCCTGCCACTGGGCCGGGGGGCTCCGGGTTACACTGGGGCCCTTTCTCTCACCCCTAGTTAACGGGGCGGCTCTGGCCGACCCGATGGATTACCAACCATGCAGATACGCATCCTGCCCGTCACCCCCTTTGAACAGAACTGCACCCTGCTGTGGGATGAAGAGAGCGGCATCGGGGCGGTGGTGGACCCGGGGGGCGATGTGCCCCGTATTCTGGCGGCCATCCAGGAGGAAGGCCTGCACATTGAAAAAATCCTCGTCACCCACGGCCATATCGACCATGCGGGGGGCGTGGCGGATCTGGCGGAAGCCCTCCAGGTGCCCGTGGAAGGGCCCCAGGAGGAAGATCGTTTCTGGCTGGAAGGCATGCCCTTGCAGGCGGAGCGCTTTGGCTTTCCCCCGGTACGCAGCTTCACCCCGGACCGCTGGTTGGCCCAGGGGGATCAGGTCCAGGTGGGGCCCCTGACCCTGGAGGTGCTCCACTGCCCGGGCCACACTCCGGGCCATGTGGTGTTTTTCCACCGGCCTTCCGCCCTGGCCCTGGTGGGGGACGTGCTGTTTGCCGGTTCCATCGGGCGCACGGATTTTCCCCGGGGTGACCTGAATACCCTGATCCACTCGATTCGGGATCGTCTCTTTCCCCTGGGGGATGAAGTGCGCTTCATCCCTGGTCACGGCCCAATGTCTACCCTCGGGGAGGAACGGCGCTACAACCCCTATGTGGGGGATGGGGCGGTGGTTTAAACCATGGGGCCGGGGAAGACTGGCGAGGATAGGGGGCTCCCGGTTCGGGAGGTCTCTGGCAAGGCCCTCCCCATTCCCGCCGGAACATCTGCCGGGGGCCGGGGCGGGCGGGAAGCCCCCACGGCAGCAGACCCGGTGCCTGCCGGGCTACCGGGTCACCGTCCGCCTCCTTTTTCTGATTGGCCGGTCGCCTGGCGCACCCTGGGGGAGGCGGCTTTCTGGCAGGAGGCGGGGGCCAGCCCGGAACCCGGTCCCGGGTCCGTGACCTATCAACTGTGGATTCGGGTATCCCAGCCCCTAAGCTTTGCCGCCGGGGCTTTAGGGCTACGCTCCTTGGCCCCTGGGGACTATTGCTACACCGGGTCGGCCCGGCGCAACTTGGCGGCCCGTTTGGCCCGCCATCTGGCCCGGGAAAAGCGCCTGCATTGGCATGTGGATTATCTCCTGGGCCAGCCCGGGGTGGCCGTGGTGGCCACCCGCTGTTTTACCGCTCCCGAATGCGCCGTCAATCAAGCCACTTCCGGGACCGTGCCCTGGCCCGGTTTCGGGGCCACGGATTGCCGCCGGGGCTGTGGCAGTCACCTTAAATATCTGGCTTGCCCGGACCCATCCTGAAGGACGCCCCCTGGCGCTGGGTTGCCCCTGACCCGCCCCTGGCCGGGGCTGGTCCGGTACCGGTTTCAGCCGGGCAGATGCTGCTGGTTGGTGGTTTCCAGCAGGCGGAGAAAATCTTCCGGGGGCAGGGCCGGGCTGAACAGGTAGCCCTGGATTTCATCGCAGCCCGCGTGGCGCAGGAAGGCCAGCTGTTCCGGACTTTCCACCCCTTCCGCAATGACCGTCAGACGCAGGTTTTTGGCCATGCTGATAATGGCCCGGGCAATGGCCGTGTCGTTGGGATCGGCGGGAATGCCCCGGACAAAGGACTGGTCGATTTTCAGGTTGTCGATGGGGAAACGCTTCAGGTAGGAGAGGGAGGAATAGCCGGTACCGAAATCGTCCAGGGCCAGGCGCACGCCGATTTTCTGGAAGTGGTGCATGAGTTCCAGGGTGGCCTCCGAGTGATGCATGAGCATGCCCTCGGTGATTTCGATTTCCAGGTGCCGGCCATCCAGGCCGTGGGCCCGGAGCTGCTCGGCAATGAAGGGGGGCAGATCGGGGCGGAATTGGCGGGGGGACACATTGACCGCGATGGTCAGATCGTCGTGGCCCTTGGCCCGCCAAGCCTGGCTTTGGGCGCAGGCGGCGCGGATCACCCATTCCCCGAGGCGGGAAATGAGCCCGGTTTCCTCCGCCAGGGGAATGAATTCCGCCGGAGACACCAGCCCCTGTTCCGGATGCTGCCAGCGGATCAGGGCTTCCGCCCCCACAATGCGGCCGCTGGCGATATCCACCTGGGGCTGGTAGTAGAGCTGGAACTGCTGCTTTTCCAGGGCCTGACGTAGGCTGTTTTCCAGCTTCAGGCGCTCGAAGGAGCGCAGATTCATTTCCTGGGAATAAAAGAGCTGGCCGCCACCGCTTTGCTTGGCCCGGTACATGGCCGTATCCGCATTGCGGATGAGGGATTCCGCATCCCGCCCGTCTTCCGGGAAAATGGCGATGCCGATGCTGGCCCGCAGGGAGATTTCATTGCGTTCCAGGGTGAAGGGGGCGTCCAGGGCATGGAGCAGCTTCTGGGCCACCACCAGGGCGTCTTCCCGGCGCACGATGTCGAACAGGGCGATGACGAATTCGTCTCCCCCCAGGCGGGCCACCATGTCCTCGTCCCGCAGGGCGGAAGACAGGCGGCGGCCCACTTCCTTCAGCAGGGAGTCGGCCAAGCTGTGGCCGAAGGAATCGTTAATGGCTTTGAACCGGTCCAGGTCGAGGAAAAGGACGGCGCCGAATTCCTTACGCCGGTGGGCCTCCGCCAGGGACTGTTCGAGCAGGGAATAGAGCAGGGCCCGGTTGGGCAGGCCGGTGAGAGCGTCGTAATAGGCCAGACGGTGGATTTGCCGCTCCGCCTCCTTGCGCTCCGAAATGTCGGAAAAGACCAGGAAATAGTGGCTCAATTCTCCCTGGCCATTGTCCACGGCGCTGATGGACACCCAGGCCGGATAGGTCTCCCCGTTGGCCCGCTGGTCCCGCAATTCCCCGTGCCAGCAGCCTTCCGCTGCCAGGGCCCGGGCGATTTCCCCGACGCTTTCCGGGTCTTCCTCCGCCAGCCGCCAGGGGCCGGGAATCTGGCCCCGGACCTGATCTTCCGTGAAACCGGTGATGCGGGTGAAGGCCCGGTTGGCGGAGAGCACCCGGTGTTCCCGGTCCGTGACCAGCACCGCCTCGCTGTTTTGTTCAAAAATCTTGGCCTGGAGCCGGAGTTTTTCTTCCGCCGCCAGCTGATCCGTAATATCCACCAGATAGCCGATCAGGCCCACCGGGGTGCCGCTTTCGTCCCGGGACAGGGAAAGGGTGATGCTGGCCCAGAATATTTCCCCGGACTTCTTGCGCCGCCGCACCTCAAAGGAGCGGCTGCCGTTTTCCATGAAGGCGTTGTAGAACAGGTCGTCCTCCGCCTCCAGGGTTTTGGTTTCCTCATCCGCGTAGAGGAAGAGGATGTGCCGCCCCACCGCTTCTTCCCCGGTGTAGCCGAACAGGCTTTCCGCTCCCCGGTTCCAGCTGGTGATATAGCCCGCCAGATCCATGGTGATGACCGAATCGTGGATGCGGTCCAGGATTTCCTGCTGCTGGCGCATTTTGCGGGCCGCATTGGTCAGGTCCCCCTGGCGCTGGCGCAGGGTTTCCCGCACGTGCAGGCTGCCTGCCAGAAGGGCGGCCAGATCGCCAAAGCGGCGCTGATCGAAGTCCGAATAGCCCCCGGGTTTGCCCGCCACCGCCAGGATGCCCAGAAGCCGGTCCTGGTAGCGTAGAGGCGCCACCAGATGGTCCGCCGCCAGCAGGGGGGTGGGCCGTTGGCGCACCTCGGTGAGCCGGGCGGCCCACCATTCCCGCCGTTCCGGGGCTAAATCCGCCAGGGGATGGTCCAGGGCCGGGTCGCCACTGAAGGCCAGGAGAAAACCCTCCTGGCTGGCCAGGGTGGAACGGCAGAGTTGGTTGATCCGGGCCAGGGGCAGGGGGGTGTCCCCCAGTAGCAGGGCGTGGCAGAGCTGGGTGGCCAGTTCAAAATCCGTTGCCCCCCCTTCCCAGGGAGGGGCCAGGACTTGATCGCGTTCGGGGGCCATGGGTGGGTGAATGTCAGGACAGGGGAAAAAGGGCCCGTCCCGGACCCTGGCATGGAGCGGCGGGGCGGGGGAGGGAGGAGGGAGAACGGGACATGGAGCGGCTTAGGCCAAGGCTACCTGCCCGGCCCAGGCCAAGGCATCGATTTGCAGGGCGCCGAAGACCGTGGGGGAAATGCCTTCCGTTTCCAGCAGGGGTACGGCCAGGGCGAATTCTCCCCGGTCCCCATGTTCCAGAATGGCGAGCAGATGGCCCAGCTGGCCGGCGTGGGCGGCCAGGGCGCCCTGGACCTCGTCGGTGAGGGGCAGGGCGGCGAGAATGTCGCTCATGGATAGGTGCAGGAGAATGTTGAGCAGGGAGAAGGCCCCCACCATGTAGGCGCAGTCCCGGAAATCCCGGTCCTCCGCCTTATCCGGGGCGGCAGCCATGGCCAGCCGCTCCATCAGGGCGCCCCGCAGGGCGGCCTGTTGCATGAGGGGGTTGGGCTGTTGCTCTTCGCTGAACTGGTGGGCGTAGATGAGCAGTTGCAGCCAGCGTTGCAGCTGGCGCCGGCCCAGGAGGGTGATGGCCTGGCCGAAGCTGGAAATGCGGGTGGTTACCCCCAGGGAAACGGAATTCACCAGACGCAGCAGGTTGTAGGAAAGCTTGGCTTCCTGCTTGAACAGTTCTTCCAGTTCCCGGGTATCCGCGTCCTGGACGATGAGGGAGAGAATTTTCAGGAGCCGCAGCTTGGCCGGGTCCGGCACCGTGCCGTCCACCTCGTCCGGACGGAAGAGAAATTCGTTGCTGACCAGGTTGAAGCCCCGGGCACCGCACCAGGCCAGCAGATCGTTGTTGCGCACCTGACGGGCCACCAGCACCAGCCCCGCTTCCTTGGCCCGGGCCAGTTCCAGGGGGGAGACCTGGTCACGGGCCTGGCGGGCGTCCAGCACGGCCCAGTCCGCCTTGCGCTGGATCAGGTGATTCAGGGTGGCGTTGCTGTCCGCCTGGGCGGCGATACGGAAACCCGGATGGCGGAGAAAGCTCAGATCCTGGTCCAGATCCCCGTCCGGCAGGGTGAGGATGAGCTGTTCCACCGGCAGTTGGGTGGCGATGGAATTGCGGGCGTAGATTTCCCGATCCCCGGGCATCAGCCAGGGCAGGGTGAGGGGGTGGGGCAGGCTGCGATTGTGTTGGGCCAGGTGGGTGATGCCCGTGGCGGCCAGTTCCCCATCGGGGAAATCTTCAGGAAAAAGCGCCAGGTCCACGCCGGCCCAGGCCAGATTCACGTTCAGCAAAGGACGCAGAAAAGGGTAGGGAACGATCATGGCCGTAAGTTCTAATACTAAGAGCTAGGATTGTAGCCGTTTCCCGGACGGGTGCCAGCCTTTATGCTTATGCTGGGCCAATTTCCGGGGCCCGGGGGCCTGATGGCGGGCTTCCTGGCTATGCCGTTAGGCTTTTACTGCCCCTTGCCCAGGTCCGCAGCCGCCAGGTCCGCCGGGGTATTCAGATTGCGGAAATTCTCCGGGTCGGGAAATTCCACCCAGCGGGTAGCCCGGCTGGCCAGCCAGGCCAACACCCGCTGGCCCCCCCCATCCAGATAGGCCCCCAGGGGGGCGGCCAGGGTGGTGGAGCAGAGGCAGCAGAGGGGATGCTCCCGGCCGCCGCTGCGGACCGCCGCCACCTCTCCCGGGTTTTCCGCCAAGGCCTGGGCCAGACGGGCCACCAGATCCGGAGGCAGAAAGGGGGTGTCGCAGGGGGCGGCGGCCACCCAGGGGTAGGGGGAGCGGCCCAGGGCTTCCAGCAGTCCGGCCAGGGGGCCGGGATAATCCGGGCGCTGGTCGCCAAAAACCGGGTAGCCCCAGGCCCCGTAGATGTCCGGATGCCGGTTGGCGTTGATGGCCAGGGCGCTGACCTGAGGCGCCAGGGTTAGGGCCACCCGCCGGGCCAGGGGCACACCCCCCAGACATTGGAGTCCCTTGTCCGCCCCGCCGTAACGACGCCCCAGGCCTCCGGCCAGGACCACGCCCCAGATCGGTTGGTTTAGGGGGGCAGGGGGAAAGGGGGGAGCTGGCGGGGAAGCGGGGGCGGTCATGGGGCTAGTAGGCCTGAAGCGGCTGCCCTTGGCAAGCCGCCACCCCGCGCCTGGGGGGAGCGGGGCGGCGGGACGCTATGGGTTTATTGCCAGCCGTAGCGGCGGCTGTAGAAGCCTTTCATCCACTGGGTGAGGCCCATATAGCCCAGCAAAATGGCGGCCAGGGCGCCGAAGTAGGCCAGGGGCAGGGCTTCCAGCTTGAAGTAGTGGGCATAGGGGCCCATGACCATGACAATGCCCAGGATCATGATGGCCAGGGTGGCCAACAGCAGGGGCCAGCCCGCCCGGCTTTGCAGGAAGGGAATGCGCCGGGTGCGGATCATGTGCACGATCAGGGTTTGGGAGAGGAGGCCTTCCACGAACCAGCCGGATTGGAACAGGCTTTGGTGTTCCGGCCCGTTGGCGCCGAAGGCGAACCACATGAGGGCAAAGGTGAGAATGTCGAACACCGAGCTCACCGGCCCGAAAAAGGCCATGAAGCGGCCCAGGTCCGTGGGGTTCCAGTGCTGGGGCCGGGCCACCTGTTCCGGGTCCACATTGTCGAAGGGAATGGCCACCTGGGAGAAGTCATAGAGCAGGTTCTGCACCAGGAGCTGGAGGGGCAGCATGGGCAGGAAGGGCAGGAAGGCGCTGGCCACCAGGACGGAAAAGACGTTGCCGAAGTTGGAACTGGCGGTCATCTTGATGTACTTGAGCATATTGGCGAAGGTCTTGCGCCCTTCCACCACCCCTTCTTCCAGGACCATCAGGCTCTTTTCCAGGAGAATGATGTCCGCCGCTTCCTTGGCGATATCCACCGCCGTATCCACGGAAATGCCGATGTCCGCCGCCCGCAGGGCCGGGGCGTCGTTGATGCCGTCTCCCATGAAGCCCACCACGTGGCCCCGTTGGCGCAGGGCCCGGACAATGCGTTCCTTGTGGGCCGGGGTGAGTTTGGCGAAAACATTGGCTTGCTCCGCCCGCAGGCCCAGGGCCTGGTCATCCAGGTCTTCCACTTCGGCCCCCAGGAGAATGCCGGTAATGGGCATATCCACTTCCCGGCAGATTTTGCTGGTGACCAGCTCGTTGTCCCCGGTGAGCACCTTGACCGCTACCCCGTGGTCGTTCAGGGCGGTGATGGCAGGGGCGGTGGTTTCCTTGGGGGGGTCCAGGAAGGCGATGTATCCCAGGAGTTCCAGCTCCTTTTCATCCGCCACCCCGTAGGTGTCCTGGGTGGGGGGCAGTTCTCGACCGGCCACGGCCACCACCCGCAGGCCGTCCTCGTTCAGGTCGGCGGTGACGGCCCGGAGCTGGGCCAGGAGTTCCGGGGTCAGGGTTTCCGTTTCCTCCCCGTGGCGCACCCGGCTGCAAACGGAAAGAATTTCCTCCACCGCCCCCTTGCAGATGAGCAGATGGTGTTCATCGTGTTCCGCCACCACCACGGACATGCGGCGCCGGGAGAAATCGAAGGGGATTTCATCCACCTTGCGGTAGGTGCCGGAAACGTTCAATTCCCGATGCACTTCCACATGGTCCAGCACCGCCACGTCCAGGAGGTTTTTCAGGCCGGTTTGGTAATAGCTGTTCAGGTAGGCGTATTCCAGCACCGCGTCCGATTCCTGGCCGAAGGCGTCCGTATGGCGCTCCAGGAAAATGTGGTCCTGGGTCAGGGTGCCGGTTTTATCCGTGCAGAGAATGTCCATGGCGCCAAAGTTCTGGATGGCGTCCAGGCGTTTGACGATGACCTTTTTCCGGGACAGGAGCACCGCCCCCTTGGCCAGGGTGGAGGTGACGATCATGGGTAGCATTTCCGGGGTCAGGCCCACGGCGATGGACAGGGAGAAGAGGAAGGCTTCCAGCCAGTCTCCCTTGGTGAATCCGTTAATGAGCAGCACCAGGGGGGTCATCACCAGCATGAAGCGCACCAGCAGCCAGCTCACCTTGTTCACCCCGGCCTGGAAGGCGGTCACCGTGTGATCCTGGGCCGTGACCCGCTCCGCCAGGGCGCCGAAATAGGTCCGGTTGCCGGTGGTGATGACCACCGCCAGGGCGGAGCCGCTCACCACGTTGGTACCCATGAAGAGAATATTGTCCAGTTCCACCGGGTTGGTGCTGGCCCGCTTGGCCTCGGCGAATTTTTCCACCGGCAGGGATTCCCCGGTCATGGCCGCCTGGCTGACGAACAAATCCTTGGCGGAGAGCACCCGCAGGTCCGCCGGGATCATGTCCCCGGCGGAGAGGAGCACCACGTCCCCGGGCACCAGTTCCCGGATCGGCAATTCCCGGCGATGGGCGGGTTTGGCCTGGAGATGGACGCCGTAATACTGGTTGAAGAGGGGAGCGGCCTCTTCCGACAAATCCCGGCGCAGCACCGTGGCCGTGTTGCTGACCATTTCCTTGAGCTTGTCCGCCGCCTTGTTGGAGCGGAATTCCTGGATGAAGCGGATGACCACGGAAAGGCTCACCATGAGGGAAATGACCACGGTGGCCTTCATGTCCTCTGTGTAATAGGAAATGGCGGCCAGCAGGGTGAGCAGGAGATTGAAGGGGTTCTGGTAGCAGTGCCAGAGATGGCGCCACCAGGGCAGGGGCTTTTCTTGCTGGACCGCGTTGGGGCCGAACCGATCCCGCAGGGCTTCCGCCTGCACATCGGTGAGCCCGTCCATGGCCGTGTGCAGGTCGGCCAGCAGGCCTTCCACCGATTCCTGGGACGCCCACACCAGGGTCTGGGCCAGGGAAGGGGGCACTTCCTTGGAAACGGTGGGGCTGCGGAAAGCGTCAAAAATGGTTAGGCGGCGGAAATGGCGGCCCAGGTTAGGGCTGCGCAGTACGCCTGCCAGTTGCTTGAGAATCTGGATCTGCATGGGAGTCTCCCGTTTTTTCCCTGCGTCAGGCGCCCAAGGGGCCCGGGGCCATTATGGCGGCCCGGGCCGGTCATCTGCCTGACGCTCACACGCGGCGCCGGGTCCGACCGTTGCCTGTGGGGCACAAGGGGTCGGGCAAAGGGCCGCAGCCTAGCGGTCAATTGCTACGATTGGATGAATCGGGGAAAACGGAAGGTCGATCCGCGAGAACCGTGGATCGGGGATGCCGTTTTCCGCCTCCCGGCGGAAAACGGACGGTCCTGCGTGTCAGTTCGCCGGGCAAGGTCCGGCCTGAGGCCGGCTGCTACTCGGATAAGAATCACTGTCCACGAAGGACGCTCCTGGGTAATGAAACGGGGCGCAAGATAGCCCCTCGGCGGTGGAAAGTAAAAGCTTTTTTTGTGTCAGTTTGTTTCCTTTCCGCCCCTCGCCGGCGGGGCGGCGGGATGCTCCCCTGGGGAGGCGGTTTCGGGGATGGGAAAATCAGGGCTGGAGGTGTACCGGCGGGTTTTAGGACGGGGCCTAACCGGAGGGGACCGGTGAAAGGGCTTGGGTCGGGGTGCTGGGCGGAAGGGACGGGCCGATGGGGGCGAGGCAGAAGCTCGAGAGAATGCCGCCCGAGGTATGGCCGGGAGCGAAGCTAAAGGAGGTGTAGTGGCCAGGGAAAGGGGGCAGGGGGGCGTTGGGTGGGGTGGCCGATCTCCCGTCCGGGGTTACTTCCTGGCGTTGTCAGCCCGGAGGCCGGGCTATCCCTCCCGCGTCCCGAGCCGGAGCGTTTTCCTTATCCGCCGCTTAGCCCAGCAGCCGGGCTAGCTTTTCTTCCAGCAGGCGCACGTGTTCCGCTTCTTCCGCGGCGAATTCTTCGGCCCAGGCCCGAATCTTGGCGTTGTCCGTGGTTTGGGCGATCTGGGCGTAGAAGCGTTGGCCCCGGTTTTCGCTTTCCAGGGCCAGATCCAGGGCCGCGTCTACTCCCATGAGGCCGTCCACCCCGTGCCAGCCCACCCGTTCCGGGCTGGCCCCGTCGGGCCATTCCCATTCCATGGGGCCCAGTTCCGGCAGGGGGCGGGCCCCCACCCGGGCCCGGGCCTGGGCCAGGTGACGCCGGGAGAATTCGGCCATGCGCCGAAAAAATTCCGCCGCATCCGGATTGCCCAGGGTGTCCATGGCATCCGCCAGTTCGCTGAAACCGGCGGCGGCTTCCTCTTCCAGGCGCACGGCGTGGGCGAGAAAAATGAAAGGATCGTGAAGGACTTTATTGAGGGTCTGGGGCATGGTGTTTTCCATGAATGCCATGGGCAGGCGCCGGTCCGGGAAAAGGGACCGGCGCCTGCCGTTTTGTCTGAAGGGGTGGGGCGTTCCAGGGGCTCCGGGGCGGTATTCCGCCACCGGGGAGGGCTGGCTTGCCCCGGACAGCTTCCCGACGGGGCCGGGAAGGGGCTTAACCGAACTTGAAAAGTATACCGAATCCGCCCCGGGGGTAGTTCCAGTCCACATTCTTGGGGGCGCAGACCACCCGGCAGGTGCCGCATTCCAGGCAGCCGTCCGTGACCAGGTCCACCTTGCCGTTTTCCAGGCGCCAGCAGCCCGCCGGGCAGCACCAGACGCAGGACTGGGTGTCGCAGGTAGCGCAGGTGGCGGCGTTCTTGATGTGAATGTGGGGGCGGCCGCTATCCACCCGGTAACGGTTTTGGAACAGCTTTTCTTCCACATTCACCGTGGGGGTCAGGGTTTCCGTGGTCATTTGAAGGCCCTCCAGAATTTGTAGGCATCCCCGATCAGGCCCCAGAAGGAACGTTTTTCCTTGAAGCTTTGCCAGATCTGCCGTTGCTTTTCCTGTTTGCTGTCCCCGTCCACCGTGAGTAGGGTCTTGGCCGCCCGGTCGAGCAGGCCCGGATACACCCCGAGGAACTGGGGATTGGCCAGGAGCATGTCCGGGGCGTCCTTGTATTTGTTCATGTCGGCCATGACGAAGCTGGCATCCACGGCCTCCTTGTAGGCGGCCAGATTGGCGGCGCTCATGGGCTTACCCGCCCCCTTCAGGGCGATGAGGGTTTCGGCGGCCAGACGGCCGGTGGTCATGGCCAGATTGGACCCTTCCCGGTGGATGGCGTTCACGAAGCCCGCCGAATCCCCCACCATCAGCCAGCCGGCCCCATAGAGCTGGGGCAGGGCCTTGCTGCCCCCTTCCGGGATCATGTGGGCGGCGTATTCCTTCATTTCCGCTCCGGCGATCAGGGGCCGTACCGCCGGATGCTGCTTCAGCCGCTCCAGCAGCACATAGGGCGGCAGCTGGCGGGTGCGTAGGTCGGAGAGAATGCAGCCGATGCCGATGGAGATGGAATCCTTGTTGGTGTAAAGGAAACCGGTGCCCAACATGCCTTCCGTAATGCTGCCGGCGATTTCCGTTACCACCCCCTGGCCCGGGCCGATGTTGAAGCGGGCCTCGATCTGCTCCTTGGGCAGGAACAGGGTTTCCTTGACCGCCAGGGCGGCGTGTTCCGGGGCAATGTCCCGGCGCAGGCCCGCGTTCTGGGCGAGGAGGGAATTGACCCCGTCCGCCAGCACCACCGCGTCGGCATAGATGTCCCCGTCTTCCCGTTCCGTGCGTACCCCGATGACCTGGCCGCTAGGGTCCCGCAGCAGTTCCTTGACCGTGGTTTCGCAGATGAGCAGGGCGCCTGCTTCCTGGACCTTGGCGGAGAACCATTTGTCGAACTTGGCCCGCAGTATGGTGTAGCGGCCTGGCTGATCGGCAAAGTCCTCATTGCGGTAGGTGGCTCCCAGGTAGGACTTTCCTTCGTCCATGAGCCACATGCGCTGTTCCACCACGGGCCGTTCCAGGGGGGCGGATTCCCGGAAATCCGGGATAATTTTTTCCAGGGCGTGGCTGTAAAGAATGGCCCCCTGAACGTTCTTGGAGCCCGGGTATTCGCCCCGCTCCAGTTGCAGGACGGAAAGTCCGGCCTTGGCCAGGGTGTAGGCGGCGGCGTTGCCCGCCGGGCCCGCCCCCACCACGATGACGTCAAATTGTTCACGCATGGGTGCTATCTCCCTCCCCGGTCTTGGCCGGGCGCTCTGTGGCGGCGGCCTGGCGGGCCGCCCGCAGCTGGGCGAGTTTTTTCTGGAAGGCCCGCTCCAGGGCGGGCAGCAGTTCCAGGGCATTGCCCACCAGACCGTAATTGGCGATCTGGAAAATGGGGGCCAGGGGATCGGTGTTGATGGCCAGCACCAGGTCTGAGCCTTCCATGCCCACCCGGTGCTGAACGGCGCCGGAAATGCCGGCGGCGATATAGAGCTTGGGACGCACCGTCTTTCCTGACTGGCCCACCTGGCGTTCCGGTTCGGCCCAGCCCGCGTGGACGGCGGCCCGGGAGGCCCCCACCTCGGCGCCGATGGTGCGGGCCAGGGCGGTGAGCTGGGCGAAATTGTCCGCCGAACCCAGGCCCCGGCCCCCGGCTACGATGAAATCGGCAAAGGCCAGCTGGGGCTGATTGCGGTCCTGATCCGGGATAAATTCCACCAGCTTGGTGGCGATCTGGTCCTCGGTGAGGCCCAGGGCGCTCACCTCCACCGGACCCTCCCGGCCTTCCCGGTGTTCCGGCATGGGCATGACCCGGGGGCGCACGGTGGCCATCTGGGGCCGGGTCTTGTGATTGACGATGGTGCACATCAGACTGCCGCCGAAGGTGGGGCGGGAGGAGAGCAGGGTGCGGCCTTCCAGATCCACTTCCAGGCGGGTGCAGTCGGCGGTGAGGCCCGTTTCCAGGGTGGTGGCCACGGACCCGGCCAGATCCCGGCCCTGGGTGGTGGCGCCCAGCAGCAGGATTTCCGGCTTGTGGCTGCGCACCAGTTCGGTCAGGGCGTGGGTGTAGGGCTGGTTGCGGTAGTCCGCCAGGAGGGGATCGGCCACCAGACGGCAGCGGTCGGCGCCGTAGGCGAAGGCTTCCCGGCAAAAGCCCTGGGTCACTTCCCCCGGGGGGGCGATGAGGATGGCGGTCAGTTCCACCTCCAGGGCGTCGGCCAGCTTGCGGCCCTGGCCCATGAGTTCCCAGGAGACGGGATGGACCTGGCCCCGTTCATGTTCCACCAGCACCCAGACGCCCCGGTTATCGGCGTACTTGGGATCGAGAGCGGCCCGGCGCTTCTTGGCGGCGGGCGCGGCGGGGGCAGCCCCCGGTGCGGTTGCGCTCATAACGTTGTTTCCAGATTTTAGGGGTTAGGGGGCGGGGTGGGCGTCGAGCCGTTCCAGCATGGCATCCCCCAATTCGGGATGCTGGCTGAACAGGCGCTCCACAAAGGCTTCCGCCCGGCTGTCCGGGGTTTCCCCCGGGAACTGTTCCGGTTCCACCGCCTTGGGGGGCGGGGCGAAGACCTGATTCACCACCGTGGGAGAACCTTTCAGGCCCACCTTGGTGACGTCTTCAATGCCCGCATCGGCCCGGCTCATGAGGGGCACGTCGTAGCGGGCGGCCCGGAACATGTCGGGCATTTTGGCGAAACGCAGTTCGTTGCTGCCTTCCAGCATGGTGACCACGCAGGGCAGGGGGGCGGTGAGCACCTGTACCCCCCCTTCGGCCCGCCGTTCCACGGTGAGGGTGCGTTGGGCCGGGGCAAAGTCCCGGATGCGGGAAACGTAGGTGAGGAGCTGGGCACCCAGGCGGATGGAGAGGCCCGGACCCACCTGGGCCGTGTCCCCGTCGATGGTCTGTTTGCCGGTGAATACCAGATCCACCGGTTCCGTCTCACCCAGCTTGCGGATGGCGGCCCCCAGGGCGTAGGAGGTGGCCAGGGTGTCCGCCCCGGCAAAGGCCTTGTCGGTGAGCAGCACCGCCTGGTCAGCTCCGTAGGACAGGGCTTTTTTCAACGCCCCGGCGGCCTGGGGCGGTCCCATGGAAATCACCGTGACCTTGGCGCCCCACCGGTCTTTGAGGCCCAGGGCCTCTTCCAGGGCAAAGAGATCATAGGGATTGATGATGGCAGGGACGCCCTGGCGCATGATGGTGTTGGTCACCGGGTGGATGCGGATCTGGGCGCTGTCGGGTACTTCCTTAATACAGACGACGATGTGCATGGGCGACTAGGACGGTGAAATTTAGGGAAAATTATAAAGAACCCTCTGGTTGTCCGGGGCTCCTGGGCTCATATTAGCAAACTCTGAAGTCCGCCCTTTAACGTAGATCAAATCTTATCCCGCCGCAGGGGGCGGGCAGGGGAAGCAGGGCACCGGGAAATGATCTGGCGCCCCGTCCTTGGGCCGCCGGGGCTTGTCCCGGGGGTGGGGCTTCGGCAACAATGGCATGAAGCTGGAATATGAGGTAATTGGGGAAGGGGTAAAAAAGATGCGGGATGGGGTCTATCTGGAACAACTGAGTGAGGCCTCGGTGCTGGCTGCCCTGGCCGCCTGGGGCGGCGGGGTGGCCGGGGATTTCCATGTGCTGGCCTTGGTGCCGGAAGGGGAGCGGGAACGGGTGCCCCTGCTCCAGGAGGCCTGCCGCCAGGCCGGGGTGGTGCTGGCGGGGGGCGTGTTTCCCCAGCTATTGGTGGATCGGGAATTGGTGGGCCAAGGGGTGGTGCTGCTGCGCATCCAGGGGGCGCCCGCCCCCCTGCTGGTGGAGCAGGTTTCCCGGACTGAGGCGGTGGAACCCCTGGCGGCCCGGCTGGCCGATTATGTGGAGTCCGGGCTGGGCGAAGAGGAGGAGGGGGCCCTGTTTTGTATCTTCGACGGCCTGGTGCCCAATATTTCCACCCATCTGGATGCCTGGTACCTGGCCCTGGCGGACCGGGTGCGCTATTTCGGGGTCAATGGGGGCAGCGAAAGCTTTACCCCCATGCCCTGCCTGTTCGACGGGGAACGCTGCCTGGCGGACGGGGTGCTGCTACAACTCCTGCCCCGCCATCCGGGGGCCTTCCTGGAACATTGTTACGGGGTGCCGGAGCAGGTCATTACGGCCACCTCGGCCCAGGGCAATCGGATTGTCCAGATCGACTGGCAACCGGCCCTGGAGCGTTACCGGGAAATCATGGCCCGGCAATACGGGGTGGCCATCGACCGGGATAATTTCTACCAGCACGCGGTTCATTTTCCCTTCGGTATTCTGCGGGCGGACGGGGAGGTGCTGGTGCGCATTCCCGTGGGCCTGGACGACAAGGGGGCTATTGTCTGCGTCGGGGAAATTCCCCCCTATGCGGTGCTGACCCTGCTGGATGCCCGCCAATGTGGGGATGCGGCCGCCGCCCTGGCCCGGGATCTGGCCCAGGAGCCGGGTATGGCGGCGGAGCCCTTGGTGCTCTTTTACTGCGCCGGGCGGCGCATGCACCTGGGCTCGGCGGCCATGGCCGAGGAAATCGGGGAGGTGGCCCAGTTGACCGGCCATCGCCGTCTCCTGGGGGCCCTCAGCCTGGGGGAAATCGGCGCCTCCGCCCGGGGCGGCTATCCCCTGTTCCATAACGCCACTTTAGTGGGGGTGCCGTGCCTCCAGCCCTAAGCGACCAGCAGGCCCTGGCCATTCTCTACGACCTGGCCCTGACCCTGGGCAGCCAGGTGAGCGTGAACGGCCTGCTTACCAAGACCGTGCAGCGCCTTCTTTTCCATACCGGTTTTCCCCTGGGCCTTTGCCTCTCTGATCTGGAGCCGGTGGGGGAGGAGTGGGTGGCCGCCCGGGTGGAGGTGGTGATCGGGGACTATGCCCTGGCCCGGAAGAAGGAGGAGCCCCTGCGTCTGCCCGCTGCCCTGGCTATCGGGGCCGCTAGCCTGGAGGAGGCACCGGAACTCCTGGCCCGCTTGCCCACCCGGCGACCCCAGCGGGTTTTTCTGCGCCTGCCGGTGGAGGGGCTGGGGGTGATTTTGCTGCTCGGCCCCCAGCAGCCCGATACCCGCCTTTCCCTGGCTGAACTCTTTACCCCCATTCTTGCCCGTCTGCCCACCGCCATTGCCCTGTGCCGCTCCTACGAGCGGGAGGTGCAGCACCAGGTGGAGCAGGTGGCCTATTACGATCCCCTCACCGGCCTGCCCAACAGCATTCTCTTTTCCTCCACCCTGCGTCAGGCCGTGGCCCGGGTGCGGCACCAGGGGGGCTGGCTGGCGGTGGTTTATCTGGATGTGGATGATTTCCGCAATATCAACGCCCGCTACGGGGAACTGCTCGGGGACCGGCTCCTGGTGGCCCTGGGCAAACGCCTGAGCGGCCATCTGCAAACCGGGGAAATGGTGGGCTATCTGGGAGGGGACGAATTCGCCCTGATTCTCCCAGACCTGGGGGGCTGGGACGACGTGGATGAGCGCATTGTGCGCATCCTCCAGTCCAACCGCAGTCCCCTGGTGCTGGACGGGGACAGCTACGATCTTTCCTATTCGGCGGGCATCGCCGTCCTGCCTGTGGATGCGGATGACGCGGATGCCCTGCTGCGCCACGCCCAGGAGGCCCTGCACCAGGCCAAGCAGGAATCCCGGGGCTATTTCCGCCTGTTTGACGGGGAACAGGACAAAAAGCGCCACCTGCGCCGGGAAATGCTCCATAGCCTGGAAAGCGCCCTGGAACGCCGGGAACTGGTGCTTTACTACCAGCCCAAGGTGGATCTGCGCCAGGGCACGGTGGTGGGTTTCGAAGCCCTGGTGCGCTGGCGTCATCCCCAGCGGGGCTTGTTGCTACCGGGCCAGTTCCTGCCCCCGGTGGAAAATAGCGATTTCATGATCGCCCTGGGGGAATGGGCCATGCGGGAAGCCCTGGACCAGTCCCTACGCTGGGAAACCCTGGGGCTGAAAACCCGGGTCAGCGTCAATATCGCCGGGCGCCACCTGCTTCTGCCCGACTTTGCCGACCGGGTCGCCCTGGTGCTGGGGGAGGTGCCCCAGGCCCGGCCCGACGCCCTGGACATCGAAATCCTGGAATCTTCCACCTTTCAGGATTACGACCGGGTGCGCCAGACCATGGACCGGTGCCGGGCCCTGGGGGTGAGCTTTTCCCTGGATGACTTTGGCACCGGTTATTCCTCCCTGGCCTATCTCAGCCAGCTGCCCGTTTCCACCATCAAAATCGACCAGATGTTCGTGCGTCGCCTGTTTGACCAGCGGGAAGATCCGGCCATCATCCAGGCGGTGGACCAGATCGCCACGGTTTTTGGCCGGGAGGTGGTGGCGGAGGGGGTGGAAACCCGGGAACACGGCATGTTGCTGGTGAGCATGGGGTGCAGCCTGGGTCAGGGCTTCGGCATTGGCCGTCCCATGGCCGGAGAGGCGGTGCCCGAGTGGGTGGCCGCCTATCGGCTGCCGGAAGAATGGCGGGCGGCGGCCGGTCTGGCCTGGCGTTCCAGCCTCTACGATATTTTCCGCGCCCGCCATTGCCACCATTTGTGGCAGGACCGGATGGTGGAATGTGTGCAGCGCCAGGAAGCCTTTCCGGTGGATGGGCCGGTCTGCGAGCTGGTGGCCCGGGTGGGGGAATTGCGAGGGGAACAGCCGGAAGACCCATCCCTGGCCGCCCTGCAACAGGCCCTGTGGTCCGTGGAAAGCCTGGGGGCCCGGCTGCTGGCCGATGGCCAACGGGGGGCCTGGGAGGCGGCCCGGGCCGGGCTGTCCGAATTTCTCCAGGCCTCCGCCGCCGTTTTGGCCGGGTTGGACCGTCTGGCCGGGTTGCCGGAAAGGGGGCCGGAAGTCTCCGAATAGGCGCCTTTAAAGGGGCGATGGGGGCCGTTGGGAGCCAAAACGGGCCGTCAGGGCAGGCCGGATGGTTTGAGGTAAAATGGGGGTCTGCCAACAAATCCTGCTTTTTGATGAAGACCAATTTTCTCGAGTTCGAACAGCCCATTGCAGAGCTGGAAAGCAAGATCGATGAACTGCGTTACGTGCAGGATGACTCGGCGGTGGACATCTCGGAAGAGATCGAGCGCCTGGAAAAGAAAAGCCAGGGCCTGACCAAGGACATTTACGCCAAGCTCACTCCCTGGCAGGTGGCCCAGGTGGCCCGTCATCCCCAGCGCCCCTATACCCTGGATTACGTTTCCCGGGTTTTCACCGATTTTCAGGAACTGCACGGCGATCGTTCCTTTGCCGACGACAAGGCCATCGTGGGCGGCCTGGCCCGCTTCAACGGCCAGTCCTGCATGGTGATCGGCCATCAGAAGGGCCGGGATACCAAGGAAAAAATTTTCCGCAATTTCGGTATGCCCCGTCCCGAGGGCTACCGCAAGGCGGAACGGCTGATGAAGCTGGCGGAAAAATTCCAGATTCCCGTCTTCACCTTTGTGGATACTCCGGGAGCCTACCCGGGCATTGACGCGGAAGAACGGGGCCAGTCCGAAGCCATTGGCCGCAATCTCTACGTCATGGCCGAATTGAAAACCCCCATCGTGGTGACCATCATCGGTGAAGGGGGCTCGGGCGGGGCCCTGGCCATTGCGGTGGGGGATGTGGTGCAGATGCTCCAGTACAGCACCTATTCGGTTATTTCCCCGGAAGGCTGCGCCTCCATTCTCTGGAAGAGCGCCAGCAAGGCCAATGAGGCGGCGGAAACCATGGGCATTACGGCTCACCGCCTGAAAACCCTGGGGCTCATCGACAAAATCGTCAGCGAACCCACCGGGGGCGCCCATCGGGACCATGACACCATGGCCCGCAATCTGAAAAAGTCCCTCCACGACGCCGTCAAGCATCTCTCCGGCCTCTCCACCGGGGAACTGCTGCAACAGCGCTACGACCGGCTCATGGCCTATGGCCGCTTCAAGGAACAGGATCTGCACTGATCCTGCCCTGGGCTTCCCGGCCCGGCTCCAAGCCCTGCTGGGGGCCGGCTTTCCCCCAGGGGGCCGGCTCTGGGTGGGGCTTTCCGGCGGGCGGGACTCGGTCCTGCAGCTGGCCCTGCTCAGGGAAGCCGCTCCCCTTCTGGGTTTCTCCCTTTCCGCCATTCACGTCCATCACGGGCTGTCCCCCCGGGCCGACGCCTGGGCGGATTTCTGCGTCCGGCTGTGCCGGGACTGGGAGCTGCCCCTGGAGGTGGTCCGGGTCCAGGTAGCGCCTCAAGGGGGGGAAGGGCTGGAGGCCGCCGCCCGGCGGGCCCGCTACGCCGCTTACCAGGCCCTGGACGGCGACGCCCTGGCCCTGGCCCATCATCAGGACGATCAGGCGGAAACTCTGCTCCTCAATCTGCTGCGGGGGGCCGGGGTGGCGGGTCTGGCCGCCATGCCCCCCCGGCGCCCCCTGCTCCGGCCGGGGCGCACGCCCCTGGTCCTCCTCCGGCCCCTGCTGGATTACCCCCGGGCCTGGATCGAAGACCAGTTGGCCCGCCGGGGCCTGGACTGGGTGGAGGACGAGAGCAATGGGGATGCCCGCTTTTCCCGTAATTTCCTGCGTCGGGACGTGTTGCCCCTGCTGGAACAACGTTTTTCCGCCCGCACCAGTCTGGCCCGGGCCGCAGCCTGGGCCGGGGAGGCGGAAACCCTGCTGGAGGAACTGGCGGCGGAGGATGGGGCCCGGGGGGCCAGTCCGGATTTCCCCGGAACCCTGTCCTTGGCGGCCTTGCAAGGGTTGAGCGGCCCCCGGCGGCGTAATCTGCTGCGCCACTGGCTGCACCGTCAGGGGGGGCCGAGGCCCGAGGCCCGGACCCTGGCCGAACTGGAAGCCCAGGTGCTGGCCTATCGCCCGGACGGGCAGATGGCCTGGCGCTGTGGCCAGTGGGTGGCCCGGGGCTGGCGTGGGGCCTTGTTTCTGGAGCACGATCCCCTGGCAACCCCGTCTTTGCCCGAATCTGCGCCATGGGAAGGCGAGATGCCCGTGCCTTGGGGTTCTGGGACCATTTTTTCAGCCCGGGCCACGGGACAGGGGCTGAACGCTGCGGCCTTGGAAGCAGGCCCGGCCCAATTCCGTCCCCGCCAGGGGGGGGAAAGCTTCCAACTGGCCGGGCGGCCCCACCGGCCCTTGAAAAAGCTGCTCCAGGAAAGCGCCGTGCCGCCCTGGCAGCGGGAGCGCCTGCCCCTGCTGTGGCTGGGGGAAACCCTGGCCTGGGTGCCCGGGATCGGCATGGGGGCGGCCCTGATCTGCCCGCCGGAGGAGGAAGGCTGGCGTCTCACCTGGGAACCGGGAACGGGGCAAACTGCCGCGCTGGGCGCCCAGGACGGTGGGCGGAACGACTAGGCCCGCGCCCAAAAAAGTTCCTGCTGCTTTGTCTTTGGGAAATCGGGGCGGCGAAAAGGTGGGGTAAGGCGGGAAAGTCGGTTGGGAGACGGGGGTAACACGGGGAGAAACCAGTCAGGTGGGTGGCTAGGGAGGCGTCATCGCCCCTCCGCGACTTACCTCAGCGCTTGAGCAGCTGGGCCAGTTCCACCGCCGTACGCACCCCCATTTTTTCAAACAGGTGGGCCCGGTGCACTTCCACGGTGCGCATGCTGATTTGCAGCTCGTCGGCGATCACCTTGTTGAACTTGCCCGCCAGCACCAGTTCCATAATTTGCTTTTCCCGGGCGGTGAGGGTGGCCAGGCGGGCGTTGATGCTGGCGTCGTCGGCCTGGGAGGCCCGGTTGCGGGCGTCCTGGTCCAGGGCTTCGATGACCCGATTCACCAATTCATTGTCGTTGAAGGGCTTTTCCACGAAGTCGAAAGCCCCTTTTTTCAGGGCGCTCACCGCCATGGGCACGTCCCCGTGGCCGGTGAGAAAAATCACCGGCAGGGTGAGGCCCTTGCCCCGCAGATGGTCGAACAACTCCAGGCCGCTCATGCCCCCCATGCGGATGTCCAGCAGCAGACAGCCCGCCATGTCCGGCGCCCAGGCGGCGAGGAATTCCTCCGCTGAGCCCCAGGTCTGGCAGCCCACGCCCCGGGACTGGAGTAGCCAGCTTAAGGCGTCCCGAATGGCTTCGTCGTCGTCGACCAGATAGACCGTGGCAGTCATGTCCCCTCCAGGGGCAGGGTGAATATGAAGACGGTGCCGCCTTCCGCTCCGGCTTCGAACCAGAGGCGGCCCCCGTGGAATTCTATGACGGATCGGCAGATGTTGAGGCCCATGCCCATGCCTTCAGTCTTGGTGGTGAAGAAGGGGGTGAAGATTTTTTCCGCCACTTCCGGGGGAATGCCGCAGCCCCGGTCGCCCACGCAGACTTCCAGCTGTTGATTGCGGCATTCCGCTTCCACCACCAGCTGGCGCCGGTCCGAGGCCGTGGCGGTCATGGCGTCGATGCCGTTGCGCATGAGATTGATGAGCACCTGACCCAGTAGCACCGGGTCCCCGTGAATGATGGGCAGGCGGGCGGGCAGCAGGTGGAGGATGGTGACCCGCTGTTTGCGGGCCAGGGGCTCGATGAGGGTGATGCTGTCCTCGATCACGTCCAGCAGGGAGCAATCCACCAGCTGGGGCTCCCGCTTGCGCACGAAGTCATGGACCTGGCGGATGATGCGTCCGGCCCGCTGGGCCTGTTGCACCACCTTGCCCAGGGCGATGATCAGTTCGGCGGTGGTGTAGTGGCCGCTCTCCAGCTTATTGAGACAGCCCGTGCCGTAGCTGGCGATGGCGGAGAGGGGCTGGTTCAGCTCGTGGGCCAGGGTGGAGGCCAT
Source organism: Azospira inquinata (assembly GCF_018905915.1). Classification (NCBI taxonomy): domain Bacteria; kingdom Pseudomonadati; phylum Pseudomonadota; class Betaproteobacteria; order Rhodocyclales; family Rhodocyclaceae; genus Azospira; species Azospira inquinata. The sequence goes on from NZ_CP064782.1 coordinate 2,826,454, forward strand.
TTCCCCCATGGTGACCAGGCGCGCCGTCTGTTCTAGCTTTTCCTGCTGCTGCCGTTGCAGGGCCTCGGCCCGTTTCTTTTCCGTGATATCCACCACGGAGCTGATCCAGCCCGTCTGGCGGCCTTCCCCATTGATCAGGGGAGTGGCGTACACCATGGTGTTCACGATGTGGCCATCCTTGTGCCGGATGCGGGATTCAAAGCCTTCGTGGGGGGCTTCCCCGGCCAGCACCCGGTCGCTCTGCTCTTCGTGCTGGTCTAGGTGATCCGTGTCCCAGTAGGGCAGGGGGGGGGCGTGGCCGATGATTTCTTCCGACGTATAACCGCTCATGCGGCAAAAGGCCGGATTCACGTAGGTGATGCGGCCTTCCATGTCCCGGGCCCGCATACCGATGGTCATGGAATCTTCCATAGCTTTACGGAAGGCATGTTCTTCCCGCAGGGCCTGTTCCGCCGCCAAACGGCGCTGGATGTGGCTGCGCAGGGCCCAGAGGCTCCAGAACACGGCGGCAGCCAGGAGCACGATGGCGGCGGCCAGCACCAGTTGGGCCGGATTGCCCGCATTGCGGTAGGCCTGGGCCTGAAGCACCAGGCCGTTGCCCGGGGGGTCGAAGGGAATGGTGTAGTCCAGTCCCGGTTCCCCGCCGATATTGGATTTGCTGGCCAGGACCGCGCCCCCGTCGTCCCGGATGCGGAGCAGGTATTTTTCCGCAAACCACCAGGGGACCACGTTGCCCAGCAGGGCGTCGAAGGAATACACGGCCACCACCATGCCGACGAAATCCCCGTGGCGGTAGATGGGGATGAGCAGATTCATCTGGGCCGGGCGGTGGGCCAGGGTGTAGGGGGCGGTATAGGCGGGTTTGGCCAGCTTGGCGGCGTAGTTGAAGGCGTCCGAATCCGCCAGGGGGCCCAGGGCGTCCAGTTCGGGCCGGCTGCCCGTGGGGGAGGGGTAGGCGGAGCGTACCTGGCCTTTGCCATCCACCCAGAGCATCTGGGTGATATCCGGCACCGTGCCCATGAGGTGGCGGGATTCCACCTGGAAAATCCGCTCTCCGTCCCGGTCCGAGCCCATGTCGGCGGCCATCTGGACCAGGCGCTCTTCGTTGCCGTTGAGGTGAAAGCGCAGGTTTTGCTCGATCCACAGCATGTCGCCGATGAGGGTCTGGCGCTGCTCTTCCACTTCGTTCCGTTGCAGGAGCCAAAGTAGGGCGATCAGGGACACCACCAGTAGGCCCACGGCCAGCTTGGGCATGAGCAGCGTCCAACGCGGCCAGGAGGGCAGGGCGCGGGGCAGACGGGGCGGGGTCTTTGGCATGGGCCGAATGGTACCTTATTGGGCTCGGACCATTGGCATCACTTGCATTACCGGGCCTACGGATATCCACAATAGTGGGGAGGGGGCCGGGGGGCTGACAATGGCGCCCGTTAAAGGAAGGCGGGCTGCATCCAGCACCTTTTCGGAAAGCGGCGCCGGCCCCGGTGGATTGGGGGCGGGCGGTGGATTCCGGGAAATAGGCCCCTCCCAGCCAGGGAGGTCAGAGCGGGATCCGCCTAATTATGAATTACTAATAACAGGAGGAGCGATGCCTCATCGGCCGATTTACAAGCGTCTTTACTTCCAGGTGCTGTTTGCCATTGCCCTGGGGGTCTGTCTCGGAACCTTCTACCCGGATGCGGGCACCGCCATGAAACCCCTGGGGGACGCCTTCATCAAGCTGATCAAGATGATGATCGCCCCGATCATTTTCGCCACCGTGGTGGTGGGCATTGCCAAGATGGGGGATATGCGGGAAGTGGGCCGGGTGGGTCTGAAAGCTCTGGTTTACTTTGAAACCGTGACCACCGTGGCCCTGGCCATCGGTCTGGTGGTGGTGAATGTGCTCAAACCCGGTGCCGGCATGAACGTGGATCCCCATACCCTGGACACCAAGGGCATCGCCCACTACACGGAAGCCGCCGCCCATCAGAGCACGGTGGATTTCTTCATGAACATTATCCCCAACAGCGTGGTGGACGCCTTCGCCAAGGGGGAAATTATCCAGGTGCTGCTGTTCTCCGTGCTCTTCGGTCTGGCCCTGTCCCATCTGGGGGAAAAGACCAAGCCCCTGGTGAAGATCCTGGATGAGTTCTGTCACGGCCTTTTCGGCGTGATTAACATGATCATGCACTTTGCCCCCCTCGGCGCTTTCGGCGCCATGGCTTTCACCATCGGCAAGTACGGTCTGGGCTCCCTGTCCCACCTGGGCTTCCTGATGCTGAATGTGTACATCACCTGCATCCTGTTTGTCTTCGTGGTGCTGGGGCTGATCGCCCACTTTACGGGCTTCTCCCTGTGGAAGTTCCTGGTCTACGTGAAGGAAGAAATCCTCATTGTGCTGGGGACCTCTTCCTCCGAGTCCGCGCTGCCCCGGATGATGACCAAGCTGGAAAACCTGGGCTGTAGCAAGCCCGTGGTGGGCATGGTGATTCCCACCGGCTATTCCTTCAATCTGGACGGCACCTCCATTTACCTCACCATGGCCGCCATTTTTATCGCCCAGGCCACCAATGTGGATCTGTCCCTGGGTGAAGAACTGACCATCCTGGGGGTACTGCTGCTCACTTCCAAGGGGGCTGCGGCGGTGACTGGGGGCGGCTTCATTACCCTGGCCGCTACCCTGTCCACCATGGGCGGCAAGCTGCCGGTGGAAGGTCTGGCCCTGCTCCTGGGGGTGGACCGATTCATGTCTGAAGCCCGGGCTATTACCAACCTGATCGGCAACGGCGTGGCCACCATCGTGGTGTCCAAGTGGGAAAACGCCCTGGACAAAAAGCGCCTGGGTCAGGTGCTGAACGGGGAAAGTGAAGATCAGGCGGACGAACCGGAAGATGTTTCCGACGGTGAACTGGTGCCGGCGGACATTCCGGACATGAAGTCCCGCTAAGTCTGGCTAAGCCCAGTCCCACGGCTAGGTCGCCAAGGCCGGTTCCCCAGGGAGCCGGCCTTTTTTGTGCCTAGGGATATCCACAGTTTTCCCGGATCTATTCCTTTTGGCAGAATGAAGCCCAATTAATCCGGGGTCGGAAGCGATGATGGGGTGGATGGGAAAAATCCTGTGGGGAATGCTGCTGTGCCTGGGAAGCCTGGGGGCTACGGCCTGGGGGCAGCCCCAGATCATTATTAAATTCAGCCATGTGGTGGCGCCGGACACCCCCAAGGGCAAGGCGGCGGAATACTTTAAGTGGCGGGCGGAAACCCTGACCCGGGGCCGGGTACGGGTGGATGTGTATCCCAACAGCCAGCTTTACAAGGACAAGGAAGAACTGGAAGCCCTCCAGCTGGGGGCGGTGCAGATGCTGGCTCCCTCCCTGGCCAAATTCGGGCCCCTGGGTATCCGGGAATTCGAGGTCTTTGACTTGCCCTATATTTTCGATAACTACGACATGCTGCACCGGATTACCCAGGGGTCCGTGGGGCGGGAACTGCTGGATAAGCTGGACGCCAAGGGCATCAAAGGCTTGGCTTTCTGGGACAACGGTTTCAAGTCCTTTTCCGCCAATACCCCCATCCATCTGCCCGGGGACCTGAAGGGCAAGCGCCTGCGCATCCAATCTTCCAAGGTGCTGGATGAGGAAATCCGGGCTCTGGGGGGGCGTCCCCAGGTGATGCCGTTTTCCGAGGTTTACCCGGCCCTCAAGGCCGGGGTGATCGACGGGACGGAAAACCCAGTTTCCAATTTCTACACCCAGAAAATGTATCTGGTGCAGCCCTATCTGTCCCTCACCGACCACGGCTATCTGGGCTATGCGGTGATCGTGAACAAGCGCTTTTGGGATGAATTGCCCGCTGATGTGCGCAGCGCCCTGGAACAGGCGGTGCGGGATTCCACTCTCTACGCCAACCGGATCGCCAAGGAAGAAAACGACCGGGCCCTGGAGGCGGTGCGGCGCAGCGGCAAGACCCACATCTATCAGCCCAACGCCCGGGAGCGGGCCGCTTTCAAACAGGCCCTGATTCCGGTACATGCCCGCATGGCTGCCCGGATCGGGCCGGACCTGATTCGGGCCATTTATCGGGAGACCGGCTTCAAGGCCAATTAACGCTTCTCCCTTAAAAGTTGCCGCCTGCGCTCACTGGACGCGCACCGGGTTATTCACCGGTGCGCGTTTTTTTATGGCCGGGTGCTGGGCTGGCGGGCTTCCCCGGCCCCTGGCCCGGCCCAGGACAAGCGGATAGCCTGCGGCTTTCCATGAAGGTCTGGTAAAATATAAAGTTATTCTCAAACCCAGCTATTGACGGAGTAAAAATGGCTATCGAACGCACCCTTTCCATCATCAAACCCGACGCCGTTGCCAAGAACGTGATCGGCCAAATCTATTCCCGTTTTGAAGGCGCTGGTCTGAAGGTCATCGCCGCCAAGATGGCTTGGCTGTCCGCCGAAGAAGCTGGCAAGTTTTACGCCGTGCACAAAGAACGTCCCTTCTTCAAGGATCTGGTTTCCTTCATGATCTCCGGCCCGGTGATGATCCAGGTGCTGGAAGGGGAAGGCGCCATTGCCAAGAATCGGGAACTGATGGGCGCCACCGATCCGAAGAAGGCCGATGCGGGTACCATCCGCGCTGATTTCGCCGAATCCATCGACGCCAATGCGGTGCACGGTTCCGATGCCCCGGAAACCGCCAAGGTGGAAATCTCCTTCTTCTTCCCCGAAATGAACGTCTACTCCCGCTAAGCCGTCCATGACCGTCAATCTGCTCGATTTCGATCCCCAGGGCTTGGAAGCCTGGTTCGCCTCCCGAGGGGAAAAGCCCTTCCGGGCGCGCCAGGTGCTGCGCTGGATGCATCGTTTCGGGCAGAGTGACTTTGACGCCATGACCGATCTGGCCAAGAGTCTGCGGGAAAAACTCAAGGCCGAAGCGGAAGTGCGTCCCCCCGCCGTCCGCAGCGACAAGCTGTCGGACGACGGCACCCGCAAATTTCTGTTTGACGTGGGCAACGGTAACGCGGTGGAAACCGTGTTTATCCCGGAAGATGACCGGGGCACCCTGTGCGTATCCACCCAGGCGGGTTGCGCCCTGGACTGCGCTTTTTGCTCCACGGGCAAGCAAGGCTTCAACCGCAATCTGGAAGTGTCGGAAATCATCGGCCAGCTCTGGCAGGCCAATCGGGCTCTGGGCGGCTTCGCCCCGGACGCCAAGGACGAGCGGAAAATCAGCAATGTGGTGCTCATGGGCATGGGGGAACCCCTGGCCAATTTTGAGCACACCGTGGCGGCCCTGCGCCTGATGCTGGATGATAACGCCTACGGCCTGTCCCGGCGCCGGGTTACCGTCTCCACCTCCGGGGTGGTGCCGGCCATGGACCGGCTGCGGGAAGAATGCCCGGTGGCCCTGGCGGTTTCCCTCCATGCGCCCAACGATGAATTACGGGATCGGCTGGTGCCGATCAATCAGAAATACCCCCTGGTGGAACTGATGGCGGCCTGTCGTCGTTATCTGGAAAAAGCCCCCCGGGATTTCATTACCTTCGAATACGTCATGCTGGACGGGATCAATGATTCCGATCAGCATGCCCGGCAACTGTTGGACTTGACGTGCAAGGTGCCGTGCAAGTTCAATCTCATCCCATTCAACCCCTTTCCGGGATCTCCTTTCCGCCGCTCTCCCGCGCCCCGTATCCGCCGCTTTGCCGATATTTTGATTCAGGCCGGAATTGTCACCACTACCCGGAAAACCCGGGGCGACGATATCGATGCGGCCTGCGGTCAACTGGCCGGGCAGGTCAAGGATAAGACGCGACGGACGGCGGGGCGGCTGATTCCCATCGCCGAGGTTCGTCCATGAAACGCTTTGCGCTGTTCCTGTTCGCTGCTTTTGGCGTCTTCTGGCTGGGCGGTTGCGGTAGCACTCCCCTGGCCCAGGCTGCTTCCCTGATTCCTGCGGTAACGTCCGATGGGGCTAGCCCCACGCCGGGGCCTTCGGTGGGAGAACCGGCCAAACGGGCCAAGGTGCATACGGAACTGGCGGCCCTCTACTTCCAGGACGGCAACATGGCGGTGGCCCTGGATGAACTGAACAAGGCGACCCAGGCCGATTCCGGCTACGCGCCCGCCTACAACATGCTGGGCTTGGTGCATATGGATCTCCACGAAAACGGGGAAGCGGAACAGAATTTCCGCCGGGCCCTGTCTTTGACCCCCAATGCGCCGGAAGTGAATAACAATTTCGGCTGGTTTCTTTGCCAGAACGGCCGGGAGAAAGAATCCATCGCCTATTTCCTGGCGGCGGTAAAAGACCCCTTGTACCGCACACCGGACCTAGCCCTGGTCAATGCGGGCAAGTGCCTGGACCGGGTGGGGGACGCCGCTGGGGCGGAAAATTATTTCCAGAAGGCCCTGCGCTACTCCCGCAATAATCCCCAGGCCCTCCTGGGACTGGCCAATCTCTATTTCAAGCAAGGCTCCCTGGGCCAGGCCCAGCATCAGCTGAATGCCTTCAATCAGGTTTCCGACCCCACCCCCCAGTCCCTGGATTTATCCATACAGCTGGCCCGCAAAAGCGGGGACCGGGAAGGGGAGGCCAGTTACATTTCCCAATTGCGTCGTCGTTTTCCCGACTCCAAGGAGGCCTTGTCCTTGCTGAGAGGTGATAGTGAATGAGTGAAGAAAAGCTGGAAGCTGCCGCCGTTCCCCAGGCCGAGACGACGCCGGAGCAAGCCCCCATCGGGGCGGAATTGCGCCGGGCCCGGGAAAGTCGGCAGCTCTCTGTCAATGAAGTGGCCAATGCCCTGAAAATCAGTGTGCGCCAGGTTGAAGCCCTGGAGGCGGACCAGTGGGAACGCCTTCCGGGACGGACCTTCGTCCGGGGCTTTGTGCGCAATTACGCCCGTTATCTCCATCTGGACGGGGAGGCCATGTTGGTTCGTCTGGCGGTTAATGAAACGCCGGAAGCCCCCCGTATCGAAGTACCCCACCAGGTGGAAGCCGAGCTGCCCCAGCCGGGCCGGGGTCACCGTCGGGATATGTTTGCCATGGGCGTGGCCGTGGGCATGGTAGGGCTGGCCATTGCCGCCTATTTCCTGGTTCCCGAGGATTTCTGGCAGCCTTCCCCGGCGCCGGTCAAGGTGGCCGAAGAGCCGGGGATGCCTCCGGCAGATTCCACCGCGACCAGTACCGCTCCTTCGGCAGCACAGGCCAGTGCTGCTCCTGCCCCGGCCGCTGCGAGTACTGCTCCGGCCGAGACTTCCGCCGCTCCCGCCCCATCTCCCGCTAGCGCCGCGCCGGCTGCTTCGACGGCAACGCCCGGGGCGGCCCCTGCAACGCCGGCGGCGGGAACCAGCCGTCTCCACTTCCAGTTTGACCAGCCCTCCTGGGTGGAAATCAAAGACAGCACGGGTAAGGTGCTGGTTTCCCAATTGAACGGGGCTGGCAGCTCCCGGGATGTGGACGGCGTGCCGCCCTTCACCCTGGTGGTGGGCAATGCGGCCCACGTCAAGCTTCAATACAAGGGCAAGGACGTCCCCATGGAACAGCGTTCCAAGGATGACGTGGCCCGTTTCAATCTCGACTGATTCATGACCGATCCCCAAGCAATTAAACGCCGCCCGACCCGGGCGGTGCGGGTGGGCAATGTGGTAGTGGGGGGCGCGGCCCCCGTGGTGGTCCAGTCCATGACCAATACGGACACCGCCGATTATCTGAGCACAGCCCTACAGGTGGTGGAACTGGCCCGGGCCGGTTCCGAGCTGGTGCGCATTACGGTGAATACGGAAGCCGCTGCCGCTGCCGTGCCCCGCATCCGGGAGCATCTGGAGCGGATGGGGGTAACGGTGCCCCTGATCGGCGATTTCCACTTTAACGGCCACCGGCTGTTGGCGGATTTTCCCGACTGCGCCCAAGCCCTGGCCAAGTACCGGATCAACCCGGGCAATGTGGGCCACGGTAAAAAGCGGGACGAACAATTCGCCCAGATGATCGAATTGGCCTGCCGCTACGAAAAGCCGGTGCGTATCGGGGTGAATTGGGGCAGTCTGGACCAGGATCTGCTGGCCCGCATGATGGATGAAAACGCCAAAGCACCGGCCCCCCTGGGCACGGAAGCCCTGATGCGTCAGGCCATGGTGGCCTCGGCGTTGGAGTCTGCCGCCCGGGCGGAAGCCCTGGGCCTGCCTGGGGATCGGATTATTCTTTCCTGCAAGGTCTCCGGGGTCCAGGATTTGATTGCCCTGTATCGGGACCTTTCCGGCCGTTGCGACTATCCCCTCCATCTGGGACTTACCGAAGCGGGCATGGGGAGTAAGGGCATTGTGGCTTCCACTGCCGCCCTGGCCGTATTGCTGCAAAGCGGTATCGGCGACACCATCCGGGTGTCCCTGACCCCGGAACCGGGGGCCAGCCGCAGCCAGGAAGTGGTGGTGGCCCAGGAAATTCTCCAGACCATGGGGCTGCGGGCCTTTACCCCCATGGTGGCGGCCTGTCCGGGCTGCGGGCGCACCACCAGCACCCTGTTCCAGGAACTGGCGGCCTCTATCCAGGATTATGTGCGGGGCAAGATGCCCGACTGGCGCGGCGAATATGAGGGGGTGGAAAATCTTACCCTGGCGGTTATGGGCTGCGTGGTCAATGGCCCGGGGGAAAGCAAGCACGCCAATATCGGCATTTCCCTGCCGGGCACGGGGGAGGCCCCGTCCGCCCCAGTGTTTGAAGACGGCCAGAAGACGGTCACCCTGCGGGGCGACCATATTGCCGCGGAATTTCAGGCCATTGTGGATCGCTACGTGGCCAGCCACTATCGGCGCAAACTGGCCCAGTGAGGCCCTTGAATAACGGCGCTGGGCTTGGTCCGGCGCCCCGAAGGAAAAGGTGGTTATGAGTCAGAAAGTGTTGCAGGCCATCCGGGGAATGAACGACATTCTTCCCGAAGAGGCGGAACAGTGGGAAAACTTTGAAGAAGTGATCCGCTCCTGGTTGCGCAGTTACGGCTATCGCCCGGTGCGCATGCCCATCGTGGAGCCTACCCCCCTGTTCAAGCGGGCCATCGGGGAAGTGACCGATATTGTGGAAAAGGAGATGTATTCCTTTGAGGATTCCCTCAACGGGGAAGCCCTGACCCTGCGGCCGGAAGGCACGGCAGGTTGCGTGCGGGCGGTGATCCAGCACGGTCTGGCCAACCAGCAGCCCCAGCGTCTCTATTACCTGGGGCCCATGTTCCGTCACGAACGGCCCCAGAAGGGGCGTTATCGCCAGTTCCACCAGGTGGGTATTGAGTCCTTCGGCTTTGCCGGTCCGGACATCGACGCGGAGCAGATTCTCATGGGCGCCCGCCTTTGGGACGACTTGGGCTTGGAAGGCATTCGCCTGCAACTTAACAGCCTGGGCCAGCCGGATGAGCGGGCCCGGCACCGGGCGGACCTGATTGCCTATTTCGAGGCCCATGCCGAGCAGTTGGATGAGGACGCCAAGCGGCGCCTCCACACCAATCCCCTGCGTATTCTGGATACCAAGAATCCGGACATGCAGGAACTGTGCGCCCAGGCTCCCAAGCTCATCGACTATCTGGGGGAAGCCTCCCTGGCCCACTTTGAAGGGGTGCAGCAAATCCTCAAGGACGCCGGGGTGCCTTTCACTATCAATCCCCGCCTGGTACGGGGGCTGGACTACTACAACCTCACCGTGTTCGAGTGGGTGACCGAGCAGCTGGGCGCCCAGGGCACGGTCTGCGCCGGTGGCCGTTACGACAGCCTGGTGGAACAGCTGGGAGGCAAAGCCACCCCGGCCTGCGGTTTTGCCATGGGGGTGGAACGGTTGGTGGCCCTGTTGCAGGACCAGAACCTCATGGGCCAGCCCACTGGTGTAGACGTCTATGTGGTGCATCAGGGGGAACAGGCCGGTCGGCTGGCTCCCCGGGTGGCGGAAGGGCTGCGGGATGCCGGTATGTCCGTGGTACTCCATTGCGGCGGCGGCAGTTTCAAGTCCCAGATGAAAAAGGCGGATGGCAGTGGGGCGGCCTACGCGGTTATTATCGGCGACGACGAGGCGGCGGCTGGGGAAGTGACCCTCAAGGTTTTGCGCAGCGTGGGCGAGGAAAAACCGGAACAGTTGCGGGTTAAGGTGGATGACTTGGCCCAAACCCTTATGGATTCGATTATCGATTGGGATGAAGAATAATGGCTGTCTACGATCTGGAAGAACAGGAACAACTGGCGGAAATGAAGGCCTGGTGGCGTCTGCACGGTAACCGGGTGACCAGCGTCCTGCTGGTGGCGGCTTTGGCCGCCCTGGGCTGGCAGGGCTGGAACTGGTATCAGAACAAGCAGACCGCCCAGGCCTCCTATGTCTTCACCGTGCTGGAAAAATCCCTGGAAGAGCGAAACGGCCAGCAGATCAAGGCGGCTGGCGGGGAACTCCTGGAAAAATTCGGCGGTACCGCCTACGCGCCCCTGGGGGCTCTGATGATGGCTAAGGCCGCCGTGGAAGAAGGGGACCTGAAGACCGCCAAGCTCCAGCTCAACTGGGTGGTGGATCACGGCAAGGGGGAAATTCAGGATATCGCCCGGTTGCGCCTGGCCGCCCTGTTGCTGGACGACAAGGCCGCCGATCAGGCCATGCGGCTCCTGGAAACCAAGCCTTCGCCTGCCTTTGCTGCCCGTTACGCTGACGCTCGGGGCGATGCCCTGCTGGCCCAAGGCAAGCAAGGGGAAGCCAAGGCTGCCTACAAGGAAGCCCTGGCCGCCCTGGATGGGGCGGATAAGGCCAACAAGGAACAGGGCGGGCAGGAAGCCCGGATGAACGCCCCCTATAAGCAAATTCTGCAACAAAAGATTGATTCCCTCGGGGACGCCTGATGAAACTCCGCCGCCTTTTCCCCCTGCTGCCCCTGGTGGCCGCTCTGGCCGGTTGCAGCATGATGGATGCGATCAACCCCTTTTCCAGCTCGGCCAAGGTCAAGATGGCGGATCTGCCCACCTTCAAGGCCACGGCAGAAATCCGCCCTCTCTGGCAGATGAAGGCGGGTAAGGCGGACGGTCACGTCTTCACTCCCGCCGTGGTGGATGGCACGGTCTATACCGCCTCCGGGGACGGCACCCTGACCCGTTTTGAAGACGGCAAGCAGGTGTGGCGCATTGCCGTGGGCAAGCCCCTTTCCGCCGGGGTGGGCGCCAACAACCGTCTGGTGGTGGTGGGAACGGCCAAGGGGGATGTGCTGGCGTTCTCCGCCGCTGATGGCAAGCCCCTCTGGTCCGCCCAGGTGAATAGCGAAATTCTGGCCGCTCCCGCCGTGGGGGATGGCATTGTGGTGGTGCGCAGCGGTGACAACCGGCTGTTTGGCTTTGACAGCAGCGACGGCACCCGCAAGTGGATTTATACGCGCAACAATCCGCCCCTGTCCCTGCGCAATGCGGCGCCCCCGGTCATTTCCGACCGCTATGTGTTCGCTGGTTTCCCCGGCGGCAAGCTGGTGGCCGTGGCCCTGCAAAACGGGGCCCTGGCTTGGGAAGGCACAGTCGCCCTGCCCAAGGGCACCACGGAACTGGATCGGGTGGCGGACATTACCAGCACCCCGGTATTTGACGGCCCCCTGGTGTGCGCCGTGGCCTACCAGGGTCGGGTCGCCTGTTTTGACCTGAGCAACGGTTCCCTGGCCTGGGCCCGGGAAATCTCCAGCGCCGCCGGTCTGGCCATGGACTCCCGCAATGTCTATGTGACCGACGACAAGGGAGCGGTGCATGCTTACGAGCGCACCCGGGGTACTTCCGTGTGGAAACAGGACAAACTCTTCCTGCGCCAGCTTACCGCCCCTGCCGTCCAGCGGGGCCTAGTGGCCGTGGGGGATGTGCAAGGTCAGGTGCATTTTCTCAACCGGGAAGACGGCTCTTTCGCCGCCCGCTACAGCACGGATGGCACTCCCATCCTGGCTGCGCCCCAGGTTTACGCCAACGGCTGGCTGGTGCAGACCAGCGGCGGCTCGGTGCAAGCCCTGGAACCCCGGTAATTTTCAAGGAAAGTCATAAGTGAAGCCCACGCTGGTTTTGGTCGGACGTCCCAACGTGGGCAAGTCCACCCTCTTCAATCGCCTGACCAAAAGTCGGGACGCCCTGGTGGCCGATCTTCCTGGCCTGACCCGGGATCGCCATTACGGTCACGGCAAGCTGGGCAGCAAGCCCTTCCTGGTGGTGGATACGGGGGGCTTTGAGCCCCTGGCCAAGGACGGCATCATGCACGAAATGGCCCGCCAGACCGAGCAGGCCATTGCGGAAGCCGATGTGGTGGTGTTCGTGGTGGATGGCCGGGTAGGTTTGACGACCCTGGATAAGGAAATCGCCAACAAACTGCGCCGTACCCAGCGCTCGGTGCTGGTGGCCGTCAACAAGGCGGAAGGCCTGGACCGGGGCGTGGTGTCCGCAGATTTCCACGAACTGGGGCTGGGGGATCCCTACGCCATCTCCGCTGCCCACGGGGAAGGGGTGAGGGATCTGCTGGAACTGGCTCTGGAGCCCTATCCGGAGCCTGATCCGGATGAGGAAAAGGATGAAGTGCCCCGGGTGGCCATCGTGGGCCGTCCCAATGTGGGCAAGAGCACCCTGATCAATGCCCTGATCGGGGAAGAGCGGGTGATTGCCTTCGACATGCCCGGTACCACCCGGGACTCCATTTTTGTGGATGTGGAACGGAATGGGCGCCCCTATACCCTGATCGACACCGCCGGGCTGCGGCGTCGGGGCAAGGTGTTTGAAGCCGTGGAAAAGTTTTCCGTGGTGAAGACCCTGCAAGCCATTGAAGACGCCAACGTGGTGGTGCTGGTGCTGGACGCCCGCCAGGATATTTCCGAGCAGGATGCCCATATTGCGGGCTTCATCCTGGAATCGGGCCGGGCCCTGGTGGTGGCGGTAAACAAGTGGGACGGCCTGGACCCCTATGTGCGGGAGCGCACCAAGGCGGAACTGGAACGCAAACTGAAATTCCTGGATTTCGCCAAGTTCCACTACATTTCTGCCCAGCAGGGTCAGGGCCTGGATACCCTGTTCCGCTCCGTGGATGGGGCCTACCGCAGCGCCATGATGAAGCTGCCCACCCCTAAGCTGACCCGCCTCCTCATCGACGCCGTGGCCCGTCAGGCGCCGCCCCGGCACGGTCTCAACCGGCCCAAGCTGCGCTACGCTCACCAAGGGGGCTCCAATCCGCCCCTGGTGGTGGTGCACGGCAATGCCCTGGAACATCTGGCGGACAGTTACAAACGTTACCTGGAACATTATTTCCGGGAAGGGTTCAAACTCCAGGGTACGCCGCTACGTATCCAGTTCAACGTGACCCACAATCCCTATGCGGAGCGGGGGGAACGGAAGCTCACCAAGCCCTCGGACACCTTCAAGAAAAACCTGAAGCGAAAGTCCTGATTCCGGTTCCGCCCCGGTGGCGCTCCCGGGGAAAATACTTTAAAGTGACCCATTCATATAACTACGAACCATGGAGCTAATACCATGAGCAATAAAGGGCAACTCCTACAAGACCCCTTCCTCAACACTTTGCGCCGTGAGCATGTGCCCGTTTCCATTTATCTGGTGAACGGCATCAAGCTTCAAGGCCAGGTGGAGTCTTTTGACCAGTATGTGGTCCTCTTGAAAAACACCGTCACCCAAATGGTTTACAAACACGCCATTTCCACCGTGGTTCCGGCCCGTCCGGTGAATATCCAACAGGAGCAGACCACTGCTGAATCCTGATTTTTCCACGTCGGAAAAAACGGCCCGCAACGCCAAGTTGCGGGCCGTGTCGTTTCTGCCGCGCCCCGTCCGTGGGCAGCGGCTAGGGGAGACTGGCCATGTTTGAGCGTCCGGGCAAAGGGCAGGGGGACGGCGCACCCGAAAAAGAGCGGGCCCTGCTGATCCAGGTGGATTTTGGCCGGGAGGCGGTGGGGGAATCCCTGGAAGAACTCCAGCTTCTGGCCACCTCCGCTGGCGCCGAAGTGGCGGAAACCCTGATTGTGCGGCGCAGTGCCCCGGATCCGGCCACCTATATCGGCAAGGGCAAAGTGCAGGACATTGCCGCCCTAGTGTCCACCTACCAGGCTTCCCTGGTGATTTTCAACCATGAGCTGTCCCCCGGCCAGGAACGGAACCTGGAAAAGGCCATGGCCTGCCGGGTCATCGATCGGACCAGCCTGATCCTGGATATTTTCGCCCAGCGGGCCAAGAGCGCCGAGGGCAAGCTCCAAGTGGAACTGGCCCAGCTGGAACATTTGGCTACCCGCTTGGTGCGGGGCTGGACCCACTTGGAACGGCAGCGGGGCGGTATCGGTTTGCGGGGCCCGGGGGAAACCCAGTTGGAAACGGACCGCCGTCTGCTGGGTATCCGGGTCAAATACCTCAAAGAACGTCTGGTCAAACTGTCCAAACAACGGGGGGTGCAGCGCCGCGCCCGGGCGCGGCGGGAAGTGCTGAGTGTGTCCCTGGTGGGCTATACCAATGCGGGCAAATCCACCCTGTTTAATGTGCTGACCAAGGCCGGGGTTTATGCGGCGGACCAGCTTTTTGCCACCCTGGATACCACTTCCCGCAAGGTCTGGCTGGCAGAGGCGGGGTCCGTGGTGGTCTCCGACACTGTGGGTTTTATCCGGGACCTGCCCCATTCCCTGGTGGAAGCCTTTAAAGCCACCCTGGAAGCCACGGCGGACGCGGACCTGCTCCTCCATGTGGTGGATTCCGCTTCCCCCGTGCGGGATGAGCAGATCGCCGAGGTGAATAAGGTGCTAGAAGAAATCGGTGCCCTGGGGGTTCCCCAGATACTGGTGCTCAACAAGACAGACCTCACCGGCCTGCCGGCGGCGGTGGAGCGGGACGAGTGTGGTAGAATCCGGCACGTCCGCTTGAGCGCGAAAATGGGCGAAGGCCTGGATCTTCTCCGTTCGGCACTAGCCGAGTTCGCACGGGACAAGTCACGGGGCGGCGCCGGCGGCCCAACTTCCGATGGCGAATCAACGGCGGATGCCGCCGACATCAACGCGAGTTCCCCGAAATGATTTCTACCCTCGGCCTTCTTATGTCCCTCAATGATCCCCAATGGGGCAATCAAGGCAACAATTCCCAAGGTAACAACAACGGTCGCAAACCCGATCAGGGACCTCCCGATCTGGAAGAATTGTGGCGGGATTTCAATCGCCGTCTGGCCGGTCTGTTTGGCGGCAAGGGCGGTGGCAAGCCCAATAACCCCAATAATCCGGGCTCCGGCCCCGATTTCTCTCCCCGTTTCCTGGGGAGCAGCGTGGGGTTGATTCTGGTGCTTCTGGTTCTGGCCTGGTTGGCCAGCGGCTTTTACATTGTTGACGCCTCCCAACGGGGGGTGGTGCTGCGTTTTGGCAAATTCCAGGAAGTGACCGAGCCGGGCCTGCGCTGGCGCCTGCCCTATCCCATCGAATCCCATGAGGTGGTCAATCTCACCGGGGTGCGTACCGTGGAAGTGGGCTATCGGGGCAGCGAAAAGAACAAGGTGCTGAACGAGTCCCTGATGCTCACCGATGATGAAAACATCATCAACATCCAGTTCGCCGTCCAGTACTACCTGAAAGACCCGGTGGATTACCTGTTCAACAACCGCCATGCGGATGAAACGGTAATGCAGGCGGCGGAAACCGCCATCCGGGAAGTGGTGGGCAAGAGCCAGATGGACTACGTGCTCTATGAAGGGCGGGAACAGGTGGCCTCCCACGCGGCCAAGCTCATGCAGGACATCCTGGACCGTTACAAGACCGGCATTGTCATTTCCAAGGTGACCATGCAGAACGCCCAGCCCCCGGAACAGGTCCAGGCCGCCTTTGACGACGCGGTCAAGGCCGGACAAGACCGGGAACGGCAGAAAAACGAAGGTCAGGCCTACGCCAATGACGTGATCCCCAAGGCCCGGGGCACGGCGGCCCGCCTCACCCAGGAAGCCCAAGGCTATCGCCAGCGCATTATCGCCACCGCGGAAGGGGATGCTGCCCGCTTCAAGCAAATCCTGCCCGAATACGCCAAGGCGCCCCAGGTCACCCGGGAACGGATGTATCTGGAAACCATGCAACAGGTGCTGAGCAACACCTCCAAGGTGATGGTGGATGCCAAGGGCCAGGGCAAGCTCCTTTACCTGCCTCTGGATAAGCTTATGCAGGCGGCGGGTGCCCCCAATGCCAACAACGGGGCCAATGCCGCTCCGGGGACCGAGGCCAATGCCCGCAGTACCACGTCTCCGGCGGGAGGCAATGGGGCAGCCCCCGTCGGGCGGAGCGACGATCAACATTCCCGGGAAGGTCTGCGCTCCCGGGACCGGGACGGACGCTAGGAGACGGGACCCATGAACAATAGTCTGAAATTCGTCCTCGGCCTGGTAGTGGGCGTGCTGGTGCTTGCCGCCCTGTGCCTCTTTACCGTGGATCAGCGCCGTTACGCCATCGTCTTCCAACTGGGGGAAGTGAAGCAGGTCATCACCCAGCCGGGCTTGAACTTTAAATGGCCGTTGATCCAGAACGTCCGCTATTTCGACCGGCGCATCCTGACCCTGGACAGCCCGGACCCGGAACGCTTCATCACCTCCGAAAAGAAAAACGTGCTGGTGGATTCCTTCGTCAAATGGCGCATCGTGGATCCCAAGCTCTACTACATCTCCGTGGGCGGCGATGAGGAACGGGCCCGTATCCGCCTGTCCCAGACCGTCAATGCGGGGCTGCGGGAAGAGTTCGGCAAGCGCACCGTCCATGACGTGGTGTCCGGCGCCCGGGACGTGATCATGGACGACATGCGGGCCAAAGCTGACCAGGATGCCCGGAAAATCGGCGTTCAGATCGTGGATGTGCGCTTAAAGCGGGTGGAGCTGCCGGAAGAGGTGAGCGAATCCGTCTATCGGCGCATGGAAGCGGAACGGAAGCGGGTCGCCAATGAGCTCCGCTCCCAGGGCTACGCGGAGGCGGAAAAAATCCGCGCCGACGCGGACCGGCAGCGGGAAGTGATCGTGGCCGAAGCTTACCGGGACGCGGAAAAGATCAAAGGGGAGGGGGATGCCAAGGCGGCGGCCATTTATGGCCAGGCCTTCAACAAAAATCCCGAGTTCTACGCCTTCTACCGCAGCATGGAAGCCTATCGGGCCTCCTTCAAGGATAAGAGCGACGTGCTGGTGCTGGAACCCAATTCCGACTTCCTGAAATACATGAAAGGACCCGGGGGCGCCCATCACGGCAAGTGAGGACGGCCCGGTTTCCCTTTATCCATGGCGAATTCCCTGCTTCTGGCTTTTGCCCTGATGCTGGTGCTGGAAGGGCTCTTGCCCCTGCTGGCGCCCCAGGCGTGGAAGGAGTCCTTCCGCCGCCTGATCCAGCTCAAGGACGGGCAGATTCGCTTTATCGGCCTGGTGTCTTTGGCAACAGGCTTTATTCTGTTGATGATATTTAAATGAACTGGCTGCTTCCCGAATACTTCGCCGACGCCCTGCCCGCCGAAGCTCAACAAATTGAAGGCCTGCGTCGCCGCCTGCTGGACCTGTACCGGGTCCATGGCTATGAACTGGTGATGCCCCCCACCCTGGAATATCTGGATTCCCTGCTCACCGGCTCGGGCCAGGATCTGTCCCTGAAAACCTTCAAGCTGGTGGATCAGGTTTCTGGCCGCACCCTGGGGGTCCATGCGGACATTACGCCCCAGGTGGCCCGGATTGACGCCCATCTGCTCAATCGCCAGGGAGTGGTGCGCCTGTGCTATTGCGACAGCGTGCTGCACACCCGTCCCGCCAGCATTTCTGCCACCCGGGAGCCGGTCCAGATCGGTGCCGAAGTCTATGGTTACAGCGGTTTGGCGGCGGATCTGGAGGCGGTGCGCCTCATGGCTGCTTCCCTAAGCGCCGCCGGGCTTTCCGCCACCCGCCTGGATCTGGGCCATATGGGCATTTTCCGGGCCCTGGCCAAGGCTGCTGGCCTGCCCAAGGAAGGGGATGAGGAACTCTTCGCCCTGCTGCGGGAAAAGGATGTGCCGGGGCTGGCGGCGGCTTGCGCTTCTTTGCCTGAACCCTATCGTTCCGCCCTCCTGGCCCTGCCAGACCTCTACGGGGATGCCCGGGTGTTGGCCCAGGCCAAGGCCCGTCTGCCCGATTTGCCCGCGGTGAGCGAAGCCCTGCAAACCCTGTCCCGGCTGGCCGAACTGCTGGCGGATTTGCCCGTGGATTTTGATCTCTCGGATTTGCGCGGCTACCACTATCATACCGGGGTGGTGTTTGCCGCCTACGCGCCGGGTTACGCCAGTGCCATTGCCCAGGGGGGCCGTTACGACGGCGCTGGGGCGACCTTCGGCCGGGCCCGTCCGGCCACCGGTTTTTCCATGGACTTGCGGGAAGTGGCCCGTCTGGCCCCGGCCCTGCCCGTGGCAGGCGCGGTGCTGGCCCCCATTGCGGTGGAAGATGGGGCCCTGGTGGCCAAGGTGGCGGCTCTGCGCGCCGCCGGTACGGTGGTGGTGGAATTGTTGCCCGGCGAAACCCGGGTGGCGGGACCGGTTTGCGATCGACGCCTGGTACAGACCGGCGGCGAATGGATTATTGAAGCAATCAAAGAGGACTAAGCGGCAATGGCAAAGAACGTGGTGGTGGTCGGTACCCAGTGGGGCGACGAAGGCAAGGGCAAGATCGTCGATTGGCTGACCGATAACGCCCAAGGGGTGGTGCGTTTTCAAGGCGGACACAACGCCGGCCATACCCTGGTGGTGGGGGACAAGGTCTATAAGCTCAATCTGGTGCCCTCCGGCATTGTCCGGGAAGGGGTGACCTGCTACATCGGCAATGGGGTGGTGCTGGACATCCACCACTTGCTGAAGGAAATCGACGGCTTGGAAGCCGGCGGTATCGAGGTGGCCTCCCGGCTCAAGGTGAGTCCGGGCTGCCCCCTGATCCTACCCTACCACTCTGCCATTGACCGGGCCCGGGAAGCGGCCAAGTGTGCCGACCAGAAAATCGGCACCACGGGCAAGGGCATCGGCCCGGCCTATGAAGACAAGGTGGCCCGGCGTGCCCTGCGGGTGTACGACCTCTTCCACCCGGAACGCTTCGCGGAAAAGCTCAAGGAAGTGCTGGCCTACCACAACTTTATCCTGACCCAGTACCTGGGTGCCGAAGCGGTGGATTACCAACAGGTGTACGACCAGGCCATGGCCGACGCGGAACGCATCCGTCCCATGGTGGCGGATATTTCCGCCGCCCTTTACGCGGTTAACAAAGCCGGTCAGAACCTGCTCTTTGAAGGGGCCCAGGGCACCCTGCTGGACATCGATCACGGCACCTACCCCTTTGTCACCTCCAGCAACTGCGTGGCGGGTCAGGCGGCGGCGGGCAGCGGTATCGGCCCGGGCATGCTCCATTACATCCTGGGTATCACCAAGGCCTATTGCACCCGGGTCGGCGGCGGTCCTTTCCCCTCCGAACTGGAAATCGACGCGGAAGGCTGCCCGGGTTACCAAATGTCCCAAAAGGGCCGGGAATTCGGCACTGTGACCGGGCGCAAGCGCCGTTGTGGCTGGTTTGACGCCACCGCCCTGCGCCGCTCTATCCGCATCAACGGAGTCACCGGCCTGTGCATTACCAAGCTGGACGTGCTGGACGGCCTGCCCGAACTGAACATCTGTACCGGCTACCGGCTGGATGGGGAAGTGGTGGATTTGCTGCCCATCGGCGCGGACCAGGTGGAACGGTGCGAGCCCATCTACGAAACCCTGCCGGGCTGGAGCCAATCCACCTACGGGCTGAAGCACTGGGATGAACTTCCCGCCAATGCCCAGGCCTATCTGAAGCGCATCGAGGCCCTGGTGGAAACCCCCATCGATGTGATTTCCACGGGTCCGGAACGGGAAGAAACCATTCTGCGGCGCCATCCTTTCTCCGTTTGAGAAGGCTAGTTCACGGAGCAAAAAGCCGGCTTTAGGGCCGGCTTTTTTATTGCCAATATGGGCTTCGGGCTTTAGCGCAAATTTTTCTGGGACAAAATGGCCACCATGCCCAGTAGGGCCACTAGGGCCAGGGCATAAAACACCTGCTGGGCGCTGAGGAGGGCGGCCTGACGGTCAATTTCCTGGGAGAGGCGAGCCAGCCACTGGGAATCGGGGGCCGGGCCCAGTTCCGGATTCCAGACGTTGATGCGCTCCACCAGCCGGGTGCGGGCCTGGGCGCTCACGTCCTGCCAGTAGAGGTTGCCCAGTCCCGCCCCCACGGCAATGGCCAGTTGGCGCAGAACGTTTTTCAGGGCATAGGCGTGGGCGAAATCCAGGTGCTTGAATTCCCGGAAGGTGAGCCCGGCCACCTGGATGACCACCAGAATGGGAAACAGCCCCTTAAGCAAAAAAGGCCAAATCTGGGCCTGGTAAGGGGTGCTCCCGGTGACGTTGTGGGCCATCCAGGCCAGGGTGCCTCCCACCAGGGCAAAGCCCAGGGCGATGACCCGGCGCCGGTCCCCCAGATAGGGCACCAGACGGAAATAGAGGGGCAGGAGCAGGGCCGTGGCCAGGCCGGTAAGGGTCAGCACCTGGCCCGCCGTGCCCACGTCGTAACCTTCCCCCCCTTCCAGATAGAGGGGAGTGAGGTAGCTCAGGGCGCCGGTGACCAGGTAATAGAGGCCGTAAAACACCACCCCGGTGAGGTACCGGCGGCTGGCGATGCGCCCCAGGTTGAACCAGGGATCCGGGTGGCGGTGCAGGTGCCAGGCCAGGTGGGCGAAAAGGCCCAGGGCTAACAGCAGGCTGAGGACCATGCCCCGGTCCAGCCACTGGTAACGCATGTCCTGAAGGGTGTGGAGCAGGATCAGGGTGCCCAGGCTGAAGGCCAAGGCGGACATCCAGTCGAAATGGCCCAGGGAGCGGGGCAGGTGGGCCTCCTTGGGCAGGGCGAATCCCGCCAGGAGCCACATGGCGGTTCCGTAAGCCCCCTGGAGGGCGAACACGGCCCGCCAGTCCTGCCACTGGACCAGGGCGGTGGCGGCCCAAGGGGCCAGGGCCGTGGATAGGAAAATGCCGGTGATAAAGCCCCGCAGCTGGGGGCCACGCCGTTCCGCCGGGACGGACATTTGCAGCATGACCCGGGCGGCGGTCATGAGGGGGCCGCCCCCCAGGCCCTGGAGTACCCGGGCCGCCATGAGTTGGTTGAAGGACTGGCTGCAGACCGCTACCCCGGAACCGAGAATAAAGAGCCCCAGCCCCAGGCGGATCAGGGTGCGGAAGGGCAACACCCGGGATAGGCGCTCCAGCACCAGGATGGCGGCGGTGCCCGCAGCGGCGTAGAGGGTGATGATCCAGAGAAAGTCTTCCGGAGAGGCCCCAATGCCGCCCCGGATGTAGGCGCCGGACACATAGACCGTGCTGCTGGCGAGAAAATCGGTGCCGGTGATGAGACCGGCGCATACCCCCGCGTGTCGGCGGCGCAGACCGGAAAGCCAGGAACGGGGGAGAAGGAACACAGGGTCAGGGGAAAAACCGGAGAGACGCCATGGTAAGGTCTTTTGTGGTGTAAATAGCGTTATATTCCGGGCTTCTTTGTTGCAATATCGGAACAATATGGCCCTGGATGATCTTCAGCTATTTCTCGCCGTGGCGGAAGGGGAGGGCTTTACCGCCGCCGCTCGGCGTCTGGGCTTGCCCAAATCCACCCTGAGCCGGGCCGTGGCCCGCCTGGAGGAGCGCCTGGGCCAGCGCCTCTGCGAACGGAGCACCCGCCATCTGCGCCTCACCGAGGCGGGTAAGCTGCTGGAGGAACAAACCCGGCCCCTGGTGGGCCGTCTGGGGGAACTGCTGGATTACGCCCAGAGCCGTCAGGACACCCCCCAGGGCCTGCTCCGTATCGCCGCTCCCTATGAATTCGGCGTGCTGCGCCTGGGAGACGTGCTGGCCGACGTGCTGGTGCGCTATCCGGGGCTGGAGGCGGAGGTGGATTTGTCCTCCCGGGTGCCCGATCCCCGGGCCGAGGATTACGACATCGTTTTCCGTATCCAGTCCGGCCCCCTGCCGGATAGTGAACAGGTGGCCCGGCGCATTTATGCCGTGGCCCGGGGCCTGTACGGCTCCCCTGGCCTCCTGGCCCGCTACGGGGAGCCTCGTTGTTTGGCCGATCTGGCCGCCTGGCCCTGCCTGCCCAGCCCGGATGAGCTGGTCTGGTCCCTGCGCCGGGGGGATGGGAAAATCGAGGAACTGCGGCCTTCCGGCCCCCTGCGGGCCCAGAATGTGGGGATGCGGCTCCGGGGGGTGCGGGCCGGACTGGGGGCGGCCATCCTGGCCAGCGCCTATTGCCGGGACGCCCTGGCGGCCAAGGCCATCGTGCCCCTCCTGCCTGGCTACCAGATCCCTCCGGTACGGGTGTATGCCCTGTTGCCCGGTCGCCGCCTCATGCCCGCCAAGGTCCGGGTGTTTCTCGACGCCCTGGCGGAGGAACTGGCGGAACTGGACGCAGAACGCCCCGCCCTTTAAGGCCGAGGGTTTCCGCCGGGAGCGGACCATGGGCCGAAGAAAGGCTCAGGCTATGGACTTGGGGGAAAAATGGACATCGAAATGCCATACCAATGGGGGCGAAGCATCGTAGAATGTTTCCCATGCGGGAGCCGGTCCCTGGCAGTGAATGGGGGTCGGGCTCCGGACGGAATTTTCAAATCATGGGAGATTGAATATGGGTAATGCGTCATCCTCATCCGGCAGCCACAAGAACATGGATCTCCTCTCGGCCCTGCCCCTGGAGAGCATGGGTAAGGCGGTGGGCAAGAATCTGGACCCCTACGGGATGTTCACTTCCATGATCAATGCCCAGACCGCTTGGCTCATGCACCCCCGGGAGCTGAGCAAGGCCCTGACCAACCTGTCCAGCGACATGATGGCCCTCCAGACCCATCTGGCTCAGCGCTCCCTGGGGCTGCCCACGGAGGACGTAGTGACGCCCCATGGGGATGATGTGCGTTTTGCCGAGCCCATCTGGAGCGAATCCGCCTCCTGGGACATCATCAAGGAATGGTATCTGGCCTTCACCCACCGCACCCAGGACATGTATTTCGACACCCCCGGGCTGTCGGACAAGGAACGGCGCCGTTCCGCCTTCTGGGCCCGGATCTGGGTCAATGCCCTGGCGCCCACCAATTTCTTCTGGAGCAATCCGGTGGCCATGCAGAAATTCGTGGAAACCCAGGGCAAGAGCCTGAGTGACGGTTTCCAGAATCTGCTGCGGGACATGAAGGCCAAAAACATTCTCATGGTGGAACAGGATGCCTTCAAGGTGGGCCAGGATCTGGCCACCACCCCGGGCAAGGTGGTGTACCGCAACCGGTTGCTGGAGCTGATCCACTACGCTCCCACCACCAAGGAAGTGCGCAAGACCCCTCTCCTGATCGTCACCCCCTGGATCAACAAGTTCTACGTTCTGGATCTGAACGCCAAGAAGAGCCTGGTGAAGTACATGACCGACCAGGGCTTTTCCGTGTTCATCACCAGCTGGAAAAATCCCACCGCCGACATGGCCGACGTCACCTTCGACGACTACCTGACGGAAGGGGTGAATCAGGTGGTGGAAACGGTGCGGGATTTCTGCAAGGTGCCCAAGATTCACCTGGTGGGCTACTGCATCGGCGGCACCCTGGTATCCACCTACATGGCCTGGGCCAACAAGCGCTTCGGTCCGGAAAAGCTCCCCGTGGCGGACTGGACCCTGTTTACCACCCTGACGGATTTCACCCACCCGGGGGACATCGATGTCTTCATTGACGAAGACATCATCCGCCTGCTGGAAGAAAAGATGGCCAAGACCGGCTATCTGGACGGGGGGGACATGGCCACCTCTTTCCGCCTGCTGCGTTCCAACAGCCTGGTCTGGCATTACTGGGTGCACAGCTACCTTTACGGCGAGCCCCTGCCGGCCTTCGACGTGTTGTTCTGGAACATGGATTCCACCCGCATGCCTCGGGCCATGCACTCCTTCTACCTGCGGGAAATGTACCTGCACAACAACCTGGTCAAGCCGGACCACCTGACCATCGCCGGGGAATCCATCGACCTGGGCCGCATTACCCAGCCCCTTTACGTGGCCACCGCCCAGGACGACCACATCGCCCCCTGGCGCCAGTGCTACCACATCCGCAAGTCCGTGAACACGGAAGCGGAGGTGCGCTTCGTGGTTTCCACCTCCGGCCACATCCTGGGCATCGTCAATCCCCCGGTGAATCCGCCCAAGCGGGCTTTCTGGGCCGGGGAGCCCCAGCCCAACGAGCATTACGAAACCTGGATGAACCGCACTGAGCGCCAACCCGGCACCTGGTGGGGCGACTGGGTGCAATGGCTGGATAAGCGGGGCGCGGAAATGGTGCCCGCCTATCCGGTGTCCACCAAGGCCTTCCCGGCCCTGGCTGATGCTCCGGGGACTTACGTGCTGGAAAAGTAAGTCACTCCATTGCCGCGGATTGGCTACCCATGGGCCCGGGCTAGTCCCGGGCCTTTTTGTATCCGAAGGATTGGGGGCGTTTTCCCGGGAAAATACGGGAAGGGGAAAAAAGTATAGGTTTGCCCGTTTTCCCCGGTCGCCAGGGAAAGGGTGGGGGAGGGAATGGAAAAAGGGGGGAAAGGTGCCCCCTGGGGCGGAGAATCACCGGGGAAAAGGGCGCAGCCCGGCCGCCGGTGGTATGATGCGGAAGCTTCGCGGAGCAGACGGCTTTGACCGTCTGGCCTCTGCCCAGCCCCATGCTTTCCCGTCTCATCCTTTTCTGGGATGTCCCGATGTCAGCCGCAACAGGCGGTTCCGGGCCGACGGATCTTTTCCATCAACAAAAATAGGCAGGACCGGCTTGCACGCAACCCAAGACAGAAAAGAAAAAAGCCAGCTAAAAGCTGGCTTATTCCTGAAGCTTGGTGCCCAGGAGAGGACTCGAACCTCCACAGTGTTGCCACCGCTAGGACCTGAACCTAGTGCGTCTACCAATTCCGCCACCTGGGCAAGGCGTCGAAAGAAGTCGCTATTATAAGGGTTAAAACGGACATGTCAACAAGAAAGTTATCAAAAGTAAGAAAGAGCGACCCCTACTTCGCCCGGGAGGTACAAAAGTACGCAATTCCCCTCCCGTCCCGGGAGTATGTGCAAATGCTCCTGGCCGATCAGGGCAAGCCCCGCAGCTTCGAGCAGATTTGTATCTTGCTGGATATTTCGGCGGAGGAACGGGAGCTCTTCCAACGTCGCCTGAACGCCATGGAGCGGGCTGGCCAGCTGATGCGCAACCGGCGCGGGGATTACATCCTGCCGGATAAGGCGGATTTGATTCCGGGTAAGGTGGAAGGTCACCCGGATGGTTTTGGCTTCCTTTGCCCGGATGACGGCAGCGACGACCTATTCCTGGACACCAAGCAGATGGACAAGGTGTTGCACGGGGACCGGGCCCTGGTGCGGGCCGTGGGGGTGGATCGGAAAGGCCGTCGGGAGGCGGTGGTGGTGGAAGTGCTGGAGCGGGCCAACCAGGAAGTGGTGGGTCGGCTCTATGAGGAACACGGGGTCTATTTCGTGGTGGCGGAAAACCGCCGCATCAGTCAGGACATCCTGATTCCCGGGGATAAGAAGACCCGCACCAAGGCCAAGCCGGGCCAGGTGGTGGTGGTGGACATCATCGAGCAGCCTTCCCAGTATTCCCAGCCCATTGGCCGGGTCAAGGAAGTGCTGGGCAACTACGCCGACGCGGGGATGGAAATCGAGATCGCCCTGCGTAAGCACGACCTGCCCTTCGAGTTTTCCAAGGAAGCCCTGGAAGAAAACAAGGCTTTGCCGGACAAAGTGAAAAAATCCGATCTGGCGGGCCGGGAAGATCTGCGGGAATTGTCCCTGGTGACCATCGACGGGGAAACGGCCCGGGACTTCGATGACGCGGTGTATTGCGAAAAGAAGGGGCGTAATTGGCGCCTGGTGGTGGCCATTGCGGACGTCTCCCATTACGTGCGGCCCGGCATGGTGCTGGACGGGGAGGCTTACGAGCGGGGTAACTCGGTCTATTTCCCCCGGCGGGTCATTCCCATGCTGCCGGAAAAGCTCTCCAACGGCATTTGCTCCCTGAATCCGGACGTGGAGCGGCTGGCCATGGTCTGCGATATGGAAATTACCCCGAGCGGCAATATCAAGGCTTATCGCTTCTACCGGGCGGTGTTCCGCTCCCATGCCCGCCTCACCTATAACCAGGTGTGGAGCTGGCTGTCCGGGGAAAGCCAGCCGGAAAAAGCCGAACATGAGGCCGTTCTGCCCCATCTCCAGGACCTCTACAAACTTTTCCAGATTCTGGTCAAAGCCCGCAAGGTGCGGGGCGCCATCGACTTTGAGACGGTGGAAACCCAGATGCTCTTCAACGATCAGGGCAAAATCGCCAATATCGTTCCCGTGGTGCGCAACGACGCCCACCGGCTCATCGAAGAATGCATGCTGGCGGCCAATGTCTGCGCCTCCCAGTTCCTGGAGGCCCACAAACAGCCCTGCCTGTACCGGGTCCACGAAGGGCCTACGCCGGAAAAGCTGGAAACCCTGCACTCCTTCCTGGGGGAATTCGGTTTTTCCCTGGGGGGCGGGGATTCCCCCACGGCTAAGGATTACGCCGAATTACTGGCCCGCATCCAGGGCCGTCCCGACACCCAGCTGTTGCAGACCGTCATGCTCCGCTCCCTGCGTCAGGCCATGTATAGCCCGGATAACGTGGGCCACTTCGGTCTGGCCTATGAGTCCTACACCCACTTTACTTCCCCCATCCGACGCTACCCGGATTTGCTGGTGCACCGGGCCATCAAGGCCGTGCTGGCCAAGGAAAAGTACAACCCGGGGGATTGGGACGATATCGGCATGCACTGCTCCGCCACCGAACGGCGGGCCGACGAGGCCACCCGGGATGTGGAAAACTGGCTCAAGTGCTTCTACATGCAGGGCCGTCTGGGCGAGGAATTTGACGGCACCATCGCCGGGGTCACGGGCTTCGGCGTCTTCGTCGCCCTGGACGACGTCTATGTGGAAGGCCTGGTCCACGTTTCCGAACTGGGCCAGGACTATTTCCACTTCGAGCCCACCAAGCACCAGATGCTGGGGGAACGGACCGGCAAGCGCTACCGTCTGGGGGACCGGATGCGGGTGAAACTGGTGCGGGCGGACCTGGAAACCGGGCGCATCGACTTCATCCTGGCGGATAACCCGGAAGAAGAGGTGTTCTCCTGGCGGCAAGGGGCCAAGGGTAAAACGGCGGCGGTTAAGGCAGGCAAAGCCGCCAAGGCTGCCAAATCGGCTCCGTCCGCCCCTGCGGCCAAGGCAGCTGCTCCGGTGGAGGAGACCATTCTGGCTCCGGCCAAAAAAGCTGGGGCCAAAAAGTCGGAGGCTCCCAAGGTCGCTAAGGCCGCCAAAGCGGGCAGTGCCGCCCAGGCGCCCAAGGCCACCGCCGCGCCCCGGGCCACCGCGCCCAAAGCCGGAAGCAAAAAGAAGGTGGGAGCGCTCCTGACTCCCCGGTCCTCTGAATCGGTGAAGAAAGAGGGGGAGGTTTCCCCGGAAGGGGCTGACGTCCCGGTGGCGGCTCTGGCACCCAAGGCCCAGGCCTCTGGGGCTTCTTCCAAGGCCAAGGAAAGTGCCGCAGGGGGGAAGAAGAAAGGAACGGCTAAGGCCCCCCGCAAGCCCGCAGGGAAAAAAGCCGCTCCGGCCAAAGCCTCCTGAGGCCCATCCCTTCTGGATGCCCCTGTTCCAGCCAAGCCCCATGCCAAACCCATGGGGCTTTTTTTGTGGGATGGAAAAAAGGACGAGGTCCGGGTTTTTTCGGGGGGTGATGGGGTAGGGCCCGGTCTGGGAATTGCTTCCTTTTTCTGGCCGGTTCGGGCACCGTTGCTTCCTGGCCAGGGCCTTGCCCGAGGGGCGTTCGGGCGGGCTGTTTTGGCCTTCTGCCATTTTGCGAGAGATTCCTATGTTTTCTATTGAGCAGGCGACGGAGATCTTTGCCGCGCTGCCGGACCCGGGCTTCATCCTGAGCCGCAGCGGGCGCTACGTGGCCATTCTGGGGGGCGCGGATAGCCGTTACTACCACGATGGCAGCGCCCTGATCGGCCAGCGTATTCAGGATGTGCTGGCGCCGGGCAAGGCGGACTGGTTTGTGGATCAGATTCACCAGGCCCTGGCGTCCCGCCAACTCCATATCGTGGAATATCCCCTCTCCCGGCGGGACGTGAAGGGGCTGGAATCGGAGGGGCCAGACGAGCCCCTATGGTTCGAGGGGCGCATCCAGGCCCTGAATTTCCAGATTGACGGGGAGGACGGGGTGCTCTGGGTGGCCAGCAATATCACCGCCCGCCATGAACTGGAGCAGCAGCTGCGGGCTCAGAGCCAGACCGACGCCTTGACCGGCCTGTGGAACCGGCGCCATTTCGAAGCCATGGCGGTTCAGGAGCAGGAGCGGGGCCTGCGCTACGGCCATCCCGTGGCCGCCCTGCTCTTTGATGCGGACCATTTCAAGCGCATTAACGACACCTGCGGCCACAAGGTGGGGGATCAGGTGCTGGTGGACCTGGCCCATCTGGCCCGGGGCTGCACCCGGGAATCCGACTGGGTAACCCGCTGGGGCGGGGAGGAATTCACCGTACTCATGCCCCACACGGACCTGGATCAGGCTCGGGAGGTGGGGGAAAAGCTGCGCCGGGCAGTGGCCACCCATGAATTTTCCCTGGGCCTGCGGGTCAGCATCAGCCTGGGGGTGGGCCAGTGGGCCCTGGGTCAGGAATCGGCGGACAGCCTTTTTTCCCGCCTGGATGATGCCCTCTACCGAGCCAAGCAGGAAGGGCGCAACCGGGTGGTGCTGGCCGAGCCTCCGGAGTTGCCGGAGGACCAGGGGGCGGCGGACCACCCCCTGGCCTGGCGGGCCCATTACGCCTCGGGCCACGAGGTGCTGGATCGGGAGCATCGGGAGATTTTTGCCGACGCCCGGCGTATCCAGGCCCAGCTTGCCCGGCTGGAAACTTCCGGCCACTGGCAGGAGGGCATGGATGAACTGCTGGCCGGGGTGGATCAGCTCTTTGCCAAAACCCGGGCCCATTTCCAGACGGAGGAGCGGCTCCTGGGCGAACGCCTGTGGTCCGGCCTGGCCGCCCATCGGGAGCAGCATCAGGCCCTGCTGGACCGGGGGCAGGCCCTGCGTCAGGCCATGGCCGGGGCCCCCAGCGTGGCCCAGGCCGGTGAATTGATCCGCTTTCTTGCCGTGGAGGCGGTGGCCAACCACATCCTGCACCAGGACCGGACCTACCATCCGGTGTTTGCCCTGGACTAGGGGGCGGCGACTTTCCTGTCCTCCGGAGCCAGCCAGGATGGGGGCAGGGCATCGGCCCAGCCCCAGCGGCGGATCAGGTCGGCAAAGGCCCCGTCCACCGGAGCCACCAGTTCCAGGGCCTGACCCGTGAGGGGATGGTGCAGGCTCATGGCCACGCAGGCCAGGAGCAGGCGGGGGCAGGCGTAGCGTTCCGCCACCATGCGATTGTGGCGGCCCTTGCCGTAGGTGGCGTCGCCGATGATGGGGTGGGCGATGTGTTTCAGATGGCGGCGCAGCTGGTGGCGGCGCCCGGTTTCCGGCATCAGGTGGAGCAGGGCGTAGCGGCTGGTGGCATAGGTATCCACCGCCACGGGCAGTTCCACCGTGGCCAGGCGCCGATAGCGGGTGAGGGCGGGCTGGGGAGCCAGGAGGGCGTCCGGATGCACATGTTCCATGGGGTCGGGCTGGCGGCTCAGGGCATGGTCGATGATCCCAGCTTCTTCCGGATAGCCCCGCACCACGGCCAGATAGTCCTTGCCCACGGTCTGGTTCTCGAACTGGCGGCTCAAGGCCTGGCCGGTCTCCTTGTCCAGGGCGAAGACCAGTACCCCGGAGGTGCCCCGATCCAGACGATGGGCCGGATAAACCCGGCGGCCTAGCTGGTCCCGGAGCAGCTGGACGGCAAAACGGGTCTCCCGCCGGTCCAGTTCGCTGCGGTGGACCAGAAGCCCGGCGGGTTTGTGGATGACGACCAGATGATCGTCCTGATAAAGAATGGGAAGCATGGGGCCAGTGTACCGGCTCCGTCGCCCTTGCGCTGACCCAGGGCGCAGGGGCGTGAATTGGGAGGCGCTTGAACCGGACCAGCCGTTCAATACGGTAGCTCCGTTGCAAGGGGGGCCACCATGGCCGTTTTCCGGGCGGTCGCGGTATAGTGGCGGGGCCGGAGCGGGCCGCTACTTGGGGGTACCGCTCCCTTCCTTTTTCCCTGTTTTTGCGCCTGGGACCTCGGGACCTGGGGCGCAGAGGTTGCCATGTCCAACGTTGCCCTATCCTCCCATAGCCAGCCCTATATTCTTGCGCCCCTGGCGGCCCACGGCCGCTCCCTTAGTTTTCGCCTCAAGGCCGAGGCCGATCCCCGGGCTGCCCTGAGCCGCCTGGCCCGGGAATGGCAGCCCGCCTGGGGCGTGGTGGGCCTGGGGGCGCCCCTGGTGGCCGCCCTGGGCCATTCCTTGCCCGGCCTGCGTCCCTTTCCCGCCCTGGCCGGAGCAGGGGTGACCGTGCCCTCCACCCAACAGGCCCTCTGGGTCCTGCTTCTGGGGAAAGAGCGCAGCGCTCTGTTCGACCGGGCCCAGGCCCTGCAAACCTGGCTGGCTGAGGCTTTCGAGCTGGAGGATGGCCTGGATACCTTCCAATACGCCGGGGGCCGGGATTTGACCGGCTATGAGGACGGCACGGAAAACCCCAAGGAGGAAGCCGCTGTTGCTGCCGCCCTGGTGCCCGAGGGGGCCCTGGCCGCTTCCAGCTATGTGGCCGTGCAGCGTTGGAGCCACGATCTGGTCCATTTCCAAAGCCATAGCGCCCCAGAACGGGACAACCTGATCGGCCGCCGCCAAGAAGACAACGAAGAACTGGAAGACGCTCCCGAATCCGCCCACGTGAAGCGCAGCGCCCAGGAAAGCTATAGCCCGGAAGCCTTTATGGTGCGCCGCTCCATGCCCTGGGCCACGGCCCGGGAACAGGGCCTGGAATTCATCGCCTACGGCCACAGCCTGGAGGCCTTCGAGCAGGTGCTGACCCGCATGGTGGGCTTGGAAGACGGGGTGGTGGATGGGCTCTTCCGCTTCTCCCGCCCGGTTACCGGCGGCTATTACTGGTGCCCGCCTCTGGTCGGGGAAGGGCTGGATCTGTCCGCCGTGCTGTAAAGCGTATTTCCCCATCCCCTTTGTTTTTTTGGGAAAAGGGACGGGTACCTCGGCCCTTTCCCTCGGTGAGGCCCCCTGATCCGGCCACGCTCCCAATCCGGGGTGAAGCCCTTGGAGGAGGGGCGTAAAATCGCCCCTGTTCGTGGACCCGGCCGGCCCGCTGCCGTGCCGGGTCTTTTTGTCCGCCGCCCGCCCCCCGGGGTGGCAGGGCGGACGCTCCCCAATGCAGAGGCTATTCATGAGCGCAAAACTTCTTTCTTTTCTGGCCCTGGGCACCGCCCTGGCCCTGGGTTCCACTTCCCTGCTGGCGGCTCCGGCGGCGGCCAAAGTTCAGGGGGCCGAGCTGGCCAAATGTCTGATGACCAAGAGCACCAAAGCCGAGCGGGGCGAAATGGTGAAATGGGTATTCAGCGTCCTGGCCCTCAATCCCCAGCTCAAGAATATGAGCAATGTGACCAACGCCCAGCGGGATCAGCTGAACCGCTCTTCCGCCAAGCTGGTGACCAGCCTGCTCACCGAACGCTGCGAAAAGGAAGCTAAGACCGTGGTTCAGGCCAATGGCCCGGCGGTGATCCAGCAAAGCTTCCAGCTCCTGGCCCAAATGGCCGCCAAGGAACTCTTCGCTGATCCCTCCATGCAGACCGGCGTGGCTGCCGTGGGCCAGTATATTGACGCGGAAAAGTTCAAGGTCCTGCTTCCCGTCCAAGTTCCCCAACTGCCCCAATAAGGTGGCTTAGGCCCCGTCCCCGGTATGGTTAGGGGCGGGCCTTTCCCCGTTTCTCCCCACCTCCCAGGAGTTGCCATGGCCCGTTGTCCCTGGTGTGAAGGCTTTGACCTCTACCGCCGCTATCATGACGAAGAATGGGGCCTGCCCCTCCGGGACGACCGGGCCCTCTTCGAACTACTGATCCTGGAAGGGGCCCAGGCCGGCCTTTCCTGGGCCACTATCCTAAAAAAGCGGGAGCACTACCGAGCCGTATTCGATGGTTTTGTCCCCGCCAAAATTGCTGCCTACGACGATGCCAAACTGGCCCAGCTCCTGGCCGACCCGGGCATCGTGCGCAACCGGGCCAAGGTGGCTGCTGCCCGTCAGAACGCCCAGGTTTACCTGGATTACACCGCCGACGGCCGTTCTTTTAGCGAACTGCTCTGGTCCTTTGTGGGGGGCGAACCCCGGCAGAACCACTGGGCCCGCCTGGATCAGGTGCCCGCCCAGACCCCAGAAGCTGTGGCCATGAGCAAAGCCTTGCTTCGTCTGGGCTTCAAGTTTGTCGGCCCCACCATCTGTTACGCCTTCATGCAGGCGGCGGGCATGGTCAATGACCATCTGGTGAGTTGTCCCCGGCACCGGGAGGTCAAACTTTTTTAGATTATCGGAGAATATATAATGACAAGAGAGAAAAAAATTGATTTCGAGAAGATTTTTTCTGACTTCTCTGACTATCTTGGGAGTGATTCTGTTAAATCTAGAATTGCACCACTCCAGCTAATGTCTAAAGTGGAAGACTATATTACGAAAGAATTTTCGTGTTTTGTCTTTGATAAGTACAGGGGTGAATTATTCTCTTATTTGAACTACGGGGGGGAAGGGGAGAGAAAATTCGATGTTGTGTTTTTTCGGCGCTTGAATGGGGGGAAAGATTGCTGTAAGGAGAATTTTGAGGCAATAAAAATATATGAGTTAAAATATTTTGGGAATATTCATAGGACGAGTACGCGCCGAAGTGCGATAGATGAACATGGTGAATCGTTAAAGGATCTAAAACGACAGTTGCTTAGTAAAGTGGGTGATGCTCATTATAAAATAAAAACAAATATACCTCTAATTGGCGACTTGTGTGGTTTTGTTATCGTCTCTTATGCCCGGGATAGTAAAGACATTAAAAAGAAAGAAGATTATTTTAAGGAGTTTTGTGATAAGGCTAAGAAGTTTGGGTTTTCCGGCTATTATAAAGAGGATTTCTTGCGTCCTGTATATGACGACGTTTCAGTTGACGTATTAGGGAAAGAATATTTTGTCTCCATGCGTATCGGTGCCTTGAAAATAAAAAATTGAGCTTTTAATGGGCGGTTAAAATTCCTTGCTCTTCAACGAATTTGATAATTTCAACCAGCCCCTGACCGGTTTTCAGGTTACTGAAAATGAAGGGCCGTTCTCCCCGCATTTTTTTGGCATCCCGGTCCATGACTTCCAGGGAGGCGCCCACCATGGGGGCTAGGTCGATTTTGTTGATGACCAGGAGGTCGGATTTGGTAATGCCCGGGCCGCCTTTGCGGGGGATTTTGTCCCCGGCGGATACGTCGATGACGTAGAGGGTCAGGTCCGAAAGTTCCGGGCTAAAGGTGGCGGCCAGGTTGTCGCCGCCGCTTTCGATGAGGATCAGTTCCAGGTCGGGAAAGCGCTCCTGGAGCCGGGCTACGGCTTCCAGGTTGATGGAGGCGTCCTCCCGGATGGCGGTGTGGGGGCAGCCCCCGGTTTCTACCCCCATGATCCGGTCCGGGCTGAGGGCTTCATTGCGCACCAGAAACTGGGCGTCTTCCGCGGTGTAAATATCGTTGGTGACTACCGCCAGTTGGTATTTGTCCCGCAGGGCCTGGCACAGGGCCAGGGTGAGGGCGGTTTTGCCTGAGCCCACGGGGCCGCCGATGCCGACGCGGAGGGGATTGGAGCGGGGGGTGGAAGCTGTGGTCATGGTCTTTAGGAGCGGAAAAGTCGGGAATATTGGGTTTCGTGGTTGAGGGAGGCCAGGGCGAAGCCGGGGGCGAAATTGCACCATTCCTCTTCCGGTAGGGTCAGGGCCCGGGCGGCCACCGTCGGAAGCCGCCGGCCCAGGGCCAGGAGCACCCGCTGACCCGCCGCTTGCCCCAGGGGTACGGCCTTGAGGGCCGCCATCACCTGGTTTTCGGCCCAGGACCAAAGGTAGGCCACCAGGGCGTCTGCCGGGGCAATGCCCCAGGCCGCTACCGGGGCGCTCCAGGCGGTGGGAAAGGCCACCTCGGGCAGGGCGTCCAGCCGGGTCAGGAGTGCTTCCGGCAGGGCCGGGTCTTCTGGACATTGGCTCTGGGCCTGAAGTTCGTGGAACAGGCGGCGCAGGGAATAGCCCATCTGTACCGCTTCTCCCCGGAGTTCGGCCCCTTCCCGGCTGGCCAGCCAGTCGTCGTTGAGTTGGCTGACCCGGTCTTGGTGGGCGGCACTGTCCCCGGCCCAGGCCCGGATCAGCTCCCCCAGCAGGGGGGCTTCATAGCGGCCCACCGGGCCTTCCAGCAGATCCCCCACCCAGGTCAGGCAATCCGCCTCGTTTTTCAGGCGACCGCTTTCCACGGCCCATTCCAGGCCCTGGGAATAGGTGTAGGCCCCCACGGGCAGGGCCGGGCTGGCCAGCTGGAGCAGGCGGCTTAGGGCGAGGCTGGGGTTCATTTCCGGGGACGAAAGTCGTGGATTTTGGGCTGGCTGCGGTGGGCGCCGTGGCCCGGATCGAAAAGGGGATCTTCCTCCCCGTCCGGGGTGTCGGCATGACTGTGGCTGTGGCCGCTGTGCCCGCCATAGGCGCCGGATTCGGGCTGGAAGGGGGCTTCCGTGTCCTGCACCGTGCAGCCCAGGCCCTGGACCATGGCGGCCAGCACGTGGTCCCGCTGAAAACGCAGGCGCCCGCCCTGGGCTTCCGGGAGAATCTGCACCGGCACATGGCGGTTGCCCAGGTGGTAGGCGGCCCGGGCGAAGAGCAGGGCGTCCGGGGTGGCCGCTTCCACCAGCTGTTCCGGGGCGGCCTGGATTTCCACCACGGCGGAACCGTCTTCCGCCGCCAGTTTGTCCCCGTGGCGGAGCTGGTCGCCCCGCTCCAGGAATATGCCCGCCGCCGCGCCGGAGGCCAGGGTGACCTTGAGACGGCTGCGTTTCCGGTCGTCGTAGACCAGGGCGACCGAGTCGGTGGCGGCTTGTTGGGTACGTTGGTTGAGAATCAGCATGGGGTGGCTTGGGTCAGGTTGAAATGGAGCGGCTTGGATAGTGTTGTCTTAACCGGGCAGGATTCCACGGCGGCTAGCAAGCTGGTTCTATCGGCGAGTGACAAGGATGGGGGGAAGCTCACCTCGCACGCGAAGCTCGGCCCTTCTGGGGCGTTCCGATTCAGGGAAACGCTGACAGAAACTTGGTCCAGCCCCACGCCCAATTTCTCGGCGGCCATGCGCAAGCTTATGTTTAGGCAACTGGCGAGTGCTGCTTCGAGCAGGTCATGGGGCCGGAACCCTTGGCCGCCACCGCCCTTGTCGGCGGTGGTGTCGGCTGGCAGGGTAAATTCGCCGTTGCTGACGAGGGTCAGGTAGTTTTCCCGGGAACTGTTGGCGCGAACCATGGCTAGAACAGGAAATATCGCTGGGCCAGGGGCAGTTCCGCCGCCGGTTCGCAGACCAGCAGCTGGCCGTTGGCCCGCACCGCATAGGTTTCCGGATCCACGTCGATTTTTGGCGTGGCGCCGTTGAGGACCATGTCCGACTTTTGCAGGCGGCGGGTGCCCTTGACCGCAATAAGGGGTTTTTCCAGGCCCAGGGCGGCGATGGCCGGGTTTTCCAGGGCCGCTTGGGAAACGAAGGTGACGGAGGTTTTCAGGGCCTTGCCGAAGCTGGCGAACATGGGCCGGTAATGGACTGGCTGGGGGGTGGGAATGGAGGCGTTGGGGTCTCCCATGGCGGCCGCCGCAATGGCTCCGCTCTTCAGGATAAGAGCGGGTTTAACGCCGAAGAAGGCGGGCTGCCAGAGCACCAGATCCGCCAGCTTGCCCGTTTCCACCGAGCCCACCACATGGCCAATGCCGTGGGTCAAAGCCGGGTTAATGGTGTATTTGGCGATGAAGCGCTTGACCCGGAAATTGTCGTTCCGGTCCTTGTTCTGGGCCTCGGTGCCGTTCCGGGAGGGCTCGGTGGGGGCCAGCCAGCCCCGTTGCTGCTTCATTTTGTGGGCGGTTTGCCAGGTGCGCATGATCACTTCCCCCACCCGGCCCATGGCCTGGGAGTCGGAACTCATCATGGAAAAGGCCCCCAGGTCGTGAAGAATGTCCTCGGCGGCAATGGTTTCCCGGCGGATGCGGGATTCGGCAAAGGCGATGTCCTCCGCGATGGCCGGGTCCAGGTGGTGACAAACCATGAGCATGTCCAGATGCTCGTCAATGGTATTCACCGTGTAGGGCATGGTGGGATTGGTGGAGCTGGGCAGCACATTGGCCATGCCCGCGGCCCGGATAATGTCCGGCGCGTGGCCGCCCCCGGCCCCTTCCGTGTGGAAGGTGTGGATGGTGCGGCCCTTGAAAGCATTCAGGGTGCTTTCCACAAAGCCGGATTCATTCAGGGTGTCCGTGTGGATGGCCACCTGGACATCCATTTCCTCCGCTACCGCCAGGCAGTGGTCGATGGCCGCCGGGGTGGTGCCCCAGTCCTCGTGGAGCTTGAGGCCCATGGCCCCCGCCCGGACCTGTTCCCGCAAAGGTTCCAGCTGACTGGCGTTGCCCTTGCCGAGAAAGCCCAGGTTCATGGGGAAGGCTTCCGCCGCTTCCAGCATGCGGGCCAGATGCCAGGGCCCGGGGGTGCAGGTAGTGGCGTAGGTGCCCGTGGCCGGGCCCGTGCCGCCGCCGATCATGGTGGTGATGCCCGAATAGAGGGCTTCGTCGATCTGCTGGGGGCTGATGAAGTGGATGTGGCTGTCGATGCCCCCGGCGGTGAGGATCATGCCTTCCCCGGCGATAATTTCTGTCCCGGCCCCGATGGGGATGGTGACTCCGGGCTGGATGTCCGGATTGCCTGCCTTGCCGATGCCGCTGATACGGCCATCCTTGATGCCGATGTCAGCCTTGATGATGCCGCTCACCGCATCCACCACCAGGGCGTTGGTGATCACCGTATCCGCCACTTCCGCCGCCAGTTTCTGGCCCTGGCCCATGCCGTCCCGGATCACCTTGCCACCGCCGAATTTCACTTCTTCGCCGTAGGTGGTGTAGTCCTTTTCCACCTCCACCACCAGGGCCGTGTCCGCCAGCCGGACCCGATCCCCCGTGGTGGGGCCAAACATTTCCCCGTAGGCCTGACGCCCGATTTTTACGCTCATTGCAGTGCTCCCATGACCTTGCCGGCAAAGCCGTAAACCTTCCGTTCCCCGTCCAGGGCCACCAGCCGCACGCTGCGGCTCTGGCCCGGCTCAAAGCGCACGGCGGTGCCGGCGGCGATGTCCAGCCGGTAGCCGTAGGCCTTTTCCCGGTCGAAGGCCAGGGCCTCGTTGGTTTCGTAGAAATGGTAATGGGAGCCCACCTGGATGGGCCGGTCCCCCGTATTGGCCACGGTCAGTTCCACCGTGGCACGGCTGACGTTGAGCTCGATTTCCCCGGGCTCGAACAACATTTCACCTGGAATCATGGAATCTCCTGGGGCTTTAGACGATGGGGTGATGGACGGTGACCAGCTTGGTACCGTCCGGGAAGGTGGCTTCCACCTGGATGTCCGGGATCATTTCCGCAATGCCGTCCATGACCTCCTCCCGGCTCAGCAGGGTGGTGCCATAGGCCATGAGCTCGGCCACGGTTTTACCGTCCCGGGCCCCTTCCATAATGGCGGCGGAAATGTAGGCCACGGCTTCCGGGTAGTTGAGCTTCAGGCCCCGGGCCTTGCGTCGTTCCGCCAGAAGGGCGGCGGTAAAAATGAGGAGCTTGTCCTTTTCGCGGGGCGTCAGTTCCATGGGATCTCCAAAGACAAAAGAATCGGGTGGGAAAAAGGGCTGGGGCCGGTTTCCCTTCCTTCGGTCCAGCCGCCGTGAGCGGTCCGGGCGGTCGGGGAGAGGGAAGGGGGGGCGGTGGCCCAGGCCGGGGGCCAGGGTGCCCCGAGCACGGCGGTGGCCGGACCCGGTCATCCGGGAAGCCAATGGGGGCAGGGGCGCCTTGTCTGCCCGGATAGCCCAGGGCAACTCCCCTGTTTTTTCCTGGCTCCCACTATAAGAGCCCGGCCGGGGGCGGCGCCATGCGCAGTTTGGCGTAGGCCGCCGGAAAAGGGCGGGGGCGGCTGGGGTGGGCAAAGGGCGACCGGTCATCAGGTGTTCCAGATCCGGGGCGGCACAGCGTCCCGGCCCAGGAGCCGGGGGCGCAGACCGGCCCACAGGGCGGCGAACCAGTGGCGCCCCGCTTCCGTGGAATTCCCCAGATAGCGGGCCAGGAGCAGGCCGGGGAGCAGGGTCAGACCATGGTCCGCCCCATCCTCGAGGACATGGCGGCGCAGGTCCGCCAGCAGGGCCTCCCGGGCTTCCCGATCGAGCTGGTCCAGGCTTTCGTCGGCAGCCATGAGGGTGCCGTAGACCGCCTCGCCGGCCATGCCCACGGGGGAGGCCAGGAGGGGAGCGCCCCCCGCCAGTCGTCCCCGTTCCAGCCAGAGGGGGCGGCCGTTGCGGGTGAGGCGGGTGGCCAGATGGTGGTGGCCCCGGGTGAATTTTTCCCCGGCGGCGCTGCGTCCCAGACACACCAGGTCCCAGCCTATGAAGCGGGCGTCCGGGGCCAGATCCACGGTGAGGGATTGGCTCACCTTGGCGCCGTCAAAGACGATGGTTTCCTGGGGCAGCCATTCCAGGCAGGCCCCCTGGTCCAGGGTGAAATGGTGATGCTGGGCGGCCTCGGGTCCGGCGGAGCGATACATTTTGCCCGCCCCCGGGGTGGTGAGCTGGGCGTGGGCGCCCGCTTCCACTCGCACTCGGATGTTCAGCTGGTCTCCCCCCGCCACCCCGGAAGGGGGGTGGAGCAGGAGCACCTGACAGACCTCATCCCCCTCCGGATAGAGGGCTTTCTGCACCCGCAGGGGGCCGAAATGGCGCCGTTCCGCCAGCACGGTACGCTCCCCCTGGCGGCGAAAGCCCAGGGTCAGTTCAGCCTGCCAGGGGGCGTAGCCTGGGGCATTCCCGTTGGGGGGCGGGGCCGGGACGGCGGAGGCTGTCTCCAGGCTCATTGACGCACTTCCCGCACATTCCCCGGGGCCGGGAAGTGGCCGCTGCTGCGGAAGGGATTGATGTCCAGGCCGCCCCGGCGGGTATAGCGGGCGTGGACGGCCAGGGCGTCCGGGTGGCAGCGGGCCATGAGGTCCGTGTAGATGCGTTCCACACACTGCTCGTGGAATTCGTTGTGATTGCGGAAGGAAACGATGTAGCGCAGCAGTCCGGCCCGGTCCAGGGCCGGTCCCCGGTAGCGGATGACCACCATGCCCCAGTCGGGCTGGCCGGTCACCAGACAATTGGACTTGAGCAGGTGGGAATAGAGGGTTTCCTCCACCACCCGAGCCGGGTCGGCCTGGAGCAGGTGGGGCGCGGGATGATACTCCTGGCAGTCCACCTCCAGCCGGTCCAGCAGCTCCCCTTCCGGATAGCCCAGGGTGGGGAGGGGGCGGTCAGCCAGGGCGGTGAGTTCCACGGTCACCAGGGCGCCCGCTGCGGCGGACAGGTCCCGTACCAGGGTTTCCCTGACCTTCTCCAGGGCTTCAAAAGGGGTCTGGTTGAAGGAATTGAGGTAGAGCTTTAAGGACTTGGATTCGATCAGCCGGGGGCTGGCCGCCGGAATGTGAAAACAGCCCAGGGCCACCAGGGGCTTGCCCCGGGGATCGAGCCAGGAAATTTCGTAGGCGTTCCAGAGGTCTTCCCCCACGAAGGGCAGGGCCGCCGGATCAATGCCGATTTCCCGGCGCTTGATTTCCCTGGGAATGGGAAACAGGAGCTCCGGGGCGTAGTGGCAACGGTATTCGGTGGCTTTGCCCAGGGGAGACAGGGGGCTGGGATCGGTGAGTGGGTTCATGCCCCCAATTTTAACCAAGGGCCGCCCTGCCTGCCCGCCTAATGGGGGTGATAAAGAACATACGGGAAGTCCTATATGGGGAAAGGCTCGGAGGGAGGTCCAGGGACCGGGGCCGGACGTGGTCCCCAGGGAAGGCCGTGACGGGGGGATATTCAGCCATTCCGGCAAAAAAAACGCGGTGGGGATGCCCCACCGCGCCCAGTCGCCTGACACGAAGCAAGGTTTAGAAGTGGTATTCGGCCCGGATCATGGGGGTCTTGGCATAGGCGCCAGGACCGGCGGCCCCTTCGTAGTCGTTACCGAACTTGTTCTTCCAGTATTGGTATTCCAGGCCCACCTTGAAGGTGTTCTTCTTGGCGGAGAAGATGTTGCTGGCGTCGTACATGACCTGCATGTCGATATTGGTTTCCGCCTTGGTGTTGCCGCCGAACTCATCCTTGCCCTTGCTGCCGATAAAGTCCGCATAGCCCTCGAAGGACAGGGGCACGGAACCCACGTTGAAGGGGATGCCCCAGGCCAGGTTCAGCATGGGGTGGGTCTTGTAGGTGTAGCGGGAAACGGCGGTGTTGGTGTATTCGTTCTGGGGCGCGTTGCTTTCCCAGAGGGCCAGCAGGCTCACGTTCAGGAAGCCCGGCACGTCCAGCATAATGGTGGGACCGGCCACCAGCATGCGCTTCTTGGAGTTGTAGCCCGCGTCATCCTTGCTGTTCCAGTCGAAGCCCACGGTGGCGCCGTAGCTGCGCATAAAGCCGGACTTCAGGTCCTTGCCGGAGATTTTTCCCCAATCCAGGGTGTTCCGATACACCACATAGGCTTCCTGGGCCCCGGAGGTGGCCGCAGGGGAAGAGGGGTCGGTTTTGTCCGACATCAGCAGATCCACGCTGAGGAAGTTGGTGCCGTAGCTGTAGCCGCTGATGTGGCTGAAATTGATGATGTTCTTGTGAATGTCGTTGGCGCCGAACGGTTCGGCAAACTTGGTGCCGTAGCGGTAGCTGATGGAGGTGTCGCTCCAGTCGGCGGCGTGGGCGGCGCCCATGGCCATGATGGAAGCGGCCAGGACCGGGAGGGCGAAACGAAGCGGATTGCTCATGGAAATCTCCTAATGCGTCGGGATGGTGGAATCTTTGCCAGATTCGTCAGGGGCGCTGCGTTTCTGGCTTGGATCGAAGCCTAACAAGGGGGGGCATAAAAATGGACGATTAGGAATATATGAAAAAGCGGATAAGTGCCTAGACTATCTCACTGTTTATGAAGCATATTTTTATTTTTGTATGGAGGTAAAACGCTCACTTTTAGTGCGTTTTCTGAGGGCTGGCGCACAGGAAAAGTGCGTGGTTTTTTCCCGGGCCAGTGGAACTTTGGCAAAGATGATTAATTGACCCCTGGGTAAATCCGGATAGCCATATCCAATACCATGTTTTCTATGAATAAATAATCAGACAGGGAAAGGTAAAGATAGATTTTTACAGAGAAATGGGGTGGTGCATTCTTCCCGGGGGTGGAGAAATACTTTGTTCTCCGGTGCCCCGGCTTGGGGCGGAGGGGGCTGGGAGCGGCGAGGCAAGGGGCAAAAGGCGCAAAGTCTCCGGGCCAGGAGGGGGCGGAGACGGGGATTGGAGGAATAAAACCTGCCCGGGATGGGAGATAATCTGTTGTATCCATACAACAAAAAAGCCTTCATCCGTCCGGATAGCGGGCCTCCTCTGGCTCCCGGACAAAAACTATGTACAAAGGGCCCGGGGTAGGCGCCATAAAAAAGCCCCACCGGAAGGTGGGGCGTGGCGGATGGGGGGGAGGCTCAGCGGCGATAGGCTGCTTCCCCCAGGACGTGGGTGGCCACCACGCAGCGTTCGTCCCCCAGAATCATGAGGGCGAACAGGCGTTCTTCCAGGGTTTTGGCCTGTTCTTGGCGGAAAGCCAGTTCCGGGGTGGGGGCCCAGTCCAGGACCACGAAATCCCCTTCCCGGCCGGGTTGGAAACTGCCGATTTTGTCTTCCAGATAAAGAGCTCGGGCGCCTCCCAGGGTCGCCAGATACCAGCCCCGGAGGGCGGATAGGGCGGTGCCCTTGAACTGGGCCACCTTGTAGGCTTCCCCCAGGGTGCGGATCAGGCTGTAGCTGGTGC
The DNA here is from genome assembly GCF_018905915.1 of Azospira inquinata. Taxonomy (NCBI): domain Bacteria; kingdom Pseudomonadati; phylum Pseudomonadota; class Betaproteobacteria; order Rhodocyclales; family Rhodocyclaceae; genus Azospira; species Azospira inquinata. The sequence continues at coordinate 2,868,535 of NZ_CP064782.1, forward strand.
CGCCCCCCACGTCCGTGGCCAGGCCCACCCGCACTCCCGCGTTAGACACCGCGTCCAGGTCGAAAAAGCCGCTGCCCAGGAACAGGTTGGAGGTGGGGCAGAAGGCCACGGCGCTGCCGCTTTCCCCCAGCCGTTGCCGGTCCGTGGCATCCAGGTGGATGGCGTGGGCGTAGATACTGCGGGGGCCCAGGAGACCATAGTGGTCGTAGGCGTCCAGATAGCTGGTTCGGTCCGGGAACAGCTCCCGGACCCAGGCGATTTCCGCCTTGTTTTCCGAGAGGTGGGTTTGCAGGTGAAGGTCCGGATAGGCGGCAAACAGGGCGCCGGCCACGGCCAGCTGTTCCGGGGTGGAAGTGGGGGCGAAACGGGGGGTGAGGGTGTAGCCCAGCCGGTCCCGACCGTGCCAGCGCTCGATCAGGTCCCGGCAGTCCCGTTCCGAATCGGCCGCCGTGTCCTGGAGATAGTCCGGGCAGTTCCGGTCCATCATCACTTTGCCGCAGAGCATACGCAGGCGGCGCCGGGCGGCGGCCTGGAAAAAGGCGTCGACGGAGCCGGGATGGACCGTGGCAAAAACGGAGGCGGTGGTGGTGCCGTGGGCCAGGAGCCGGTCCAGCACAAATTCGGCGCCCCGTTCCGCCACCTCCGGGTCGGCAAACTGGGCCTCCGCCGGGAAGGTGTAGTCGTTGAGCCAATCCAGCAGCTGGCGACCAAAGGAGGCGATGACGCCGGCCTGGGGATAATGGAGGTGGGCATCCACCAGCCCTGGCAGAATCAGCCGTCCCCGGTAATCCAGGCGCCGGGCCCGGTCCCGGTCCGCCACGGGCATGGCGGCCAGGACCTTGTCCCAGCCGTCGGCCAGGCGGATACGGCCATTCTCAATCCACAGGCCCCCGTCCTCATGCCAGCGATAGGCCTCGGCCTGGTCATCCGGACCCGGGTCGGCGAGGAAATAGAGCAGGCTGCCACGTACCAGCAGGGGGGCGGGGGAAGGGGCGGCGGAGGGAAAGGTCATGGTGACTGAGGTCTCTTAAAAGTTGGGCAAAGGGGCGGGGCGGTGGCTGGAGCAGCCGGAAGGGGCCGCTCCAAAACGCCGGGTCCGGCTTGGGCGTTAGGCCGCCGCCAGCAACTGGGCGGCGAGCCGGTTGTGTTCTTCCACCAGCAGGGGCCGTTCCAGGGGGAGCAATTCTCCGTCCCAGACCTGCACCTTGCCGTTGATGATACTGGCGGCCACCCGGGGCGGGGTACAGAACACCAGGGCCGCCACCGGGTCGGCCTGGGCGCCGGCAAAGGCCACGTCCCCCAGGTTGAAAGCCACCAGATCGGCGGCCATACCCGGAGCCAGGGCGCCGATGTCCGTCCGGTTCAGGGTGCGGGCGCCGCCCAGGGTGGCGATTTCCAGGGCTTCCCGGGCGCTCATGGCCGCCGGGCCGAAGCCTACCCGGGCCAGGAGCATGGCCTGCCGGGCTTCCCCCAGGAGATGGGCGCCGTCGTTGGAGGCGGAGCCGTCCACCCCCAGGCCCACGGTTACCCCGGCGGCCCGCATTTGGGGGATGGGGGCGATGCCGGAAGCCAGCCGCATGTTGGAGCAGGGGCAATGGGCCACCCCGGTGCCGGTACGGGCGAAAAGCTCGATGCCCGCCGGGTCCAGCTTGACGCAGTGGGCATGCCACACGTCCGGCCCCACCCAGCCCAGGGATTCGGCGTATTCCGCCGGGCTCATGTGAAAGCGCTCCCGGCTGTAGGCCACGTCCTTGTGGTTTTCCGCTAGGTGGGTGTGGAGCCCCACCCCCTGGGCTCGGGCCAGTTCGGCGGAGAGGCGCATCAAATCCCGGCTCACGGAAAAGGGGGAGCAGGGGGCCAGGGCTACCCGGGTCATGGCGTAGGGGGCCGGGTCGTGGAAGGCCTGGATGAGGCGCAGGCTGTCTTCCAGGATGGCGGCCTCATCCTCCACCAGCCGGTCCGGGGGCAGTCCGCCCTGGCTTTGGCCCACGCTCATGCTGCCCCGGCAGGCGTGGAAACGCATACCGATTTCCCGGGCGGCGAAAATAGAATCCTCCAGGCGGCAGCCGTTGGGGTAGAGATAAAGGTGGTCCGAGGTGGTGGTGCAGCCGGAGAGCATGAGCTCGGCCATGGCGGTGAGGGTGGATACCCGGAGCATGTCCGGGGTGAGCCCGGCCCACACCGGGTAAAGGTGTTGCAGCCAGTCGAACAGCTCCGCGTCCTGGGCCCGGGGCAGGGCCCGGGTCAGGCTCTGGTACATGTGGTGGTGGGTGTTCACCAGGCCGGGCAGAACGATGTGGCCGCCCATGTCCAGCACCTCGTCCGCGGTGTCGGGTAGCTGGTCGCTGGGGCCTACCTGGGTAATCCGGTTGTCTTCGATAAAAACGGCGCCGTCGGGAATTTCCCGGCGTTCCTCGTCCATGGTGAGGAGCAGTTGGGCGTGGTGCAGGAGCAGGGTACGGGGCATGGGGAGACGGTTGGCAGGCTTGGAAATTGGGAGGAGAGGGGGGGAACAGACGAAGGGCTGGTTGGCCGGTATGAATGAGGGAGCTTCTGGAAAACCGGGGGAAAGGTCGGAATACCGGCTTTTCCCCGACCTTCCCGGCCCGCCCGGAAAAGAAGGCGGGCCAGGGGACAGGCTTACTGGCCCGGAATGAAGGGCTTACCCAGGGAGCCCGGGTGATTCAGTTGCAGGGTGCGAGGATTGCGGGAAATCACCACCAGCACCACCACCGTGGCCAGATAGGGCAGGGCGGAGAGGAGTTCGGAGGGCACGGCAATGCCCAGCCCCTGGGCCTGGAACTGGAGAATGGTGACGCCCCCGAAGAGGTAGGCTCCCAGGAGCAGACGCCAGGGTTTCCAGGCGGCGAAGACCACCAGGGCCACGGCGATCCAGCCCCGTCCCGCGGTCATGTTCTGAATCCACATGGGGGTGTAGATGGTGGACAGGTAGGCGCCTGCGATACCGGCCATGGCGCCGCCGAACATCACCGCCAGATAGCGCACCAGGAGCACCGGGGTGCCGATGGCGTGGGCGGATTCGGGGGATTCCCCCACGGAGCGCAGGATCAGGCCGACCCGGGTGCGGTACAGCACCCAAGAGACCAGGGCCACGGAAGCCAGGGAGAGATAGACCACCAGGTTTTGGTGAAAGAGGATGGGCCCCAGCACCGGAATGTCGGAAAGCAGGGGAATGGTCACGGCCTTCAGCCCGGGCAGGCTGTAGCTGACGTAATTCTGGCCCACGAAGGCGGACAGGCCGATACCGAAAATGGTCAGGGCCAGACCGGAAGCCGCCTGGTTGGCGGCTAGGGAAAGGGTCAGAAAGCCGAACAGGAAGGCGGCCCCGGCCCCAGCCAGGCCTCCCGCCATCAGGCCCATCCAGGGCCCCTGGCCGGTGCCCACGCAGGCGGCGAAACCGGCGATGGCACCGATCAGCATCATGCCTTCCACCCCCAGGTTCATGACCCCGGCCCGTTCGGAAATAAGTTCTCCCAAGCCGGCGAAAATGAGGGGGGCGGCGGCACCGAAGGCGGCGGCGAATACGGGAATGAGATGTTCCATCATGGTTGCTCCGATACCACTTGAGGTTGGGCGGGAAGGGTGGGCTTTTTGCCCCGGCTGATGAGGCGGCGCAGGCGGAAATCCACGAACACGTCGGCGCCCAGAAGGAAGAACAGCAACATGCCCTGGAACAGGCCGGTGATGGCGGCGGGGAGTTGCAGGGACACCTGAGCCGCTTCCCCGCCCAGGTAGATGAGGGCCATGAGCAGACCGGAGAGGATGATGCCCGCTGCGTGGAGGCGGCCGATGTAGGCCACGATAATGGCGGCGAAGCCGTACCCCGGGGAAATGTTCAGGTTGAGCTGGCCCACGGGTCCGGCGATTTCCCCCACCCCGGCCAGCCCGGCGGTGAGGCCGGAGAGGAGCAGGCTCACCCATACCGTGCTCTTGGCGGAGAACCCGGCGTAGCGCGAGGCCTGGGGCGCCAGACCGCCCACATTGAGCTGGTAGGAGAGAAAGCTTTTGCTGGTGAAGAGCCAGAAGACCAGGGAGGCGGCCAGGGTAATGAAAATGGACACATTGACCCGCATGCCGTCAAAGAGCAGGGGCAGGGTGGCCGCATCCCCGAACATGATGGATTGGGGGAAATTCATGCCCTCCGGGTCCCGCCAGGGGCCCTGGATCAGGTAGGTGAGGAGAAAGGACGCCACATAGGTGAGCATCAGGGTGGTGAGGGTCTCATCCGCGTTGAAGCGGGTCTTGAGCAGGGCCGGAATCCCTCCCCAGAGGGCGCCCCCTAAGGCCCCGGCCAGGAGCATGAGGGGCAGGGTCAGGTGTTGCAGGGTGGGGTTGGGGGTGCCGTCCAGAAAAATGGCGATACCGCCGCCACAGATGGCCCCGGCGATCAGCTGGCCTTCCGCCCCGATGTTGTAGATGCGGGCCCGGAAGCCGATGGCCAGGCCCTGGGCGATGAGGATCAGGGGGGAGGCCTTGACCAGCAGTTCGCTCCAGCCATTGGCGCTGGAGAGGGGCTGGATGAAAAAGACCTTGAAGGATTCCAGGGGACTCCGGCCCAGGGCCAGGAACAGCAGGGAGCCTGTCAGGAGGGTTAGGACAATGGCCAGCACCGGCGCCAGGAGGCGCATGGTCCGGGAGGACTCGGCGCGGGGTTCAAGCAGATGCAGCATCATGGGAATTCTCCTGGGCGCTGGCCGGGACGGTCAGGGCGGATGAGGCGGCAGCCGTGGCGTTGCCGTCGTCGTTGAAGAGACCGGCCATCTTCAAACCGATGGCTTCCGCATTGGTGGCGGACTTGGGTTCGGCGGGGGCCAGGCGGCCTTCCGCCAGTACGGCGATGCGGTCGCAGATTTCAAAGAGCTCTTCCAGTTCCTCCGACACCACCAGAATGCCCACCCCGGTGCGGGACAGGTCCAGCAGGGTCTGGCGCAGGAAGGCGGCGGCCCCCACGTCGACCCCCCAGGTGGGCTGGGAAACCACCAGCACCTTGGGGGCTTCCATGATTTCCCGGCCAACGATGAACTTTTGCAGATTGCCCCCGGAGAGACTGCGGGCCGTGGATTCGGTGCCGCCGCAGCGCACGTCGAAACGCTCGATGCAGCGCCGGGCCAGATCCCGGGCCTTGGCTCGCAAAACGAAGCCGTAGCGCTTCAAGCCCTGGCGGTGGGCGGTGAGCAGGGCGTTTTCCGTGAGGGTCATGGCGGGCACGGCGCCCCGGCCCAGGCGCTCTTCCGGCACAAAGCAGAGGCCCTTGTCCCGGCGCTTGCCCGCGTCCAGATGGCCCACTGCTTCCCCTTCCAGACACACCGTTTCCCGGGCCACTGGGGTTTCCCCGGAAATGGCCGCCAGCAGTTCTCCCTGGCCGTTACCGGAAATCCCGGCGATGCCCAGAATTTCGCCACTCTGCACGGTGAGGTGAATGTCGTGGAGACTGGTGCCGAAAGGATCGTCGGAAGCCAGGGTCAGGCCCTTCACCTCCAGCACCGGCTTTTGTTCGCCCGTGTAGGCCGGTGCCTCGCACACCGGCAGCTCCCGGCCGATCATCATGCGGGCCAGGCTGCCCGTGGTTTCCTGCTTGGGGTCCGCCGTGCCGGTGACCTTGCCGCCTCGCAGTACGGTGGCTCGGTCGCAGAGGCTCTGGATTTCGTGGAGCTTGTGGCTGATGTAGAGAATGCTCACCCCTTCGGCGGCCAGCTGGCGCAGGGTGCCGAAGAGGGCCTGGACGGCCTGGGGGGTGAGCACGGAAGTGGGTTCATCCAGAATCAGCAGCTGGGGGTTCTGAAGCAGGCAGCGGACGATTTCCACCCGTTGCCGTTCCCCCACGGACAGGCTGTGGATACGCCGTTCCGGGTCCAGGGGCAGGCCGTAGCGCTGGGACACTTCCTTCACCCGGGCGCCCAGGCCTTTCATGTCGTGGGGCCCCCCCAGGGTGAGGGCGATGTTTTCCGCCACGGTGAGGGTTTCAAAGAGGGAAAAGTGCTGGAACACCATGCCAATGCCCAGGGCCCGGGCTTGGGCCGGGTTGGCGATATTGACCTGGCGGGCGTTCCAGACGATTTCCCCTTCGTCCGCGTGGGTGGCGCCGTAGATGATTTTCATCAGGGTGCTCTTGCCGGCGCCGTTTTCACCCAGGATGGCGTGGATTTCCCCAGGCATCACCTTGAGGCTGATGTCCTGGTTGGCCACCACCGACGGGTAGCGCTTGGTGATGTGCCATAGTTCAAGACGAGGTGTCATCGGGAAAAGTCCGAAAGTTGATTAAAAAGCGTTGCAGGGGCAGCTGGCCCAGAGACGGATGTCTTGACGGATGCGGAAGCGTCCGTGGGCAGGCTTTCCGGGGGCCGGGCCGAAGCGCGGCAGGCATCCCTTACTTGCAGAATCTGTGCCACCACCGAGGCGGCGATGACGGCGGGTTCCTTGCCGCCAATGCCCGGGATGCCGATGGGGCAGGTGAGTTCCCCCAGCCGGGCCGGGTCCAGGCCCCGAGCCACCAGGCGATGTTCGAACCGGGCCCGCTTGGTGGCAGAGCCGATGAGGCCGAAATAGGCGTAGTCCTGGCGCCGGAAAATGGCTTCGCAGATGGCGTAATCCAGGTCGTGGTTATGGGTCAGCACCAGGAAATAGGTGCCCGGCTGGGCCTGCTGGGCGGCCCCGGGCAGGTCTTCCCCATCTTCTAGCACCAGGGGGGTGACCCGGGGGGGCAGGTCCCCGGGAAAGAGTTCGGGGCGGCAATCCACCCAGGTAATGCGCACATCCAGGAGGGAAAGGGCCCGCACCAGGGCGGCTCCCACGTGGCCGGCGCCGAAAATCATCAGGGGCAGAGCCCGGTCCGTCAGGGTTTCCCGGTAGCGGAAATAGGCCGGGGAGGGGGTGGCGGAGGGGGCCGGCGCGGACCCGACCCGGAGTTCCGGAGCCAGCCAGCCCGCGTTGCCGGGCAGGGGATGGAGGCCCTGGCATGGTGCGGCCTCCCAAGTCTGGTGCGCGGACAGGGGCGTGGCCTCTGCCTTTGCGCCGATGCCCGGGAGAGAATCCTTATGTTCAGGGCCTTCCAGGGGCGTGCCCCGGGACAGGGCGCGGGCATCCCGATCCGTCAGGGGGCCCACCACCTCACGCCGCCAGGAGTCGCCCCGGGCCAGGGCCCGGCTGACTTCCTGCCAGGCAGCCAGGGCATCCGGAGCGATGACCTCATAGAGCAGCCACAGGGTGCCGCCGCAGCACTGGCCCAGGGTGGCGGCCAGGGAATAGGACACCAGCCGGGGGGGCTGGGCCGCCTCCGGGTGGGCCTGCCCTTCCCCCAGCAGGCGCCGGGCCTCTTCCAGGGCCACCCATTCCAGGTGGCCGCCGCCGATGGTGTCGGCAAAGCCCTGCTTGCCCACCACCATGGCAGCCCCCGTTTCCCGGGGGGTGGAGCCCTGGAGCCGGGCCACGGTGACCAGCACCGCCGGACCTTCCCTCAGGAAGTCAGCCAGGGCGTGGAACCAGGGCAGGGGGCTGGCCGGGGGGGCGGCGTTGGGGCGGGCAGCAGGGATGGGGGCAGTCATGGTGATTCCCTTGCAATCAGCGGGCCAGGTCCCGGATGGCGTTCAGCAGGGTTTCCGGGGTGGCCGGGGCGTCCATGGCAATGAATTTGCGCCCCGTGGGGTCCGTGGCCCCCACCGCTTCCCGCAGGGCGAAAAAGACGGAGAAGGGCAGCATGAGGGGCGGTTCTCCCACGGCCTTGGATTTGTGGATGCTGTCTTCCACATTGGCGTTGTCGAAGAGCTTGACGTTGAACACCGGGGGCAGATCGGCGGCGGTGGGAATCTTGTAGGTGGAGGGGGCGTGGGTCATGAGCCGCCCGTCCGGCCGCCACCACAGTTCTTCCGTAGTCAGCCAGCCCATGCCCTGGATGAAGCCCCCTTCGATCTGACCCAGATCCAGGGCCGGATTGATGGAGCGGCCCACGTCGTGGAGCACGTCCACCCGCAGCACCCGGTATTCCCCGGTGCGGGTGTCCAGAATCACCTCGCTGGCGGCGGCTCCGTAGGCGAAGTAGTAGAAGGGGCGGCCCCGCATGGTCTTGGGGTCGTAGTGGATTTTGGGGGTCTTGTAGAAGCCGCTTTCCCAGAGTTTGATGCGGGCGTTGTAGGCGGCTTTCACCAGTTCCTGGAAGGTCCAGGTCCGATCCCCCGCCGTCACCCGGCCGTTCTGGAACTGGACGGTGGCCGGGGCCACCCCGGCCTGTTCCGCGGCAAAGGCGGTGAGCCGTTCCCGGATGGCGGCGGCGGCCTGCTGGGAGGCCTTGCCGTTTAAGTCCGTGCCCGAGGAGGCGGCGGTGGCGGAGGTATTGGGCACCTTGCTGGTGTTGGTGGCGGAGAGGCGCACCAGGTCCACCGGAATACCCAGTTCCTGGGCCACGATCTGGCGAATCTTGGTGTAGAGCCCCTGGCCCATTTCAATACCGCCGTGATTGGCCAGCACGGTGCCGTCCGAATAGACGTGCACCAGGGCCCCGGCCTGGTTGAACTGGGTCGCGGTGAAGGAAATGCCGAATTTCACCGGGGTGAGGGACAGGCCCCGCTTGAATACGGCATTTTCCTGGTTGAAGCGGGCGATGGCGGCCCGCCGGGCCCGGTAGTCGCAGTCCTTTTCCAGCTGGGCCACCAGGGGGGCGATCACGTTGTCTTCCACGGTCATGCCGTAGTGGGTGACATTGCGGCCCTCTTCCGGGGTGCTGCCGTAGAAATTGGCCCGGCGCACTTCCAGGGGGTCCAGCCCCAGGTAGCGGGCGATGTCTTCCAGCACGGTTTCGATGGCGAAAATGCCCTGGGGCCCACCAAAGCCCCGGAAGGCCGTGTTGGATACGGTGTGGGTCTTGCCCCGCAGGCTGCGGATGGCCACCTGATCCAGGTAATAGGCGTTATCCACGTGGAAAACCGCCCGGTCATTGACCGGCCCGGAAAGGTCCGGGGAGTAGCCGCAGCGGGACACCAGGAGCACCTTGAGACCCAGGAGCTGGCCCCGGTCGTCAAAGCCCGCATCGTATTCGATGTGGAAATCGTGGCGCTTGCCGGTGAGGGCCATGTCGTCGTCCCGGTCCAGGCGCACCTTGACCGGATGACCGGTGAGCTTGGCGGCCACGGCGGCCAGACAGGCCCACTGGGCGGGCTGGGATTCCTTGCCACCGAAACCGCCCCCCAGACGCCGGGCTTCCAGGGTCACCTGATTGACGCTGTAGCCCAGGGCGTGGGCCACGGCGTGCTGCACTTCGGAGGGATGCTGGGTGGAGCTCCAGACGTGGATGGTGTCCTCTTCCTTGGGCACCGCGTAGGCGATGTTGCTTTCCAGATAGAAGTGTTCCTGGCCTCCCAGGTGGGTCTTGCCCTGGAGCCGGTGGGGCGCGGCCGCCAGGGCGGCGGGGGCGTTGCCCCGGTTCACTTCCACCGGGGGCAGCACCTCCGCATTGGCGGCGGCGGCCGCTTCGGCGGTGAGCAGGGCGGGCAGGTCTTCGTAGGTGATTTTGGCGAGACGGGCCGCCTTGCGGGCCTGTTCGTGGGTCTCCGCCACCACCAGGAAAACCGGGTGGCCGTAGTAGAGCACTTCCTTTTCCGCCAGCAGGGGGTCGTCCTTCAGGGTGAAGCTGAAGTCATTGACCCCGGGAATGTCGGCCCCCGTAATGACGGCCCGGACTCCCGGGGCCTGGCGCACCGGCTCCAGGTCCATGGCCAGGATGCGGGCGTGGGCCCGTTCGGACCGGCCTGGGGCACCGTGGAGGGTGCCGGCCAGTTCCCGGATGTCGTCGCAGTAGGTGGCGGCGCCGGTCACATGGAGGACGGCGCTCTCATGGGGAAGGGGGGTGCCTACGGGGGGCAGGGCGGAAGTGTTCATGGACTGCATTCCTATCGCTGGCGGGTGGGTTCCGGGGCCGGGCGTTCCTGGGGCCTGTTGGGGTTGGGGCGGACGCGGGGCGCTGTTTTTGGGGGCCGGAAACCTTTCTCGCAGAAGACCCGGGGACGGCCCCTGGGGGCCGCCTGCCGGTGAGGGTTCAGGGGAGCGTTTAAATGGGGGCGAAGTCCCGCAGGCTCTGGGGCGTTTCCGGGGTCTGGCCCGGGACGCCGGTCTCCTGCCAGAAGCGCTGGAGCAGGTTGGCGGCGGCGGTCAGCCGGTATTCCTTGCGGGCTCGCACGTCGCTCATGGGCTGGTAATCCTGGGCCAGGGCCTGGGCACCGGCCGCTGCCGTGGCAGCGCTCCAGGGCTGGCCCGCCAGTACCCCTTCCGTGGCCGGGGCCCGTTTGGGGGTGGCGGCCATGCCGCCGAAGGCCACCCGGGCATTGAGGATCTGGCCGGTCTGGTCCAGGTGCAGGGCGAAGGCGGCGCAGACGGCGGAAATGTCCTGCTCGTAGCGCTTGGCCAGCTTGTAGGTCCGGAACACCAGTCGGCCGGGCTGGGTGTGACGCCGGGGCAGGCGGATGGTGGCCAGGAATTCCCCCGGGGTCAGGGCGTTTTTCTGGTAGCCCAGGTAAAAGTCTTCCAGGGCCAGTTCCCGGCGCGCCGTGCCTTTTTGCAGCACCACCGTGGCGCCCAGGGCGATCAGGGCGGGCATGGAATCCCCGATGGGGGAGCCGTTGGCCACATTGCCCCCCAGGGTGCCGGCGTTTTTCACCGGGCGGGAGGCGAAGCGCCGGGCCAGATCGGCCCATTCAGGCCATTCCTGGGTGAGACAGGCAAAGGCGTCGGTGAGGCTGACCCCGGCGCCGATGTCCAGGGTGTCGTCCCCCACCTGGATCAGTTTTAGTTCGGCCACCTGGCCCAGGTGCAGGGTGTCCCCCAGGTCCCGGAGCTGTTTGGTGACCCACAGGCCCACGTCCGTGCTGCCCGCCACCAGCCGGGCCTCCGGGTGGTCCAGGCGCAGCTGGGCCAGTTCCGCCAGATTGCGGGGCACGTAGGCCCGATGGCCGCCCCCTTCATAGACCAGGGCCGGGGCGGCGGCCATTTCCCGCAGAGCGGCCAGAATCGGCCCCTGGTCCCAGACGGCCCGGGGCTGCTGGTAGGCCACCGCCACCGAATCCACAATGGGCCGGTAGCCGGTGCAGCGGCAGAGGTTGCCCGACAGGGCGTCCAGTACCGTTTCCTTGTCCGGGCAGCGCTCGTGATTTTCGTAGAGGGCCCAGAGGGACATGATGAAGCCCGGGGTGCAGAAGCCGCACTGGGAGCCATGGGTATCCACCAGGGCCTGTTGTACCGGGTGAAGCTGGCCATTGCCCTGGAGCAGTTTGGCCACGTCTTCCACGGTGAACAGGGCCTTGCCGTCCATGGCAGGGAGGAGTTGGATACAGGAATTGAGGGCCCGGAGCTGGAGCTTTTCCCGGCCTGCCGCGTCCAGGACTCGCTCCCCCACCACCACGGTGCAGGCGCCGCAATCCCCTTCGCCGCAGCCTTCCTTGGTGCCGGTCTGGGTCAGATCTTCCCGCAGGTATTGAAGCAGGGTGCGGGTGACGGGGGCGTGTTCCACCCGGTGGATGCGCCCTTGATAGTAGAACTGTATGGGTCGGTAAGGGGTTTCCATGGTCGTGTCGGCGGTGAGCAATTGAAGAATGTTGTTATAGGGTCAGGTTGGAAAGTAACAAATTCGTTCCGGCCTGGGGCTTATAAAGGTCATTACGTTTCGTTATGGGGTGGGGCCTCATTCATTAAGGCCCGGGGAGCCGGTTAAAAGGTCGGAGCGAGGAAGGCTCCAATTCCCAGGGGAGCCCTGATATGGGCGGCCCGGCCCGGGGAATAGGGCCGGGGCAGGGGGCGTTGCCGGGACGCATCATGGCGCCAAAACCGCCCTCCGACCTGTGTTTCCCTTTATAGGCTCCATAATCCTCCCGACATGGGTACACCCGGGGGGGATTGCTACACTGGCCCCGCATTCGCGAACTCCTTGTTCAACTTACGGCCCCGCTTCAGGGCGGGGGCTTTTTTGGAGAGATCGACCATGGTGTCTGTCCCTAAGCGTTTTAAATCCCTGCTGTGCTGTCTGTCCCTGGCTTGCGGGATGGCATCTCCGGTCCTGGCGGAACAGGCCAAGATCGGCTTCGTTTACATCGGCCCCACCGGGGACCACGGCTGGACCTATTCCCACGACCAGGGGCGGAAAGCCCTGGAAGCTAAGATGGGCGACAAGGTGAAGACCACCTTCGTGGAAAATGTGCCGGAAACCGCCGACTCGGAACGGGTTTTCCGGGACCTGGCCTCCCAGGGCTATAAAGTGATTTTCGGTACCTCCTTCGGCTATATGAACCAGGAAGCCAAGGTGGCCAAGGCCTTCCCCAATACGGTGTTCATGCACGCCACGGGCTACAAGTCCGGCAAGAACATGGGTACCTACGATGTGCGCACCTATGAAGGGGCCTACATGCTGGGGGTGGTGGCTGGCAAAATGACCAAGACCGGCAAGCTGGGGGTAGTGGGTTCCATCCCCATCCCGGAAGTGATCCGCAACATCAACGCCTTTACCCTGGGGGCCCGCAGCGTCAACCCCAAGGTCACCACCCGGGCCGTCTGGGTGAACAGTTGGTTTGACCCGGGCAAGGAACGGGAAGCCGCCCTGTCCATGATTTCCCAGGGGGTGGATGTGCTCATGCAGAACACCGACTCCCCCGCCGTGGTGCAAGCCGCCCAGCAAAAGGGGGTGATGGCCTTCGGTTGGGATTCGGACATGAGCAAGTTTGGTCCCAAGGCCCAGCTGGCTGCCTCCGTGCTGAAATGGGACGTGATCTACGAAGAAACCGTGGATGAAGTCCTGAAGGGCACCTGGAAGCCCAAGGATATCTGGTGGGGTGTGAAGCAAAGCGCCATCAATGTGGAAAACTTCGGGCCCCTGGTTCCCGCCCCGGTGAAGAAGCTGGCGGAAGAACGCCGGGACGCCATCAAGGCGGGCAAGCTCCATCCCTTCGCCGGTCCTCTGAAGGATCAAACGGGCAAGGTTTTCGTCCCCGCGGGCAAGGTCTATTCCGATGCTGATCTGCGCAAGATGAATTTCTACGTGGAAGGTGTGGAAGGTAACATTCCCAAATAAGGCGCCCCTTGGGGAAGGCCCGGGTTCGGCCCGGGGCTTCTCCAGCCAGCCAGGACGGCCGCCCGGTGCGGCCGTTTTTTATGGATTTTTCTCTTACCCGGAGACCTGCATGACTGATTTTCCCCCATCCGCCCCCGACGCCCAGGACCCGGTGACGGCCCTGGCCTGTGGCATGCCCAAGGCCGAGCTGCACATCCACATCGAAGGCAGTCTGGAGCCGGAACTGGTGTTCGCCCTGGCGGAAAAAAACCGGGTCCCCTTGCCCTACGCCAGTGTGGAGGCCCTGCGGGCCGCCTATCGCTTTGACGATCTCCAATCCTTTCTGAACCTCTACTACGCCTGCGCCGATGTGCTGCGCCAGGAGGAAGATTTTTACCGCATGGGTCTGGCTTACCTGGAACGGGCTCGGGCAGATAACGTGATCCACGCGGAAATCTTCTTTGATCCCCAAACCCACACCGCCCGGGGTATTCCCTTGGCCACCGTCCTGCAAGGCCTGAAACGGGCCCAGGCGGAAGGGGAAAAGCTGGGGGTGAGCAGTCGCCTGATTCTCTGTTTCCTCCGCCACCTCTCGGAAGAAGAGGGCCTGGCTACCCTGGAAGCCGCCTTGCCCTATCTGGACCAGATCGACGGGGTGGGCCTGGATTCCTCGGAAGTGGGCCATCCCCCGGGCAAATTCACCCGCCTCTTTGCCAAGTGCCGGGAACTGGGTCTGAGCACCGTGGCCCACGCCGGGGAAGAAGGTCCGGCGGCCTATGTGTGGGGCGCCCTGGATCTGCTTCAGGTGAAGCGTATCGACCACGGGGTGCGGGCCATGGAAGACCCGGCCCTGGTGGCCCGGCTGGTGAAGGAAAAGGTGCCCTTGACCGTCTGCCCCCTGTCCAACGTGAAGCTGCGGGTGTTTCCGGACATGGCCGCCCACAACCTGCCCCAGCTGCTCCAGGCCGGGCTCATGGTGACGGTGAATAGCGACGATCCGGCCTATTTCGGCGGCTACATGAACGCCAATATCCGGGCCGTCCAGGCCGCTTGTCACCTGAGCGCCCGGGATTGGTATCAGCTGGGGAAAAACAGCTTTGATGCCTCCTGGCTCACCCCGGAAACCCGCCGGGCTTATCTGGCCCGGCTGGACGATTATTTCCGTAGCCAGGGGTACGGTGGGGAAATTCCCTCCCAATCCTGATAAAGCCATGCACGAAACCGGTGCGGACACCCCGTTGCGGGGCGTTCCTCCGGTGATCGGGGTGGAGGAGCGCCAGGACGGTGCGACTATCCTGGGCCAGGGAAGGGCCCGCCGGGCCCGGTGGCACAGGGCTCGCGGGGAAACGGGTGGCCCAGGCCCCGGGGAAATGGGGTCAGCTCCCGGTCAGGAACAATGCTTGCTTAAATAGGGCGTCTTCTCCGAGGAGCCCATCTTGCAAAACCGTTCCACCCTATCTTGGGAATCCATTGACGTGCACCTCCTGCGGGTGCTCCATTCCCTGCTCACCGAAGGCAGCGTGTCCCGGGCCGCCCTCAAACTGAATCTGTCCCAACCGGCGGTGAGCACGGCCTTGCGCCGGCTCCGGGAAATTTCCGGGGATCAGCTCCTGGTGCGCAGTCGCAACGGCATGACGCCCACGGAGCGGGGCGCGGCCCTGCTCCAACCAGTGCGGGTGGCTTTGCAGCAGATCGAAATGATCTCCTCCCAGAAGACCACCTTTGATCCTTCCACCAGCCGGCGCCTGTTCAATATCGCCTGCCCGGATTACTTCCATTCCGGCTTTATCGCCGAGGTGATGAGCCGTCTCCTCTGTCAGGCCCCCAACGCCCAGTTTTCCTTCCATTCCATGGGCCAGGACTTCGATTATCAGCAGGCCCTGGAAAACGGGGATCTGGATGTGGTGCTGGGCAACTGGCCCCAGCCTCCGGAAAATCTGCGCCTCTCCACCCTGTTCGACGACACCATGGTGTGCCTGATGCGCAAGGGCCATCCCCTGGCGGACAAGGAATTGACGGTGGAAGACTACCTGCTGGCGGAGCATCTCCTGCCCACCCCCTATTCCGTGGGGCGGCGGGGGGTAATCGACACCTATCTGGCCAAAGAACGGCTACGGCGCAATGTGGCCGCCTATCTGCCTTACCAGAACATCGTGCCCTTCGTGCTGGTGAAATCCAATCTGGTCTTTACCGGCCCCCGGAATTTTGCCGAACACTATGCGGAAACCCTGCCCCTGGTGGTGAAGCCCATTCCCCTGGATTTTCCCGTGGTGCGCTACTACATGCTGTGGCATGACCGTACCCAGTATTCGGACGAGTGCCGCTGGTTGCGGGAGCAGATCACCACGGTGACCCGGGCCCTGGCTTCCGGCGGCATGGAGGAATAAAAACAGCCCCCGGGGTTGAGTCCGGGGGCTGGGTTTGGCTGGGCCGCAAGAATGGGCCCGAGCCGAGAGGTGGGGCACCCCGGGCTTCTGTCCCTGGGGGGCGCCGGCTATAAGGGGAGGATGCCTAGGCTTCTTCCACCAGCCGTTCCCGGAGCCGCAGGGCGGCGATGCGGGCGATCTGGCGCAGGGCTTCGGTGAATTCCTGGTCCGGGGAATTGTCCAGGCGGCTTTCAAAATTGCGGATGATGTCCTGTCGGCTCAAGCCCCGCACCGCCAGGATAAAGGGGTGGCCGAACCGTTCCCGGTAGGCCCGATTGAGTTCCTGAAGGTGGGCGTATTCCTCCGGGGTGCAGGCGGTGAGGCCCGCATTGGCTTGTTCATCCGTGGATTCGGCGGTGAGTTCGCCCCGGATGGCCGCCTTGCCCGCTAATTCCGGGTGGGCCTGGATCAGGGCCTGCTGTTCCGCCGGGCTGGCCTGGTGCAATTCCGCCTCCAGGGCCTGTTCCAGGGCTTGCAGGGTGGGGAAGGGGCGGCGTTTCCAGGCCCGCTGGCTGACCCAGTCCGTGTGTTCGAAAATGCCCGTCAGGGCGGCCACGAACTGGGGCTCGGGAAGGGACGAGAGGTGTTGGGGGGACAGTCTTTCGGTGGCCATAAATAGTCCAGTGGGGCGGGTAGGGCGTGGTTGGTGTTGTTAGGGGCGACGATACGGGCCCGCTCCGGGGGCGACAACCGGCCCCCATGAATAACCACCTTTCGGGTTTCCGCATAGTGGCCCGGCCTGCTGCCAAAGCCCTGCCCTGGGGCGGAAAACCTTAGGGGACGCCAATATACGGGGGGAGCGATAAAGGATATTCATCGGTCCGGGAGCCGGAATTCCTATAATCCAGCCGTGCAAGGACTTCATCCCGCCGGGCTTTTCCCGGGTTCGGGGCAGGAGTCGGAAGGGAAAACACTCACATGGGACGACTCACCACCCACGTCTTGAATACGGCGGAGGGCCTGCCCGCCGCCGCCATGGGCTACGCCCTCTATCGCCTGGATGAAGGCCAGGCGCCCCGCCTGCTGTGCCAGGGTGCCACCAACCATGACGGTCGGGCCCAAGCCCCCCTGCTGGAAGGGGAGACCTTCCTGCCCGGGGTCTATGAACTGGTGTTCGACGCGGGGGCCTATTTCGCCACCCGGGGCCAGGCCCTGGCCCAACCCGCCTTCGTCGGCCAGGTGGTGCTGCGCTTCGGTATTGCCGACGCTACCCAACATTTCCATGTGCCGCTCCTGGTTTCCCCCTGGAGCTGGTCTACCTACCGGGGTTCCTGAAATGGATAGCGCTTACCTCATTGAATGCGGCACCCTGTTGCTGCGCTGGCTCCACCTGGTGGTGGGTATTGCCTGGATCGGTTCTTCCTTTTACTTCGTCTGGCTCGACAATCACCTGCGGGTACCCACGGACCCGGATTTGAAGGAAAAGGGGGTGACCGGGGAAATTTGGGCGGTGCATGGGGGCGGTTTTTACAATCCCCAGAAATACGCCGTGGCCCCGAAAAAGCTGCCGGACGAACTCCACTGGTTCAAGTGGGAGTCCTATAGCACCTGGATGACCGGCTTTTTCCTGGTGGGCACCCTGTATTACTCCCAGGCTGCCACCTACATGGTGGATCCCGCCGTCTCCAGCCTGACTCCGGGCCAGGCCGTGCTGGTGGGGCTGGCGACCCTGGTGGGGGGCTGGCTGTTCTATGACGGCCTCTGCCGCCTGTTTATCAAGCGCAGCCAGCTGGTGTTCGGGGTGATCTACTTCGCCTTCGTGGTGGGGGTGGCCTATGTGCTGACCCATCTGCTGTCCGGCCGGGCCGCCTATCTCCACGTGGGAGCCATGATCGCCACCACCATGAGCGCCAATGTGTTCTTCTGGATCATTCCCGGCCAGAAAAAGGTGGTGGCTGCCCTGGCCCGGGGGGAAACGCCGGACCCGGTGCACGGCCAGCGGGGCAAGCAGCGTAGTGTGCATAACAACTACCTGACCCTGCCCGTGCTCTTCTGCATGATCAGCAACCACTACGCCTTCACCTACACCAATGCCCATGCCTGGCTGGTGCTGGCCCTGATTTTCTTTGCTGCCGTGCTCATCCGCCATTTCTTCAACCTGCGCCATAAGGGGGTGTTCCGCTGGCAGTTGCCGGCGGCGGCCCTGGTGGTGCTGCTGGGCACCTTTGCCTGGATTGCCCCGGCCCAAAGCAAGGTGGCGACTGGCCAAGCCCCCACCCTGGCGGAAATTCAGCCCATCATCGCCCAGCGCTGTGCCGTCTGCCATAGCGAAAAGCCTAGCCTCATGCCCTCTGCCCCGGCGGGGGTGCTGCTGGATACCCCGGAGCGCATCCATGCCCTGGCGCCCCGCATTGTGTTGCAGGCGGTGCAGCTGAAGGCCATGCCCCTGGGTAACGCCACCCACATGACCGACGCTGAGCGGGCCAAGATCGCCGCCTGGGCCCTGGCCGGCGCCCGTTAAATTCCCCGGGGCGGGAAGCTGCCCCGAATCTCGTCTGGAGAAAGTCATCATGTCTGCTGTCATCAACGATCCTGCCGCCTACCCCCGGGACATGGTGGGCTACGGCCCCCGTCCCCCCCGGGCTGACTGGCCCGGGGATGCCCGGGTGGCGGTGCAGTTCGTGGTCAATTACGAGGAGGGCGGGGAAAACTCCGTGCTTCACGGGGATGCGGGGGCGGAGCAGTTTCTCTCCGAAATGTTCAACCCGGCGCCCTATCCGGACCGGCACCTGTCCATGGAGTCCATTTACGAATACGGCTCCCGGGTGGGGGTGTGGCGCATCCTGAAGGAATTTGAAAAGCGGGGCCTGCCCCTCACCGTTTTTGGCGTGGCCATGGCCCTGGAGCGCAATCCGGAGGCCACCGCCGCCTTCCGGGAACTGGGTCATGAAATCGCCTGCCACGGCTGGCGCTGGATTCACTACCAGGAAGTGCCCGAGGCCGTGGAGCGGGAGCACATGGCCATCGGCATGGCCCTCATGGAGCGGCTCACCGGGGAACGGCCTTTGGGCTGGTATACCGGCCGGGATTCCCCCAATACCCGGCGTCTGGTGGCGGATTACGGCGGCTTTCTCTACGACTCGGATTACTATGGGGACGATCTGCCCTTCTGGACCCGGGTTGCCAAGACGGACGGGGAAACCACGCCCCACCTGATCGTGCCCTATACCCTGGACGCCAACGACATGCGTTTTTCTCTGCCCCAGGGCTTTTCCCACGGGGAAGAATTTTTCCAGTACCTAAAGGACAGCTTTGATGCCCTTTATGCGGAAGGGGAAGATTCTCCCCGGATGTTGTCCGTGGGGCTCCATTGCCGCCTGACGGGTCGTCCCGGGCGTATTCGGGCCCTGCAACGTTTTCTCGATTACCTGGAAAAATTCGATAAGGTATGGATCTGCCGCCGGGTGGATATCGCCCGCCATTGGCGGGAAAAGCACCCCTATCTGGCGGCCTGAGCCGTCCCGCTTCGCCCGGCGGCCCAGGGGCTGTGCCGGGCGCCCCTTGAACCCTCCCGGTGGGTCAGGCATGGCCTACCGGTTTTCTGTCCTTAGGGATTGTCCATGGAAAATCTGCTCACCGCCCACCCCGCCCAGCTGCCGGACTGGGCCGCCACCGCCCTGAATCTGGCCGATCCCCGCCTGGGGGCAGAGGCCGTGGCCTGCTCCGACGATTTTTTCGCCCCCATGGCACGCATGCTCCAGGCCACCCCAGCCATCTTTGCCGTGGGCCGCTACGACGACCACGGTAAGTGGATGGATGGCTGGGAAAGCCGCCGCAAGCGGGGGCCGGGCCATGACTGGGCGGTGGTACGCCTGGGGCGGCCCGGCGCCATTGCCGGTTTTGAAGTGGATACCAGCTTTTTTACCGGCAATTTTCCCCCGGCCTGTGCCATTGACGCCTGCGTTTCTCCGGACCCGGTGCCCGGGGCAGCAACGGTATGGGAAACCCTGCTGCCTCCCACCCCATTGGAGGGGGATAGCCACCAGTTTTTCTCCCTGGGGGGGCGGGGCGAGGACCGGGCCTGGACCCATGTGCGTCTCAATATCCTGCCCGACGGGGGAGTGGCCCGGTTGCGGGTTTACGGTCGCCCCGTGCCCGCCTGGCAGGCCCTGCCGGCGGGGACGGAAGTGGATCTCTTAGCAGCGGAAAACGGTGGCCGGGCGGTGGCCTGGAATGACGCCCACTTTGGCGCTGCCGCCAACCTCATTCTGCCCGGCCGGGGCGTGAATATGGGGGATGGCTGGGAAACCCGGCGGCGCCGGGAGCCAGGTCATGACTGGTGCATCCTGGCCTTGGGGGCCCCGGGCACGGTGAGCCGGATTGAGGTGGATACGGCCCACTTCAAGGGCAATTTCCCGGATCGGGTCTCCCTCCAGGCGGTTTGTCTGGAAGGGGCGGCGGACCAGGCCCTGCCCACCCAGAGCCTGTGGTGGCCCACTTTGCTGCCCGAGCAGCCCCTCACGGCGGATGCCCTCCATAGCTTTACGGCGGAAGTGGCGGCCCTGGGGCCCATTACCCATGTGCGCCTCAATCTCCATCCGGACGGGGGGGTTTCCCGCCTGCGCCTGTGGGGCCGTCCGGCCCTTGAGGGCGGCCGTGGTTGAGGCGGTTGGGGGCAAAGGGGCGGAGGAGGCCGGGGCCCGGCTGCCGGTCCAGCCCCTGACCCGGGAAGCCTTCGCTCCCTTCGGCCAGGTTCTGGCTGCCGAGGGGGCGGAGCATTTCACTATTAACGGGGGCAATACGGAGCGTTTCCACGATCTGGCCTCCTTGGACCCGGGGGCCGGGGGCCGGGTGATTGTGAGCATTTTCCGCGGCCAGCCCCGGCCCCTGCCTTTTGCCGTGACCATGATGGAGCGCCATCCCCTGGCCAGCCAGGCTTTCATGCCCCTGGATGGCCGTCCCTATCTGGTGGTGGTGGCACCCCCCGGGGCAGCGCCCCAGGCCGGGGAGCTGCGGGCTTTTCTCGCCACCGGCCATCAGGGGGTGAATTACGCTCCCGGGGTCTGGCACCATCCCCTCCTGGCCCTGGGCCAGGTTTCCGATTTTCTGGTAATAGACCGGGCCGGTCCCGGCCCCAATTGTGACGAAGTGGCCCTGGAAGCCCCGGTTATGTTGCATTTGGATTAAGGAAACGCCCGTTTCCCTGGTCTTTTCCTTGTCTTTTTGCCGTCTTTCTCCCACCGAAGTGAGCACTGGTTTTTCCCTGTTTTCAGGGACTGGCCCGTCCCCGTCGATTCCGCCGGGACGCGGGGCTTGCCGAAACGGTCCCGATGGGGCAGGATTTTTCCTATAGCCAAAAGGGAAGCGCTTTTCCGGCTGCCGATCAAGCACCGGAGCCGACTTCCTGTAGTGAGCGAGGAGTCATGCCGTGAGAGAGGGGACGTAGTGCCGCGTCTGCGATTTTCAGAATCCGCCTACAGCCGCTGGGACGTGTTGGGGATTATGGTGCTGTTGTCCTTTTTCCCCGCCGCCTGGTTGTGGGCGGACAACGGTAGCCTGCCGTCCCTGCCGGACCGGGGGCTGGCCGTGGGGGTGGTATTGGGCCTGGGGGCCTTCATCCTGCTCTTGCTCCTGCGTCTCTACCACCTGCACCAGCTCATGGCCCGCCAGGCTCTGATCCTGGCCCGGAGCCGCGCCGAGCAGCAGCGCCGGGACGCATTCCAGAACACCAAAAACGAAGTGCTGAACCTACTCATTCAGCACCGGCCCCTGCCGGACGTGCTCCAATCCCTGGTCCTCAGCGTGGAACACAGCAATCCGGGCATGCTGTGCAGCGTTCTGCTCCTGGACGAGGAGGGCAAGCGCCTGCTCACCGGCGCCGCCCCCAGCCTGCCGGAGTTTTACAACCGGGCCATCCACGGCACGGAAATCGGCCTGGGGGTGGGCTCCTGCGGGACCGCCGCCTATATCGGGGAGCGGGTTATCGTCTCCGACATCCAGACCCATCCCTACTGGGAAAAATTTAAGGGGACGGCGGCGGAGGCCGGTTTGGCCGCCTGCTGGTCCGAGCCCATTCGGGGCAGCTCGGGAAAAATCCTGGGCACCTTCGCCATCTATCACCGCACCCCCCACGCCCCCAGCGCGGACGACATGGAATTGATCGCCTATCTGGCCCAGCTGGCGTCCCTGGCCATAGAACGGGCCCGTATGCAGCAGGCCCTGGAGGAAAGCGAGGAGCGCTGGAAATTTGCCCTGGAGGGGGCGGGGGACGGGGTTTGGGACTGGAAGGTGAAGACCGGGGAGGTGATCTATTCCCCCCGTTACCGGGAAATGCTGGGCTACGGGGTGGATGATCCCTATCCCAACCGGATCGACAGCTGGTTGTCCCGCATTCATCCGGATGACGTGGCCCGGGTCCAGACCACCGTCCAGGGGGTGCTGGAAGGCCAACTTCCCAGCCTCTCCATGGAATTCCGCATGCGCTGCAAGGATGGGCGCTGGAAGTGGATGCTGTCCCGGGGCATGGTGGTGGGGCGGGACAAGGAAGGCCATCCCCTGCGCCTCATCGGCACCCACGCGGATGTGAGCGACCGCAAAGCGGTGGAAGAGCAGATGCGCCTCCTGGCCCAGTACGACCCCCTGACCGGCCTACCCAACCGGGCCCTGCTGGCGGACCGGCTGCAAATGGCCCTGGTCCAGGCCAAGCGGGACGGGGACATGGTGGCCCTGCTCTATCTGGATCTGGATAATTTCAAGCCGGTGAATGACCGCTTCGGCCATGCCGCCGGGGACCATCTGCTGCGCGAAGTGGCAGCCCGGCTGCGGGATACGGTGCGGGATTCGGACACGGTGGCCCGCATCGGTGGGGACGAGTTCATTCTTCTTTTGCCCGCCGTGAAGAGTAAGGACGACGTGCTGGCGGTGGGGGCCAAAATACTCCAGGTGCTGGCCGAACCTTTTTCCCTGCCCGGGGGGACCGCCTCCGTTACCGCCAGTATCGGCGGGGCCATTTACCCCCTGCACGGGGCGGACGGCAAGGAACTGACCCGGCGGGCCGATGCCGCCATGTACCGGGCCAAGGAACTGGGGCGCAACAACATCCAATTGAGCGAATCCGCCGCCATTCTGGATAAGCCGGCCTGATGGGGCCGGTTTCCCCTTCCCGGGCCTTTCCCCGCCCCGCCGGTAGGCAGTCCGGTGCGGGCTTGGTATAGTCCCCGCCATGTTTGCCTACCTGGTCCGCCGCCTCCTCTATGCATTGCCTATTCTGATCGGGGTCAATCTGCTGACCTTCGCCCTGTTTTTCGTGGTCAATTCCCCGGATGACATGGCCCGGATGCAGTTGGGCAACAAGCGGGTGACGGCGGAAGCCATTAGCCAGTGGAAGGCGGAGCGGGGCTACGACAAGCCCCTGTTCTGGAATGGGGATGCCCCGGGGATGGGCCGGGCCACCCAGACCATTTTCTTTCAGAAATCCGCCCGCCTGTTTGTGGGGGATTTTGGCCGGGCCGAGGATGGCCGGGACATTGGCCAGGAAATCCGCAGCCGCATGGGGCCCTCCCTGGCCATCGCTCTGCCCACCTTTATCCTGGGCCTTTTCGCCGCCATTGCCATTGCTCTGACCCTGACCTTTTTTCGGGCCACCGCCCTGGATTTCTGGGGCGTGGTCACCTGTGTCGCCCTCATGTCCATTTCCGGGCTGTTCTACATCATCGGGGGCCAATGGCTGGTGGCCAAGATGTGGCGCCTGGTGCCCATCTCCGGTTACGGGGCGGGGTTGGAAGCCTGGAAGTTCCTCATTCTCCCGGTGGTTATTGGGGTCCTGGCGGGCCTGGGGGGCAGTGCCCGGTGGTATCGCACCCTGTTTCTCGAGGAAATGGATAAGGATTACGTGCGTACCGCCCGGGCCAAGGGCCTGGCGGAGCGGGTGGTGATGTTCCGCCATGTACTGCGCAACGCCCTGATTCCCATCCTGACCGGGGTGGTGGTGGTCATTCCCCAACTCTTCATGGGCTCCCTGCTCACCGAATCCTTCTTTGGCATTCCCGGCCTGGGCAGCTACACCATTGACGCCATTGCTGCCCAGGACTTCGCCGTGGTGCGTTCCATGGTCTTTCTCGGCTCCGTGCTCTACATCGTCGGCCTCATTCTCACGGACATTTCCTACACCCTGGTGGATCCCCGCATCCGCTTTGACTGATCCCATGAATTTCCTTCCCGTGGTTCTCTGGTCCGATGTGCTGGTCTGGCTCCTGGTGGCGGGGGCCTTGCTCCTGGCCTGGGGCATTGCCCGCAATCCGCCTTTGCGCAGCGCCTGGGCCCGGGTGGGGCAAAGCGGGGTGGGGATGGGGGCGGCGGTGCTGCTGGGGGTCTTTGTCCTGGTGGGCCTGCTGGATTCCCTCCATTACCGGGAGCGGCTGGCGGGCACCCCAGGAGCGGCTCCCCTCTACGGGGTGGAGGTGCTCTCCGCCCTGGATGGGGCCCTGAGCGCCCTGCGGGAAAATAACGAAAAAACCTATTCCGCCCCCCTGGCTACCCGAAGTTTCGCTATGGAAATGGAGACTACCCTGGGGCCGGATGGCCAGCACCTGGAGCGGCGCCAGTTTCCCCGCCTGCGCTTCGGTGGCGCCCACCTGGGTAGCCGGGAAGGGGCGCGGGGGGCGGATATTGCTAAGCGTCTGGCTCTGGCCTGGGGACTGGCGGTGCTCCTCTGGCTGGGGAGTTTGACCGGAGTCCTGGCCCGTTTCTCGGGCAATGCGTGGGGCGCCCGCTGGCAACGGCTGTGGCACCCGGGACCGGAGGAGTTTGCCTGGCGGGGCGTGCTGGTGGCCTGGGGCGGCATTCTGGCGGTGGCCTTACCCCTCTTTTGCCTGGTTCCCGAATATCACGTGTTTGGCACGGACAAGGTGGGCCAGGACGTGCTCTACCAGGTGCTAAAAAGTATCCGCACCGCCCTGGTCATCGGTCTGGTCACCACCCTGGTGACCCTGCCCCTGGCCGTGCTGCTGGGGACCATGGCTGGCTATTTCCGGGGCTGGGTGGATGACCTGATTCAGTACCTCTACACCACCCTGAATTCCATTCCCGGGGTGCTGCTCATCGCCGCGGCCGTACTCATGATGCAGGGGGTGCTGGACCGCCATCCCCAATGGTTCGATACGGCGGCGGAGCGGGCGGACATGCGCCTTCTGGCCCTTTGCTTCATTCTTGGCCTGACCAGCTGGACCGGCCTGGCTCGCCTGCTGCGGGGGGAAACCCTGAAACTGGCCCGCCTGGAATACATCCAGGCCGCCCAGGCCTTTGGTGTTTCCAGCCTGCGTATTTTGCTGCGCCACATCCTGCCCAATCTTTTCCATCTGGTGCTGATTTCCCTGGTCATGGACTTCTCCAGTCTGGTGCTGGCGGAGGCCGTGCTCTCCTATGTGGGCATCGGGGTGGATCCCTCCATGATCAGTTTCGGCACCATGATTAACAATGCCCGCATGGAGCTGGCCCGGGAACCTATGGTGTGGTGGTCCCTGGTAGCCGCTTTCCTCTTCATGTTCGCCCTGGTGCTGGCGGCCAATTTGTTTGCCGACGTGGTCCGGGATGCCTTTGACCCCCGCCGGCGCGCCTAGGATTTGCCCATGAGCACTAGCCTTCTCAGCGTTACCGACCTGCGGGTCGGCTTCCTCAGCCGGGGCCGCACCCTTACCGCTATCGACGGGGTTTCCTTCCAGGTGGAGGCGGGGGAAACCTTCGCCCTGCTGGGGGAATCGGGCTGTGGCAAGTCCGCCTCGGCCCTGGCCCTGATGCGGCTGCTGCCCTCTGGCGGGCGAGTGCTGGGGGGCACGGTAGAACTGGAAGGCCGCTCCCTTCTGCCCTTGCCCGAAGCCGCCATGGGCGACCTGCGGGGGCGGGCCATGGCCATGATTTTTCAGGAGCCGGCCACCAGCCTGAATCCGGTCCTCACCATTGGCCGCCAGATTGGGGAGGTGCTGAGCCGCCACCGGGGTCTGGAAGGGGCCGCGGCCCGGGCCGAAGCGGAGGGGCTGCTGGCCGCCGTGGGCATTGCGGACCCGGCCCAGCGCCTGGAGGCCTATCCCTTCCAGTTGTCCGGGGGTATGAAACAGCGGGCCATGATCGCCATCGCCCTGGCTGGGGAACCTCGCCTGCTCATTGCGGATGAGCCCACCACGGCCCTGGATGTGACCATTCAGGCCCAGATCCTGGATTTGCTGGCCCGCCTGCAAAAGGAACGGGGCATGGGCATGCTGCTCATCACCCACGATCTGGGGGTGGTGGCCCGCAGCGCCCACCGGGTGGGGGTGATGTACGCTGGGGAACTGGTGGAAAAAGCCCCCCGGGAGGCTTTTTTTCAGCACCCTCGCCATCCCTATACTCAGGCCCTGTTTGCCGCCCTGCCCGAAGTGGGGGAACAGGGCAGGGTCCTGGCCACCATCCCCGGCCAGGTTCCCGCCCTGGGGGCCATGCCCGCCGGTTGCCGCTTTGCCCCCCGCTGCCCCCACGCCTGGGAGCGCTGTGGGGAACAATCCCCGGATTGGGCGGCCGTGGGGGACGACCATTGGGTCCGCTGCCACTTGGTGGCGGAACCGGCCCGGGCCGTGGACAAAGTGGCTGCCGGTAGCGCCTCGCCGCATACCGTAGCGGACCAAGCCGCACCCCTCTTGGCGGTAGGGGATTTGCGGGTGCATTTCCCCATCCGCAAGGGCATCCTGCAACGCACCGTGGGCCATATCAAAGCGGTGGATGGGGTATCCCTGGAACTGGCCAAAGGCCGCACCCTGGCCCTGGTGGGGGAATCGGGCTGTGGCAAGACCACGGTGGGGAAGGCGGTCTTGCGCCTCCTTTCCAGTACCGGCTCCATCCGCCTTAGGGGGCAGGAATTGCAGGGCCTGGGAAACCGGCAGCTGCGCCCCTGGCGGGGACGGATGCAGATGGTGTTTCAGGACCCCTTCGCTTCCCTCAACCCCCGGCTTACCGTGGGAGAAATTATCGCGGAAGGCATGGGCGCCCTGGGGGCCGTGCCCCGGGAAGGCTGGAACGACGCAGTGGCAGCCCTGTTGGCCCAGGTGGGGTTGCCCGCGGACGGGGCAGGGCGCTATCCCCATGAGTTTTCCGGCGGCCAGCGCCAACGTATCGCCATCGCCCGGGCCCTGGCGGTTCAGCCTGAGCTGGTGGTTTGTGACGAGCCTACCTCGGCCCTGGATGTGTCCGTTCAGGCCCAGATTCTCAACCTGCTGCGCCGTCTCCAGGAAGAGTTGGGTCTGGCCTATCTGTTCATCACCCACAATTTCGCCGTGGTCCAGTATCTGGCCCACGATGTGGCGGTGATGTACCTGGGCCGTATCGTGGAGTGGGGGGAGGCGGCCTCCCTGCTGGCTACCCCCCGCCATCCTTACACCCGGGCCCTGCTGGGGGCGGTGCTCAGTCCTTCCTTAACTCCCTCTACTCGGGAGGCGGCGCCCCTGCTGCCTGGGGAAACCCCTTCTCCAGCCAATCCGCCCCAGGGGTGCCATTTCCATCCCCGTTGCCCCCTAGCCACGGATCGGTGTCGCCAGGAATACCCGGAACCCCGGGAGGCAGCGCCGGGCCATTGGGTGCGCTGCCACTGGTGGGAGAAAGGCTGAAGCTTCCTTTCCGGTGGGCTTGGGGATCGGGAGGCTTGAGATGCTTGGAAAGCCCCACTGTGAGTGGCCCGCTTGCCCATAAAAAAACACGCCCTGGGGCGTGTTTTTTTATGGGATCAGCTTGGCATCCCCGGCCCTAAATTCCCGGGGCCGGTGCCTGGGAGCTTATTCCTTGTCGTTCTTGGCCAGCTGGATGGTCAGGGTTTTGCCCGGCTTCAGGTTGGTGCCCGCCAGATGGTTCCAGCGCTTGAGATCATCCGCATCCACCTTGAATTTGCGGGCGACGGCCACCAGGGTGTCCCCCTTGCGGATGGTGTAGCGGGCCATCTTGGATTTCTCCTCGGCCTTGGCGCTCTTGCTTTCCCGTTCCTTGGATTTCTTGTCGTCCTTCTTGGCGCTGTCCTTGTCTTCCGACTTTTTGCCAGCTTTGCCGTCCTTGGCCGACTTGCTCTCATCCTTGGCGGTCTTGCTGTCTTTCACCGCCACCATCACGGTTTTTTCCTGGGCCGGAGCCACGATCAACTCGGCACCCGGGGTCATTTTCTTCGCCAGCTTGGGGTTCCAGTGTTTCAGGTCTTCCACCGCCACATCGTAGCGGCGGGCCAGGGAAAAGAGGGTGTCCCCCTTGCGCAGGGTATGGGTCTTGGGGGCACTTTTTTCCACCTTGGCTTCCAGTACCGGGCCAGCCTTGGCCGCGGTGGCCGCCAGGGTGGGGCTGCTACGGGGCGTCGGGGCCGGGGTGGGCTGGGCCACGGGCATTTCCGGTGCCTGGGTGATGGCCGCCAGATCCCCCGTATCCGCTCCTTCCTTATTGGGCACCAGGAGGGGGGTGCCCGGGGCGACCCGGCCCCGGTCATCCAGGCCATTGGCGTTTTTCAGGGCGGCCAGGGAAATATCGAAGCGGGCGGCTACGTCCTCCAGCCGTTCCCCCTTCTGTAAGGTGTAGGAGGCCCAGGAAGACAGGGGGGTTTCGGTATTTTCCAGGTTGGCCTTGAAAATCTCCACCTTGTCCGTGGGCAGAATCAGGGGGGAGTTGGCCTTGATGACCGGCCGGTTATGGGCCGGGTTCAGGGCAAGGAACTCATCCATGGGCATTTCTGCCAGCTTGGCCGCCATTTTCACGTCAATGTCCGTGGTCTTGGCTACGGTGCTGAAGTAGGGCCGGTTGGCGATGGGGGGCAGGTTGAGCTGGGCGAAGAGGCGTTGGTTGCTAAAAATGTTTTTCAGGGCCTGAAGTTTGGGAACGTAATTGCGGGTTTCCGTAGGCAGGGTCAGGCTCTGATAATCCGTGGGCAGACCCCGACTCTGGTTTTTGGCCACGGCCCGGGCCAGGGCGCCTTCGCCCCAGTTGTAGGCAGCCAGGGCCAGTTGCCAGTCCCCGTACATGTCGTAGAGGGATTGGAGATAATCCAGGGCGGCGGAGGTGGAGGCGACGATGTCCCGGCGTTGATCCACCCACCAGTTCTGCTTCAGGTTGAAGTTCTTCCCCGTGGAGGGGATGAACTGCCAGATGCCGGAGGCGTGGCTGCGGGACAGGGCCATGGGGTTGTAGGCGCTCTCCACCATGGGCAGCAGGGCCAGCTCCATGGGCATGCCCCGTTTGCCGATTTCATCCACGATGTAATAGAGGTAGCGGCTGCTCCGTTCCACCATGCGCCGCACGTAATCCGGTCGGTTCACGTAATACTGCTCGTGGGCGAGGACCAGGTCATTGCGCAGATTGGGCATGGAAAAGCCATTGCGAATCCGGTCCCACAGGTCGTCCGGGGTGGCGGTCAGGTCAATGGCCTGGGGCAGCTTGGGGAAGGGGCGGATTTCTTCCCGGGGCAGGTCGCCGGAAAGCTGGCTGAATTCGGCTTTAGCGGTAGCGGCGGGGGAACTGTCCTGATCGGCGTCCTGGGGAAAGTCCTTGAGGGTGGCGGCCAGGGAGAGGGAGAGGGGGCTGTCTCCGGCGTGGGCCGGGGTCAGGGTGAGGGTACTGAATCCCCAACTCAGCAGGCTGACGCAACAACAGCGGAACAGGATGCGGGGGGACAGACCAAGGGACTTCATCAGCGTCATAGGGGTCCTTTTTGGCGGACCTCTCCCAGGGTGGCTGGGGGAGGGGCTTCCCGGCGCTGACGGTCGGGAAACGCTGGAAACTTGGTGGAAATTTAGCGGGCCATTATACCCTAATGGTGATAGGGATAAATATGCTTTATTTTCAAAGAGATCAGCGTTTGCCCTCGGCCCGCGCCACGGCCTCCAGCAGACTGGCCATGGCGCTGGCGGCCCCGGCTCTCCAGCGGTGGCTAACCAGAGCACTGACCTGGGTTTGCCCCGGATTGATTTCCACCGTGGGAATGCCCTGCTGCCTGGCCCACAGCACCGGCTCCGCAATGTAGGGAAAGACGCTGGTGGTGCCGATGCTGAACACCAGGTCCGGCCCCGCTTCCAAGGCACCGACCAGCCTCCGGATGGCGTCCTGGGGCAATGCCTCGCCAAAGAGCACCACCCGGGGTCGCAGCCAGGCACCGCAATCCGGACAAGGGGGCGGCAAGGGCAAATCCCGGTAATCCCGGCGTTGTTCCTCATGGCCGCAGCGGGGGCAGTAAATCTCCCGCAGGCAGCCATGAATTTCGATTAAGTCTGAACTACCCCCATCCCGATGCAGGCCGTCGATGTTCTGGGTGAGGACGGTAATGTGTCGGGTCGGGCTTTCCAGGGCGGCTATGGCCTGATGGGCCCCATTGGGGCGGGCCTGCCGGCAATTGGCTTCAATCTGGGCCAGATATTTCCAGGTCAGGGCCGGCCGGGTTTCCAGCATTTCCCCGGACAAGGCATCCTCGATGGCGTAGCCCTCCGCCGTATCTGCCTCCTCATACAGACCGCCCACTCCCCGATAGGTGGGCAGACCGGAATCAGCGGATATTCCCGCTCCGGTGATGAAGAGAATATGGCGAGCCTCCCGGACCTGCCGGGCCAGGGTGGCGAGAAAGGGAACGGGGGCGGTCATGGGAGGGAGAAAAGAAGGGGAAGACCGGGAAAGTATAGTAAAAAACAAAAAAGCCTTGTTAATCGATGACTAACAAGGCTTTTCTGAATTTTGGCGGAGTGGACGGGACTCGAACCCGCGACCCCCGGCGTGACAGGCCGGTATTCTAACCAACTGAACTACCACTCCAAACCAGTTTTGACTCACAGGAAAAAGTGGCTTCCCGCAAGTGGTCGGGAAAATAACAACCCGAGAAAACTTGGCGTCCCCACGGGGATTCGAACCCCGGTTATCGCCGTGAAAGGGCGGTGTCCTAGGCCTCTAGACGATGGGGACCCGGACTTTCTTTCGCGCAATTTGGTGGAGGTACGCGGGATCGAACCGCGGACCTCTTGCATGCCATGCAAGCGCTCTCCCAGCTGAGCTATACCCCCGCCGCGAAAGAAGGCTGAATTATATGGAACTAACTCAGCGTTGTAAAGCTTTTTTTGGAAAAACTTACGAAACCACTACAAATCTGAAAAAAGCCTCAAAAAGACAACTTTTCTCAAATGTTGGCGGAGTGGACGGGACTCGAACCCGCGACCCCCGGCGTGACAGGCCGGTATTCTAACCAACTGAACTACCACTCCGAACCAGTTCTGACCCGCAGCAAATGTTGCTTTCTGCAAGTCATCGGGAAGAGTTACAACCCGAAAAACTTGGCGTCCCCACGGGGATTCGAACCCCGGTTATCGCCGTGAAAGGGCGGTGTCCTAGGCCTCTAGACGATGGGGACCCGAACTATCTTTCGCGCAATTTGGTGGAGGTACGCGGGATCGAACCGCGGACCTCTTGCATGCCATGCAAGCGCTCTCCCAGCTGAGCTATACCCCCGCCGCGAAAGAAGCGCGAATTATAGGAACATGATTCGCGCCTGTAAAGGCTTTGGTGAAGATTTTTTAATATTTCACCGCTGTCAGCCGATTTAGCACCGTTTCCCGGGGGAAGAGGGCGATCACGGCCCCCACGGAGGGGGTGTGGGTCTGGCCGGTAAGGAGTACCCGCAGGGGCATGGCCAGCTTGGGGAATTTCAGCCCGTGCTTGGTGACCATTTCCTTGATGAGAGCCTCAATGGCCGGTTCTTCCCAGGGGATGGACTTTAAGGCGGCGGTGATTTCCGCCAGGGCCGGGACGGCGGCGGGAATCAGATGCTGGGCCAGCAGGTCCGGATTGGGTTTCACCTCCCCATAGTACATAGCCGCCGCATCCGCCAGTTCGTTCAGGGTTTGCACCCGTTCCTTATGGAGGGCCATCACGGCGGGAAGGGCCGGTACCGCGGTGACCGTGAGGCCCCGTTGTTCCAGGCGGGGGCGGATCAACTCGGCCAGTTCTCCATCATCCTTGGCCTTGATGTACTGGGCGTTGAGCCACTTCAGCTTTTCCGTATTGAATTGGGCGGCGGAAGGGGTGATGTGGTTGAGGTCGAACCATTGGCAGAACTGGTCCATGGAAAACACCTCGTCGTCCCCATGGGACCAGCCCAGGCGGGCCAGGTAATTCAGCACGGCCTCCGGCAGGTAGCCGTTGTCCGCGTAATCCGTCACCGCTACCGAGTTGCGCCGCTTGGACAGCTTCAGGCCGTCGTCCCCCAGAATCATGGAGAGGTGGGCGTATTGGGGCACTTGGGCGCCCAGGGCCTTGAGGATATTGATCTGCCGGGGGGTGTTGTTCACATGATCGTCGCCCCGGATGACGTGGGTGATCTGCATATCCCAGTCATCCACCACCACGCAGAAGTTATAGGTAGGGGTGCCGTCCTTCCGGGCAATGATCAGGTCGTCCAATTCCCCGTTGGCAATTTCAATGCGCCCCTTGACCATATCATCCCAGGCCACCGTGCCTTCCTGGGGGTTCTTGAAACGGATCACTGGCTGTATTCCGGCGGGCGGGGTGGGCAGCACCTTGCCCGGTTCCGGGCGCCAGCGGCCATCGTAGCGGGGCTTTTCCCCCCGGGCCCGTTGGGCCTCCCGGATTTGTTCCAGCTCTTCCGGCGTGGTGTAGCAGTAATAGGCGCTGCCGTCCGCCAGCATTTTGGCGATCACTTCCCGGTAGCGGTCCATGCGCTGCATTTGGTAGAAGGGGCCTTCGTCGTGGTCCAGTCCCAACCATTCCATGCCGTCCAGAATGGCCTGCACCGCCTCCGGGGTGGAACGGGCGATATCCGTATCTTCTATGCGTAAAACGAATTTTCCGCCGTGATGCCGGGCAAAAGCCCAAGAAAAGAGGGCGGTACGGGCTCCCCCGATGTGCAGATAGCCGGTGGGGCTGGGGGCGAATCGTGTGCGAATCATAGTCAATAGAGGCCAGAGGGATTGGCAGAGGCCGTAGGTTGGTGAAGTCGTTATTGTAAAGGATGCAGAAAAAATTTGACCCACTTAGAGGTTTATGGTCTAATGCGCGCCTCGACAGACATTTGGGTGGTTAGCTCAGCGGTAGAGCACTGCCTTCACACGGCAGGGGTCACAAGTTCGATCCTTGTACCACCCACCAAATTCCTGTTAAAAAACCGACCCTTAGGTCGGTTTTTTACTTTCTGGGTGCTGGGTGGAAAAGGTATAAAAACAGCCTCAATTCGCCCCAATCCTGGGAAACACGCCACAAAATACGCCCCATAGAAAAAGCCCCCGATCCTTGGTCATTTCCAAAGATCGGGGGCTTTTCTGCTTTCTGCGTCCTTTCTGTCACTTTCCCTGTGCTGGGGCCTTGCTGGGGGCCGTGGGGGCGGGTGTTCCTTGGGCTTCTTTTTCCCTCGGCCTTTTCTTGCCCGGGCCTGGTTTTTCGTGACCGGGAGCCGGGGTTTTTCGTCCTTTAGTTTGCGGCGTAGAGGGAAGAAAACTCCTGGGTAGCCTGGACGATTTCCTCTTTCAATTCCCCGTACGCGATGTCCAGCTGTTCCTGTTCTCCCTCATCCAGGGAGCTTTCGTGAATCAGCCAGGCCGCGTGGCCGCCGGCCAGGAGATTACTCACATAAACCACGTCGGCCAGATTGGCGATGGGGTCCGGCAGGGGGCGGGGATGGTCGTGGTCGTGGGCCGCTTCGATGAGGGCTTCATCCAGGCCCAGGGCCGCGAACAGCACATCGCCGATGCCCTCGTGCCATTGGGCGATCAGATGCTTCACCGTATCCGGCCGGATGCGCAGTTCTTCGTAATGGGCGGCCCGGTACAACATATAGAAAGCCCCCAGATCGTGCATCAGCCCGGCCAGAAGGGCCTCCTCCGGGTTGAGGCGGGTGTATTTCCGGGCCAGCACCTTGGCCGCGCAGGCCGTTTCCACCGAGTGCTCCCACAGATTGGCCATCAACTCTTTGAAGCAGACCATTTCCTTGGAGAGCAGCAACTGCTTCATGGCCAGGGCCAGGGCCGTGCTGCGCACCGCCTGGAGACCGATGCGCTGAATAGCCGCCATTAAATCCCGGCATTGCAGACCCTGGGGGTTGTAGGCCACCGAATTAGCCAGATGGAGAATTTTGCTGCTGATCAGGGGCTCGGCGCTGAGAACGGCCACCAGGCGGGGGAGGGAAATGTCCGGATCGTTGAGGACCTTACGCAGGCGCAGGGTGACATCAAAGCAGGTGGGGAAAACCACATCCCCTTCCAATTCTTTGGCTATGTCTTCCAGCATCTGGAAGCGCTGAGCCTTGAGGGCGTCGCCGGTTTTATCTTCTGTGGCGGGGGTATCCATGGGGAATCCTGAAAGGGTGGGTACTGGGAAGCCGTTTTAAGTTTTATGAAAAAAGCCCGGAAAAGGGCTTGGGCATCCTACGCCATACTTTGGTCAGAGAATATCCCAAATTATAGGCAGTCGGGCCATGAAGCAGGCCACGAAAAAGGGGGGAAGTAACGGATTTTTCGAGTGTTTTTATCAAGTGAAGGGGGGCGGTTGGGGAGCTGCCTACACGGCAGTGAACTTTTATTCGCTCGTACGTCCCCGCCTTGTTGATTTCTGAGCTGCCTACACGGCAGTGAACGCGTATTCGATGTGCATTTTCGTCTCCCGAGGATTTCTGAGCTGCCTACACGGCAGTGAACGCACCGGCCACCAGCACGACCCGCCCCCGTAATTTCTGAGCTGCCTACACGGCAGTGAACTACATCACGTTTTGAACGTAGGGGATGCGCTTTTTCTGAGCTGCCTACACGGCAGTGAACAACGGAAACTAAGGCCCCGCCGGAAGCCAAAACTTTCTGAGCTGCCTACACGGCAGTGAACATCTACTCCCTGGCTATTGGGGACCGCCTACTTTTCTGAGCTGCCTACACGGCAGTGAACCAGGAACTTACCGGATGGGCCCGCCGCCAGCCTTTCTGAGCTGCCTACACGGCAGTGAACTTAGGTGAGGGGGGGGGCGAGTTAGGCGGTATTTCTGAGCTGCCTACACGGCAGTGAACATGCAGTACGTATCTGGAGAAACTCCGCGCATTTTTCTGAGCTGCCTACACGGCAGTGAACTCCTGCCCCGGCTGCTGGGTGACATGGACGGTTTTCTGAGCTGCCTACACGGCAGTGAACTAGACAGAATATTCCCCAATCCATTGATATAAAAACAAAAAATGTGAAATTGCCCGCGCCACCCCTTTTTTGGGGGTGGCGGGCAATGGACTGATTTTTATCGGTTTTTTAAAGAGCGAAAAAAAAGGGTCAAAACCAGGGGACGGTGGCTTTGGGGCTTAGGCCGTAGCTGTTGAAGTCCCCGGTTTGGGGGGAGGGCACCAGGGGGCCGTGGCGGATGAAGAGGGGGAAAGCGGGTTGGCCGGTGCTGCGGCTGCCCAGGGTGACAAAGGGCAGGTCCAGCCGTTCTTCCGCTGCCAGGGGAATGCGGGCGGCAGCTTCCGCCTCGGCCAGGCCGTGGCGTTTCATGGCCCGGCGGCGCAGGCGGTCCGCATTGCTCTTGGCCTGGACCCGGCTAACGACCCGGTATTGGGCATTGGCCGGGGCGGGGTGGATGGGGCTCCGCTCCAGGTAGTCTTCCATGCCCCGCAGCCAGGGGGTGGCCATGAGCCGCTCCAGTTCCGCCCCCGGGCCATGAAGGCGCATCCGGCTGCCCAGGCCAAGGGGGTGTTGCTGGTGGTCGGGAAAACTGAGGCCGATGTGGCGGCTGTCCAATTGCACCAGGGCCCGATGGAGCCGGGCGTAAAGCCCGGCCAGCAGGTGGGAGGGCGCCAGTTCCGGGTCGCTCCGCAGGCGGATTTCCAGGTAATGGGTGGTCATGGCGCTTAGTTCCCGTCTCCGAAGACCCCGCCCCGGACCAGAACCGCCATGACGAAATGCTGTTGGGCCACGGGGGGCACCTGGTCTTTCAGGAGCCAATTGTCCAACAGGGTGTAGAAGTCCATTTTGTCCCGGGGGGTCCGGTAGGCCTTGCCCTGGGTGGTGACCGAGCCGTAGGGCTCCACGGCGATGGGGCCGTTGGCATCGGCCTCCGGATACCAGGTGTCGATGGTGCGCAGGGCATTGCCGATTTTCTGGGAGTGGATGGCGGCGATGGCCTTTTCTCCTTCCCCCACCCGGTACAGGGTTTTGCTCTTTTTGCTGGTGCCCCGGTCCAGAATCAGCTCCTGGGAGGGGAAAACTTCCTGGCCCCCTCCCACCCGCAGATAGGCGGTGATTTGGAGCAGCAGATGGGATTGGCCGGCCAGGGCCTGGGCGATTTTTCCGGCGAGGGCGGTTAGGGCCGCCCCTTCCGTAGCCGGGGCCTGGAGCCGGCGCTGGTCGTGGTCCAGGGCCTGAAAGGTCCATTGCTCTGCCACCTGTCCCTGTTGCAGTCGGGCCACTTGGATTTCCACCTGCTCCGCCCCTACCCGGTTACGCCAGAGAAAGCGACCGTTAGCCAGGTTGGCTGCGTAACGCCGGGCCAGCTCATCCAGCCCCTGGCTGGCTATATAGGCCGTCGTGGTGTCCAGGAGTTTGCGCCGGTAATCTCCGTCGTTGCAGGCGGAAAGTTCCCCCAGGCCCCCCAGGACCCGCAGGGTGAACTGGACTTTCAGGGTGTCCCTGT
The DNA here is from genome assembly GCF_018905915.1 of Azospira inquinata. NCBI lineage: Bacteria > Pseudomonadati > Pseudomonadota > Betaproteobacteria > Rhodocyclales > Rhodocyclaceae > Azospira > Azospira inquinata. The sequence continues at coordinate 2,904,587 of NZ_CP064782.1, forward strand.
CCCCCGGGAGGGTGGCTACATCCACGGTTTGCAGATTGGGGTTTTCAATGGCGGCATCCAGCTTGGCCGGGTCCTGATCCTTGGTTTTAAGCCGGTTGGAGATGGTGCCCCGCACGGATTTTTCCCGTACCGGCACCGGTGCCCAGGCGGCGGGCTGGCCCCGATCCGCCCATTGGCCACTGAAAAAGAGGGCGTCGGAAGGGTCCAGCTTGCGTTCAAAGGCGAGGACGGAGGCGGTTTTCAAGGTGTCATTAGCCATGGTGATATTCCTTAAGAAGTAATTTTTTGCGCAATAGAAAAAAGGCTTCAATCCTCCCCGTCCGTTTGGTCCGGGGTTGGGGGGCAATAGTCGTTGCGGCAGCGGTAGTGGCTCCAGTCGGGTTTGCTTTTCGAGTTGGGCGTGGTCTCTGAGCCGGGGTGGCTTTCCCCGTACCAGAGCAGCTCCTGGGCACTATTCAGGCGATGGGGGCTGATCCATTCCCCCAGGGAATAGAGGCTTTCCACAAAGCAGAAGGGCGTTTCCTGATCCCGGGCCCGGGCGACGGTTCCCGGAAGCTGGACCGGCCCCAGGGCGCCGTAGCCCACCGGCAGGGGCACGATCCATCCCCCCTTTTCCCGGTCGTGGTGCCATGCCCCTTTTTCCGAATCCCCTTCCCGCTGGTACCGCCAGTTGAAGCGGCATTGGCTGAGCCAGGCTTCCAGTCGTTCCGGCAGAGCCGGGGCGGTGCCCGGGTTCGTTTCCGAGATGGCTTCCCCTGTTTGTTCGGAGGTCTGATCCTTTGTCGGTGATGGCTTATTCAGGAGAAGGTCGTCCCGGGCCACCAGGGCAAAGCCGGGCAGGAGGCGTAGCCGGGCTTTATGAAAGGGGTCCTGGGGCACGCCCCGGGGGCCGGTCTGGTCCAGCCGGTAAGGCTGGTAACGGCGTCGCTCCGGGGCTGGGGGCGGCAAAAGGGAACCGCCTGCAATGCGCATTTCGGCCAGCAGGTCCGCCACCTGGGCCAGATCGGCATCGGCCCGTTCCGGGTCTTCCCGCCAGCGGAGGCTGGAAACGCCGAAGAGGAGACTGATGTCCAGGTGGATGCGCCCTTCTTCCACAATGGCGGCGGTGCGGCCGTCCTTATCCACCGGGTTGCGGGTGAGGCGGAAACTTTTGACGTAGCCTTCCTGCACCTGTTCCTGGTAGTCATGGCAGACCACCCCCACGGAGGAAAAGGCCAGATCCAGTCCGGCAGCCCCGGCCTTGCGGTCCAGGGCCCACATCAGGCCAAGAAAGGCGCTCATGGCGGGGAAGCCGTGGGTGAGGGGGCTGGAGATGGCGTTGGCGTTCTGCACCCGGAGGTGGGGAAACACCAGGAGATGGTCGTAGTTCGGCGCGCTATTCATGCTGCTCCCCCTGCCCGGCGTTGCTGGGGTACGGGCCAGGCCGCATCAATGACGGCCTGCCGGGCCCAGTGCCGGTATTCCCCATCCCCGACGGTGGTAAGCCCGGCTTTGCGCAGCCGGTCGTTGAGCCAGTTGGCAAAGCGCCCGGCCACCTGGTCCGGCCAGTCCCCCCAGTGATAGGCGGCCCGGAAGGCTTGATCCTCTTCCAGGTGATCCGGCCGGTTCGGCAGGTCCAGGCGTTCCGGGTCCAGCCACAGCTGTTCGCAAAGGGGCAGACGGCAGTCGGCGTGGCGGCTCCAGCCTGCTTCCAGGCTGGCCTGGACCCGGGCGGCGAAGAGGGGGAGTTCCATCCCCAGGGCCTGTTCCATTTTTCGACGCCGTTCCCGGGTGGCGTCGTTGGGGGGCGGATCGGTGAGGAGAAAGTCCGCCAGGGCCCGGGTGAGGCGAGCTACCTCCTTGCCTGCCCCCATCCGTTCCAGGGCGGAGTCCAGATTCAGCAGCCGGGGCGCCTGAGCCTCCCGCCAGCGGGGTGGCAGGGAGGCCAAAAGGTAGTTGTTGCCACCCCGTTCGCTGTTTAACTGGCTGATATTTTGGGGCTTGGTGCCCCCCAGCTTACGCACGGCCAGATGGGGATAGTCCCGGTATTCCCCCTCCCAGGGATGCTTTTCCCGTTTGGCTTTGCGGGCCGCCCCGTTGGCCTCACCAAAGCGGGCATCCTGGATTTCTCCGTGCACCGCCTGGGCCAGGCTACTGGAGAACAGGGGCTGGAGCAGATGAAACTGGCGGTTGTCCGAAGGGTTGTCCCCCATAAGCCAGTAGACCTGCTTGGCGGCGGGGTGGCTGGCCGGGGTGGCCTCCTGGCGAACCAGTCCGGAAAAAGCTTCCATCCAGGCCTGGGCAGTGGCCCCGTCCCCATCCAGGGCTTGGGCTAGGTCCGGGTCTTTGGCCTGCATCCAGTCCAGTAGCCGTCGGCCCTCCACTTCCAGCTTGAGAAATTTGAACACATCCAGGGCCGCCGCATTGCCCACCACATCTTCGGCGTAAGCCTCGCCCAGCACATGGCTGCCGATTTCCGGGCGGGAAGGGAGGGTGGCGGGGGGCACATGGAGATTGGTGCCCCGGGCATCCGGGTGGGTAGCTTTGAGGACGTGGGTGACGGCCTGAATTTGACCGACCCGGCGGGCGGCGTCGGCCAGCCAAGTGGAGTAAGCGTATTTTGCTGCCCGCTCTCCATCGTCCTCCTGGCCCTTCAGCTTGGCTTCCCGTCGTCCGTCAATAAAGGCGGCGATGGCCGAGCGGAAGGCTCGGCTTCGTTCAGACAATTCCGTCATAGACTTCCTCCATCACAAAATCCTCCTGTGGTTGTAGGGCAGAGACCTGGGCAGGGATCAGGGGGTGAAACCCAGCCAAGGGTGATAACGCCAGCCCTGGGGGCTTTCCGGCACGTCCACCGTGGTAAAGCGCCGGGCGCAGGTATCCAGGGATAAATCCAGGAATTCGGCCTGTTCCCGGAGTAGGGTGAGTAGGTCAAAGCTGCCCCAGGGCGTGATGCCCGGGCCGGGCACCAGGTTCAGGTCATGGCGCAGGCTGGCGTCCACGGGGACGTAGAGGGGGTGGCCTGGGGCCTGGCCGTCCTTTTCCATACGATGAAGTTGCAGGCGATCTTCTCCGTCAGGGAGAAAGACCAGGGTGGTATGGGGCTCGGTTTCTTCCCGGAAGGGTTGCTGTTGGGGGAGGACCCCGGTGAGGGCGGCCTGGGGATAGACCCAGGCGCTGGCGGCTTCGTCCCGCTCCAAGGGAGGAACGGGGGGCAGGTAGCGGGAGATGGCAGGCGCGTTTTCCCGGGGCCGGGGGGCCATGGCGGCCCGGATGCGAGCTTGTTCCAAATCCACCCAATACTGTTGGGGTTGCCAGGGCTGGGGCGGTGGCTGAATCCGGGGGATGGCGCTTAAGGCTTGATATTCCTCGGGACGTAACAGGTCGTGGAGCCAGTGGCTGGTGAGCCGGAACCGGGATTGGTCCGGGGCCGTGCTTTCAAAGCCAGGGCGGAGGAAGGCGGGTTGATCCTGGCCCCGGCGGCGGAAGTGGCGGAGATTGGTGTTGAAAATCAGCACATTGGGCTGGTCCGGTTCCCTGCATCGGTGCCGTTGGACCCGCCCGGCAAGTTGGATCAGGGCGCGTAGGGAAGAGGGTTCTCCCAGGGCCCAGTCTCCGTCCCAATCCCGGCCCACCTCACAGACCGGGCTGGCCAGAACGATGAACAGCTGGTCCGGCTCCGGGTGCAGGTCCAGCGCCGCCCGAATGGCCGGGTGCCCCAGGCCGCCACCCGGGGTTTGGTCCCGCCGGTCCAGGACGCCGTCCAAGAGGTTTTCCAGGGCGGAGCGTTGGATCAGGGGCAGGCGGGCGTGATAGACGCAAAGGTGGATGCGTACCCCGGCGGGGGCGCCCTGGGTAATGAGGGCCTGGGCCACCTGGAACAGGGGGCCGATGTTGGCCAGCCGCACCAGGCCGAAACTGACCCGCTTGCCGCTTAAGGCGTCCTTTTCCCCCTGGGAGCGATGGAGATCCAGGCAGGCTAGTCGCACTTTTTCCGCGAAGGCCGGGTAAAGGGCCTCCTCTTTGCCGAGGGGCAGGTCCAGGGGCAGAAGGGCGGCCCGGCGCAAGGGGGGGGCTTTTTGGAGCTGGGTGACCCGGTGGGCCACAAAGGCTTCATGGGCCCGGGAAAAATCCTCTTCCCCAAGGCAGGCCGGGGGCTGGCAGCTGAATTCATCCACCCACAGGCAGGGAATGTCCGGGGGCGTGCCAGGGTGGCCCCGGTTGGCCCGGTAGATGGCTCGTCCGGCCCGGTAGGCGGCGAACATGCCTTGGACCAGATCCGGGGGGAGGGTGGCGGAGGAGAGCAATACCCGGGTTCCCAGCATGCCCGCCAGATGGACCAGCCGGGTGAGGGCGGGCAGATCCTGGAGGTCGTAATCATCCAGTTCGTCCAGTACCAGGTCGCCGCTCATGAGCCGGAGCATGGGGGCGATCTGCCGTCCGCCCCGAAGGGAGTCGCTGGCGGGAATCAGATGATCCACGGTACAGACCAGCAGGGGGGCGGCGATTAGCTGGCGGATGGCCGGGTCTTTGAGAGCTCGGGCGAGGAGGGGATGGTTGCCCGTATCTCCGCTGTAGAGCACGTGGCTGTCTTCCTCCAGCAGGGCTTGGGCGGAGGCTGCTCCCCGGGCTTCCTGGCGGGCCTGATAGTAGTTGAACAGGGCCCGGTTGGCGGAGCCGCCCACCAGTACGGCTAGTTCATCCTCCGCCAGATGGAGGTCTTGCCCATAGGCCCGGCCGGTTTGCAGGGTGAGGGTGCGTAGCCCCAGGGCAAAGGTGGCCCGCAGGCCCAGGCCCGGGTCGGCCAAGGCGTAGAGAATGCGGGCGTTGGCCAGGGTTTTGCCGCAACCCGTGGAGGCCATGTTGATGATGAAGGCCCCCTGATCCAGGGCCTTTTCCCCCAGGCTCCGAGCTGCTTCGGCGGCCTTGTTCTGCCAGGCGAAGCGGGGATTGGGGCTGGGCTTGCGCAGGCCCCGGTGACGGGCCAGGCGGGGCAGGTGGCGGGCAACTCCGGGGAGGGCGTGGGCAATGAGACCCGCCTCCCGGGCTACGCCCAGGAGATGTTCGGCCAGTTCCTGCTTGAGTTCGCCGGGTCCGGAGGTATTGGCGTATAGGGCCTTGGGGGCTGGGGGAGATTGCCGGGGCTCCGAGGGCAAGCTGGAATAATGGTGATCCGCCAGCATCAGGCTCAGGCGGGCCAGGTGCAGCACGTAGGGATTTTCCAGCCAGGGCGTTTGCCAGAGGGGCAGGCGGGCCAGCAGTCCCTTGGCTATCCGGGCGGCCTGGGCTTGCCAGGCCGGGGATAGGACGGGCAAGGGGGCCGCCGGTTGCCAGAAGGGCGTGATTTGTTTGGCCGGGGCGGCTTTTTCCCCTTCATTCCAGGCATGGGTAACCAGGGCCAGGGGCTTTTCCAGCCAAAGGCGGTTGAAATGGGGGGCCCGGCAACCTAGCCACCGCTGTTGCCCCTCCGGGTCCTTGACCGGAATGAGGGGGAGGCGATGGTGGCTGAGGATTAACCAGGCCAAGGCGGCGGCCAGGGGTGGCAGATGGGGAAAGGGGGTGGGGGCTGGCGCGTCCAGCCCATCCCGCCCGTAGCGGCCCGGGGCCGTCCAGGTGTCCTGATCCCAGGTTGCCGGGGCGGCCAGCCGGGTTAGCCAGGCTTCATCCCCATCTTGGCCCACAAAGGCTTGGAAAAGTCGCAGGGACACCCACTCGTGGCGGTAAAGATTGGGCCCCACATCCCGGCCTCTCAGGCGGGCCTGAAACGCCCGGCTGGCCTTGCCCAGATCATGGAGGAGGGCGGCCAGCTGGGCCAGGAGCCGGATGTCTTCCCCTCGGTGCCAGTCGTTTTCATCCCCGGTTTTTAGAATGTTGCGCCGGGTGGTATTGGTGGGGACGGCGCCGGCAGCGTTGAAACGGCGGGCGTCTCCCACGATCCAGAGCAATTCGCTATGGTTTTTGCCCCGTATCCAGTGGCAGGCTACGGCGGTATTTTTCCGTGCCGTTTGGCGCAGGAGGCGGCGCAGGGTATCCAAGCCCGCCTGGGTGATGGGGGTCTGCCAGGTACGTTCTCCCCGGCGCTCGGCGAACTGATCCAGGATACGGCGGGTTTCCACCAGCGCTCCCTTGCTGCATTGGGAGACCAGCAGCACATTCATGGGCCGGGAACCTCCCGGGCCAGGGCTACGGCTTTGACCGTGTCGATAAGAAAATCCAGGGCTTCGCTCTGAGCCAGATCCTGGATGCAGGCTTCCCGGAATTCCTGTTCCCCGTCCCCTGCCATGGTGGAAATAAAGGCCCGGGGCAGGATGTGGGCATCCTTGATTAAATCCGCAATATCGAAAACCAGACCGCCCCGCCGGGTTTTGCCGTGCAATACGGCTAGGCCGTGGGGCAGGCCCAGGACCCAGGCAGCGGTAGCCCCCAGGCCATAGGCCAGATAATTGCCGTGGTCGAGAAAGCGATTGGCGGCATCCGTGCCGCTGCCGTCCTTGGCCCGGACAAAATTCCCATAGGCGGTGGTTTGGCAGGCGAGGCGAAAGAGTCCCTTGGTAAGTCTGGCTTCTTCGGTGAGCAAGATAGTGGTATCCGGCGCCTGGGCCATGGCTTGTCCGGCATCCCGGAGAAGGGCTCCCAGTTCGTCCGGATTGGGGCTAAAACCTGCCTCCGCCAAACTCCCAAGGCCCCAGGATTGGGCGATGCGGACCAGCCTAGCCTGTTGAAACGCTTTGGCCGCTGCTAACCGGTGGGCGTCGTTGAACCAGAAGTGAACCCATCCCTGAAGGTATTCCGTGGGCCGGTATTCACTCTGGGGCGAAAACCAGGCCACCGCCTGCTCCACCTCGTTGGCAGCGAATAGGGGTGTCCCTCCACCGCCGCAAAACCCCACCATTACCCCTGCCCGGGCCAGTTCCCGCATGGCCGCCTGGGTGATGGAGGTGCCCGTCCCCAACAACAGCGCGGTGGTGTTGGCGATGGGGATGTTCCAATACTGGGATTCAGCCCCCGCCTCCGTCACGTACTCCACCCGCCCCCCATTGACTAACACCCGGCAGTGCTCCAGGTAATACAGATTGGCCCGCTTGGAATGGAGGATGGTTTTCAGGTCACCCGAATGAATGGGGGCGGGAGGCATGGCAAGGGCCTAAGGAAATAAAGGGAGCAAGCGCCAGTTCGTTTTGTATCTAAATGTTACATGGATATTTGATTGGAATGCAGGGGGTATGGTGCAGCCGAGCTGACTCGAAGCTTTGGTAGAAGCAGAAACGAGTAAATTCAAGGGGGGCATCTTTGACCCGATGGGGCCTGATGTGAAAGAAATTAAAGCGTTAGATATGGAATTTCTGTATCTCAATTGGCATTGGCGAGACTTTTGCTATAGCCGTTAATATGCGCTTAATCCTGACGCAATAACTCTCATCTTCTCGGTGAGAGTTATTGAGAAATAATGGTTCGTTTTTAGGGTATTAGATGAATTGCGTTTGCTGCTGTTTTAAAAAAAATAATTAATATGAAAAATTTGATAGGTGGGCTTTTATCCCATGGTAGCAACCTTCTCTGATGCTATCCCTAATTTTTCGTTTCTTTAATGTTCTGCTTCTATGCCGCCTCGTGATTAGCTCAATGGGCTTAAGCTGAAGGGGTAAAGAAATTATATATAGATGCCCTGGGATTTTTAACGCGCCAAGTGCTTCGAAAAAATTATCGTAAGTGGTTTTAAATTGCTCTGCGTAACTGGCTTTGTAGCTTGATTGGTGAATGGAGGATATTCCTACAATTGCTCTGATGCTAAGAGCTTCTGCTATACCGGATAAACCTGAAAATAAAATCCATTGAGGGGAAACCTCACATAGGCTGGATGAAATTTCCCTTGCTAACTCATGATTTCCCTTGGCTGTCTGCATTCGAGTTAAAAAGCAGACATTACTTTCTTTTAAGCCAAAAATAATACCTGGCGAAAAAGAAAAAGATAATTGATAAATGGGCTTGTTTTTGAAATAAAGATGCAGGCTTAGATCGCCTTCCTTATTTGTTTCTGTGGGTGAGCCCAATGAAACATTCAGGCTAAATCCTCCTACGTCTGAGGAAAATATTTCAAGATCACTTCTGTATATAGTATCTATTGCTTTTTTTTGTAAAGTACTGGATATGAACTTATGGTGGTTTATCAGAATCCTTGCTCTGTCTTTTATTGATAGGTTTGTTGATAGATACCCGATTGTAATGTAGTTGAGCGGAACTTGTGGGTCGGTATCAATGTCTGCAGACAGGTTTAGGGAACTTACTGCTGCCAGGGATTTTTTGTAAGTTCTGAGTGAAAGCAAAAGAATGAGTAAATACTTTGCTCTTAGCAGTATGGCGCTGTGGTTCCATTTGCATTGGATCAGTGCGTGAAAAGGCAATGAAATATAATTTAGCTTTTCACTTAAACTTATCTTTTGAGGAAGGGCCTCAAAAAATGTGTTTTTCCCTAGCAAAAATCTCTCCTAATCTATTATGGGCTAACAATTTCTTGATAGGAAAGCCATGGTCGGAATTGACACGATATTTCCAGTCAGCCCTACTTTGATAATGCTAGGTATTTTACACAACTTTACATTGTTCTGCCTATTGGAAATTTCCCGGAAGAAGGATGGGGAGGGGGGAGCGGCTGCGTGGGCCGTAGGGTTGAGGCTCAGGATCTTTAGCGCGGAGTGACTGAGCCGGTAATCTTGTTTCTTGTAATATGACGAGCTAGCGTTTGTTCTATTGGTTGTTGCTTTCAAAGGCTTTGGTGAGGTGAGCTAGGTACAAATGCGAAAGCATATCGGGTATCTGGTTTTTGCTGATGGGAAATTGGATGGAAATATGCGTATGGCAATAAAAAAACCGGCGACCTGAATTCCAGGTGACCGGTTTTTTAGTTTTACAGCAAGTTTTGGTGGAGGCGGGGGGGATCGAACCCCCGTCCGCAAGTCCTCTACAGGCAGTTCTACATACTTAGCCTCATTATTTGATTTAGCTGCACAACCGCCAGTGGGCAGGCTGCCGTACAGCGATCCGCTAAAGTTTTAGTGCTTTGCCTCACGGAGGGGTAAAGCCTTAGCTAGTGTATCTGACTCTGCTGCTGGTTACCCAGCCCAGCCCGTTAGCAAACTGGTGCAGAGCTCACCGGTTTAAGCGGCGAGAGCGAAACGCTCGTCGTTGGCGTTTGTAAGTTTCCAGATGGATTTACGAGGTAACTGGGCCTCGGTATGCCCTGCTCTGCTTTGCAACCCACGTCGAAGCCAGGTCGCCCCCAAAGAACTACATCAATCTTTTCAGGTGATTCGACTGGGTCATCCCGAAAAAGTTCTTTAAGCCAAGCCATTATAGCAAGCTTGGCTCCTGGCGGAGGTTTAGCTGGCTTCTTTTTTGACGTGGATGAGGTAATTCACGCTGGTATCTTTCCCCAGGCTGTAGCTTTTGGTGAAAGGGTTGTAGCTCATGCCCACGATTTCCACCACATTGAGCCGGGCGTTGTCGCACCAGCGCTTCAGTTCCGAGGGCTTGATGAATTTTGCGTAGTCGTGGGTGCCCTTGGGGAGCATGTTTAGCAGGTATTCCGCCCCCACTACCGCCATCAGATAGGACTTGAGATTGCGGTTGAGGGTGGAGAAAAAGGCTTCTCCGCCGGGCTTCAGCAAACTGGAACAGGCCTTTATCACACTGGCGGGAGTGGGAACGTGCTCCAGCATTTCCAGGCAGGTCACCACATCAAAGGAATTGGGTTGGGCGTCCGCTAAGGATTCCACGGCCGTCTTTTGGTAATCCACCTGGCGACCGCTTTCCAGAAGGTGGAGTTTGGCGACTCCCAGGGCTTTCTCGGAGAGGTCGATACCGGTGACATCGGCGCCCAGGGCCGCCATGCCTTCAGAAAGCAAGCCGCCACCACAGCCCACATCCAATACCCGCTTGCCGGCCAGGGAAACGGAGCGGTCAATCCAGTCCAGGCGGAGGGGATTGATGTCGTGGAGGGGTTTGAATTCGCTTTGGGGGTCCCACCAGCGATGGGCTAGGTCACTGAATTTTTGTACTTCCAGGGGATCCGCATTAGTCATATGAAACTCCGGTGCAATAAAAAAGCCCTGCGGAAGCAGGGCTTTTGGAAGAAATCGGGAACCGATTATTTGGTGCCGATAACTTCGATTTCCACGCGACGGTCGGGTTGCAGGCAAGCGACCAGCTTCTTGTTCTTGCCGCTTTCCTTGCCCATCTTCTTGCACTTGTCGCCGGTGACGGGTTGCTTCTTGCCCTTGCCTTCGGTGTAAACCCGATTGGCTTCCACACCCTTGCTCACCACGTATTCCTTGACGGCGGCGGCACGACGTTCGGACAGCTTTTGGTTGTAAGCATCCTTACCGATACGGTCAGTATGACCCACGGCAATGATCACTTCCAACTTCAGGTCCTTCAGTTGGGCGATCAGCTCGTCCAGCTTCGCCTTGCCTTCGGGACGCAGCACGGCCTTGTTGAAGTCGAACAGGGCGTCGGCGGACAGGGTCACCTTACCGGCGGTCGGAACGACGCCAGCAGGGGCAGCGGCTTCGGCCTTGGCCGGAGCTTTGGCCAGATCCCCGTCGCATTCAGCGATAGCGGCGGCGGGAGTCCAGTAGCCAGTGCGCCAGCACAGGCCAGTACCACTCCGGGCAACTTCATTGCGGGAGTCGGTCAGGTAGGCACCCTTGTCGGAGCCTTGAGCTTGGGCCATGGAGGCGCCCAGGCTTAGACCGGCGGCAAGCAGAACCAGCAAGGATTTCTTGGCGAATTTGTTAGTCATCTCTCTTTTACCTCGTGTTCAGGAAAGGCTGCCGAATCAGCCACTCGCGAGTTTTTATATGCAGCCGAACCGCGCGGGACTAATCACGAATTTTATTCTGCCATAATCTGGCGAGATTTATCAAATCATTTTTCCCTATTTCCTGCAACTCCCCGTTGTTTAAGCGCAACTGTCCGTGGGTCCAGACGTGGGTTACTGCTGAACGATCCAAAACATAGACCAAATGGGATTGGGGCGAGTAACAGGGCTGAGTTTCGGGAGCGGTGATGGCCAGGGCGCAAATATCCGCCTCTTTGCCTTTTTCCAGACTGCCGATTTTGTCTTGTAATCCCAGGGCCTGGGCGCCGTTTAAAGTGGCCATGCGCAGCATCTGGTGGGCTGGGGCCGCTTCCGCGTTTTGGGTGACGCCTTTGGCTAGCAGGCTGGCCAAGCGCATTTCCGTGAGCAAGTCCAAGCGGTTGTTGCTGGCGCTGCCGTCGCTTCCCAGGCCCACGTTAATACCCGCATCCAGCCAGGCCTGGAGCGGGGGAATGCCGCTGGCTAGCTTGAGATTGGAAGAGGGGCAGTGGGCAATTGAACAGCCTTGTTGAGCCAGCAGAGCAATTTCCCCAGCATTGAAGTGGACGCCATGGACCGCGATGAGATTGGGGCTTAACAGGCCTAATTCCTGGAGTCGTTGTAAGGGCCGCAGACCATATTGTTTTAGGCTGCCGTCAATTTCTCCCTGGGTTTCATGGAGATGGACGTGGATGGGTAGGTCCAGCTGCTCGGACAGGGTGAGGACCCGCTCGAAGGTTTTATTGGACACCGTGTAGGGGGCATGGGGGGCCAGACAAAAAGAAAGCAGGGGATGGGCTTTCAGCCGGTCCCGGGCTTCCAGCCCCTTGTTCAGGCAGTCTTCCGCATCCGACGCATAGGAAGTGGGGGCCTCCAGGACGGTGAGGCCCAGGGCGGCCCGGATGCCCAGGGTTTCAGCTGCTTCGGCAGCGGCCTCTGGGAAAAAGTACATGTCATTGAAGCAGGTGATACCGCCCCGCAGCATTTCCGCTGCCGCCAGCAGGGTGCCGTCATGCACGAAGTTCTTGGAAACATGGCGGCCTTCCGCTGGCCAGATATGGTTTTGCAGCCACTCCATGAGGGGCAGGTCGTCCGCCAGGCCTCGCAACAGGCTCATGGCGGCGTGGGTGTGGAGATTAACGAGGCCCGGAATCAGAAGATGGCCCGGCAGGACTTTAATCTCCCGGGGGAAGTACAAGGCCCGGGCCTGGTCGATGGGGAGGATGTCCAGAATACGTCCCTGGTTCACCGCAATGGCATGGTTTTCCCACAGGGTATGGGCCGGTTCCACGGGAATGATCCAGCGGGCTTCAATGAGGAGGTCGATGGTTTGCATGGCTTGCCGCCGGGAAAGGGGCGGGAGGGGCGGAATGGTCAGAATTCCGTGATTTAAACAAAGGGGGCGGCCCCGGGCAAGGCGTGGGCTCCCCAAGGGCAGCATTCTTCTCCCCAAGGGGCGGGTCGGACGGGGCAGGGGGGGCGTGTTAGAATCAACGTTTTTGTTTCACCCGAAACAATTCCTTTCTCGCCCGCGTGGCCATTGTGAGCTATGGATCAATTCGCCAAGGAAACACTCCCCGTCAGTCTTGAAGAGGAAATGCGCCGTTCCTACCTGGATTACGCCATGAGCGTAATCGTCGGTCGGGCTCTGCCCGACGTGCGGGACGGCCTCAAACCCGTGCATCGGCGGGTGCTGTTCGCCATGCATGAGCTGGGGAACGACTGGAACAAGGCTTATAAAAAGTCGGCCCGTATCGTCGGGGACGTTATCGGTAAGTACCACCCCCACGGCGACACGGCGGTGTATGACACCATTGTGCGGATGGCCCAGGACTTTTCCCTGCGCTACATGCTGGTGGATGGGCAAGGGAACTTCGGCTCGGTGGACGGGGACAATGCGGCGGCCATGCGGTACACGGAAGTGCGCATGGCCCGGATCGGCCACGAACTGCTGGCGGATATTGACAAAGAAACCGTGGATTTCGGGCCCAACTACGACGGCTCCGAAGAAGAACCCCTGATTCTCCCGGCCCGTATTCCCAACCTGCTGATCAACGGCTCCTCCGGTATTGCCGTGGGGATGGCCACCAATATTGCCCCCCACAATCTTTCCGAAGTGGTGTCCGGCTGTCTGGCCCTGCTGGAAAATCCGGAAATTACGGTGGAAGACCTGATCCAGTACATCCCGGCTCCCGATTTCCCCACCGGGGGCATCATCTATGGGGTGAACGGGGTGCGGGAAGGCTATCGCACCGGCCGGGGCCGGGTGGTGATGCGGGCCAAAACCCACTTTGAAGACCTGGAAAAGGGCAACCGTCAGGCCATCATCGTGGATGAGCTGCCCTATCAGGTGAATAAGCGCAGCCTCCTGGAAAAGATTGGCGAACTGGTCAATGACAAGCGGATCGAAGGCATCTCCGATCTGCGGGACGAGTCGGATAAGTCCGGCATGCGCATGGTCATTGAACTGAAGCGGGGGGAAATGCCGGAGGTGGTGCTCAACAACCTCTTCAAGCTGACCCAGCTGCAAGACACCTTCGGTATGAATACGGTGGCCCTGGTGGATGGTCAGCCCCGCCTGCTGAATATCAAGCAGATGCTGGACTGCTTCCTGGCCCACCGCCGGGAAGTGATTACCCGCCGCACCATTTTCGAACTGCGCAAAGCCCGGGAAAAAGCCCACATCCAAGAAGGTCTGGCCGTGGCCCTGGACAATGTGGATGCCATCATCGCCCTGATCAAGGCGGCGCCGACTCCGGCGGACGCTAAGCGGGAATTGATGGCCCGTTTGTGGGTTTCCCCCACGGTGACGGAAATGTTGGCCCGGGCCGCCCTGGACGCGACCCGGCCGGAAGGGCTGAGTATCGAATACGGTCTTTCCAAGCAGGGCTATCTGCTCTCCGACGCCCAGGCCCAGGCCATTCTGGAACTGCGTCTGCAACGCCTGACCGGCCTGGAACGGGACAAAATCGTCACCGACTTCCGGGAATTGCTGGAAAAGATTGCGGACCTCATGGATATCCTGGCCCGGCCGGAACGGATTACGGAAATTATTGGCGACGACCTGAAGGAAATCCGCACCCAGTTCGGGGACGGGCGCCGCTCAGAAATCGTCACCCATACCCAGGATCTGGGCATTGAGGATTTGATTACGCCCCAGGACATGGTGGTCACCCTGTCCCACTCCGGCTACGTCAAATCCCAGCCCCTGGCCGACTACCGCTCCCAGCGCCGGGGCGGACGGGGCAAACAGGCGGCGGCGGTGAAGGAAGACGATTTCGTCGATCACCTGTTCATTGCCAACACTCACGATTTCATTCTTTGCTTCTCCAACCGGGGCCGGGTCTATTGGCTCAAGGTTTATGAAGTGCCCCAGGGCAGCCGGACCAGCCGGGGCAAGCCCATCGTCAATATGTTCCCCCTGGAAGAAGGGGAAAAGATCAACGCCATTCTGCCGGTCAAGGAATTTTCCGAAGACCGCTATGTCTTCCTGTGTACCGCCCAGGGCACGGTGAAGAAGACGCCCCTGTCCGAATTCTCCAATCCCCGCAAGGCGGGCATTATCGCCGTGGGCCTGGATGACGGGGATCACCTGATCGGCGCGGAAATCACCAGTGGCAACAGCGACATCATGCTGGTTTCCGATGGCGGCAAGGCGGTGTGGTTCGACGAAGAAGATGTGCGTCCCATGGGCCGACCCGCCCGGGGTGTGCGGGGCATGAAGATGCAGGCCGGTCAGCAGGTGATTTCCCTGCTGGTGGCGGAAAGCGAAAGCCAGACCGTGCTGGTGGCGACGGAGAACGGTTTTGGCAAACGTACCGTGCTGTCCGAGTTCCGCCATTCCGGCCGGGGCACCCAAGGGGTCATCGCCATTGCCAGCAGCGAACGGAACGGCAAGATCGTGGGGGCCAAGCTGGTGGGGGATGAGGATGAAATCATGCTCATCACCACGGGGGGCGTCCTGATCCGCACCCGGGTCTCGGAAATCCGGGGCATGGGCCGGGCAACCCAGGGGGTGACCCTGATTTCCCTGGATCAAGGGGAGAAGCTGGCCGGTTTGGAAAAGGTTGTGGAAAGCGAGGAAGAGTAATGCGCTTGTGGAATTTCGCCGCCGGACCGGCGACTTTGCCCGAAGTGGTGCTGGAACAGGTGCGGGATGAGCTGCTGGACTGGCGCGGCGCTGGTTGCAGCATCATGGAACTGAGCCACCGGGGCAAGGAATTTTCCGGGGTCATTGCCCAGGCGGAAGAGGATCTGCGGGAGCTGATGGGCATCCCCCAAGGCTACAAGGTGCTGTTTCTCCAGGGCGGGGCGACCCAACAGTTTTCCCAGATTCCCCTCAATCTTCTGGCCGGGGAATCCGCCGCCTACGTGGTCACCGGCTCCTGGTCCAAGAAGGCCTACAAGGAAGCCCAGCGCTTTGGCGCCGTCACCTGCGCTGCCAGCACGGAGGCGGCTGAGGCTGTCTCTGGCGGCTTTACCCGCCTGCCCGCCGCCGAGGCGATCCAGGTGGATGAACGGGCGGCCTACGTCCATGTGTGCACCAATGAAACCATCCACGGGGTGGAGGTTTTTGATAGCCCCCGTCTTCTGGCCCGTGTACCGGCTTCTGTACCCGTGGTGGCGGACATGTCTTCCCATATCCTTTCCCGGCCCATGGCGGTGGAGGATTACGGCCTGATCTATGCCGGTGCCCAGAAAAACATCGGCCCTTCGGGCCTGACCCTGGTCATTGTGCGGGACGATCTGATTGGTCGGGCCGGCCCCCAGGTGCCTGCCCTGATGGACTATCGGGTGCAGGCGGATAACGGTTCCATGCTCAACACCCCGCCCACCTTCTCCATCTACGTGGCCGGGCTGGTATTCAAGTGGATCAAGGCCCAGGGTGGTGTGGCCGGGCTGGAAAAGGTTAATCGGCAAAAGGCTGAACTGCTTTACCGGACCATCGACAACAGCGGCGGTTTCTACCGCAATCCGGTGGCGGCGGACTGCCGCTCCCTGATGAACGTGCCCTTTACCCTGGCCGATCCGGCCCTGGACAGCGCCTTCCTGGCCCAGTCCAAGGAAGCCGGTCTGTTGGCCCTCAAGGGACACAAATCGGTGGGGGGCATGCGGGCTTCCATCTACAACGCCTTGCCGTTGGCCGGGGTTCAGGCCCTGGTGTCCTTCATGGAAGATTTCGCCAAACGGAACGGTTAGGCCATGAGCGATCAGCAAGACCCCCAAGCCGCCCTGCATCAGGACCTGGCGCCTGTGCGCCAGGAAATTGATCGCCTGGATGGAGAACTCCTGGCCATTCTCAACCGGCGGGCCCAATGCGCCCAGCAGGTGGGCCGTATCAAAGCCGCCCACGGGGCGGATGGCCAGATTTACCGCCCCGAGCGGGAAGCCCAGGTATTGCGCCGTATTCAGGAGTTGAACCAGGGCCCCCTGGCGGACGAAAGCGTCACCTTCTTTTTTCGGGAAGTGATGTCTGCCTGCCTATCCCTGGAACGCCCCCTGAGTGTGGCCTGTCTGGGGCCCCTGGGCAGTTTTTCCGAAAGCGCCGCGGTAAAGCAGTTCGGCCATGCGGCCAAGCTTTTGCCCATGGGCACCTTTGACGAGGTGTTCCGGGAGGTGGAAGCGGATCACGCGGATTACGGCGTGGTGCCCGTGGAAAATTCCACGGGGGGCGCAGTGGGCCTGGTTATGGACCGGCTGCTGGCCACTCCCCTGAGCATTTGCGGCGAAGTGGTGCTGCGGGTGCACCAAAATTTGCTGTCCCACTGTGCGGCTTTGGACCAGATACAGGTGGTCTATTCCCACGCCCAGTCCCTGGCCCAGTGCCATGAGTGGCTGGATGGACATCTGCCCCACGCCCAGCGCATTTCCGTGGCCAGTAATTCCCTGGCCGCCCAGATGGCGGCGGAAAAGCCGGGGGCGGCAGCCATTGCGGGGGACGGGGCGGCGGATCGCTATCAGCTACCCCGGCTGGCCACCACCATCGAGGACGAGCCCAACAACACCACCCGCTTTCTGGTGCTGAGCCGCCACGATGGGGGGGTGAGCGGGCGGGATAAGACCTCCTTGGTCATGTCCGCCCCCAACCGGACCGGTTCCCTCCATGAGTTGCTACTGCCCTTTGTTTCCGCCGGGGTCTCCCTGATCCGGCTGGAATCCCGGCCGGCCCGCCATACCCTGTGGGAATACGTGTTTTTTGTGGATGTGGAAGGGCATCGCAACGATGCCCCCGTCCAGCAGGCCTTGCAGGAACTGGCCCAGCGGGCGGCATTTTTGAAGGTCCTGGGATCCTATCCCGTAGCGGTCTATTGATCTCGCTTTTGAAAGGATGGTCATGAACGTGGTTGAACAAGCCCTGCCCTATGTGCGGGCCATTGCCCCCTATCAACCGGGCAAACCTATTACGGAACTGGCTCGGGAAACGGGCATTCCGGTGGAAAAGATCGTCAAACTGGCTTCCAACGAAAATCCTTTAGGCATGAGCCCCAAGGCCCGGCAGGCGGTGGAACAGGCCATTGCTTCCCTGGAGCGCTATCCGGATGATTTTGACCTGAAACAAGCGGTGGCCCGACATACGGGCAAGGCCATGGACCAGGTGGTATTGGGCAATGGCTCCAACGATGTGCTGGACCTGGTGGCCCGGGTTTTTCTGAGCGCAGGGCGTTCCGCCCTCTATTCCCAACACGCTTTTGCCGTCTATCCTCTGGCTACCGTATCCGTGGGCGCGGAAGCCATTGCCGTGCCCGCCAAGAATTTCGGCCATGACCTGGACGCCATGCTGGCCGCCATCCGCCCGGATACCCGGGTGATCTGGATTGCCAACCCCAACAACCCCACCGGTACCTTCCTGGCCTATCCGGAATTGAAGGCCTTTCTGGCCAAGGTGCCTGCCCATGTGATGGTGGTGTTGGATGAGGCCTACAACGAATACATTCCCCCGGAAGAGCGCCTGGATACCTCAACCTGGTTGGGGGAATTCCCCAATCTGCTGGTGACCCGGACCTTTTCCAAAATCTACGGTCTGGCCGGGCTGCGGATCGGCTATGGCCTGACCAACAGCGCCGTGGCTGACCTCATGAACCGGGTGCGCCAGCCCTTTAACTGCAACAATCTGGCCCTGGCGGGCGCTATCGCCGCCCTGGACGACCAGGCATTTGTGGCCGAGAGCTACCGGGTGAATCACGAAGGCATGGTGAAAATTCAGGCCGCCCTGACCCGTCTGGGCCTGGATTACATTCCTTCCCACGGCAATTTCCTTACCTTCCGCCTGCCGGACGCGGCAGAGGTGAACCGGCGCCTGCTGCAGCAAGGGGTGATCGTCCGTCCCCTGGTGGGTTACGGTATGCCCGACTGGCTGCGGGTGACCATCGGCACCGAGCCGGAAAATGCCCGTTTCTTGGAAGCCCTGGAACAGGCGCTGAAATAGGCCCTTTTGCCCCCATTCCCGTCCGCCATGCCTGAGTTCAATAAAGTCGTTATTTTCGGAGTCGGTCTCATCGGCGGCTCCTTTGCCCTGGCGCTGAAGGCGGCGGGGGAGGTGGGGGAAGTGGTGGGCTTTGGCCGCAGTCCCGGCTCCCTCAAGCAGGCCCTGGCCCTGGGGGTGATCGATCGGGCGGGCATTAATCCGGCCCATGAACTGGGGGATGCGGACCTGGTGCTCCTGGCCACCCCGGTGGGGCAGATGGGGGACATCATGGCCCGCATCGTGCCCTATCTGGGGCCGGAGACGGTGGTGACCGACGGGGGCTCCACCAAAGGCAATGTGGTGGCCGCTGCCTATCGGGCTTTTGGGGAGCGTATCCGCCAGTTTGTTCCGGCCCATCCCATTGCGGGGGCGGAAAACAGCGGCCCCGGGGCGGCCCGGGCGGATTTGTACCGGGAGCGGAAGGTGATTCTCACCCCCCTGCCGGAAAACCCGATTTTGAACGTGGCCAAGGTGCGCTCCGCCTGGGAATGGTGTGGCGCCCGCATCTATGAACTGACTCCCGCTGAACACGATCAGGTGTTCGCCGCTGTCAGCCATCTGCCCCATCTCCTGTCCTACGCCCTGGTCCACGATCTGGCCCGGCGGGACAACCGGGAACAGTTTTTTACCTTCGCTGCCAGTGGTTTCCGGGACTTCACCCGTATTGCCGCCAGCCATCCGGAAATGTGGCGGGACATCTGTCTCGCCAATCAGCCCGCCCTGTTGGAAGAGCTGGACCGTTACCGCCAGCAGCTGGATGAAATCCGGGAAGCCCTGGCCCAGGGGGACGGCCCCCAGCTGGAAGCCATTTTTGCCCACGCCCGGGAAGCTCGTCGCGCCTGGGCTGGCGACGGGGAATAGGGCGCCGCTTGCCCTTGTCTGGGGCCTTAAAAGCCCCGCTCCTTTGTTTTCTTTCTCTTGACCGTTTGTTCCGGAACTTTCCCTGCCATGGAATTTCTCGATCTCCCCCCCTTCCTTTCTGCCACCGGTACGGTGCGTCTGCCTGGTTCCAAGAGTATTTCCAACCGGGTACTGCTCCTGGCTGCCCTGGCGGAAGGCACCACCGAAGTTCGGGACCTGCTCGCCTCCGATGATACTGAGCGTATGTTGGATGGGCTGGGGACCCTGGGGGTGACCATCCGCCAGCAAGCGGATGGGGCCTACCTGGTCCAGGGGGTAGGGCGGCAGGGATTCCCGGTGCGGGAGGCGGATCTTTTTCTGGGGAACGCGGGCACCGCTTTTCGCCCTTTGACTGCCGCCCTGGCATTGGCTGGCGGTCATTACCGGCTCACCGGGGTGGCCCGTATGCACGAACGCCCCATTGGCGATCTAGTGGATGCCCTGGCCCAGCTGGGTGCGCGTATTGAGTACCGGGGGAATCCGGGCTTTCCGCCCTTGGAGATTCACCCAGCGGCGGTCCATGGCGGTGGGGTGGTGCGGGTCCGGGGCAATGTATCCAGCCAGTTTCTGACGGCCCTGCTCATGGCGTTGCCCCTTACCGGGGTGGCTACCCGGGTGGAAGTGGTGGGGGAATTGATTTCCAAACCCTATATCGCCATTACCCTGGCCATTATGGAAAAGTTTGGCGTGACCGTGGAACGGGAGGGCTGGCAGGCCTTCACCGTGCCAGCGGCCAGCGCCTATCGTTCCCCCGGGGTGTTTTACGTGGAGGGGGATGCTTCCTCCGCCTCCTATTTCCTCGCAGCCGGAGCCCTGGGCCAGGGGCCGGTTCGGGTGGAAGGGGTGGGTTCCGCCTCCATCCAAGGGGATGTGCAATTTACGGAAGCCCTGGCCCAGATGGGCGCCCGCATCAGCGCGGGGCCCAATTGGATCGAGTGCCGGGGGCCGGAAAACGGCAGCCTGCGGGGGGTGGATCTGGATTGCAACCAGATTCCCGATGCGGCCATGACCCTGGTTCCCCTGGCCCTGTTTGCCCAGGGGCCCACCCGTCTGCGCAACATCGCCAGCTGGCGGGTGAAGGAAACGGACCGGATTGCCGCCATGGCGGCGGAGGCCCGCAAGCTGGGGGCGGAGGTGATCGAGGCGGAAGATGCCTTGACCCTGATTCCCCCTGCCAGCCTGAAGCCCGCTGCTATCCATACCTACGACGACCATCGCATGGCCATGTGTTTTTCCCTGGCGGCTTTTGGTACGCCCTTGCGGATTCTGGACCCCCAATGCGTGGCCAAAACCTTCCCGGACTATTTTCAGCGTCTGCAAGCCCTGGTACGTCCGGCTCCGGTGATTGCCATAGATGGCCCCTCTGCTTCCGGTAAGGGAACCGTGGCGGCCCGGGTGGCGGCCCGATTGGGCTTTGCCTATCTGGATTCGGGAGCCCTTTACCGGCTGACTGCCCTGGCCGCCCAGGAAGCGGGAGTGGCTTGGGAAAATGAAGGAGCGGTGGCCCCCCTTGCCGCCGCCCTGGAAGTGACTTTCCAGGAGGGGGCCATCACTCTGAACGGTAAGGATGTGGGGGATGCCATCCGTAGCGAAGCTATTTCCCAGGGAGCCTCGAAAGTGGCTGCTTTGCCCCAGGTGCGGGAGGCCCTGCTCTTCCGGCAGCGGGCTTTTTTGCGAAGCCCCGGGCTGGTGGCCGACGGCCGGGATATGGGGACGGTAGTCTTTCCTCGGGCAGCCCTTAAGGTGTTCCTGACGGCTAGTGCGGAAGTGCGGGCGGAAAGACGCTATAAGCAGTTGATCGAAAAAGGGTTCCCTGCTAACATGGCCGCGATTTTGCAAGAGTTGCGGGAACGCGACCGCCGGGATAGTGAGCGGAGTGTGGCGCCTCTCAAGCAAAATGGGGATGCGCTGCTTCTGGATACGTCAGACCTTTCCATCGACCAGGCGGTCGATCAGGTGCTGACGTGGTACGGGCAGGCGTCCCTTTAGGTGTCGCCGTTCCTCGCTTTTTCCCTTGTAAAACGACTGATCGGGCTTTCCCCCTCTGACGAATCGGAAGGAGTGCGCCGAACCTGTCTACCCCGTAGTGCTGGGGGCGATGGGTTCCGGAGCGGTGGCGGTGTTTAACCTCAACCCGCAGCCATGCGGTTAGGTACCTTTTCATGACTACTGCTTCTTCCGCTTCCCCCCTGTCCCAAGAAAGCTTTGCCGCCCTCTTTGAAGAGAGCCTGTTGCGCCAAGAAATGCGCCAAGGCGAAGTGATCACCGCCGAAGTCGTTCGCGTCGACCAAAATTTTGTCGTCGTGAATGCCGGCCTGAAATCCGAATCCTATGTGCCGGTCGATGAATTCCTCAACGACCAAGGCGAACTCGAAGTCAAGCCCGGCGACTTCGTGCAAGTGGCTATTGAACAGCTGGAAGACGGCTACGGTGAAACCCGCCTGTCTCGGGACAAGGCCAAGCGTATCGCCGCCTGGAACGACCTGGAAAAGGCCCTCAACGACGGTTCCCTGGTGACCGGCGTGATCACCGGCAAGGTCAAGGGCGGTCTCACCGTCATGACCAATGGGGTGCGTGCCTTCCTGCCCGGTTCCCTCGTGGACGTGCGTCCTGTCAAGGACACCACGCCGTACGAAGGCAAGACCATGGAATTCAAGGTCATCAAGCTGGATCGCAAGCGCAACAACGTGGTGGTCTCCCGCCGCGCCGTTCTGGAAGCCACCATGGGTGAAGAACGGGAAAAGCTGCTGGCGACTCTGCAAGAAGGCGCCGTGGTCAAGGGTATCGTCAAGAACATCACCGACTACGGTGCTTTCGTGGATCTGGGCGGTATCGACGGCCTGCTGCACATCACCGATCTGGCCTGGCGTCGTGTGCGTCACCCCAGCGAAGTGCTGGCCGTGGGCGACGAAGTGACCGCCAAGGTGCTGAAGTTCGACGCCGAAAAGAACCGGGTTTCCCTGGGTCTGAAGCAACTGGGCGAAGATCCGTGGGTCGGCATCTCCCGCCGTTACCCCTCCGGCACCCGCCTGTTCGGCAAGGTAACCAACCTGACCGACTACGGTGCCTTCGTGGAAATCGAACAAGGCATTGAAGGTCTGGTGCACGTTTCCGAAATGGATTGGACCAACAAGAACGTCCATCCCACCAAGGTGGTTCAGCTGGGCGACGAAGTAGAAGTCATGATCCTGGAAATCGACGAAGATCGCCGTCGTATTTCCCTGGGTATGAAGCAATGCATGCCCAATCCTTGGGAAGAATTTGCCCAAAACCACAAGAAGGGCGACAAGGTCTCCGGCCAAATCAAGTCCATCACCGACTTCGGTGTGTTCATTGGTCTGCCCGGCAACATCGACGGTCTGGTGCACCTCTCCGACCTGTCCTGGAGCGTGGCTGGCGAAGAAGCCATCCGCAACTTCAAGAAGGGCGACGAAGTGCAAGCCGTGGTGCTGGCCATCGACGTGGAAAAGGAACGCATCTCCCTGGGTATCAAGCAACTGGAAGGCGACCCGTACACCAACTACATCGCTACCCACGAAAAGAACGCCGTGGTTCGTGGTGCCGTGAAGTCCGTGGATGCCCGTGGTGCCGTGGTGCAACTGGATGGGGATGTGGAAGGCTACCTGCGCGCTTCCGAATTCTCCCGGGATCGGGTGGACGATCTGTCCGCTATCCTGAAGGTGGGCGATTTGGTGGAAGCCATGATCACCAACGTGGATCGCAAGTCCCGTGGCGTGAATCTGTCCATCAAGGCCAAGGATCAAGCCGAACAGCACGAAGCGCTGGCGAAATTTGCCTCCGAAAACACTGCGGCCAGTTCCGGTACCACCAACCTGGGTGCGTTGCTGAAAGCCAAGCTGAACAACCCGCAAAACTAAGGTTGTTGGTATGACCAAATCCGAGCTGATCGCCCGGTTGGCGGTGCGGTTTCCCCAACTGGTGGCGAAAGACGCCGATTTCGCGGTCAACGAAATTTTGGATGCCATGTCCTCCGCCCTGGCGGCGGGGGACCGCATCGAAATTCGAGGGTTCGGTAGTTTTTCCCTAAACTACCGCCCGCCGCGGCTGGGGCGTAACCCCAAATCGGGGGAAAAGGTCAGCGTTCCGGAGAAGCATGTGCCTCACTTTAAGGCCGGAAAAGAGCTGCGCGAACGGGTGGATGCCCTGGCCTAGCCGGGTTATCCGCTCCCGGGCGCTGCCCGTTAGACCGGTCCTGTGGTAGATTGCGGGCGGCAACTTAGGTTGCCGCCCTTTTTCTTTTTCTGATCGGGTAAGTGTATGCGGGTTCTGCATTGGCTTTGGCGCATCGTCCTGTTCCTCCTCTTGTTTTTGTTTGCCGCCAAGAACACGGCTCCGGTCAGCATCGGTTTTTTCCTCAATTATCAGTGGCAGGTGCCTCTGGTGGTGGCCCTCCTGGCTTTCTTTGTTCTGGGCGCTTTGCTGGGCGGAC
Organism: Azospira inquinata; assembly: GCF_018905915.1. Classification (NCBI taxonomy): domain Bacteria; kingdom Pseudomonadati; phylum Pseudomonadota; class Betaproteobacteria; order Rhodocyclales; family Rhodocyclaceae; genus Azospira; species Azospira inquinata. The sequence continues at coordinate 2,928,236 of NZ_CP064782.1, forward strand.
TGGCCCTGAGTGGCCTGATTTTTCGCCTGCGCCGGGATTTGGCCCGGAGCCGGGCCGAACTGGCCGCCGCCCGGGCTAACCCGCCGGTGGCGGAAGTGCCGGTGGCGGGTGAGGCGGTATCCCAATGATCGACTTCCATTACTGGCAGCTGCTGCTTTTTCCCCTCTTTTTTGTTTTTGGCTGGGCAGCGGCCCGCATTGATATTCAACATTTGGTCCGGGAATCCCGGGCCTTGCCCCGCTCCTACTTCCAGGGGCTGAATTTTTTGCTCAACGAGCAGCCGGACAAGGCCATTGAGTCCTTCATGAATGTGGTGAAGGTGGATCCGGAAACGGTGGAATTGCATTTCGCCCTGGGGAGCCTGTTTCGCCGCAAGGGGGAAATGGAGCGGGCCATTCGTATGCACCAGAACCTCATCGATCGGGAAGGATTGCCCAACGATCTAAAGCTCCAAGCCATGGCGGAGCTGGGCCAGGACTACCTTAAGGCGGGCCTGCTGGATCGGGCTGAGGAAATTTTTCTGCGCCTGCGAACCTCGTCCCGGGATGAGGAAGCCAAGCGCAATCTCCTGGAAATTTATCAGCTGGAAAAGGACTGGGAAAAGGCTATTGCCATCGGGGAGGAAATGCCCGAATACGCCACCCAGAAAGAAATTGCCCACTACTACTGCGAGTTGGCGGGCACGGAAATGATTAATTCCCGGCCGGATAATGCCCGTCGCTATCTGGATCAGGCCCTGGCGCTCCACCGCAGTTGTGTGCGAGCTAGTGTCATTCAGGGGGATTTGCTGGCCCAGGAAGGTCAGGACGAAGGGGCCATTGAGGCCTGGCAGCATATCGAACACCAAAATCCTGCCTACCTAGCCCTGGTTGCCCAAAAGTTGCAGGAAGCCTATCTCCGTCTGGGACGCCGGGATGAAGGCTTGCAACTGTTGCGGGGTTACTTGGCGGCTTATCCCTCCCTGGATTTGTTGGATACGGTGTTTCGTCTGGTGCTGGAAGGGGAGGGGCCAGAGGCCGCCTATCGCCTGGTGCGGGACGAACTACGCCGTAATCCCACCCTTTTGGGCCTGGATAAGCTCCTGGAAGCCCAGGTCCTGGTGGTGGCGCCCGAGCGTCGGGCGGATCTGGAACTGGTCCGTAATCTGGTCCATAACCATACCCGCCGGTTAGCCCGTTATCGGTGCGATAATTGCGGCTTCAAGGCGCGCCAGTTCTATTGGCGCTGCCCGGCCTGCGGCGGTTGGGAAACCTATCCGCCCCGGCGCAGTGAGGAATTCGATTTGCTTCCCTGAATAAAGGGCAGGGGAGCGTGAATGAAATTATCTGATTAAGTTGGGAGAGTATTTTGAAAGTTACGGTGGTTGGTACGGGCTATGTGGGCCTGGTGAGTGGTACCTGTCTGGCGGAAGTGGGCAACGAAGTACTCTGCCTGGATGTGGATCCCAACAAAATCCGCATCCTGAACGAAGGGGGCATCCCCATTTTTGAACCCGGCCTGCTGGATATGGTGAAGCGTAATGTGGCCGCAGGCCGCCTGCGTTTCACGACGGACGTAGCTCAGGCCGTGGCCCATGGCACCGTGCAGTTTATTGCCGTGGGCACCCCTCCCGATGAAGACGGTTCCGCTGATTTGCAGTACGTGCTGGCTGCCGCTCGCAATATCGGCAAGCACATGACCGATTACAAGGTCATCGTGGACAAATCCACCGTCCCCGTGGGCACCGCCGACAAGGTACGGGCCGCCATTGGGGAAGAACTCCAGGCCCGGGGCCTGACTACCCCCTATAGCGTGGTATCTAACCCGGAATTCCTTAAGGAAGGGGCGGCGGTAGATGATTTCATGAAGCCGGACCGGATCGTGGTGGGGGCGGATGACGAGCGGGCCGTAGGGGTCATGCGCAGCCTGTATGGGCCTTTCCAGCGCAACCACGAACGGCTCATCATCATGGATGTGAAGAGCGCGGAACTCACCAAGTACGCCGCCAATGCCATGCTGGCTACCCGCATCAGCTTCATGAACGAATTGGCTAATCTGGCGGAAAAGCTGGGGGCCGACATCGAAGCGGTGCGCCACGGTATTGGTTCTGACCCCCGCATTGGCTATCACTTCCTCTACCCGGGCTGCGGCTACGGTGGCTCCTGCTTCCCCAAGGACGTCCAGGCGTTGCAGCGCACCGCCCGCCAGGATGGGGGGATCGAACTCAAGGTCTTGAATGCGGTGGAAGAGGCTAATGAGGCTCAGAAGCACATTCTCGGTGCCAAGATCAAAGCCCGTTTTGGCGACGACCTTTCCGGTCGCCGTATCGCCCTCTGGGGCCTGGCTTTCAAGCCCAATACGGACGATATGCGGGAGGCGCCCAGCCGCTACCTGCTGGCGGATTTGTTTGCCGCCGGAGCCACCGTGACCGCCTATGATCCGGTGGCCATGGAAGAAGCCCGGCGCATTTTTGGTAACGAGCCCCGCCTGACTTACAGTGACGATCCTTTGTCTTCCCTGGATGGGGCGGATGCCCTGGTTATCGTGACCGAATGGAAAGTGTTCCGCAGCCCGGATTTCGATACGGTGAAGGCCAAGTTGAAACAGCCTCTGATTTTCGATGGCCGTAATCTTTACGATCCCAAGGCCATGGCCGAAATGGGCTTTACCTATCTGCCCATTGGGCGGAAGTAGACTTTCCGGCCCATCTTCTTTGCTGAGGCCGCTCCTGGGGAGCGGCCTTCCTCTTTGAGGTTGTTGCTGTTTCCAGTCAAAACCTATATCAGTTACCGCTATGAGTCTTTTGCCTGATTTGTCTGCCGCCCGCATTCTGATTGTGGGTGATGTAATGCTGGATCGTTACTGGTTTGGCGATGTTTCCCGGATTTCTCCGGAAGCCCCGGTGCCGGTGGTGAAGGTGGAGCGCAACGAGGAGCGCCCGGGGGGGGCGGCCAATGTGGCCCGTAATTGCGCCGCCCTGGGGGCCCAGGTCTGCCTGTTGTCCGTTGTTGGGGATGATGAGCCGGGGGAGGCCCTCCGACGTTTGGTGGCCGGTCAGGGGATTCAGGTATCCCTTCAGGCGGACCCTACCATCAGCACCACGGTAAAGCTCCGGGTCATCGGGCGGCAACAACAGTTGCTGCGCATCGATTTTGAAACCCAGCCCTCCCACGAGGTGCTGGAAGCCAATCTGGCCGATTTCAAACAACGCCTGCCTGAGACTGACGTGGTGATTCTGTCTGACTACGGCAAGGGTGGGCTCACCCATATCCGGGCCATGATCGACGCAGCCCGGGCGGCCGGTAAGCCGGTCTTGATCGACCCCAAGGGGGATGATTACAGCCGCTATGCGGGGGCTTCCGTACTGACTCCCAACCGGGCTGAACTGGGGGAAGTTGTGGGCCGCTGGCAGAACGAGGCACAGCTGACCGCCAAGGCCCAGGGTCTGCGCCAGGATTTGGGCCTGGAGGCCCTGTTGCTGACCCGCAGCGAGGAGGGCATGACCCTCTATCGGGAGCAGGGCAGCTTTACCCAGGGTGCTCAAGCCCGGGAAGTTTTCGACGTGTCCGGCGCCGGGGATACGGTTATTGCCACCCTGGGGGTGCTCATGGCCGGTGGAGCAGACTGGGAAACCGGGGTACGGGTCGCCAACTTGGCTGGCGGTATCGTGGTCGGCAAGCTGGGAACGGCCGTGGTGAGCCGGGATGAACTGGAAGCCGCGCTGGCGGCGGCCCAATCTTAAAGGACTGTTATCGTGTATACCATCGTCACCGGCGCCGCCGGCTTCATTGGCTCCAATCTGGTCAAAGCCCTCAATGAGCGGGGCATCACCGACATTATTGCGGTGGACAATCTGACCAAGGCGGATAAGTTCAAGAATCTGGTGGATTGCCACATTGCGGACTACCTGGACAAGAACGATTTCCTGGAACGGCTCATGAGCGGCCAGTTCGATGGGGACGTGGACGCCATTCTCCACGAAGGGGCCTGCTCCGACACCATGGAAACGGACGGCCGTTACATGATGGAGAACAACTACCGCTACTCCCTGGCCCTTCTGGACTGGTGCCAGGATCAGGAGGTCCAGTTTCTCTACGCCTCCAGTGCCGCTACCTACGGGGGCAGCAACGTGTTCAAGGAAGAGCGGCAATACGAAGCGCCCTTGAATGTGTACGGCTACTCCAAGTTCCTCTTCGACCAGATCGTACGCAAGCGTCTGCCCGAAGCCTCTTCCCAGATCGCCGGTTTCCGCTATTTCAACGTGTACGGCCCCCGGGAAAGCCATAAGGGACGCATGGCCTCCGTGGCCTTCCACCACTTCAACCAGTATCAGGCTGAAGGCAAGGTGAAGCTGTTTGAAGGCTGTGACGGCTACGGCAACGGGGAACAGCAGCGGGACTTTGTCTATGTGGGAGATGTGGCCAAGGTGAATCTCTTTTTCCTGGACCACCCGGAAAAGTCCGGCATCTTCAACCTGGGTACGGGCCGGGCCCAGAGTTTTAACGATGTGGCGGAAGCCACGGTGAATAGCTGTCGCGCCCTGGAAGGCAAACCCGCCCTGGGCTTGGAGCAATTGCGGGAACAGGGGCTGGTGGAATACATCCCCTTCCCGGAAGCCTTGAAGGGCAAATACCAGAGCTTCACCCAGGCCGATCTGACAAAACTGCGGGCCGCCGGCTACGACGCCCCCTTCCATACCGTCGCCCAGGGCGTGGGCGAATATGTGCAATTTTTGAATAGGCGCTGAAACATGTTTAAAACCTTGGAACAATTCGTCTGCGACACTCCCCTGGTGCGTTTGCAGCGGATTCCCGGTGCGGAAAATGAAGCCCGGGGCAATGTGATTCTGGTGAAGCTGGAAGGCAATAATCCGGCGGGTTCGGTGAAAGACCGGCCCGCCCTGTCCATGATTTCCCATGCGGAAGCCCGGGGCGACATCAAGCCTGGGGATACCCTGATCGAGGCTACCAGCGGCAATACGGGCATTGCCCTGGCCATGGCGGCGGCCATGCGGGGCTACCGGATGATTCTGGTCATGCCGGAAAACCAGAGCCTGGAGCGGCGTCAGACCATGCGGGCCTACGGCGCGGAACTGATCCTGACCCCCAGGGAAGGGGGCATGGAGCTGGCCCGGGATACGGCCACCAAAATGCGGGACGAAGGCCAGGGTATTATCCTGGACCAGTTTGCCAACCCGGATAATCCTTTGGCTCACTACGAAAGCACCGGCCCGGAAATCTGGCGGGACACCCAGGGTAAGGTGACCCATTTTGTTTCCAGCATGGGGACCACCGGAACCCTGATGGGGATTTCCCGTTACCTGAAGGAACAGAATCCGGCTGTCCAGGTCATTGGCTGTCAGCCGGACGAAGGGAGCCAGATTCCCGGTATCCGCAAATGGCCGGAAGCCTATTTGCCCAAGATTTTTGAAAAATCCCGGGTGGATCGGCTGGAATACGTCTCCCAGGCCGATGCGGAGGAAATGACCCGCCGCCTGGCCCGGGAAGAGGGCATCTTTGCCGGCATTTCCTCTGGCGGCGCCTTGGCCGTGGCCCTGCGGGCGGCCAAGGAAGTGGAAAACGCCGTGATCGTTTCCATCGTCTGTGACCGGGGCGACCGCTACCTGTCCACCGGCGTATTCCCCGCCTGAGCGTGGCGTGATGGTTCCCGTACTGGTTTTTGACATCGAGACCATTCCGGATGTCCCCGGGCTGCGCCGCCTTTACGGGGTGGGCCCGGAGCTCTCCGATGGGGAGGTGGCGGAACTGGCCTTCCAGCAGCGGCGTGCCCAGAACGGCACGGATTTCCTTCCCCTCCATCTACAACGGGTGGCGGTGATTTCCTGCGCCCTCCGGACCAAAGAGGGCTTTCGGGTCTGGTCCCTGGCGGAGCCGGAACAGTCGGAAAAGGAAATCATCCAGCGCTTTTTCGATGGCATCGAGAAATTCACGCCCCAGATTGTTTCCTGGAACGGAGGGGGGTTCGACCTCCCCGTGTTGCACTACCGGGGCATGATTCATGGGGTCATGGCCCCCCGTTACTGGGATCTGGGGGATGGGGATTACGCCGATTCCCGGGATTTTAAGTGGAACAACTACATCAGCCGTTACCACACCCGGCACCTGGATTTGATGGATTTGCTGGCCCTTTACCAGCCCCGGGCCAATGCCCCCTTGGATGACCTGGCCAAGCTCATGGGCTACCCGGGCAAGCTGGGCATGGATGGGGGCAAGGTGTGGGAGGCTTGGCAGGCCGGTCGCCAAGCGGAAATTCGGGACTACTGCGAAACCGATGTGGTGAATACCTATCTGGTCCTATCCCGCTTTCGCTTGATGCGGGGGGAGTGTTCCCAGGAGGAGCATGGGACTGAAATGGCCTTTATTCGGAGCGAACTGGACAAGCTCCACAAGCCCCATTGGGAGGAATTCCTGGCCGCCTGGCCCGATGCTCCAGCCCTTTGATGGGCCGCATTACCAGCCATCCCTCGGGATGGCTTTTTTATGCCGCGTACCAGAGGACGGCGAAAAAGTGGCAGATGCTGCCCGCCAGCACGAACAGGTGCCAGACAAAATGGCGGAAGCGGCGGCTGTCCGTGATAAAAAAGTACACGCCTGCGGTATAAGCGATGCCGCCGCCCGCCAGCCAGCCCAAACCCACCCAGGACATGCGCTGCACCATGGGCACGGCGGCGATGAGCACCAGCCAGCCCATGAGCAGATAAAGGCTGGTGGAAATCCAGGGGCGGGTGAGCCGGTTGGTGAATTTCAGCACCAGGCCCAGGGCCGCCAAGCCCCAGACCAAGCCGAACAAGGTCCATCCCCAGGCGCCGCGAAGTACTCCCAGGGAAAAGGGGGTGTAGCTACCGGCGATGAACAGGTAAATGGCGCTGTGATCCAGTTTGACGAAAAACTGCTTGACCTGCCCCATGGGAATGGCGTGGTAGAGGGTGGAAATCAGGTACAGCAGAATCATGGTGGCGGAGAAAATGCTAGCGCCCACCACATTGGCGGCGTGGCCGTTTTGTACGGCCCAGACAATCAATACGGGCATAGCGGCCACGGCGGCGAGAAAGCCCACACCGTGGCTGATACTGTTGGCGATTTCTTCGCCGAAGCTTTGAGGACGTTCCATCATGGTGGGAATTATGCGCTTGCTGGCTGGGGATGGGGTAGGGGGCGGGCCGGGCAATTTGACCCAATTTTTCCGGAGCAGCCCTTGCTTTTCTGAAGAAACCCTATATAATTCGCGCTTCTTCGGGAGGCGCGTAGCTCAGTTGGTTAGAGCATCACCTTGACATGGTGGGGGTCGTTGGTTCGAATCCAATCGCGCCTACCAAGCATTTCGCTTGGGTCTCCGAAAGCAAAAGCCGCTTACAGCGGCTTTTTTTGCGCCCGGATTTTGGCCTTTTTGACGGCCTCTCTGACTCCGAATGGGTTCCGGGTGGCGATTCTTTTCTGGCTCCCTTTGTGCCTAGGCTTGCCAGCGGTATAGTCTTCCCGTGTTCCTCAAACGAGTTGGAGGTGGAAGATGCAAGCCATCAATCGTTTTATCTGCGTTGCCCTGGGCTGCGCCCTGATGGGGGCCGCGGGCTTGGCCGAGGCGGGTTGTACCAAATCCACCTGCGGCGTGGTCACCGAGGTGGAATCCCATACGACCCAGGGGGAGGGCACCGGGTTGGGTGCCATTGCCGGTGGGGTGGTGGGTGGCCTGGTAGGCAATCAGATCGGAAATGGCACGGGTAACACGATCGCCACCATTGCCGGGGCGGCCGGTGGTGCCTATGCGGGCCATCAAATCGAAAAGAAAGTGCGCAGCAAAGCCAATTACGAAGTGCATATAAAATTGCGCAATGGCACGGCCAAAACCTTTGCCTATGACAATAAACCGGATTTTTCTTCCGGGGATAAGGTGCAGATTAAAAACGGCCAATTGGTTAAGCTGGGTAATTAATTCTATTAGGACCTTCTTTTGCGAAATCCAGAAAATACCGTCGGGGAATTACTTTCCCCCTTATTGATCAAGCCTTCTTCCCGATTGGCTATTTTCTGGATGGGCATTCGCCCCAAAACCCTGAGCATTTCTCTGGCTCCGGTTTTTTTAGGGAGTGCCTTGGCGTTTTGGAATCAACGGGCTTTTGTTGGGTGGGTTTTGGGGCTTTCTTTGGTGGCGGCCCTGTTTATTCAAGCGGCCACCAATCTCCTCAATGACGCGGGAGACGGGGAATCGGGAACGGATACTCCGGACCGGCTGGGTCCCCCCCGGGTGGTGGCGTTGGGGTGGGCTTCTCCGGCCCAGGTCAAGGCCTGGGCCTACGCCCTGATGCTGGCGGCTTTTGTGTTAGGCATTGCCTTGGTGCGGCAGGGTGGCTGGCCTATCGTCGGGCTGGGGTTGGCTTCCCTGGTGGCGGGCTGGGCCTATACCCACGGTCCCTATCCCATTTCCCGCTCACCTCTGGGGGAACTGTTTGTCTGTCTTTTTTTCGGGTTGGGGGCCGTGGCTGGCACCTATTATCTGCAAACCCTGACCCTATCCCCCTCGGCCCTAGTTCTGGGGACTTTGCAGGGCGCCTTGGCCGCAGCTGTCATTGTGGTCAATAACACCCGGGATCGGGAAGAAGATCAAAAGGCCGGGAGGAAAACCCTGGCGGTCCTAGGGGGGCGGCTTTTTTGTTGTCGGGAATACGGGGTCTTGCTGTTGCTACCCTGTCTCTCGGCGGCCCTGTGGGCGTTTTGTGTTGGGGTAGCGTGGGCTGCCTGGGGTGCGTTGGCCTGCAGCCTCTGGGGAGTGGTTCTGGTCCGGCGTTTTTTCCTGGCTCGGGGTGGCGCTGAATTCAATTCCCTGTTGGCAGCAACGGCCCAATTCCAGCTCCTATTCGGTGCGCTGATTTCTCTGGGAATTATGGCTGACGTAATATTTAAATAGAATATCCTTGTTGCGGGTATTCCATAATCATTCTCCCGATTAAAAATTGCTTAAGGAGGATTTTTTTTCTGAGGGGAATGGGGGGGAATAAAAGAAAATAAAAAAGCCAGGCAGAGCCTGGCTTTTTTATTGAATCTGGTGCGCTCGGAGGGATTCGAACCCCCTACCCCTTGGTTCGTAGCCAAGTACTCTATCCAGATGAGCTACGAGCGCGTTTCGAAGAAGTCGAAATTATACTGACTTTTTCTAATTTGTCCAGATTTATTTAATTGCTATTGTTGCTTCAGCGCTTAAATAAACTGGCCAATTGTTTCTGGCGGAGACGGAGGGATTCGAACCCTCGATGCAGGTTTATGCCCGCATGCTCCCTTAGCAGGGGAGTGCCTTCGACCTCTCGGCCACGTCTCCGTTAGAGGGCGGCATCATAACCGGAAGCCGTCCTCGGGTCAAATCACTTTTGCGGCCTTGCCTTAAGCGGCTTGGTCCAGCCCGAAGGTGCGATGCAGCACCCGTACTGCCAGCTCCAGATACTTCTCGTCGATTACCACGGAAATCTTGATTTCAGAGGTGGAGATCATCTGGATGTTGATGCCTTCCTCCGCCAGGGTGCGGAACATCTGGCTGGCGATGCCGGGGTGGGAACGCATGCCCACGCCCACGGCGGAGACCTTGCAAATCTTTGCATCTCCCAGGATTTCCCGGGCGCCGATGTGTTCCTGGACGGAATTCAGTACCGCCAGAGCCCGATTGTGTTCGTTCCGGTTGACGGTAAAGGAGAAGTCCGTGGTGCCGTCCCGGCCCACGTTCTGGATGATCATGTCTACGTCGATGTTGGCGTCGGCGATGGGGCCGAGAATCTGGTAGGCGATGCCGGGACGATCGGGAACGCCCAGCACCGTCAGTTTGGCCTCGTCCCGGCTGAATGCGATGCCGGAAATGATGGCCTGTTCCATGTTCTTGTCTTCCTCAACGGTAATCAAGGTACCTTCTCCTTCGTCCTGAAAGCTGGATAACACCCGTAATTTCACTTTGTACTTGCCGGCGAATTCCACCGAGCGGATTTGCAGCACCTTGGAGCCCAGGCTGGCCATTTCCAGCATTTCTTCAAAGGTGATGGTGTCTAGCTTGCGGGCTTCGGGCACGACCCGGGGGTCGGTGGTGTAAACCCCGTCCACGTCCGTGTAAATCTGGCATTCATCGGCCTTCAGGGCGGCGGCCAGGGCTACGGCGGAGGTATCGGAGCCTCCCCGGCCCAAGGTGGTGATATTGCCGTCCCCATCCACCCCTTGAAAACCGGCTACCACGACCACGTAACCCTGGGCCAAATCCGCCCGGATACGCTCGTCGTCGATTTGCAGAATGCGGGCCTTGGTGTGGGAACTGTCGGTCAAAACCTTGACCTGGGCGCCGGTGTAGCTCTTGGCCTGTAAACCTTCTTCCTGGAGCGCCATGGCCAGCAGGCCGATGGTCACCTGTTCGCCGGTGGAGGCGATCACGTCCAGCTCCCGGGGGCTGGGCGTGGCGGAAATATCCTTGGCCAGGGCGATAAGACGATTGGTTTCCCCCGACATGGCGGAGGGGACGACGATCAGGTCGTGACCCTGGGCTTTCCATTTGGCTACCCGTTTGGCCACGTTCTTGATGCGGTCGGTGCTGCCGACCGACGTGCCGCCGTATTTCTGAACTATCAGCGCCATTCCTTTTCCAATTGCTCGTTTGAAAACAAACGGCAATTTTAACTGATCTGGGGTGCGGGCTGGAGACTTTGCGAAAACGTAAAAATTTGCAACGGCCAACCATGCCACTTGCAATTTTATGTTTATGGTCTATACTCGCGTTATGACTTAGGTCATAGCAAGTAGGTAATAGCTTCAGAACCCCAACAGGAAATGAAGTTGTCGCTCGCAGGTGATCCTTCTTGGTCTTACTGGTCGAGCTCCTTGCCGTCCTTTGCCTTTTGATAGATCAACTCACGAGGTCCAATATGAGCAACGTAAAACTGGTCGAAAAAATTGATCCCCGGGAAATCCGCCGCAAGCTGGGGCTGAACCAACAACAGTTCTGGTCCAAGATCGGCGTTACCCAGAGTGGCGGTTCCCGCTATGAAAGCGGCCGCAATATGCCCAAGCCCGTGCGGGAACTGCTCCGCTTGGTTCACGTGGAACAGGTGGATATCCAGCACATTAAGCGGGAAGACATGGAAGTCATCGACTACCTGAAGACTTCCGAACCGGAAACCTTCAAGGCTTTGAAGAAGGCGGCCCGCGGCAAGCAAAAGAAAGCGGCCTAAACCGCCCAGAAGTTTTCCCGGCCCGGCTCCTATGCCGGGCCCCGGGAGCCACAAGAAGCTCGGAATTACGGGGTCATGCGCACCGGAATTCCGAGTTTTTTTATGGCCTGGGCAATGCTCTCCATTTGTTCCGGGGCCAGACGCTCTAGGTGGGAAAGTTGGGCTGTCTGTTGGGGGGGGCGGGCGATACCGTAAAGCAACACTCCCCGGATAAGATCCTTTACCTGCACCAGCAGGGCTAGATAGGCCTCCAATTCCGTTCCTGACAAAGTGGGCTGGCCATCCCAGGCGAAGGCGCAGGTTTGTACCCAGGTGGGGGCCAGGGCGGCGCAGCAGCGCAGGTTGTCCAGGGTATGGCGGGGATTCTGGCGGGTGGCGTTGACCCGGGCGGCCCCTTCTTCCGTAGCTTGATCCACTTTGAACCAGACTTCGCCCTGGTGCCGGCCCAGCCAGGCCAAGCCCTCCTGTACCTCTGCCTTGTGGATTAGGCTACCGTTAGTAATGAGGCGCACGGGCAGGCTTTCACGCAACCCGAATCGTTCCATCACCCCATAGACCCGAGCCAGGGCCGGGGTGAATTCTGCCGCGCTGGTGGGTTCTCCGTTCCCGGAAAAGGCCACATCCACCAGCTTCCGGAATTCGGGAGGGGCGGCTTGCTGGAGATAATCCCCATGTACGGCCTCCTGGAAAAAGCCGTCCAGCTCCTGCTCCAGCCGCTCCAGGTCCACCGGGGGCGGGCCGCCCCGGGTCAAATCGGGGACCTGGCAATAGACGCAAGCCCAGTTGCAAGCGTTATTGGTGTTCAGATTAATGCCCACTGACACGCCCCCAGCCCGGCGGGAGAGAACGGGGTAAACATAGGTCAGACCGGCGCTGTCCCGGCTATGGTCGGTGGTGCTCAGGGCGTGGGGGGTGTCCCGCATGGGAATCCTTCAAGTGGTCCAGGGGGTGAATGTTATAATTATGAGCTTTGTCCTGACAGAAAAATCCATGCTTATCACCCGCCGTCTTGAATTCGATGCCGGTCACCGCATTCCCGATCACCGCAGCCAGTGTCGCCACCTGCACGGGCATCGCTATGTGCTGGAAATTACCCTGTCCGGCGGGGTGATCCGGCAGGAGGGAGATCCGGCCAATGGCATGGTGATGGACTTTTCCGAGGTCAAGGACATTGCCCAGCGCCATATTGTGGATGCCTGGGATCACGCCTTCCTTGCCTACCGGGGCGATACCCAGGTGGTGGCTTTTCTCCGTACCATGCCCGGGCACAAGACGGTGGAGCTGGATTGCGTGCCTACCGCTGAAAACTTGGCGCTCCAGGCCTTCCGTATCCTGGATCAGGCCTACCAGGACCGCTATGGCAATCACCTGCGTCTGGAGCGGGTGCGCCTCTATGAAACCCCCAATTGCTGGGCGGATGCGGAGCGGGAGTCCCTGGGGGACTAACGACCGGGCCCTTGGCGCGCCCCAGTCAGAAAAAAAGGCCCGCTTCCGGGCCTTTTTCTTTTGGGGAGGTAGTCGTCGGCAGGTGGCCGGCGGGGGCTGGTCCCATCCCCCCAACTAGGTGGCGTTCTAGACCGGCAGGGCGGTTTTATCCACCACGTGGCGCAGCACAAAACTGGTATGGACCCCGCTTACCCCTTCGATGCGGGTAATGCGGTTGAGGAGCAGCTCCTGGTAGGCGTCCATGTCCCGAATCACCACCTTGAGCTGGTAATCCGCATCCTGGCCGGTGATGAGCAGGCATTCCAGCACTTCGGGCAGGGCGGCGATGGCCGCTTCAAAGTGGGCGAAGCGCTCCGGTGTGTGTTTGTCCATGGAGATGTGCAGCAGGGCCATGATGGAAAGGCCCAATTTCCGGGCGTCCAGCACCGCCCGGTAGCCGGCGATTAAGCCGCTTTCCTCCAGAGCCCGGACTCGGCGCAGGCAGGGGGAAGGGGAGAGACCGATACGGTCTGCCAATTCCAGATTGCTCAGCCGTCCTTCCGCCTGCAGAGCTTCCAATATTTTTCGGTCGAATTTATCCAGGTCCATGGGGTGCTCGGTGCATAAGGTGATTAATTTCAATAATAGGATAAAAAATAAAATTATTGAAAATATATTGGCGATTTTGTTGGGTATTTTGCAATTATTTTCCTCGCGTGGCTGCCTATACTGTTCTTCATTCCAACACGGTGGCAGTCCCACTGTCCGGCGGCTCACAAGGCGGTCAGGACGGTTTCCTCCTCACAAGGGCGGAAGGGGAAGGGCGCCGATCCTTTCAATTTTTTCCACGGAAAGATTCCCATGTTGAAGACACCACAAACCAAATACCATCCGGAGCCGCCGGTCCAACTCACGGACCGCCGCTGGCCTGATCGGGTCCTTACCCAGGCCCCCCGCTGGATGAGTACGGATCTGCGGGACGGCAATCAGGCCTTGTTCGAGCCCATGGATGGTGAGCATAAGCTGGCCATGTTCCGCATGTTGTGCCAGATCGGGTTCAAGGACATCGAAGTGGCTTTTCCCGCCGCTTCCCAGACGGATTTTGATTTTGTCCGTACCCTGATCGAGGGGGGGCATATTCCGGACGACGTGACCATTGAAGTGTTGACCCAGGCCCGTCCCCATTTGATTGCCCGCACCATCGAATCCCTGGCCGGTTGTCGCCGGGCCATTATCCATATCTACAACGCCACTTCCCCGGCCTTCCGGGAGCGGGTGTTCGGCATGGACCGGGATCAGGTGGTGGCCATGGCGGTGACGGCGGTGCAGCAGGTGCGTGCCCTGTGCGACGCCCATCCGGAAACGGAATGGACTTTGGAATATAGCCCGGAGACCTTTACCGCCACCGAGCTGGATTTCGCCCGGGACATCTGCGATGCGGTGACCGCCGCCTGGGGGGCCACGCCCAGCCGCAAGGTGATCCTCAATCTTCCGGCCACGGTAGAAATCACCACCCCCAACGTTTATGCGGACCGGATTGAGTGGATGGATCGCCATTTGGCCCGGCGGGACAGCGTCATCCTCAGTGTGCATCCCCACAATGATCGGGGCTGCGCCGTGGCGGCTGCCGAGTTGGCCTTGTTGGCGGGGGCGGAGCGGGTTGAAGGGTGCCTCTTCGGCCACGGGGAGCGTACGGGCAATGTGGATTTGGTGACCTTGGCCATGAATTTCTATGCCCAGGGCATTGATCCCCAATTGGATTTTTCCGACATGGATCGGGTCCGTCGCATGGTGGAAACCTGCACCCAGTTGCCGGTGCATCCCCGCCATCCCTATGCGGGGGATTTGGTCTTTACCGCCTTTTCCGGATCTCACCAGGACGCCATTAAAAAAGGCATGGCCGCCCGGCAGGGGGAAGATCCCTGGGAAGTTCCCTATTTACCGGTGGATCCGGCGGATTTGGGGCGTAGCTACGACTCCATCATTCGGGTCAATAGCCAGTCCGGCAAAGGGGGGATCGCCTATCTGCTGGAGAGTCATTACGGCCTGGTAATTCCCCGGCGCCTGCAAATCGAGTTTAGCGGCATTGTGCAGCAATACACGGATGCCAATGGGGGCGAAGTGACGGCGGAGGGCCTGTGGCGCTTGTTTTCCCAGACCTATCTGGATGTCCCCGGGGCCTACCGCTACATCCGTCACGAACTTTTTGAGCATCGGGGGGCCCAGGGCATTCGTCTTACCGTGGAACGGGATGGTCAGTCCCAAACCCTGGCCGGCATGGGCAACGGTCCCATTGCCGCCGCCCTGGATGCCTTGGGGCTTCCGGTCCATGTGCTCAATTATGAAGAGCGGGCCATGGGGCAAGGGGCAGGGGCCCACGCTGCCGCTATGGTGGAATTGGCCTGGGAAGGCCGCCCCGGTAGCCTGCACGGGGTGGGGCTGGACGCCAACATTGTGACCGCCTCCATTCGGGCCGTGTTGTCTGGCATTAACCGGCTGATGGCGGCCCAAGCTTGGCAGGAACAGGCGGTCGCCTTAAGTTCGGGGGATTGAGCCGCACTCCAAACGAAAGCGTAAAGGAAAGGCCGGGTATGGTGACATACCCGGCCTTTTTTATGACGAATTAATTTTATCAGAGGCGATATTTAAGAAAATATTGCAGACGAAAAATGTCCTTGCCGAAATAAATATTTGGCAATAAATATCTTTGCTGACATTTACAATTTTTTTTGGTAAAAATTATTATGAAAAGCTATATTTTATGATTACCGTTTAATGAAGGTGCTGGTTTTCTTATGAGCATATCGGTATTAATTGCTGACGATCATGCCCTGATCCGCGTCGGGATTCGGCAGCTTCTGGTGACAACGCCGGATATCCGGGTGAGCGGAGAAGTCTCTGATGGGGATGAAGTGTTTGGGGCGGTGGAAAAAAATGCTCCTGATTTATTGGTAATGGACGTTTCCATGCCCGGTTGCCATGGGGAACAACTGGTGTCGGCATTGGGGCGGCGTTTTCCCGCTCTACCCATCCTCATATTGTCCATCTATAAAGAACATCCTATTGTGCAGGGACTGTTTCAGTCAGGCATCAAAGGGTACGTGACCAAGGACGCGGAGCCCGAGGTGCTCATCGAAGCTATCCGCAAAGTGGCGTCTGGTGGCCATTTCATCGATCCTAAGCTGGTGGATGTGGTGATCTCCGGCTACGCCAACCCCAGTCCCATGCTCCACGAGAGCCTGTCCGCCCGGGAGCGGGAAATTTTTCAGTTACTGGTGGATGGGGTGTCGGTCAGCGAGGTAGCCAATGTGCTGAATATTTCCATCAAAACGGTGAGTACCCATAAGGCCAGAATCCAGAAAAAACTACAGGTAGCTTCTACCGTGGAAATGGTGCATTACGCCGTTCGCCATCATTTGGGTAATGGGCAATATTGAAATTTTCCCACAAAATAAAATAAGAACAATATAGGAATATTCTTACTTATATAGAGGAAATATTCCTATAAAAACTTCGGCTTTTTGTCTCTTGTCAAAAAGTCATATTTAATCCATCATGAATTGTGTAAAAAATTTTTTACACGTTTATTGCTTATAACAAATTGGTTTTGTTTTTTTGCACTTACGGTGCCGGGGTGGGGAAATTCACCCCCGGGGGGTTTGGGTCATGAATCAGTGGCGCGTTTTACTGTGTTGGGGATTACCCGCAGGGGTATCCATGGTCGTGGGGGGCGTGTGCTATTTCGCCCACGACTGGCCTGGCGTGGTGTTGTTGCTGATCGCCCTGGGGATGCCGTTACTGGCCTCCTGGGGATGGTGGGCGGCCAACCGGGAGGAAGTCCTTAGCCTTCCTTCTCCGGGCCCGGAGCCTGGGGGTGGGGCAGAAAGCGGGCCGGGAGTGGTGGGCCTGGATGACCTCTGCCGTCAGGTGCTGCCGGTATGGGGCGACCATCTGGGTACGGTACGCCGCCAGGCGGAGGACGCCATCGCGACTCTTTCTTCCCAATTCTCTACCCTGGCCCAGCGTCTGAACGCCGCCGTTGAGGCGTCCCGGCGGGAGGTGGAAGGGGATGAGACCCATGGTTTGGGGGTGGTGCTGGACGAAAGTGAAGGCCGTTTGCAAACCGTCACCCAGTTTCTCCGCAGTTCCTTGGACAACAAGCAGGCCTTGCTGGAGGAAATGGGCCAGCTGAGCTCCCTCACCGAGCAGCTCCGCGCCATGGCGGAAGACGTGGGCAAGATCGCGTCCCAGACCAACTTGTTAGCCCTGAATGCGGCCATTGAAGCGGCTCGGGCGGGGGAAGCGGGGCGGGGGTTTTCGGTGGTGGCGGACGAAGTGCGGAAGCTCTCCAACGAATCAGGGCAGACCGGTTCCCGGATACGGGAAACGGTGGGGGTGGTGAATAGCACCATCGCCTCGGCCCTGGCGGCGGCGGAGCAATACGCCAAAGAAGAACAACAGGTGATTTCCACGGCGGAAGGAGAAGTGGCGGGGGTGCTGGAAGGCTTCCGACGCTCCATGGAAAGCCTGGGGGAAGCCTCGGCCCACCTCCAGGAAGAATCCGCTGGCATCGGCAGCGAAATCGCCGGGGTGCTGGTATCCCTCCAGTTCCAAGACCGGATCGACCAAATCCTCTCCCACGTCTCCCGGGACATGGACAAACTCAAAGACCTGCTGAGCCACCCGGATACGGACGAAGGCCAGGTGCCGGACGCCCGGAGCTGGCTGGGGGCCCTGGAAGATACCTACACCACGGCGGAACAACACGCCGTGCATCACGGCAATGCCCCGGGCGGCAGTAATCCGGAACCGGCGGGCATCACCTTTTTCTAGGAGAGCGCAACCCATGGCTAAAACGATCCTCATCGTGGACGACTCCACCTCCCTGCGGCAGGTGGTCAAGATCGCCCTCAGTGGCGCGGGCTACGACGTGATCGAAGCCTGCGACGGGGTAGATGCCCTAAGCAAGCTGGACGGACGGAAAGTACATCTGGTGGTGAGCGACGTGAATATGCCCCGGATGGACGGCATCACCTTCGTGCGGCAACTGAAACAAAAGCCCGGCTACCAATTCACGCCGGTGATCATGCTCACCACCGAATCCGAAGCGGAAAAGATGAAACAGGGCCAAGCCGCCGGGGCCAAGGCCTGGGTGGTGAAACCCTTCCAGCCAGCCCAAATGCTGGCGGCGGTGGGCAAGCTGGTGATGGCCTAAAGCAAATTCCCAAGCGGCGGATCGCCGCTCCACACCCGGAAGTTCAAACATTCATGGATAGATGAAGGGGGGCTTCATGTCGCTACGTATCGAGCAACAAGGGCAAATCAGCCGGGCCATTCTGGACGGAGAACTGACCATCTACAGCGCCACGGACGTGAAAGACGCCCTGATGGGCGAACTGGAACGCTGCCAGGAAATGGAAATCGACCTGTCCGGCGTGGAAGAAGTGGATACGGCAGGGTTTCAAGTGCTGATCCTGGCCAAGCGGGAAGCGGCCAAAGCCTTAAAGACCCTGCGCATGGTGGCCCACAGCCCGGCCACCCTGGAAGTGCTGGAACTGCTGGACATGTCCGCCTATTTCGGAGATGCCCTGCCGGTGAAAGAAAACTGGGCAGCGTAAAGGAGCGGACATGGACAATCCCCTAGCCGGCCTGGAAGCAGCTCTCCAGACCTTTTACGAAGAAAGCCGGGATCTGCTCCAGGTCATGGAAGAGAACCTGGAAGCCCTGGCGGATGGCGACGCAGATCCGGAGCGGGTCAATGCCCTGTTCCGGGCGGCCCACACCATTAAAGGGTCGGCGGGCATGTTCGACCTGGCCCCGGTGGTGAGCTTCACCCACAACGTGGAAACCCTCATGTCCCAGGTACGGGACGGCAAAGTGAGCCTGGACGGCAACCTGGTCCAGCTGCTCCTGGAATGCCGGGACCACCTGGAAGACCTGATCGCCTGCACGGAACGTCAAGAAACCCCGGCCGCCCCCATGGCGGCCCGGGAGCAAACCCTGGTGACTCGCCTGCACCAGGCCGTGGGCGCCCCGGAGGCCACCCCTGGCCCGGCGGGCGTGGGTACGGGAGTGGGGGCAGGGAGCGACAGCGCCGCCCCCTCCGCCTCCGCCCCCGGGGTCATTCCGGAAGCCGTGGAAGACGGCGCCCCGGCGGGGGACGCCCCGGGCCGGGACGCCTGGCACCTTTCCCTGCGCTTTAAGCCCGGGGTGCTGCAAAACGGCATGGACCCCTTGGGCTTCCTCCGCTACCTCTCCCAGATCGGCCGCATCGCCCACATCACCACCCTGCCGGACGCCATGCCGGAGGCCGACCAGATGAATCCCCTGGACTGCTACCTGGGGTTTGAAATCGAGCTGGAATCCGAGGCGGACAAAGCCACCATCGAACACGTCTTCGACTTCGTCTGGAGCGACTGCCAGCTGCGCCTCCTGCCCCCCCGGAGCCGGGCCCAGGACTTTGTGGACCTGATCCACGAACTGCCGGAAGGACCGGAGCGGCTAGGAGAAATCCTGGTGGCGGCCGGCGCCCTGACCCCCAAGGAACTGGAACTGGGCTTGGCCCACCAGGCCAAGATCGGCAATGCGGCGGAAGTACCCCTGGGGGAAATCCTGGTGGAGCAGGGCATGGTCCAGCCCAAGGTGGTGGAAGCCGCCCTGGAACACCAGCACGTGGCCAAGGAAAAAGAAAAGCGCGCAGGAGAAAACCGCTTTGTGCGGGTCCATGCGGAAAAGCTGGACATGCTCATCAACCTGGTGGGGGAACTGGTCATCGCTGGGGCCACGGCCCACCTGGAAGCCAAGCGGCGCAAGGACCGGCAGCTGATGGAATCCTCCTACTCCGTCTCCCGGCTGGTGGAAGAAATCCGGGACGTGGCCTTAAAGCTACGCATGGTGGAAATCGGCGATAGCTTCAACCGCTTCCACCGGGTGGTGCGGGAAATGAGTAAGGACCTGGACAAGGTCATTGCCCTGGACATTACGGGAGCGGAAACCGAGCTGGACAAAACCGTGGTGGAAAAGATCGGGGACCCCCTGATGCACCTGGTGCGGAACTCCATCGACCACGGCCTGGAAACCCGGGCCGAGCGGCTGGCGGCGGGGAAGGCGGAACAGGGCCATATCCGGCTCAACGCCTTCCACGACTCGGGGAGCATTGTGGTGGAAGTGGGGGACGACGGCCGGGGCCTGAATCGGGAAAAGATCCTCAGCCGGGCCCGGGAACGGGGCTTGGTGCCGGAAGGCCAGGACCCGGAAGACGGGGAACTGTACGCCCTGATCTTCGAACCCGGCTTCTCCACCGCGGAGAAGGTCACCAACATCTCCGGGCGAGGCGTGGGGATGGACGTGGTGAAACGGGAAATCACCGGGCTCCGGGGCAATGTGGAAATCGACACGGAGGCGGGGAAGGGCACCACCATCCGGCTGCGCCTGCCTTTGACCCTGGCCATTATCGACGGCTTCCTGGTGCGGGTAGGGGGCGTGCCCTTCGTTCTGCCCCTGGAAGCGGTGCGGGAATGCGTGGCCCTGCAAGACATCGGCAACGACCGGCGGCACTACACCAACCTGCGGGGAGAAGTGCTGCCCTACGTACGGCTGCGGGAACTGTTCGGAGTGGAAGGAGAAGTGCCCCGGCGGGAAAACATCGTGGTGGTCCATTACCTGGGCCGGCGCATCGGGGTGGTGGTGGACGAACTGCAAGGGGAATTGCAGACGGTAATTAAACCCCTGGGCCAACTCTTCCGGCACCTGCGGGGCATCTCCGGCTCCAGCATCCTGGGCAGCGGGGAAGTGGCCCTGATCGTGGATGTCTCCGCCCTGGCTCAGATCGCCGCTAACCATGAAAAGACGGTGGATGGGGCCAGTCGGCGGGAAATGCTCGAAATTTAAATCAGCTTGTTTCTATTCATTTGTTGAAGGGATTGACCATGTTCAAAAATTTGAAAATTGGGGCCAGATTGGGGATCGGCTTCGGCTTGGCCGTGGTTTTGACGGTGGCCATTGTGCTAGTGGCTCTCTCCCGGTTGTCGGCGTTGAATGAAGAGGTTCAGTCATTGGTCCATGGTCGTTGGGAGGGCGCGGTAGCGGCCAATAAAATTGTGGAAAGTTTGGGCAATATCCGCTCCGATTTTCGGACCCACTACATCACTAACGATAAGAGTGTAGAGCGGAAAAAGTTGGAGGATATTGAAGCTTCAGCTAAAACGATCAAAGAGGAATTTGCCAAGCTTGACGCCATAGCTAAAACGGAAAAGGGCAAGAAGCTGGTTAGAGATGCGGCGGATGGCTTCGATAAATTGTTGCCTATGTTTGATGTTCAGAAAGGCCTCGCGGATACCAGCTCAGCTCAGTACAACAAGGACAAGGCGGCTGAATTCTTGCTGGGGGAATTTACGCTGGCTATTCGGGCAGAGCGAGCCAAGGTTAATGATCTGTTGGAATTTGAAGTCCAAGCCTTCGCTGATTCCGGCGAAGCGGCTACCCAGGCCTACACGGATGGTCGGAATACATTGATTACCATCACTGTGATTCTCGTCATACTTTCCCTGGGCATGGCTTTCTGGATCACCCGTTCCATCACCCAGCCGGTGGGTGAAGCCCTGGGGGCGGCCAATGCCCTGGCGGCAGGGGATCTGAGTGTGCAGCTGGTGGCGAACTCCCGGGATGAAGTGGGCCAGCTGATGGGGGCCATGGAAAACATGATCACCAAGCTCAACCACATAATCGGGGAAGTGCGGAGTTCGGCGGACAATCTCTCCAGTGCGGCGGAGGAAGTGTCCGCCACCTCCCAGTCCCTGTCCCAGTCTTCTTCCGAACAGGCGGCCAGCATTGAGGAAATGAGCGCTTCCGTGAATCAGAATACGGAAAACGCTAAGGTCACCAATGGCATGGCCTCCCAATCCGCCGGTCAGGCCAACGAAGGGGGCGAAGCGGTACGGGAAACCGTCACCGCCATGAAACGCATCGCGGACAAAATCGGCATCATCGACGACATTGCCTACCAGACCAATCTGCTGGCCCTGAACGCGGCCATCGAAGCGGCCCGGGCCGGGGAACACGGCAAGGGCTTTGCGGTGGTGGCGGCGGAAGTGCGCAAGCTGGCGGAACGGAGCCAGGAAGCGGCCCAGGAGATCAGCGAAGTGGCCAGCGGCAGCGTACAACTGGCGGAAAAAGCGGGCAACCTGCTGGATCAAATGGTGCCGGCCATCCATAAAACCTCCGACCTGGTTCAGGAAATTACTGCCTCTTCCCAGGAACAGGCTACCGGGGTGGGCCAGCTGAACCAGACCACCCAGCAGAACGCTGCCGCCTCCGAAGAACTGGCGGCCACCGCCGAGGAAATGAGCAGCCAGGCTTTGCAATTGCAGGAAATCATGTCCTTCTTCAAGCTCAAGGCGGAAGGCCGGAGCGCGGCCAGCCAGGGTAAAGGGGCCAAGCGGGGCAAAGTGGCGCCCAAGCTGGCCAATAACCGGGCCGGTGGAGAGGAAAAGGACTTCGAACATTTCGAAGGAGGTGCGGAATGGGTGCGCTCGTAACCACTAACCAAGGGAGCCGGGCTTCGGCCCGGGACGGGGGGGCGGTGGAACAGCAGCAGTTCCTCACCTTCCAGTTGTCCGGCGAATTATTCGGCCTGAGTATCCTGACGGTTAAGGAAATCATCGAGTTCGGCACCCTGACCCCGGTGCCCATGATGCCCCCCTACATGCGGGGGGTGATTAACCTGCGGGGCGCCGTGGTGCCGGTTATCGACCTGTCCGTGCGCTTTGGCCGTCCCCCTTCCCAGGTCACCCGGCGCAGTTGCGTGGTGATCGTGGAGGTGGAAACGGAGGCGGGCCAGCAGGTGCTGGGGGTGATGGTGGATGCGGTGAATGAGGTGCTGGATATTCCGGCGGATCAGATCGAGCCGCCCCCCAGCTTCGGCGCCCGCATCCGGGCCGAATTCATCGCCGGCATGGGCAAGGTGGCCAAGGGCTTTGTCATTCTGCTGGCGGCGGATCGGGTGCTGTCGGTGGAGGAACTGGCCGACCTCAGTAGTCGGGCGGAATCCCCGGTAAGCGCCGGGGAATAGCAAAATGGGGATGGCGTATGGACTTTCAGATTGGCCTCGATTCCTTCTCCGACGCCGACATGGGTCATCCCCTGATTTCTCTGATCGACGCCCCTTGCCTAGTCAGTGATGGCAACGGCTGCATCCTGAGTTGTAACAAAGGACTGGAGGCTCTGTTGGCCTGTCCCCAGTCCGATCTGGTGGGCCAGCCCCTGGCCCAGATTCTCTCCCCCAAGGTTTTCGGGGCCCGGCTGGAGGGCGGAGCGCCTCGCCCCGTCCAGGCTCACCGGGTGGGCCTCTCCATACCCCTGGGGCGGCGCCAGTTATGGCTTTTGTCGGTGGAAAGCAAGGGGGAGCCAATCTCTCAGCCCTCGCCACCGACCCGAATCGGAGTAACTGTGGCACAACGGGATGGCCTGACCGGCCTATTGGAACGGAGTCCCTTTCTGGCTTGTCTGGGCAAAGCCCTGGTGGCGGCCCGGAAATGCGGGGAAAAGATCGGGGTGATCTGTCTGGATTTCGATCACCTGAAGTACATCAACAACGCCTACGGCCTGAAAGCCGGGGATCGGGTGCTGCGGGAGGTGGGGCAGCGCTTGCAAAACTTCCTGGGCAAGGAAGGGGTGGTGGCCCGTAGCGGCGGAGACGAATTCGCCATCATGCTGCGCTGCGTGGAAGGGAAGCAGGACCTGTCCATGGTGGCCGGGGTGTTGAATAGCCTTATTGCCGCCACCTTGAAGTGGGAGGAGCAGGAGCTGAATCCTTCCGCCAGCCTGGGCATTGCCCTCTATCCCGACGATGGGGCGGACCCGGAAAGCCTGTTTTCCGCCGCTACCATTGCGGCGGCCAAGGCCAAGGAAGAGGGGCGGGACACCTTCTGCTTTTTTGATGCGGAATTGCAGCATCAGGTCCATGAGCTGGTGAGTCTGGACACCTTTCTCCATCATGCGCTGGATAAAAATCAGCTGTATCTCAAGTATCAGCCCCAGGGCGCCCTGGAATCGGGGGCTCTGGTGGGGGGGGAGGTGCTGGCCCGCTGGCACCACGAGCGCCTGGGGGAAGTGCCGCCGGACCGGTTTATTCCGGTGGCGGAACGTACGGGCTTGATCGTGGAAATCGGGGAATGGGTGTTGCGCACCGCGTGCCGCCAGTACCGGCGCTGGGCGGATCAGGGCTATTCCTTGCAGCGTCTGGCCGTCAATCTGTCTCCTTTGCAGTTCCGCCAGGCCAATCTTGTCTCCGTGGTCAAAGGTGCCCTGGCGGATAGCGGGGTGCCGCCGGAAGTGGTGGAACTGGAAATTACGGAAACTTCCCTGATGCGGGACCCCCTGCGGGCGACCCAGGTGTTGCGGGAGTTTTGCGACATGGGCATCCGGGTGGCCCTGGATGACTTTGGCACCGGCTATTCCTCCCTGGGCTATTTGCAGTCTTTTCCCCTGCACCGCATCAAGATTGACCGCTCCTTCGTCAAGGATTTGCCCTACAACGCCAATAGCCGGGCCATTGTACGCACCATTCTTTCCCTGGCCCGCAACCTTCAATTGCAGACCATTGCGGAAGGGGTGGAGACGGAGGAACAGCGGGAGTTTCTTTTGGCGGAGGGCTGCGATGAAATCCAGGGCTATTTGCTCAGCCGTCCCCTGGATGCCCAGGGCTTTGCCGCCTTTATGGCCCGGGGGCCGTCCCATTAGGGAGGCAGGGGGTAGGAGAGGGCGTAGCGGATTAAATCCCCGTTATTCTTGAACTCCATTTTTTTCATGATGTTCTTTTTGTGGGCGGCCACGGTTTTGTAGCTGATGTGGAGGCGCTCGGAAATTTCCTTGGGACAGATATCCCGGGCCAGAAGGGCCAGCACCTGCCGCTCCCGGGGGGTAAGCCGCTCCGCCCTGACCTGGGGCAGGGGCCCCAGGGCCGCTTCGAAAGCCACGTCCTGAGCCAGGCTCGGGTCCAGGTAACGGCGCCCTTCCGCGACCCGGCGAATGGCCAGGAGCAGGGTTTCCGGGTCCCGGTCCTTGGGGACGTAGCCGTGGGCCCCGGCCCGCAGGGCGTCCTGCACGATGCGAGGGTCGTTGTGCATGGAGAGAACCAGGATGGGTAGGGCCGGATGGTGGCGGCGAATTTCCTTAATCAGAGCTTCGCCGCACAGGCCGCCCATGGTCATATCCAGGAGCAGTACGTCAATGTCCCCCTGGGCCAGGCGCAGCAAGGTGCTGGCCCCGTCCGGGGCTTCGGCCTGGGTGCGGATGTCGGGGGTGATGGAGAACAGCCGTTTCAGGCCTTCCCGCATGATGGTGTGGTCGTCGGTGATCATTACCCGGATCATGAGGGCCCTCCGTGGGATAGGGGAATGGTGACGGTAATTTGGGTGCCCCCCTGGGGACGGGAGTGGATGGCCAGTTGGCCGTTGAGCATCTGGCAGCGTTCCGTAATGCCCAGCAGGCCGAAGGAGCCCTGCTTTTCCTCCGGATTAAACCCTTTGCCGTTGTCCGAGATGGACAGATGGCAGCATTGGGGCTGGATGTCCAGTTGTAGCCGAGCCTCCGTGGCCTGGGCGTGACGGGTGATGTTGGTGAGGGATTCCTGGGCGATGCGGAAGAGGGGTACGGCGATTTCATCGGCCAGCTTGCCGTAATCCCTGGGCAGTTCCAGATGGAGGTGAATGCCGCTGGCTTTCTGGAATTCCCGGGTCAGCCACTCGAAGGCGGCTCCCACCCCCTTGTCCAGTACGGCGGGGCGGAGCATGGCGGCGATATTGCGGACTTCTTCGATGGACTGGTCGATCAGGGCTACCAGGCTGCTCACTCGTTCTGCAAGAAGCGGGGCCTGGGGGCCGAATTCCAGGCGCAGAGTAGAAAGCCCCATGCGCAGGGCGGTGAGCTGCTGCCCTAATTCGTCGTGGATTTCCCGGGCGATTTTCTTCCGCTCCTCTTCCCGGGCCGATTCCCGCCGGGTGGCCAGGGCCTGCAGGAGGCGTAAGGATTCCTGCAAACGCTGTTCGCTTCTTTTCAGGGGGGTGATATCCCGGCCAATGGAGAGGGCCCCAATGATTCTGCCCGATTCGTCGTGTTCGGCCACGATATGGACCAGATGGACACGGGGCCGTTGTTTGGCGTCCCGAAGGAGGGTGATTTCCCCCTCCCGGGATTGGCCGGTCAGGAGCACCTCCTGCAACAGGATTTGATATTGGGGATTATGGAGGGAGGGAACGGTGCTGAAATGGCGCCCCAGAATATCGGACAGGGAATTGAGGCCCAGGGTGCGGATAAAGGCGGGATTGATATAAGTGCAATGGCCCTGGGTGTCGTATTTGGCAATATTGTCCGGCAAATGGCGGGTCAGGCTGCGGAAGCGTTTTTCGCTTTCCCGCAATTCGTGGATGTCGATGCCGATGGCTAAAACGGAGGTGATTTCCCCCTGGGGATCGAATTCCGGGGCAAAGGTGGAACGGGCCCAGCGGATGCCGCTCTTGGCTCGATAACGATGGTCGAAGGTAATGCTCTGGCCGGTGCTGAATACGGACTGGAGGGCGTTGAGATAATGGGGAATATCCAGGGATAGGGAATCTTCCGTCAGGCGTTTGCCCACAAATCCTTCCCGGCGTTCATCGATATAGAGAAAGGTCATGGGATTGGCGTAGGTGCGGCGGAATTCCCGGTCATAGCGGATCAGGGAGCCGGGGAGATTTTCCACCAGGGAGCGGAAGGATTGTTCCTTGCTTTTCAGCCGGGATTCACTTTCTTTTTTGTCCGTGAGATTACGCACCGTGCTGAGAATAAAACGGGAGCCTTCGTAAGCGAAGACGGAGGAAGTGACTTCCACGGGAACCATCCTCCCATCCTTTGTCCGGTGCCGGGTTTCTACCGTAGGGCTGATGGCTTCGCTGGTAAACATGGCTTGGTGGATGGACTGGATTTTTTCCTTAGGCAGGTTGGCATCAATATCCTGAGGCTTGAATTGCAGTAATTCTTCCCGGCTGTAACCCAATAAATGACAGGCGGTTTGATTAACGTAAATGAACCGGCCTTCGTGTTCATTAATGAGAAATACCGCATCGGAGGACTGGTCGATGGCATGGGTTAACAAGCGGATTTGCTGATCCCGGCTTTTACGCTCGGAAATATCCCGTACCAGAGCCAGAAAAAACTCGTTGCCCTGGTAGCGAAAGCGGCTGGCGGTGACCTCTACGGGGAATAGCTGGCCGGAACGGGTCCGCAGTTCCCGGTCGTAAACGAAGTTTTTGACCGGGTTGGCCGGGTCCCAGAGCTGGTTCCACCATTCAGCGGACCATTCCGCGTCGATTTGGGACAGGGGGGTTTGGAGCAGATATGCCCGGGAATAGCCTAGGGCCCGGCAGGCTTCCTTGCTGGCATAGAAGAAGTGTTGTTGCCCTTCCTTGACCAAATAGGTGGCTTCCTCAATCTGGTCCAGGGCGTGGATCATGAGGCAGGCAGAAGGCTGCCGGGGCTTGAGTGAAAAGACTGGCGGTTTGGCCAGGGCGCAGGCGGGGCCAGTTAGAATTTCCTGGAGCCGGGGAAAGTGGGCGGCGATCCCCGGGCGATGGGCGGCCAGCTTCGCCTGCACTTCTTCCTGTATCAGGGGCAGGGGCAGATAGTCCGCTCCGCCGTTGGCAAAACAGCGTTGGCGAAAGTCAGGGGAGGTGTCCGGGCTGAGCAGAATGCAGGGGGCGGGGCGCCATTCCCGTCTTAGCTGGCGCAGCCGCTTCTGCCATTCCTCCTGGGGCCATCCTTCGATGGGAAATAGCACCAGATCGGGGGGGACGGGGGGCGGGGTGGCATGTACCGTATATCCAGCCCGGCGGAGGCTAAGGGCAATGTCCTCCAGGGGGCGGTGGGGATTGGGGACGAGAAAGAGGTTGAGGGTCATGATGGGGCTTCAGTGAAGGAGGTGGGGCGCTCGATCCGGATAACTCTCATCATGGGGGCATTAATCGGTGACCTTCCGCGACGCCGGGGGCCGTCCTGCCATAAAGAAAGGGCGGGGCGTCTGGAAAGAAGCCCAGGGGCATACGTGGATGGAATGTTCCCAAAACTTGGGATGGCGGACCCGGAGAAGGCCCGGCACAATAGGATATAAAGCCCTTGTTTGCTTACATGAATCTTTCCGCGGAAAGATTTTCATGGAGGCCCGATGGAGAGATGGTCACGGAAGAGATCGCCTCTTCAAGTTAGGGGTGGGAAGGCGTGGATGCCTTGCCTACCTCCCCTTCATCAGAATAACCCGTTATGGGATATTTTGGGGCGGGTCATTAGTCTGGAAGCATGCCGAGTTCTTTGCACAGCCCCCAATATGACATTTTCAGAAGCATGCTTATAAAAGCGCGAGAAGAAGCCGGTATTACCCAATGTGCCCTGGCTCGCCGGTTAGGTAAGCCCCAGAGCTTTGTTTCCAAATTAGAACGGGGGGAGCGGCGTCTGGATGTGCCCGAGTTTGTCCTGTTCGCCCAGGCTCTGGGGATCGATACGGAGAAGTTCCTCAACGACTTTCGTCGGGCTTTGCTGGCGGGGGGGCGCCCGTTTCCCGAAAGCGCCTAGGCGCTGCCGCTGTTGGGCCGGTCGGCACAACTCCTGGTGTTCTGACTTACTTGGTGGAATTGGTCATCCGGGCAAACTGCTCGGCAGCCTCTTCCAGCAATTTATCCAAAGACTGGCCGCTCTTGGCTGCCAGGGCAGCAAAATCCTTTTGCAGATAACCGTTTTCCCGAACTTTTTGCCGTCGGGCCAGTTCTTTTTCGACCTGGACCAATAGGCGTCTTAATTCGGGAAGGGAATATTGATTCAAATCCATATTTTCCGAGTTCGCCCAAATGGGGGGGTAAATTTCTGGGGAAATTATTTCATTAAATGGGAAAGACAAGGGAATAGATGAATCGGCTTATTGTCCATTTGTCCCATTCCCTAACCTAGCCCGCTCCTGATCCTTTTCGGGGTGGAACGATCTTTACCAAAATTTACCCAGGATGGTGGCGCTCTTGATCTATTGTCTTCGGGCGCAGGATTGATGGCGCCCTTGAGCCCCGATTCCCTAGGGGTAAGGGTGAGAAAAGAAGAGCCTGTTAATGGCGGGAAACCGTTCCCCTAAAGCCTTTCCTCCTGGAAAGGTCTTTTGCCTGTCGGCATTTATAACTGATTGTTTCTCTTGGCGGAGGCGGTGAGATTCGAACTCACGAACGGTTGCCCGTTGCCGGTTTTCAAGACCGGTGCAATCGACCACTCTGCCACACCTCCGGAGGAAGATTCGGGGCCCGATTTTAGGGTGGTTCCCGATCTTTGTGGGCAGGGATGATAGCACAAGGGAGCGGGGGCTCCGGTAAAGTCCGGCGGGGATTCCGGGGGGGCCGCTGGTTTGCAACTTTTCTGGGTGGCGGGTAGTCTATCCCTTTAGTTTTCTCACGGTTTTATAGGAGATATCCATGCTTTCCCAATATCAAATGGCCGGTGCGGCCGCACAAGACTTGGCGGTGGCGCGGAACAAGGTATTGCGCAATACCTATCTGCTGCTGGCTCTGTCCATGGTGCCCACGGTGCTGGGCGCGGTGCTGGGGGTGGCTTCCAATTTTGCCTTGCTGCCCGGGAGCCCCATCCTTTCTGTGCTGCTTTTCCTGGGGATTGCCTGGGGCCTGATGTTCGGCATTCAGCGTACCCGTAACAGCGGTATGGGGGTGGTGCTACTCCTGGCTTTCACCTTTTTCATGGGCCTGATGTTGTCCGGCATGCTGCGGGCGGCCCTGGGTTTTGCTAACGGGGGCAGCCTGATTGCCATGGCAGCCGGTGGCACCGGGGTTATTTTCATGGGCATGGCCACCATGGCCACGGTGAGCAAGCGGGATTTCAGCTTCCTCGGTAAATTCCTCTTCATCGGCTTGCTGGTGGTGATCGTAGCCAGTCTGGCCAATATCTTCTTCCAGTTGCCGGCCCTGGCCCTGACCATTTCTGCGGGCGCTGTGCTGCTTTTCTCCGCCTTCATCCTGTTTGATATCAACCGGATTGTTACGGGGGGCGAAGACAATTACATCATGGCCACCCTGTCCGTTTATCTGGACATCTACAACCTGTTTGTTCATCTGCTGAATCTGCTCATGGCCCTAGCGGGCGAGCGGGATTAAAGCTAGCTGGGCGTGTCAGGAGTTGGGGCGGCGTTTGCCGCCCCTTTTGTTTGTATGGGGTGGGAAGCCTGTCTTGGTTCCCATAGCCCCATGAAAAAGGCCGCCCCACGGTTTTGTGGGGCGGCCTTTTTTTGAAGGAGGCTGATGCGGGACGCAGGAAGAAGCACCCTTCAGTGCGGCCCGGCGCTTTATACGCCGCTGGAAAGCCCCTGGACGAGCTCGCTTTGGGCGCAGCGGGGTTTGGCCCGGGGGCTGCGCTTACGCTGGTAGCAGCCTTCCGAATCCATTTCCCAGGCCTGGACGTTGTCTGCCAGATAGGGCTTGAGGCCTTCGGAGAGCACCCGCTTTTTCAGGCGAGGGTCCAGGACCGGGAAGCAGAGTTCGATGCGCCGGAAGAAATTCCGCTCCATCCAGTCCGCGCTGGACAGGTACACCCGGTCTTCCCCTTCCGCGTGGAAGTGGAAAATCCGGTGATGTTCTAGGAAGCGGCCGATGATGGAGCGCACCCGGATGTTTTCCGATAGCCCGGGAATGCCCGGCCGCAGGGCGCAGACGCCCCGGACAATGAGGTCGATCTTGACTCCGGCCTGGGAGGCTTCGTACAGGGTGGAAATGGTTTCCGGCTCCAGCAGGGAGTTCATCTTGGCGACGATGAAGGCCTGACCACCGGCCTTGGCTACTTCCGTTTCCCGGCGGATGGCGGCGATGATGTTGGAGTGGAGGGTGAAAGGGGCCTGCCACAGGTGATGGAGGGCCTGGGCCCGGCCCAGGCCGGTGAGCTGCTTGAAGACTTCGGCCACGTCGGCACCGATCTGCTCATTACAGGTGAGTAGGCCAAAGTCCGTATACAGGCGGGCGGTGCGGGGATGGTAATTGCCTGTGCCCAGGTGTAAATAGCGGCGCAGGCAGCTGGGGGCGCCGTTTTCCCCTTCTTCCCGGCGCACCACCATGAGCATCTTGGCGTGGGTCTTGTGACCCACCACCCCATACACCACATGGGCCCCCACTTCTTCCAGCTTGGTGGCCCAGTTGATGTTGGCCTCCTCGTCAAAGCGGGCCATGAGTTCCACCACCACCGTGACTTCCTTGCCGTTCTGGGCCGCGTCGATGAGGGATTGCATCAGCACCGAGTCCGTCCCCGTGCGATACACAGTCATTTTGATGGCCACCACCTGGGGATCCGCCGCCGCTTCCCGGAGCAGTTCAATAACCGGGCCGAAGCTCTGGTAAGGATGGTGCAGAAGGATGTCGTTCTTGCGCATGCTGGAAAAGATGTCTTTATGCTTTTCCAGGGTCTTGGGCAGGCCGGGGGCGAAGGAGGGGAATTTCAAATCGGGCCGATCCACCCAGTCCGGCACCTGCATGAGGCGCACCAGATTCACCGGCCCGGCCACCCGGAAGAGGTCCGCTTCGGTGAGATTGAACTGGGCCAGGAGAAATTCGGTCATGGCCTGGGAGCAGTTGTCCGCCACTTCCAGGCGTACCGCGTCACCAAAGTGGCGCTGGGGCAGTTCCCCCTGGATTTTGGTGCGCAGGTTTTTGACTTCTTCCTCGTCTACGAACAGGTCCGAATTGCGGGTCACCCGGAACTGGTAGCAGCCCAGCACGTTCATGCCCGCGAACAGTTCCCCCACAAAGGCGTGGAGCACGGAGGAGAGGAAGACGAAGCCGTATTCGTAGCCTGCCAGCTCCTGGGGCAGGCGGATCACCCGGGGCAGTACCCGGGGCGCCTGGACAATGGCCATGCCGGAATTGCGTCCAAACGCGTCCCGGCCTTCCAGTTCCACGGCGAAATTCAGGCTCTTGTTGAGAATTCGGGGGAAGGGGTGGGAGGGGTCCAGGCCGATGGGGGTGAGGACGGGCATGACTTCCCGGAAGAAATAATCCCGAATCCATTCCCGCTGGGCATCGGTCCAGGCGGTACGGCGCAGAAAGTGGATACCGTGGGAATCCAGGGCCGGGAGAATTTCCTCGTTAAAAAGCTTGTACTGTTCCCCCACCAATTCCTGGGACACCTTGTGCACTAGGCGGTAGACCTCCTGGGGTGTCTTGCCGTCCGTACTCCGGGTATTGGAATTGAGCTTGATCTGTTCCCGCAGCCCGGCTACCCGGATTTCGAAAAATTCGTCCATGTTGGACGAGACAATGCAGATAAAGCGCAGGCGCTCCAGCAGGGGGACGGTGGGGTCCTGGGCCTGGGCTAGAACTCGGCGGTTGAAGGCCAGCAGGCCCAATTCCCGGTTGAGGAAGTTTTCCGGGGGATAACGACGATAAATATGGGAGCGATTCATGGGTGTGAAGGGCGGCGCCAGGGGCGCGGCCCGGGAAAAAGGTAAAAAGAAGGGCTAAGGGCAGCCGTTAGTTTGTTACGTACATGTTAAGGGAATGTGACGGCCTTCTGCCAGCCCTAAAAGCCGGGGGCGTACTCCCAAAAAACTCCGGGAAGGCGTGGCAGCGGGGTGGGGCGCCCGGTGTAGAATGGCCCGGTCGCCGCAATGCCGGCCTGCCTTGCTGATCCATGCGCTACGAACAGATTGCCGCCGTTGACCTGGGTTCCAACAGTTTCCGCCTGCAAGTGGGGCGGGTGGTGGAAGACCAGATTTACCCCCTGGATTCCCTGAAGGAGTCGGTGCGCCTAGCCTCCGGCCTGGATCAGGACAAAATGCTGGATGCTGCGGCCCAGCAGCGAGCCCTGGACGCCCTGCGCCGCTTTGGCGAACGCCTGCGGGGTTTCGACCCGGCGACGGTGCGGGTGGTGGCCACCAATACCCTGCGGGTAGCCAAGAATGCCCTGGATTTCCTGCCCCAGGCGGAAGAAGCCCTGGGCTTTCCCATTGAAATCATCGCCGGACGGGAAGAGGCCCGGCTCATCTATATCGGCGCCTCCCATTCCCTGCCAGCGGCGGTACATAAACGGCTGGTGGTGGACATCGGCGGCGGCTCCACGGAATTCATTATTGGCAAGGGCTACGATCCCCTGCAGATGGAATCCCTGTTCATGGGCTGTGTCAGTTACACCCTGAACTTTTTCCCCGGTGGCAAGGTGGATAAAAAGCACCTGCGGGAAGCG
Organism: Azospira inquinata; assembly: GCF_018905915.1. Classification (NCBI taxonomy): domain Bacteria; kingdom Pseudomonadati; phylum Pseudomonadota; class Betaproteobacteria; order Rhodocyclales; family Rhodocyclaceae; genus Azospira; species Azospira inquinata. The sequence goes on from NZ_CP064782.1 coordinate 2,961,093, forward strand.
GAAGTGGCTGCCGGTCGGGAAATTCAGACCATCGTCCATGATTTCAAGCGCTTGGGCTGGAAGGAGGCCGTGGGTTCTTCCGGCACCGCCCGGGCGATTGCCGACCTTTTGGAAATGAACCGGCTCAATCCGGGCAACACCACCGGGATTACCCGGGAGGGCCTGGAAAAGCTTAAAACCCTGCTGATCAAGGCCGGTTCCGCCGAGGCCCTGGGGCTTGCCGGCCTGCGGGGCGACCGCCTGCCCGTGCTGGCCGGGGGCATTGCCATCATGAGCGCCATTTTCCAGAACCTGGATATTGAGCGCATGACCTATGCGGATGGGGCTCTGCGTCTGGGGGTGCTATATGACCAGTTAGGCCGTTTTCACCATCAGGACATGCGGGACGCCACCGTGGGCCAGTTCATGCGCCGCTACCAGGTGGACGGGGGCCAGGCCCAGCGGGTGGAACGGACCGCCGTGGCCATGTTCCACGATCTGATGCCCGATGCCGGGGACCCGGAGCGGGAACTCCAGTTTTTGCGCTGGGCCGCCAAGCTTCACGAAATCGGCATTTCCATTGCCCACAACGGCTACCACAAGCACGGCGCCTACATTCTCACCTTTGCCGATATGCCCGGCTTTTCCAAAAAGGACCAGGGGCGGCTGGCCCTCCTGGTGCTGGGCCATCGGGGCAAGCTGGACAAGGTGTCCGCCCTGCCTTTGTCCGATAGCAGTTGGCTGTTGATTCTCTGTCTGCGCCTGGCCGTGCTCTTTCACCGTTCCCGCACCGATCTGGCTGATCTGCCCTATCGGCTGCGGCGAGGGCTGAAGGGGGCCATATTCCTGGACCTGCCTTCCGAATGGTTGGCCGCCAACCCCCTGAGCGCCGCCGCCTTCCGGGAAGAAGAAAACGCTTGGCGGGGTATCGGCCTGGATTTGCGGGTGAAATCCCGCAGCAAGTCGGAATGGGGCCAGTTGGTGACCGCTTCCGATTCGGAGTTGTGCTGAGGCCATGGGCGCTGGAGCCGAGCTGGTGGAGGCAGAGGGTGGCCGGGTGGCCTGCCCCTGCGGCGACTGGATACTCACCCAGTTGGCTCCCCAGCGGGAAGCCCTGGAAGCCCGGCTGGCGGCCCAGGTAAAACAAGGCTGCGCCTGGGACTTTTCCCGTCTGGGGCGTTTGGACAGTCTGGGGGCCTTGCTTTTGTGGCGAGCCTGGGGACGGCGCTGGCCGGACGGCCTGGTGCTGGGTAATGCCCATCGCCGGGTGCTGGAGCGGGTGGCCCGGGTGCCTGCCCTGGAAGTGCCCCGCCCCCAGCATGGGCCGGGAGACGGCCTGGTCCAGGTAGGCCGTTACCTTTTTAAGTTTGCCCATGGCCTGCAAGGCCTGATCTGGCTCCTGGGCCAGATGGTGCTGGATTCCCTCTACCTGCTGCGCCATCCGGGGCAACTGCCCCTGCGGGAGTTTTCTGCCACCCTCTATAAAAGCGGGGCCAAGGCCCTGGTGGTGACGGCCCTGGTGGGCTTTCTGATTGGCGTGGTCTTAAGCTATCTGTCTGCCCTCCAGCTCAAGGCGTTCGGGGCGGATGTGTATATCGTCAATCTCCTGGGGATCAGCATTATCCGGGAGCTGGGGCCGGTTTTGGTGGCGGTGCTGGTGGCGGGGCGTTCCGGCTCGGCCATGACCGCCCAGATCGGCGTCATGCGGGTGACGGAGGAACTGGACGCCCTGGCGGCCATGGGCATTTCCCAGACCCTGCGTCTGGTGCTGCCGAAAATCGCCGCCCTCACCGTGGCCATGCCCCTGCTGGTGATCTGGACGTCCGCCGCCGGGGTGCTGGGGGGCATGGTGTCGGCCCACCTGCAACTGGATTTGTCCTACGCCTATTTCCTGGACAATCTGCCCAAGACCGTGCCCCTGGCCAATTTGTGGATCGCCCTCATCAAGGGCTGGGTCTTCGGCTTTCTCATCGCCCTCATTGCCTGCCATTTCGGCCTGCACGTGAAACCCAATACGGAAAGCCTTTCCGCCCGCACCACCGCCTCCGTGGTGACGGCCATTACCACGGTGATCCTGGTGGATGCCATTTTCGCCATTGCCACCCGTGAATTCGGGATGCCCGGCGGATGAGCGAACCGGTTATCCAAGTGCGGGGGCTGACCACCCGGTTTGGCGCCAATGTGGTGCACCGGGACCTGGACCTGACCGTGGCCGCCGGAGAAACCCTGGCCCTGGTGGGGGGCTCAGGGAGCGGCAAGACCACCCTGCTGCGGGAAATTGTCGGCCTGCAAGCCTACTGGAAGGGGGAGGTGCGCCTCTTCGGCCAGCCCCTCCATGGGACCGATCCGGCCCAGGCGCTGGCCCTGCGGCGCCGCTTTGGCCTGCTGTTCCAGCAGGGGGCCCTGTTTTCCGCCCTTTCCGTTTTCGACAACATCGCTTTTCCTCTGCGGGAATTGCAATGTCTGGACGAAGCCCTGATCCGGGACCTAGTGGCCCTCAAGCTGGCCATGGTGGAACTGGAGCCTGCCCACGCCCGGCTCATGCCAGCGGAGCTGTCCGGCGGCATGATCAAGCGGGTGGCCCTGGCCCGGGCCCTGGCTTTGGAGCCTGAACTGCTCCTCCTGGACGAACCCACCGCCGGTCTGGACCCGAACCGGAGCGAAAGCTTTGTGGCCCTGATCCGTCAGTTGCAGCAAGAACTCCAATTTACCGTGGTCATGGTGACCCATGACATGCCCACCCTGTTAGGGCTGGCCCGGCAGATGGCGGTACTGGCGGATCAGCGCATCGTGGCCCGGGGCAGCCTGGAGGAGGTGCGCCGGGTGGATCATCCCTTTATTCAGAATTTTTTTCGCAGCAGCCAGGGCCCGGCTGCCGCTCCAGTCTAGTCGAGGAGTTCCTATGGAAAACCGTGCCTACGCCCTGGCCGCCGGTATTTTTACCCTGGTGCTGGTGGCGGCCGGTGTCTTTTCCCTCTGGTGGTTCAGCGGGCAGCGGGAGAAAACCCGGGATTACCTGCTGGTCAGCACCTATAACGTCACCGGCCTCAATCCCCAGGCCCAGGTTCGCTACCGGGGCATCCGGGTGGGCAAGGTGGTGGAAATCCACCTGGATAAAAGCAATACCCGGAATATCCTCATCCTCATCCGGGTCAATGAGGAAGTGCCCGTGACTGCTGGCACCGTGGCCCGCCTGGGCTACCAGGGGGTGACCGGGATCGCCCATGTGCTGCTGGAAGACAGCGACAAGAATCTGGCCCCCCTGTCGGGCCAGGACGGGGAGCCGCCCCGCATTGCCATGCAGCCCTCCCTGATCCAGGAAGTAAGCGATGTGGGGGCGGATACCCTGCGCCAGGCCCATGATCTCCTGGCCAGCGCCAATGCCCTGCTCAACGAGGAAAACCGGGACCATATCACCCATACCCTGGCTAATCTGGATGGAGCCTCCTCCAATCTGCAACCGGCCCTGAAGGAGTTGCCGGATACCCTGGCCCGGCTGCGCCTGGTCCTGAGCGACGATAATCTACGCAATCTGTCCGCTACTTTGAAAAACAGTCAGCAGGCCGCGGGAGATGCCCGCCAGCTGATGGCCAGCCTGCACCGGCTGAGCGAGCACCTGGATCAGGGCACCGCCGCTGGGGAGGGAAATCTGGGGGTGCTGTCCCCCCGCTGGAAGGATGTGGCCGCCGACGTGTCCACCAGCACCCGCCAGCTGAACCGGGTCTTGCAACAGGTGGAACAATCCCCCCAAAGCCTGATCTTCGGCCATCAGGCGCCCCCGGGGCCCGGGGAACCGGGCTTTGTCGCCCCCGTCCATGGAGATGCCCAATGAGCCGCCTATCCCTTATTCGCTCCGCTTCCCGCCTGGTCTGGCTTACGGCACTGGTGCTGGGGGGCTGCGCCATTGGGCGTCCCACCACGCCCCCTCCAGCCACCTATGATTTTGGCCCCCTGCCAGTGCCCCTGGGCGGGGCGGATCGGTCCAGCCTGGGCCTGGAGGTGCGCATGCCTGCCTGGGTGGATAGCACGGGCATTGCCTATCGGCTGGCCTACGGGGAGGGGGGCCGGCGCTATGAATATGGCCTTAGCCGCTGGTCGGCACCTCCGGCCCAGTTACTGGCCCTGAACTGGCGCCAGCAGCTGGGCTTGAGCCGGGGCGGCGAAGGCTCGGACCGGCGCTGCCGGATTCGGGTGGAAGTGGATGAGTTCATCCAGGTTTTTGATTTCCCCCAATCCAGCCGGGGATTGTTGCAGGGCCGCATGACATTGGTGGGTAAACAGGGCACAGTCCTTGGCGTACAGCCCTTGCAGCAAATCCGCCCGGCTCCGGCGCCCGATGCCCGGGGCGGAACGGTGGCGCTGACGGAGGCGGCCAGCGCAGCTGGTCAGGCCATGGCGGCTTGGCTTCATTCCATGGAGGAGGGGGGCCGTCTTCGGGACTGTCGTTGATTCCAACGTCAATTTTTGAGGACGCCCATGCCCGAGAACACCCAAAACATCTACAAAGTCGGTTTGGACAAGAATGAGGCCAATTATGTGCCTCTCTCCCCCCTGACCTTTATCGCCCGTTCCGCCTACATTTACCCGGAACGTCTGGCGGTGGTGCACGGCAAGCGCCGCTACACTTGGAAGGAAACCTTCACCCGGGCCCGGCGCCTGGCTTCGGCCCTGGAGGGCCGAGGCATCGGGGAGGGGGATACGGTGGCGGTGATGTTGAACAACACCCCGGAAATGTACGAATGCCATTTCGGGGTGCCCGTCACCGGGGCTGTGCTGAATACCCTGAACACCCGTCTGGACAGCGAAACCGTGGCTTTTATGCTGAACCACGGGGAAGCCAAGCTGTTGATCACGGACCGGGAATATTTCCCCATTGTCCAAAAGGCCCTGGATTTGCTGGGGCGCAACATTCCGGTGATCGATGTGGATGATCCGGAATACGCCGGCCCCGGTGATCTGCTCGGGGAAAAGGATTACGAGGCCCTGCTGGCGGAAGGCTCCCCGGATTACCCCTGGAAAGGGCCGGAGGATGAGTGGAACGCCATTTCCCTCAATTACACCTCTGGCACCACGGGCAATCCCAAAGGGGTGGTTTATCACCATCGGGGCGCCTACCTGAATGCCATGTCCAACATCGTTTCCTGGGGCATGCCGCCCCATTCGGTGTATTTGTGGACCCTGCCCATGTTTCACTGCAACGGCTGGTGCTTCCCCTGGACCATGGCGGCCAACGCGGGAACCAACGTCTGCCTGCGCCGGGTGGATCCCAAGCTTATTTTTCAGCTGATCCGGGAGCAGGGCGTCACCCACTACTGCGGCGCTCCCATTGTCCATTCCATGCTGGCCAATGCCCCGGCGGAATGGCGGGAAGGCATTACTCAGGGGGTGTTCGGCCTGATCGCCGCCGCCCCGCCTCCCGCCGCCGTAATCGAGGGCATGGCCAAAATCGGCTTTAAGATCACCCACGTCTATGGCCTGACCGAAAGTTACGGCCCGGCGGCGGTGTGCGCCCAGCATCCGGAGTGGAACGCCTTGCCCGTGGGGGAACAGGTCACCCTGAACGGCCGCCAGGGGGTGCGCTATCACGCCCAGGAAGCCATTACGGTGCTGGACCCTACCACCATGGAAGCGGTGCCCTGGGACGGGGAAACCATGGGGGAAATCATGTTCCGGGGCAACCTGGTCATGAAGGGCTATCTGAAAAATCCCAAGGCCAGCGCCGAGTCTTTCGCCGGGGGCTATTACCACACCGGGGATTTGGCGGTGATGCAGCCCGATGGCTATGTGAAGATCAAGGACCGGTCCAAGGATGTGATCATTTCCGGTGGGGAGAACATTTCCTCCATTGAGGTGGAAGACGTGCTCTACAAACACCCGGCGGTGATGGCAGCGGCGGTGGTGGCGGCTCAGGACCCCAAATGGGGGGAAGTGCCCGCCGCCTTCATCGAACTGCGCACCGGCCAGTCAGTGACGGAAGAGGAGGTGATCGCCTTCTGCCGGGAACACATGGCCCGCTTCAAGGTGCCGAAAAAGGTGGTATTCGGCACCCTGCCCAAGACTTCCACGGGCAAGATTCAGAAGTACGTGCTTCGGGAACAGGCCAAATCCGCCGCTTCCTTTGAATAAGCCGGTGCCCTAGTTTTTGGCACAGACCACCCAGAAACAGGGGAGCGACAGGCTCCCCTGTTTTATTTCAGGTGCTGATCTTGGGGCGTTCCGAGGGGCTGTAGTTGGAAAAATGGCCCTCCCGGGCTGCCTGGGCCCGGGCCTGGGAGAAAATACCGGCGATTTTGCCCTGGGGGGCAGTGAGGGAGACCTGTTTTTCCAGATCCTGGCTGCCGCAGTGGGGACAGGTGGGTACGGTGCTGCTGCGCACCAGCAATTCAAAGGTTTGGGCGCACTGTTTGCAGCGATAGTCGTAAAGGGGCATGGGCTTCTCCTGTGGGATTGTGGACAAAATCCACCCTTAATTCAGAAGAAAGCAAGAAAGGTTCCCCTTCCTCCCATGAAGGCCGGGGATCAAGGAGAATGGGCCTCTCTAAGCCTGTTGCACGGCTAGGGGGCTGGCAGGGGAGGGGGCGAACGGTTCCCCTAGGGTTCCCAAGGCAACAAAAAAGCCCCGATTCGGGGCTTTTTTACTTTTGACCGGGGCGCGCCCGGCCGGAGGAAACAGACTCAGCTGTTGGGCAGAGGGTCCGCGTTACCCAGGGCGGTGGTGTTGAAGCCCCCATCCACGTATAGGATTTCCCCGGTGATGCCGCTGGCCAGATCGGAGAGCAGGAAGGCGGCCGCATTGCCCACTTCTTCGATGGTGATATTGCGGCGCAGGGGCGCGTGGTGGGCGTTGTAGGCCAGCAGCTTGCTGAAGCTGCCGATGCCGGAGGCGGCCAGGGTCTTGATCGGCCCGGCGGACACGATATTGGCCCGAATGCCCTGGGGGCCCAGGCAGCCGGCTAGATAGCGCACGGAGGCTTCCAGGCTGGCCTTGGCCAGACCCATGAGGTTGTAATTGGGCATGGTCCGGTCGGCGCCCAGGTAGGAAAGGGCTACCACCGCACCATGGGTCTTGTTCAGCATGGGCCGGGCGGCTTTCACCAGGGCCGGGAAGCTGTAGGAGGACACGTCGTGGGCGATGCGGAAGGATTCCCGGGAGATGCCGTCGAGGAAGTCCCCTTCTAGGGCTTCCGTGGGGGCGAAGGCGATGGAATGGACCAGACCGTCCAGGCAACCGTCCCATTCTTTGCCCAGGCTGTCGAAGAGCTGGACGATCTGCTCGTCGCTGGAGACGTCGCAGGGCAAAATCAGCTTACTGTCGAATTCGTCGGCAAACTTGGAAACCCGTTCGATGAAGCGTTCGTTCTGGTAGGTAAAGGCCAGTTGGGCCCCTTCCCGATGGCAAGCCTTGGCGATGCCATAAGCGATGGAATGCTTGGACAGCAGTCCGGTAATCAGAATTCTTTTGTCGGCAAGAAAGCCCATGCTACATGCCCCTTGGTAGGAAAGTCGCGGAATTATAGCGGATGTCTCCCACCTTGCCACGCCGGGGCGGCTCTCTATGACGCTGGACGGCCCATCCGTTACACTTGTGCCATGAAGATCAAGTCTTTGTTGCCTTGGCGAATCGCCCTGCTGGCGGTCCTGCTGGCCCTATCCGGCTGCGGTGAACGGCCCTGGAATGACCCCTATCCGGCCTCGGAATGGGGCCAGAATATTCTTTATACGGCCTTCACCGACCGGCCCAAGCACCTGGACCCGGCCCAGTCCTATGCGGAGGACGAGATCAATTTCACGGCCCAAATCTATGAGCCGCCCCTCCAGTACCACTACCTGAAACGGCCCTATACCCTTATTCCGGCCAGTGCCGCCGCCGTACCCCATCCCCGTTATTACGATGCCCAGGGCCACCAGCTGCCCGATGACGCAGACCCGTCCCGGATCGCCCGAAGTGTGTACGACATCGCCATCAAGCCCGGCATCCGCTACCAGCCCCATCCCGCCTTCGCCCGGGATGACCAGGGGCGCCCCCGTTACCTCCATCTCACCCCCAGCCAACTGGCGGGGGTGCGCCAGCTCTCGGATTTCCCCTATACGGGGACCCGGGAGCTGACGGCGGCGGATTTTGTCTACGGTATTAAGCGTCTGGCCAGTCCCCGTTTGAGTTCTCCCATTTTCGGCATGATGGCCGGACACATTGTGGGCTTGGGAGATTTGGCGACCCGTTTGCAGAAAGCCTCCCCGGGAGCTGGTCCCTGGCTTGATCTGGACCGCTTTGATCTCAGTGGGGTGCGGGCTCTGGATCGGTACACCTACCGGGTGGAATTGAACGGCAAATACCCCCAGTTCCTCTATTGGCTGTCCATGGCCTTTTTCGCTCCCATTCCCCGGGAGGTGGATCAGTTCTATAACCAGCCTGGCATGGGGGAAAGAAACCTGTCCCTGGACTGGTATCCGGTGGGCACCGGTCCCTACATGCTCACGGAAAACAATCCCAACAGCCGCATGGTGCTGTCCCGTAACCCCAATTTTCACGGGGAAACCTACCCCTGCGAAGGGGAACCGGGGGACCGGGCAGCGGGCCTGTTGCGGGATTGCGGCAAGGCCATGCCCTTTATCGATAAGGCCGTCTTTACCCGGGAAAAGGAGTCCATCCCCTACTGGAACAAGTTTCTCCAGGGCTATTACGACGCCTCCGGGATTTCCTCCGACAGCTTTGACCAGGCGGTGAAGGTCAATGTGGGGGGCGATGTGGGCCTGACGCCAGAAATGGCGGCCAAAGGCATTCGTCTGCTGGCCAGTGTTAAGACCACGACGGATTACATGGGCTTCAATATGCTGGATCCGGTGGTGGGAGGCTTGGGGGAACGGGGCCGCAAACTGCGCCAGGCCTTATCCATTGCTATCGACCAGGAAGAATTTATTTCTATCTTTCTCAATGGCCGAGGCATCGTGGCCATGGATCCTTTGCCTCCGGGTATTTTCGGCCATCGGGAAGGGGCGGCAGGCCTCAATCCAGTGGTCTATGACTGGGTTAATGGCCAGCCCCAGCGCAAATCCATCGCCCGGGCCCGTCAGCTGCTGGCGGAAGCGGGCTGGCCCCATGGCCGGGACGCCAAGACCGGGGAGCCCTTGGTGCTGTATCTGGATACCACGGCGGGGGGGATGGGGGATAAGTCCCGCATCGACTGGCTGACCCGCCAACTGGCCAAGGTGGATGTCCAGCTGGTGGTGCGGCCCACGGATTGGAACCGTTTCCAGGAAAAATTGCGTAAGGGGACGGTACAGCTCTTCTATCTTGGCTGGAACGCGGATTACCCGGACCCGGAAAACTTTTTCTTTCTCCTGGCAGGCAAGGAAGGCAAGGTGCTCCACGGGGGGGAAAATCAGGTGAATTACGCCAATCCGGATTTCGATCGCCTCTTCGAGCAAATGCGTAATATGGATAACGGGGCGCCCCGGGAAGCCCTGATCCGGCGCATGAACGCTCTGCTGCAACAGGACGCTCCCTGGATCTTTGGCTTCTATCCCAAGGTCTACACCTTGGGACACGCTTGGCTCTTGAACCGCAAGCCCACGGACGTGGGCAACAATATCCTCAAATATCAGCGCCTGGACGTGGGGCTGCGGCAAAAACTGCGCAGCCAATGGAATCCGCCGGTGCGCTGGCCCCTCTGGGGCGGTTTGCTGGTGTTGTTTGTCCTGGCCTTTTGGGCTTGGCAGCGGCGGGGTGCGGAGAAGAGTGGAGATTCTTCAGGCTTATGATTTTTAGTGGTTTTCCACGGATTTTCGGGTACCGCTTTCGTGGAAAGCTGCTATTGTGGCTAATCCGTTTTCCCCCAGGGAAAGAAGCTGGGGCTGGGGAAAAAAGGCCTGCCCCGCTTCCAAAAGCGGATGTGTCTGATATCATATATAAGACTTACGACTTTTGATCCGGAAGTCGTGGGGTTGATGGCCTACCCATAAGAGCCATATTTCAACCGTTATCCACTTGTCGAGAGGAACCCGCCGTGCTTGAAGCCTACCGCCAACACGTCGCCGAGCGTGCTGCACTCGGTATTCCGCCCCTGCCCCTGACGGCCGCCCAGGTCAAGGATCTGGTGGCCTTGTTGCAAAATCCGCCCAAGGGGGAAGAGGCTTTTTTGGTTGATCTCATTACCCACCGGGTTCCGGCCGGGGTGGATGATGCGGCCAAGGTCAAGGCCGAATTCCTGACCCAAGTGGCCGGTGGCAAGCTCTCCTGTGCCCTGATTTCCCGGGCCCAAGCCACGGAACTTCTGGGCACCATGCTGGGCGGTTACAACGTCAAATCCCTGATCGATCTCCTGGGCGATGCCGAAGTGGGCACCGTGGCCGCTGAAGGCCTGAAAAAGACCCTGTTGATGTTCGACGCCTTCCACGATGTGGTGGAACTCTCTAAGGCGGGCAACGCCAATGCCAAGGCGGTGCTTCAATCCTGGGCCGATGGTGAATGGTTTACCTCCCGCCCGGAAGTGCCCAGCTCCCTGAAACTGACCGTTTTCAAGGTTTCCGGCGAAACCAATACGGACGACCTTTCCCCGGCGCCGGATGCCTGGTCCCGTCCCGATATTCCCCTGCACGCCGTCGCCATGCTGAAAAATGCCCGGCCCGGCATTACTCCGGACGAACCCGGGGTGCGGGGCCCCATGAAGCTGCTGGAAAGCCTGAAGCAAAAGGGCAATCTGGTGGCCTATGTGGGCGACGTGGTGGGGACTGGTTCCTCCCGCAAGTCCGCTACCAACTCCGTGCTGTGGTGGACTGGGGAAGACATTCCCTTCGTGCCCAACAAGCGCTTCGGCGGTGTGTGCCTGGGCGGCAAGATTGCCCCCATTTTCTTTAACACCCAGGAAGACGCGGGTGCCTTGCCCATCGAAATCGACGTCAACAAGATGGAAATGGGCGACGAAATCGAATTGCAACTGGATCACGCCACCGCCACGGTGAAGGCCGTGAAAAACGGCGCGGTGATCGCGGAAAGCAAGCTGAAGACCCCGGTGATCCTGGACGAAGTCCGGGCCGGCGGTCGGATTCCCCTGATCATTGGCCGGGGCTTGACCGCCAAGGCTCGGGAAGCCCTGGGCCTACCCGTCTCCACCCTGTTCCGCTTGCCCCAGGCGCCCCAGGATTCTGGCAAGGGCTTCTCCCTGGCCCAGAAGATTGTCGGCCGGGCCTGTGGCCTGCCGGAAGGCAAGGGCATCCGCCCGGGAACCTACTGCGAACCCAAGATGACCACCGTGGGCTCCCAGGACACTACCGGCCCCATGACCCGGGACGAGCTGAAGGATCTGGCCTGCCTGGGCTTCTCCGCCGATCTGGTGATGCAGTCCTTCTGCCACACCGCCGCTTATCCCAAGCTGGTGGACGTGAAGATGCACCGCACCCTGCCGTCCTTCATCACCACCCGGGGCGGGGTTTCCCTGCGTCCGGGGGACGGGGTGATCCACTCCTGGCTGAACCGTCTGCTGCTGCCCGATACGGTGGGCACCGGCGGTGACTCCCACACCCGTTTCCCCATCGGTATTTCCTTCCCGGCCGGTTCCGGCCTGGTGGCCTTTGCCGCCGCCACCGGCGTCATGCCCCTGGATATGCCCGAATCCGTGCTGGTCCGCTTCAAGGGCAAGATGCAGCCTGGCATCACCCTGCGGGATCTGGTCAATGCCATTCCTTACTACGCCATTCAGCAAGGTCTGCTGACGGTGGAAAAGAAGGGCAAGAAGAACATCTTCTCCGGCCGCATCCTGGAAATCGAAGGGCTGCCCGATCTCAAGGTGGAACAGGCCTTTGAACTGACCGATGCCTCCGCCGAACGGTCCGCCGCCGGCTGCACCGTGCGCCTGAACAAAGACCCCATCGTGGAGTACATGCGCTCCAACATCACCTTGATGAAGTGGATGATTGCCAACGGTTACGAAGACAAGCGTACCCTGGCCCGCCGCATCAAGGCCATGGAAAGCTGGATCGAAAACGGCAAGCTGCTGGAGCCGGATAGCGATGCGGAATACGCCGCCGTAATCGAAATCGATCTGGCCGACGTGAAGGAACCCATCCTGGCCTGCCCCAACGATCCGGACGACGTGAAGCTCCTGTCCACCGTGGCTGGGGACAAGATCGACGAAGTGTTCATCGGTTCCTGCATGACCAACATCGGCCACTTCCGGGCGGCCGGCAAGGTGCTGGATGGCAAGTCCGACATTCCGACCCGCCTGTGGATCGCTCCTCCCACCAAGATGGATGCGTTGATCCTCACGGAAGAGGGCTATTACAGCGTGCTTGGCAAGTCTGGTGCCCGTATGGAAATGCCCGGCTGCTCCCTGTGCATGGGCAATCAGGCCCAGGTGCGCAAGGGCAGCACGGCCATGTCCACTTCCACCCGGAACTTCCCCAACCGTCTGGGCCTGGATACCCGGGTTTACCTGGGCTCTGCCGAGCTGGCGGCGATCTGCGCCCTGCTGGGTAAGATCCCCTCCGTCGCCGAATATATGGAAAAAATCAATGTGGTGAATGCCAAGGCGGCGGATATCTATCGTTACATGAATTTCGATCAAATTTCCGAATTTAAGGAAGTGGCGGATACGGTAACGATCTGAAAGCAATAAAAACCAAAGGAGTGTAGGAGGAGCGCAGCCCCGCCAGTGATGGTGGGGCTGTTTTTTTGTGGGGATCAAGGACGCTTGGCGGGCCGAGTGGCCCAGGCTTGCGTAGTGGGATTTATCCGGTCATGCTTGATGGCACTGGCACTGGCACTGGCACTGGCACTGGCACTGGCACTGGCAGCAGTATCAACACCTGCGGCAGTGGTAGTACCCGCGGCTGCCGGTTCGGCTAGCGCTAACGTGACGGCGAATATCCGTTTCTTCCTTATTCTCCATGGCCCCCCAACTTTTCCCCGAGCCTTCCTCTACTTCCTTCGCCCACCGCTTCTGGTGGCCGGGTTTTATCCTAATTCTGCTGTTCGCTGCCGCTCTGCGTTGGCATTACATCGGTTTCCAACCTCTCTGGCTGGATGAGGGCTATTCCTGGTGGGATGCCCGCCAATCCCTCACCGATCTGTGGTCCCTAGTCCCCCAGTGCGACCCCCATCCCCCCCTTTACGCTCTGCTGCTCAAAGCGTGGATGGGGCTGTTCGGGGACAGTGCCCTGGCCATGCGCAGCCTGGGGGCCCTGGCCGGGGTGCTGGCTACTGGCTTTGTCATGCTGGCCGGGCGGGAACTGGCGCCCCGCTTGGGCTCGATTGCCGGCTTGATTTTCGCCAGCATGCCCTTTCAGGTGGAATTCGCCCATGAGGCCCGTCCCTACGGCCTGGTGGCCTTGGGGAGCGCCGTGCTGGCCTTTGGGGTGCTGCGGGTGCTGGGGCAACGGGAGAGGCTTGTCTCCCGATCCGGCTGGTTGGGCGTGGTGGCGGGGCTGGGGTTGCTGCTATGGAGTAACGACACCTCCGTTTTCTACGGCGCTGCCCTGCTGCTGGCCTTGGGTTGGCTGTCCTGGCGCGATCCGGAGGATCGGGCCCTCTGGCGTCCCGCCGCCTGGGCCGCCTTGGCTGTGCTGTTTCTGTGGGCGCCATATCTGCCGAATCTTCTTACCCAGACCCACGAAGTGAGTTCGGATTTCTGGATACCCCGACCTAATCTGTGGCGGGTGGCCAACGAGTTGCGCTTTCTGGTGGGCTTTGGTTCCTTTTTCATCCTTTGGTGGGTACTGGCTCTATGGGGCGTGGGGCTGACCCTGTTGGTCCGCTGGGGCCGGGGGCGTCAGGCCCTGGTGCTGGGGGCTTTGGCGGTGGTGCCACTTGCCTTGAATTTTGTGCTGAGCTGGTTGATTACCCCGATTTTTCTGGCCCGGACCCTGATAGGTACGGCTCCCTTTTTTGCTCTGGCCCTGGCCGCTGCGCCGGCCGCCTTGAGTCGGCCTCGCCTGAGGGGCTTGCTGGTGGCGGCCCTGGTAACGGCCCAGGTCCTGACCCTGGCGCCCCTCTATGTGGATTACCATCGTAAGGAACCCTGGGATGTGATCGGGGCCGAGGCTTCCCGGGATGGCTGGGATTTGACGGCGGGGCATCCGGATCAGGCCTTAGTCCTGTTTATTCCGGATGAGCTGGTGCTGCCTTTTTCTCATGCCATGGAAGCCCTGGGCCAGCGTCTGCCCATGCATGGGGTGCCTAGGGATTACCCCTCCCTGGGGATGCACGCCCGCTATCCCTCGGGCAAATGCGCCCCTGCCGTGGAAGGGCTGGATTTGAGCTTTCTTACCTCCCTTACCGCTGGGCGGCGGGCTGTGCTGCTTTTGACCCGACAATACAATAGCTATGATCCGGGGGATCGGATTCCCGCCTATCTAGCTTCTCACGGCTGGCGTCAGGTAGCCTTGCGGGCCTATGAATTCGGGGATTTGCGGTTGTTTGAGTTTGTGCCGAAAGGGGAAGCGCCCCGCCCGGCGCCTTAGAGAAGAAGGGGAACGGCTATGGAACAGGCTGGAAATTGGGGGATAGGGGAGGTTGATCCTTGGGATATTTGGGTCCGCAGCTGGTGGGCGGGGTGGGCGCTCTGGCAGCGCTGTCTGCTGGGCCCCTGGTGGATGGGGGCCCTTCCTGGTGCCGGGATTGAAGAGGGGGCTGGGGCGTTTTTTCCCTTTGATTTGAAAGGGGCGCCCTTTTCCTTTCCTTTTTCCCTGCCCAACCTGGCCGGGAGCCTGACTCCCTTGCCCGAGGGGGCTTTGCCTGAAGGACTGGCTTCCCCTCAGCGCCTGAGTTTTCGCCTGGCCCTGCCCGGATGGTGGGGCCAGGCACCGGAGACCTATCGGGTGGAAGCGGTGCTGGTGCGGGAGGTGGAGCCGGCGCCCCAGGTTCTGCCTGCTTCTTCGACCAGGCCCTCCCTGCCCAAGCCTTCCCGAAAAGCGCCGGTTGCTCCCAAAAGGGGCAAGAAACCGGTGGCGTGAGCCTGCCGGATTTTTAGCTTTCCGGGAAAAAGCGAGAGGCGCCGTCTCTGGGGAGATTCATGCCCGTGGCCTTAGCCCGTTGCAACAGTTCCCAGTAATAGCGGTAGGAGGCCCGGTCGTGGAGTCGTCCGGCGTGCTGAATGGGACCCCAGTCCTGGTCCTGGGCGGCGGCCAAGATGTCCACCGCAGCTTCCACCTCAGAGAAGTCCGGGCGCATGGCTTCCACGATGGGCATGATCTGGGCCGGGTGGATGCTCCACATGCGCAGATAGCCGAAATTCTGGCGGGCCCGGCGGGCGTCGTCGAAAACCACCCGGGGGTCCTTCAATTCCGTGGTCACGTTGTGGGAGGGCGCCACCCCGTGGGCCAGGGCGGCGGCGGAAATCTCGCACTTGGCCCGGGTTACCAGGGGGTGGGTGAATTGTCCGGGGCTTTTCATGGCGGTGCCCGGGATGGCGCCGTGATGGCCGGAGACAAAGTCCATAAGACCGAAATCCAGGCTTTCCACCCCTTCCAGAGCCGCAATCTGCCATGCGTCCCGCAGGGCGCCGTGGGTTTCGATGAGCACGTGGACGGGCAGGGCTTTGCCGGTAGCGTATTGGGCCTCCGCCCGGCGTAGGGCGGCGATCTGGGTCTGGGCGTCGGCGACGGAACGTACTTTGGGTAGGGTCAGGAAGGCCAGGCGGCGCCCGGCGATGCGGATCAGAATGTCCAGATCCGCCTGCCAGTGGTTGTGGGTGATGTCGTGGATGCGGGCACCCACCCGACCAAAACGGTTGTCCGGACTGACAATGAGATTGGCGGCCATGGTGGCGTGGGCCGTTTCCGTGCCCGCCTTGGCTCCATCCTCGCAATCACAGGTCAGATCAAAAACCGGGCCCAGCTCGTGTTGTAGCTGGAGCGCCTTAAGCATGAGCTTTTCCGAACCGGCGTAATGATCCACCACCGGCAGGATGGGGAAGGGCTTTTCTCCGGCAAACAGGACATCTTGAGGATGGCGTAGGGTCATGGTGTTTGGGTAAGAAAGTAAGACTTGGATTCTACCGTAGTCCAAGCCTGGGGCCGGTTAAGCATCCATTAAGAATTCCTAGTCAGAATGAAGCTTTCCCACTCTATTCCTTAGAGGATATCCGCATATGAACGCACTTCCTGCAGTCCAGCCAGAACGCTTTACCCGGGTGGCCATGATTTGCCATTGGCTGACCCTGGTCCTGGTGTTGGGTGCCCTGGGGACCATTGAGGTTTCCGATTTCTATGAAAAAGGCACCCCTTTGCGTACGGCCCTGCATGGCTGGCATTTTCAGTGGGGCCTGGCCATCCTGGCGCTGACCCTGGTGCGCTTGGTCTGGCGCTTCTTCCATCGTCCCCCGGAAGGTCCGGCCCAGCCGGGAACCTGGGAAGCCTGGGCCGCGCTGGCGATGCATTGGGCTTTGTACGGAGTGCTGCTGCTCCTGCCCTTGCTGGGTATTCTGGGGGTATTGCTTTCCGGTACGACCTTGAGTTTTCTGGGCTGGCCCTTGCCCCTTGCCTTGGAGGTGAATAAAGGCCTGGGCCATGACTTGAAGGAGGTGCATGAAACCCTGGGGAATCTATTCATCGGTCTCATTGGTCTCCACGTAGCAGCCGCTCTCTGGCATCAATGGATACGCAAAGATAACTTGCTGTCCCGCATGTTGCCCTGGTAGGCGGGGTTTAGAGCATAAAAAAGCCGCAGGCAAAAACCTGCGGCTTTTTTGTGGGGAAGGGCAGCTTACTTCAGCAGGTGGGCCACACCAGCGGCTTCTTCCTTCAGTTCGTTCAGGGTGTTGTTGATCTTACCTTGGCTGTATTCGTCGATTTCCAGGCCTTGGATGATCTTGTATTCACCGCCCTTGCATTCGCAGGGGAAGCCGAACACGATGCCTTCGGGGATGCCGTAGGAACCGTCGGAGGGAACACCCATGGTGACCCACTTGTCGGAGCCCAGCACCCAGTCATGGACGTGGTCGATGGCGGCATTGGCGGCAGAAGCGGCGGAGGACAGACCCCGGGCTTCAATAATGGCGGCGCCCCGCTTGCCCACGGTGGGCAGGAACACGTCGTTGTTCCACACCGGATCATTCACCAGCGCCTTGACGCTGTCACCGTTGGAGGTGGCAAAGCGGTAGTCGGCGTACATGGAGGGGGAGTGGTTGCCCCACACCACCATCTTTTCGATGGAAGAAACGGCACGACCGGTCTTGGCGGCCAGTTGGGACAGGGCCCGGTTGTGGTCCAGACGCAGCATACCGTGGTAGTTGCGGGGATCGGTGCGGCCAACCTTGATGGCGGCGGAGCGGGCGATGTAGGCGTTGGTGTTGGCGGGGTTACCGACCACCAGAACCTTCACGTTCTCCTTGGCGTTTTCAGCGATGGCCTTGCCTTGAACGGTGAAGATTTGACCGTTGGCTTCCAGCAGATCCTTCCGTTCCATACCCTTGGAGCGGGGGCGGGCGCCAACCAGCAGACAGACATCAGCATCCTTGAAGGCGACGGCGGGTTCGTCGGTGGCGACCACACCGGCCAGCAGCGGGAACGCGCAGTCTTCCAATTCCATGATTACGCCCTTGACGGCTTGTTGGGCTTGGGGCAGGTCCAGCAACTGGAGGATGACGGGTTGATCTTTTCCAAGCATTTCGCCGGAAGCGATGCGGAAAAGCAGGCTGTAACCAATCTGGCCAGCGGCACCGGTGACGGCGACGCGCATGGGGGCTTTGGACATGTTGCGGCTCCTGAATTTATGCAGTCAATAAGGGGGAATTCGTCCGCCTGGACGACTTTGAATCCTCTGGGCGGGGGCGGCTGCAAGCGGTCCGGAGAAGCCCCGGCTGATAGCGAGGGGATTGGGATTTCCAGCGGCGACGCCGATGGCGGGCAGCTTGAAGCGGAAAAATGATAGGCGGTTCAAATCCCGGTGTCAATGATTCATTATATGTCTTATATAAGATATCAGTATTACAATAGACGAATCAAAACTTTTGTGCTGAAATATGCCTATCATGAATCGAGCAGCTACAACTCCTTCCCCAACCTTTAGTCCGTTGTACCGGCAAATCAAGGACTTAATGGTCCGCAGCCTGGAACTTGGCGAGTGGGGGCCGGGCGATGCCATTCCGAGTGAGTCGGAATTGGCTGCTCGTTTCAGCGTCAGTCAGGGGACCGTGCGCAAAGCCATTGACGAAATGGCCGCGGAAAATCTACTGGTCCGCCGTCAGGGTAAAGGGACATTTGTCTCCACCCACAACGATCCCCGCTCCCTTTTCCGTTTTCTCCGTCTCCAGCCCAACGAAGGCGAAATCGATCAGTCCATCAGTGAGCCGGTGGAATGCTGGCGCGCCAAGGCGGGTCAGGATGTGTCCCGGGTGCTGGGGCTGGCGGTGGGAACGCCAATTACCATTCTACGCCGGTTGTTGAGTTTTGATGGGGAACCGGCTCTGGTGGATGAAATCTATCTGCCGTCCGATCTCTTTCCTGATCTGAGTCTGGATGTCTTGCAACATAACGATATGTCCCTCTACCGGTTATATGAAAACCGCTACGGGGTGCGCATGATCCGGGCGGAAGAACGTATTCGGGCCATTGCCGCTGACAAGGTTAATGGGGAACTGCTTAAGGTGCCGGAAGGCTCCCCCTTGCTGCTAGTGGAGCGGGTGGCCTTTACCTATGGCAATAAGCCGGTGGAATGGCGGCGGGGCTTTTATGCCACCAACCGATATCATTATTTCAATGAATTAAGCTGAAGGAGGTGGCGTGGGGCTGGAGGCGGTTTGCCACATTGGCAAAGTATAAAAATATATAATTCAAAAGTTTCAAAAAGGGCGCGGTGGCTTCGGTTACCGCTTCGCAACAAGCAAGAGGGATGATGTTCATGGCAGAACTAACCATCAAGAAAAAACGTCCGAAGCACTTGGACGTGACAAAGATCCGACTGCCCCTTCCGGGTATTCTCTCCATTCTCCACCGCGTTAGCGGCGCAGGCCTGTTCCTGCTCCTGCCTTTGCTGCTGTGGCTGTTCCAGTGCAGTGTGGATTCCCCCGAATCCTTCGGTACCTTCAAGGCCGTGGTGAGCTTCCCCCTGGTGAAGCTGGTGCTGCTGGGCTTGATCTGGGCCTTCTGCCACCACTTCTGCGCCGGGATTCGCTTCCTGTTCCTGGATATGCACGTGGGCGTGGATCTTCCTTCCGCTCGCCTGACCAGCAAAATCGCGTTTGTGGTTAGCCTGGCGCTGACCGTTCTTCTGGGAGCCAAGCTGCTATGGTAAATCGCATCGTTGTGGGCGCCCATTACGGGCTGCGGGATTGGATCGCTCAACGGGCGACGGCCGTGGTGATGGCGGTGTACTCGGTCATTCTCCTGGTGACGGTCGGGGCCATCGGTCCGGATAGCTTTGAAGCCTGGCGGGGCATTTTTGCCAACGGTTTCATGAAGTTCATCACCTTCCTCTTTTTCCTGAGCCTGTTCTTTCACGCCTGGGTCGGTATTCGGGATATCTGGATGGACTACGTTAAGCCCACCAGTGTGCGGCTGACGCTGCATGTCCTGACTCTTCTCGCCCTGATCGGCTATGCCGGCTGGGCCGCTCAGATTCTGTGGAGACTGTAACTGATGACTATCCCGGTTCATAAATTTGACGTCGTTATCGTGGGCGCCGGCGGCGCCGGTCTGCGGGCCGCTTTGCAGGTTTCCGAAGCGGGTCTGAAGACCGCCGTGCTGACCAAGGTTTTTCCCACCCGCAGCCACACCGTGGCGGCCCAAGGCGGGGTGGCCGCTTCCCTGGGGAATGTGACCGAAGACAACTGGCGCTGGCACATGTACGACACCGTCAAGGGGTCCGATTGGCTGGGTGACCAGGACGCCATCGAATTCATGGTGCGCAAGGCCAATGAAGTGGTGGTGGAGCTGGAACACTACGGCATGCCCTTCGATCGCCTGGATAACGGCAAGATTTATCAACGGCCTTTCGGTGGCCACTCCCAGAACTTTGGCGAAAAGCCGGTGAATCGTTCCTGTGCCGCCGCTGACCGTACCGGTCACGCCATGCTGCATGCCATGTACCAACGGAACGTACGGGCCCATACCCAGTTCTTTGTGGAATGGATGGCTCTGGACCTGATCCGTGACGCCGACGGGGAAGTGCTGGGCGTGGTAGCCCTGGAAATGGAAACGGGCGAAGTCCATATTTTCCATGCCAAGGCCACGATTTTCGCCACCGGCGGTGCCGGTCGGATTTTCTATTCTTCCACCAACGCCTTCATCAATACCGGTGACGGCCTGGGTATGGCGGCGCGGGCCGGTATTCCCCTGGAGGATATGGAATTCTGGCAATTCCACCCCACCGGAGTGGCCGGTGCCGGGGTGCTGATTACGGAAGGGGTGCGGGGCGAGGGCGGTATTCTGCGCAACGCCAACGGCGAACGTTTCATGGAACGTTACGCGCCCAACCTGAAGGATCTGGCTTCCCGTGACGTGGTGTCCCGCGCCATGGTGACGGAAATGAAGGAAGGCCGGGGTTGCGGTGCCAATAAGGACTACGTCCTGTTGGATATCACCCACCTGGCTCCCGAAACCATCATGAAGCGCTTGCCCGGGATTCGGGATATCTCCATCCAGTTTGCTGGTGTTGATCCCATCAAGACCCCGATCCCCGTGGTGCCGACCTGCCACTACCAGATGGGTGGTATTCCTACCAACTATCAAGGTCAGGTAGTGATGCCCCAGGGCGACGATCTGGCCGCTCCGGTCAAGGGCTTCTACGCTGCTGGCGAATGCGCCTGCGCCTCGGTGCACGGGGCCAACCGGCTGGGTACCAACTCCCTGCTTGACCTTCTGGTGTTCGGTAAGTCCGCCGGTGAAACGGTGATTGAGGACCTGAAGAACAACAAGGCCCATAAGCCCCTGCCGGAAAACGCTGCTGACTACGCCCTGTCCCGCCTGAATCGTCTGGAAACCCAGAAGAACGGGGAAGACGTGGCCGAAGTCATGACGGCTATGCAACGGGTCATGCAAGGCCACGCCGGTGTGTTCCGCTTCAAGGAACTGCTCCACGAAGGTGTGGAACAAATCGCCAAGGTGGCGGAACGGGTGCAAAGCACCGAGATCAAGGACAAGTCCAAGGTCTGGAACACCGCCCGCAGCGAAGCCCTGGAACTGGAAAACCTCATCGAAGTGGCTAAGGCCACCATGATTTCCGCTGAAGCTCGGAAGGAATCCCGTGGCGCCCACGTGCGGAACGATGCTCCGGATACGGCGGAACACCCGGATGGGCGGAACGACCAGGAATGGCTGAAGCACACCCTGTGGTTCCGCGATGGCAATCGTCTGCAATACAAGCCGGTTCAGATGAAGCCGCTGACGGCGGAAACTGTCGCTCTGAAGAAGCGGGTCTATTAAGGAGCGGAGATAAAAGATATGAGCAAACGTACCGTTCAATTCAAAGTTTATCGCTACGATCCGGACAAGGACGATGCGCCCTACATGCAGGACATTTCCGTGGAGCTGGAAGAAACGGATAAGAAACTGCTGGCAGCTCTGGTGCGCCTCAAGGCCAAGGACGATACCTTCTCCTTCCGCCGTTCCTGCCGGGAAGGGGTGTGCGGTTCCGACGCCATGAACGTCAATGGCAAGAACCGCCTCTCCTGCTTGACCAATGTGGACGAGTTGGCCCAGCCCATCGTGCTGCGGCCCTTGCCCGGACTGCCCGTCATCCGCGATCTGATCGTGGATATGACCCAGTTCTTCAAGCAATACCATTCCATCAAGCCCTACCTGATCAACAATGATCCGGCTCCCGAACGGGAACGGTATCAGTCTCCTGAAGATCGGGAAGAGCTGAACGGCCTCTACGAGTGCATCCTGTGCGCCTGCTGCTCCACGTCCTGCCCCTCCTTCTGGTGGAATCCGGACAAATTCGTGGGGCCCGCCGGTCTGCTGGCCGCCTATCGGTTCATCGCCGATACCCGGGACCAAGCGACCAACGAGCGTCTGGACAACCTGGAAGACCCGTACCGGTTGTTCCGTTGCCACACCATCATGAACTGCGTTGATGTTTGTCCGAAGGGTTTGAACCCCACCAAAGCCATCGGCAAGATCAAAGAGTTGATGGTTAAGCGCGCGGTCTGATGGAACGAGCAGAATACGAGCGCCTTCGCTGGCGCTGTATCCGTCGGGGCCTCCTCGAGTTGGACCTGAAGCTGACCAAATTCCTCGATGAGGAATTTGCCAAGCTGACGGACGAGGAGGTCCAGGCCTTCAAGGTCTTGGCGGAGATGGAGGATCTGGACCTCTGGTCGTTGATTGCCAGCGACCGGCAGGCCCCGGACCCGCGGCTTACCGGAATATTGGCCAAGCTGCGTAAGTGTTGAGTAAGGATACCGCGGCAACATCGCGGTTCCCTGCTTGTGTAGTAATGACCACCATATAACCATTACAGGGGCTGAAACATGAGCGAACGCAAAGCTACACTCTCAATTGAAGGCACGGATCCGGTCGATTTCCCGATTCTGACGCCCACCCACGGTAACGACTGCATCGACATTCGTACCCTGGGCGCCAAAACCGGTCACTTTACCTACGATTCTGGCTTTCTTTCCACCGCCAGCTGCAAATCCAAGATCACCTTCATTGATGGTGAAAAGGGTGAGTTGCTGTACCGTGGTTACCCCATCGAACAATTGGCCGAACAGTGCAACTTCCTTGAAGTCGCCTACCTGTTGAAAAACGGCGAATTGCCCAACGCCAAAGAGAAACTAGATTTTGAAAGCACCATCAAGTCCCACACGATGGTGCACGAACAGCTGGTGAAGTTCTTCCAAGGCTTCCGCCGGGACGCCCACCCCATGGCAATAATGGTTGGCGTGGTCGGCGCCCTGTCCGCCTTTTATCACGAAGCCCACGATTTCTCCGACGCGGAACATCGCAGCATCAGCTTTAACCGCATTGTGGCCAAGATGCCCACCATCGTGGCCCTGGCTTATAAGTACTCCCGCGGTGAGCCCCTGATGTACCCGCGCAATGACCTGGACTACACCGCCAACTTCATGCAAATGATGTTCGGCACCCCCTGCGAGACCTATGTCCCGAATCCGGTGCTGGTCCACGCCCTGGACGTGATTTTCACTCTTCACGCCGATCACGAGCAAAACGCCTCCACCTCCACGGTGCGCCTGGCCGGCTCCTCCGGTGCCAATCCCTTCGCCTGTATCTCTGCCGGTATCGCCTGTCTGTGGGGCCCGGCTCACGGCGGCGCCAATGAAGCCTGTCTGAAGATGCTGGAAGAAATCGGCGACGTTTCCCGGGTGGGCGAATACATCACCCGCGCCAAGGACAAGAGCGATTCCTTCAAGCTCATGGGCTTCGGTCACCGGGTCTACAAGAACTTCGACCCCCGGGCCAAGCTGATGCGCAAGGTCTGCAACGACGTGCTGACCGAACTGGGCCTGGAAAACAGCCGCCTCTTCAAGCTGGCCATGGCGCTGGAAAAGATCGCCCTGGAAGACGATTACTTCATCGAGAAGAAGCTCTACCCGAACGTGGACTTCTACTCCGGTATCGTCCAAAAGGCCCTGGGCATCCCCACCACCATGTTTACCTGCATCTTCGCCCTGGCGCGGACCGTGGGTTGGATGGCCCAGTGGGAAGAAATGATCTCCGATCCGGAATACAAGATCGGGCGTCCCCGTCAGCTCTACGTCGGTTCCGCCAAGCGGGACGTCGTCCCCCTGGCCGGCCGCAAGTAAGTCGGAAGAGGGGCGGGCGACCGCCCCTTTTTCGCATCGGATCGGCGGTTTTAACCGTCGGCCAGTTGGCTCCGACCACGGGGCCCAGAAAATAACATCACACCACACAGGTGATTGCCATGATGATGCAAAACTTAGGCACCTCCTATCTGTACGGCGGCAACGCGCCGTTCGTCGAGGAGTTGTATGAAAGCTATCTGGAGAATCCTGCCTCCGTTTCTGATGAATGGCGGGCTTACTTCGATAAGCTGTCCCAAATGCCCGGCGCAACCCCCCGGGACGTCCCCCATGCTCCCGTGATTGCTGCCTTCGCCGAACAGGCCAAGCACAACGCGGTGCGCACGGTGGCCGTGGATGGAGACAGCGGGAAAAAGCAGGTTTCCGTCCTGCAACTGATCAACGCCTATCGCTTCCTGGGGAACCGGTGGGCTGACCTGGACCCTCTGAAGCGCCATGAGCGGCCGGTGATCCATGAGCTGGAACCGTCTTTCTACGGGTTCAGCAATGCCGATCTGAACGAGACCTTTAATACGGGCTCCTTCAAAATGGGCCAGGACCGGGCCACGCTGAACCAGATTCTGGATGCCCTGCGGACCACCTATTGCAGCTCCATCGGCGTGGAATACATGCACATGACCGATACGGCGCAAAAGCGCTGGATTCAGGACCGGCTGGAGCCGATCCGGGGCATGGGCAACTACACGCCGGATCAGAAAAAGCACCTGCTGGAGCGTCTCACCGCTGCGGAAACCCTGGAACGTTACCTGCACACCAAGTATGTGGGGCAAAAGCGCTTCTCCCTGGAAGGGGGCGAAGCCCTGATCGTTTCCATGGACGAAGTGGTGCATACCGGCGCCGCCCAGTTCGGCATCCAGGAAGTGGTCATCGGCATGGCCCACCGGGGCCGGCTCAATGTGCTGGTGAATACCCTGGGTAAATCTCCCTCCCTGCTGTTTGCCGAATTTGAAGGCAAAAAGAAGGTGGATTTGTCCTCCGGGGACGTGAAGTACCACATGGGGTATTCCTCCGATGTGGGTACGGAAGGGGGCCCGGTCCATTTGACCCTGGCCTTTAATCCGTCCCACCTGGAAATCGTCAATCCGGTGGTGGAAGGTTCCGTCTTCGCCCGTCAGCGCCGTCGCGGTGGTGACGAAGCTGCCCATGCCCAGGTTCTGCCCGTGCTCATCCACGGGGATGCGGCGGTGGCCGGTCAGGGCGTGAATCAGGAAATGCTGAACTTCTCCCAAACCCGGGGCTATGGCACGGGGGGCACCCTGCACATTGTGGTGAACAACCAGATCGGTTTCACCACCTCCGACCCCCGGGATAGCCGTTCCTCCCTGTACTGCACGGACATCTTCAAGATGGTGGAATTGCCCGTATTCCACGTCAATGGGGACGATCCGGAAGCCGTGTCCCTGGTGACCCGTCTGGCCCTGGAATTCCGTCAGACCTTCAAGAAGGATGTGGTGGTGGACATCGTCTGCTTCCGCAAACTGGGCCATAACGAGCAAGACGAGCCCATGGTCACCCAGCCTTTGATGTACAAGAAGGTGCACGCCCATCCGGGTAGCCGCAAGGTTTACGCGGACAAGCTGGTGGCCCAAGGGGTGCTGTCCGCCGATGGTCCGGACCAAATGGTCAAGGACTACCGGGCCGCTCTGGACCAGGGCAAGCTGTTGGCCGATCCGGTGCTTTCTAACTACAAGCGCCAATTTGCCAACGACTGGTCTCCCTACATCAACAAGAAGTACACCGAACTGGGCAATACCAAGGTTGCCAAGAAGGAACTGCAACGGCTGGCCCAACGCCTGACCGCTGTGCCGGATACCTTCACCCTCCATTCCCGGGTCAAGAAAATCATCGAAGACCGGGCCGCCATGGGTGCAGGCAAGCTGCCGGTGGACTGGGGGATGGCTGAAAACCTGGCCTATGCTTCCCTGCTCACCTCCGGCTACGGCATTCGGATTACCGGTGAAGACGTGGGGCGGGGAACGTTCTTCCACCGCCACGCCATTCTCCACGATCAAAACCGGGAAAAGTGGGATTCGGGCATTTACGTGCCCCTGGCCAATCTGCAAGACAAGCAGGCCACCATTCAGTGCTTCGATTCCGTGCTGTCCGAAAACGCGGTCATGGCTTTTGAATACGGCTATGCCACGGCGGAACCCAATGAACTGGTGATCTGGGAAGGCCAGTTTGGCGACTTCGCCAACGGCGCCCAGGTGGTGATCGACCAGTTCCTCTGCTCCGGGGAAGCCAAATGGGGCCGGGCCTGTGGTCTGACCCTGCTGCTCCCCCACGGCTACGAAGGCCAAGGTCCGGAACACTCCTCCGCCCGCCTGGAACGGTACATGCAGCTTTCCGCCGAGTTCAACTGGGAAGTCTGCTACCCCTCCAACGCGGCCCAGATTTTCCACCTGCTGCGTCGGCAAATGGTGCGCAAGCAACGCAAGCCCTTGATCGTCATGACGCCCAAGTCCTTGCTGCGCAACCCCCTGGCCACCTGCTCCCTGGACGAACTGGCGAACGGCACCTTCCAGACCATCATCGGTGAAACCGAGAAGGTGGATGCCAAGAAGGTGACCCGGGTCGTGGCCTGCGCCGGCAAAATTTATTACGACCTGGTGACCGCCCGCAACGAACGCAAGCTGAACAACATCGTTCTGCTTCGGGTGGAACAACTCTATCCCTTCGACGACCGCCGCTTTGATGAAGAGCTGTCCAAGTACCCCAATGCCAAGGAATTGGTGTGGTGCCAGGAAGAGCCCCTCAATCAGGGCGCCTGGTACGCCAAGACCCACCGGCTGCAAGCGGCCCTGAAGAAGGGGCAAACCCTGCACGTGGTGGCTCGTCCGGCCGCCGCCGCGCCGGCCGTCGGTTACCTGGCCAAGCACGTGGAACAGCAAAAGGCTGTGGTGGATCAAGCCCTGGGCAAACTTAACTAACGAGACACAAGGATACGTAGATCATGATTATCGACGTCAAAGTGCCGCAACTCTCCGAGTCCGTCGCCGAAGCGACCCTGGTTTCCTGGCACAAAAAGGAAGGCGAAGCTGTCGCCCGGGACGAAAACCTGATTGATATTGAAACTGATAAGGTGGTGTTGGAATTGCCGGCTCCCGACGCTGGGGTGATCGTCAAGATCATCAAGGGCGACGGGGAAACCGTGGTGGCGGGCGAAGTGATCGCCCAGCTGGATACGGAAGCCAAGGCGGCTGCCGGTGCCGCTGCTGCGGCTCCCGCTCCGGCACCTGCGGCTGCTCCCGCGCCCGTGGCGGCGGCCCCTGCCGCTGCCGTGGCCGCTGGTACCGCCAGCCCGGCTGCCCGCAAGATCCTGGAAGAAAAGGGTGTGTCCGCCGCCAGCGTGGAAGGCTCCGGCCGGGGTGGTCGGGTCACCAAGGAAGATGCGGTGGCTGCCCAGGCCAAGCCCGCTCCTGTGGCCGCTCCCGCCGTGGAAATCCCCCTGGGCGAACGGTCCGAACAACGGGTGCCCATGAGCCGTCTGCGGGCCCGGATCGCCGAACGGCTGATCCAGTCCAAGAACGAAAATGCCATCCTCACCACGTTCAACGAAGTGAACATGGGGCCCATCATCGCTCTGCGCAAGCAGTACGGTGAAAAGTTCGAAAAGACCCATGGCGTGCGCCTGGGCTTCATGGGCTTCTTCGTCAAGGCGGCCGTGGCTGCCCTGCAAAAGTACCCCATCGTCAATGCCTCCGTGGATGGCACGGACATTATCTACCACGGCTACATCGACATCGGTATTGCCGTGGGTTCCCCCCGGGGCCTGGTGGTGCCCATCATCCGTAACGCGGATCAGCTGTCCATCGCCGAAATCGAAAAGAAGATTGCTGAATTCGGCGCCAAGGCCAAGGACGGCAAGCTGTCCATTGAAGAACTGACCGGCGGCACCTTCTCCATCTCCAACGGTGGGGTGTTCGGTTCCATGCTCTCCACCCCCATCATCAATCCGCCCCAATCCGCCATTCTGGGCATTCACGCCACCAAGGAACGGCCGGTGGTGGAAAACGGCCAAGTGGTGATTCGCCCCATCAATTATCTGGCCATGTCCTACGACCACCGGATCATTGACGGTCGGGAAGCGGTGCTTGCCCTGGTGGCCATGAAGGAAGCCCTGGAAGATCCGACCCGCCTGCTCCTCGGGGTCTAATTCCGCCTTTCCTTAATCCCTAACGCACGGAGATCGCCGGGAGGCGAAGGCCAGAAGCCTTCCCCCTCTCCGCGGTCTCCTCGTCTAAAGAGGTGTTCCATGTCTAACAAGCAATTCGACGTTCTCGTCATCGGCGGCGGCCCCGGCGGTTATGTGGCGGCCATTCGGGCGGCCCAGTTGGGCTTTTCCGTAGCCTGCTGCGAATCCAATCCCTATGCGGACCCCAAGGGGGAACCCCGGCTCGGCGGCACCTGCCTGAACGTGGGCTGCATTCCCTCCAAGGCCCTGCTGCACACTTCCCACCTGTTCGAGGAAGCGGCTCACAGCTTTGCCGGTCAGGGCATCAAAATTGGCAAGCCCAGCATTGACGTGCCCGCCATGGTGGCCCGCAAGGATCAGGTGGTGACCCAGCTGACCTCCGGCATCAAGGGCCTGTTCAAGAAAAACAAGGTGACCCAGCTCAACGGCCACGGCAGCTTCGTGGGCCAGGGCGGTACCGGTTGGCAGGTCAAGGTGGGTGAAGAAGTGGTGGAAGCCAAGCAGGTCATCGTGGCCACCGGCTCCAAGCCTCGCCATCTGCCCAATGTGAAGGTGGACAACAAGGTGGTCATGGACAACGAAGGGGCCCTGGCCCAGCAGTCCGTGCCCAAGACCCTGGCCATCATCGGCGCCGGGGTGATCGGCCTGGAAATGGGCTCCGTGTGGCGCCGTCTGGGTTCCGAAGTCACGGTGCTGGAAATGGCTCCCGATTTCCTGCCCATGGCTGACCAGGACGTGGCCAAGGAAGCCCTGAAGCTGTTCACCAAGCAAGGCATGAACTTCCAGATGGGCGTCAAGATCGGCGACATCAAGGCTGGCAAGAAGGGCGTGGCCATTGCCTACACGGACAAGGACGGCAAGGCCCAGTCCCTGGACGCGGAACGGCTGATCGTTTCCGTGGGCCGTATTCCCAACACGGACGGCCTGGGCGCCGACAAGGTGGGTTTGCAGCTGGACGACCGGGGCCGGGTGGCGGTGGATGCCCATAACCGGACCAATCTGCCCGGTGTGTGGGCCATCGGCGACGTGGTGGCCGGACCCATGCTGGCCCACAAGGCCATGGAAGAAGGGGTTGCCGTGGCGGAAACCATGGCCGGACAAGCCGGTCACGTGGATTTCTCCACCATTCCCTCGGTCATCTACACCAACCCGGAAATTGCCTGGGTGGGCAAGACCGAACAACAGCTCAAGGCGGACGGCGTGGCCTACAAGGTCGGCAAAATCCCCTTCCTGGCCAATGGCCGGGCTTTGGGCATGGGGGAACCCAGCGGTTTCGTAAAAATGCTGGCGGACGCCAAGACGGATCGCATCCTGGGGGTCCATATCATCGGCGCCAATGCTTCCGAGCTGATTTCCGAAGGGGTGCTGTCCCTGGAATTCTCCGCCGCCTCCGAAGACCTGGCCCGCATCTGCCACGCCCACCCGACCCTGTCGGAAGCGGTGCATGAAGCGGCCCTGGCTTGCGACAAGCGCGCCCTGCATTTCTAAGGCGGGCCCAGTCCCGAAAAGGCGAGGTCTTGCACCTCGCCTTTTTCTTGTCCATGCTTCCTGTTCGTACCCCTTAAAAAGAAAAAGCCCATGCCTCCCCATCGCATACTGAACGTCCCCGAAAACGGCATGTTGGATGCCTACCAGGCGGTCCTGGCCGCCCGTGGCTACCAGGCCGACGAGGCCCAACTGGCCGCCGCTCGGCGCTTGCAGGAGCTCTACACCGGGCTCCTGGAATTCAAGGCTGCCCGCCGCTCCCCCCTGCGCAAAATGCTGTCTCGGGCCCAGCCCCCCAAGGGCGTCTATTTCTGGGGCGGGGTGGGGCGGGGCAAGAGCTTTCTCATGGACTGCTTTTTTGATGCCGTGCCTTACCGGCGTAAAAAACGCATCCACTTCCACGCCTTTATGCGCCAGGTCCATGAGCGGCTCCTGGCCCTGAAAGGGGCGGTGGATCCCCTGGCCCAGGTAGCAGACCAGATTGCCAAGGAAACCCGGCTGCTGTGCTTTGACGAATTCCACGTTTCCGACATCGCCGACGCCATGATGCTGGGCCGCCTCCTGGAATCCCTTTTCGAGCGGGGGGTGGTGCTGGTGATGACCTCCAATTACCCGCCGGACGACCTCTATCCCAACGGCCTGCAACGCATGAATTTCCTGCCCACCATTGCCCTCATCAAGGAGCGTCTGGACGTGATCCGGGTGGATGCGGGAGTGGATTACCGGATGCGTACCCTGGAGCAGGTAGAAACCTTCATGCACCCCGCGGATGCGGCAGCGGAAGGCAAGCTAGAAGCTTATTTCCGCCAGCTGGCCGGGGCCGACGGGCGCAAAGGGGGCAAGCTGGACGTGCTCGGCCGTCCCATTCCGGTGATCCGCCAGGCGGGCCATGTGGCCTGGTTCTCCTTTACCGCCCTGTGTGACGGGCCCCGCTCCCAGAACGATTACCTGGAACTGGCCCGGCGTTTCCACACCGTGCTCATTTCCAAAATCCCCAAAATGGGGGCCGCCCAGCGGGATATGGCCCGGCGCTTTACCTGGTTGGTGGATATTTTTTACGACCACAGGGTGAAACTGATCGCCACGGCGGATTGCGTGGCGGAGGACCTGTATACCGAAGGCACCCATGCCACGGAATTTTTCCGCACCGCCAGCCGGCTGACCGAAATGCACTCCAAGGAATACCTGGCCGAACCCCATCTGGGCAGCCTGGAAAAAAGCGGGATGGGTGGGGCGGTCGCCGAAGCGGAGGCTGGGGCTCCGTCTACTTCTGACGCCCCAGACGCTTCGGAATAGGACTGCCCCCGG
Organism: Azospira inquinata; assembly: GCF_018905915.1. Lineage (NCBI taxonomy): Bacteria > Pseudomonadati > Pseudomonadota > Betaproteobacteria > Rhodocyclales > Rhodocyclaceae > Azospira > Azospira inquinata. Next base: position 2,991,777 of record NZ_CP064782.1, read on the forward strand.
GGCAGGGAAGGGCTGATGATGAGCGCAAAAAACCAAGAGGGGCGGCCCGGGCGGGGCTGGCTGGGGCTGTGCCTGCTTTGTCTGGGGCTATTCCTGTCCTCTGGCCTTCGGGCCCAGCAGGAGGTGGAAATCCTTCCCCTGGCGCACCGCACGGTGGAGGAGGTGCTCCCCAGCCTGCGCCCCCTGCTGGAACCCGGGGCTGCCCTGTCCGGCATGAATAATCAGCTTATCCTCAAGGCCACGGCCCGTAACCGGGCCCAGATACGGCAGGCCCTGGCAGCCATCGACACTCCGCCCCGGCGGCTGGTGATCCGGGTCAGCCAGAGTCGGGATGACCGCTATAGCCGTCAGGGTGGGGCGATCTCCGGTGAAGTGGCCTCCCCTGGGGGGCGGGTGCGCATCATCCAGCCTTCTGGGGGCTCGGGGGGCGGCACCATTACCCTCCAGGGAGCCCGGGGTCAGGTGAGGGGGGATTTGTCCGACCGCCAGGGGGCCTCTTCCCGTCAGGTAGAGCAGATGGTCCAGGTGGTGGAAGGGGGCCAGGCTTACATTCAGGTGGGCTATTCCCTCCCCGTGCCCCTGCATCAGGTGCGTTGGGGCCCCAACGGCCCGGTGCGGGATACCACGGTGATTTATCGGGACATCGGCCAGGGGTTTTACGCCCAGCCCCGGGTGGTGGGCCATCGGGTAAGCCTGGATATCAGCCCCCGGAACGACACACCGGGCCGCTGGGGGCCGGGTAGTGCGGAAGTTCAGGAACTCAGCACCACGGTTTCCGGGCCCCTGGGAGAATGGCTGCCCCTGGGCAGCAGCGCTCAGTCCGGCACCAGCCAGAGCCGGAGCTGGAACGGGGGGGAAGGGGAGCAGGTGCAGCAGTCGGGCACAGTGTGGATCAAGGTGGAGGAGCTGCCCTAGGCGGCTCGAGGCTTGGGGCACCCCTCGGGGGCAGCGCTCCCTTCTCTCTGTCCGTGGGGCCCAGGCGGCAGGGGCGAGGGGCGGTTGAAGCCACCGGTCTGGGGGCTTGGCGCTAGAAGTGGGGGCCTGATCTAACCGTTTCCCGTTTTGACAGTGCTGGAGGTGCAGATCAAGCCGGAACTTTTCCCCCTTAAGCCGAGGATGGGACCACCGCCATTTTTTCTACCCGCGCTGAGCAGGCATCCGCTTCCCCATCCCGTCCCCTTTCCCTGTAGAAGCCCGTGACGGGGGCGGGGCCGGGGTGCTAACCTCGGAACTCTTGTCTTTTTACAAGCCCAAATAACTCGTCGCCCATGTCCGATCTCACCTCCCCTTCCCTCCGCTTAACCCCCGCCCAGCTGTTTACCCCCTGCAATCCGGATCATTTGCCCTTTGTCTCCAGCGACGAGCTGGAAGACCTGGGAGCGGAATTCGCCCATGACCGGGCTGTGGAGGCCCTGCGCTTTGGCCTGGAATACCGCCGATCCGGCTACAACGTCTTTGTGCTGGGGGAACCGGGCAGTGGCCGTCACGCCCTGGTACGTCGTCTCATCGGGGAAGCGGATGGGGTGGAGCCCCTGTCCGACTGGTGCTACGTCAATAATTTTGCCGATGCCACCCGGCCCCAGCTCATGCGCCTGCCCGCCGGGCGGGGCGCTAAGCTGCGGGACGACATGCAGCATTTCGTCGCCGAGCTGGGCCCGGCTATTGCCGCCGCCTTTGAAAGCGACGAATACCGGTCCACGGTGGATGCCCTCCAGGAGGAATCCAAGCAGAAGGAAGAGGGGGCCCTGCGGGAACTGGGGCGGGAATCCCTGAAACAGGGGGTGGCCCTGCTGCGTACCACGGAAGGCTTTGCCTTCGCCCCGGCCAAGACGGACGAGGAAACCTACTCCCAGGAAGAATTCGATCAGTTGCCGGAGGAGCGCAAGGCCGCCCTGGAAAAGACCATCGCCGCCTTTGAGGAACGCTTGCACAAGCTCCTGGGCCAGTTTCCCCGGTGGCGCCGGGAATTGCAGGGCAAGGTCAAGGAAACCAGCCGGGAAGCCATGCGCCGGGCCGTGGGCCACGCCATTGAGGAACTCAAACCCGCCTACGCCGATCTGCCTCTGGTGATCACTTTCCTGGAAGCGGTGCTCCACGACGTGGTGGAAACGGGGGATACCCTGCGGGATTCCCAGCGCCAGGAAGGGGAAATGGAAAATCTCCTCTTTTCCGGCGCCATTTCCGTCCAGCGTTATCTGGTCAATCTTTTTGTGGATAACGGCCAGACCCAGGGCCAGCCCCTGATCTGCGAAAGCCTGCCCACCTATCAGAATCTGGTGGGCCGGGTGGAGCACATCGCCCACCTGGGTACCCTGGTGGCCAATTTCACCCTGATCAAGGCCGGGGCCTTGCAACGGGCCAATGGGGGCACCCTGGTGCTGGACGCGGCCAAGCTGCTGGCCCAGCCCTACGCCTGGGACGGTCTGAAGCGGGCCTTGCAGGCTGGGGTGGCGCGCATTGAATCCTTAGGGGAAATCTACGGCCTGGCCAGCACCCAGCAACTGGAGCCGGAAGCCATTCCCCTGGACGTGAAGGTGGTGCTCATCGGGGACCGGATGACCTACTATCTGCTGTCCGAAATGGACCCGGAATTCGCCGCCCTTTTCAAAGTGGCGGCGGATATGGAAAGCGAGGTGGAGCGCAGCAGCGACAACACGGTGCTCTACGCCCGCCTGCTGGCTACCCTGGGGCGCCGGGAAAAGCTCCGCCCCCTGACCCGGGAAGCGGTGGCCCGTTGTATCGAATACGCCGCCCGATTGGCGGAAGACCGGCAACGTCTCACCACCCGCACCCGGCTCCTGGCGGACCTGCTGCGGGAGGCGGATTTCCGGGCTGGAAAGGCGGCCAGTCCGGTGCTGGACCGCCTCCATGTGGAACAGGCCATGGCCGCCATGATCCATCGGGCCGACCGGGTCCGGGAAAAGCAGCACGAAGCCATTTTGCGCAATACCCTGATGATCGCCACGGACGGCCAGCAGGTGGGCCAGATCAACGGCCTGGCCGCCATCGAACTGGGGGAATTTACCTTCGCCCACCCGGTACGCATTACCGCCGCCGTGCGCATGGGGGAAGGGGACATGGTGGATATTGAGCGGGAAGTGGAGCTGGGCGGGCCCCTCCACTCCAAGGGCATGATGATCCTTACCTCCTTCCTGGCTTCCCGCTTTGGCCGGAGCACCCCCCTGTCCCTCAACGCCAGCATCGTTTTCGAGCAGTCCTACGGCGAGGTGGATGGGGATAGCGCCTCCCTGGCGGAACTCTGCGCCCTGCTGTCCGGGGTGGCCCTGGTGCCCATTCACCAATCCCTGGCGGTGACCGGCTCGGTGAACCAGTTGGGCCAGGTCCAGCCCATTGGGGCGGTGAATGAAAAAATCGAAGGCTTTTTCGACATCTGCCAGGCCCGTGGCCTGACCGGTAGCCAGGGGGTAATCATCCCCGCCAGCAATGTCCAGCACCTCATGCTGCGCCAGGACGTGGTGGCCGCCGTGGCCGATGGCCGCTTCCACATCTATGGGGTGAATGACGTGGATCAGGCCATAGAACTCCTTACCGGCGTGCCCGCCGGGGAGCCCAATGACCAGGGCGAAGTGCCGGAAGGCACGGTGAATTATCTGGTGGCCATGCAACTCACCCAGATGGCCACCATGCGCAAGGCCCTAAGCGAACCCACGCCCCATAAACGGAAGCCCCGCAAGAAGGCGGCGGAAGGGGAAGGGGAGAAAAAGCCCCAGCCGGAGAAAAAGCCGGAGGGGGATAAAAAGCCTGGTGAGGATAAGGGGGCTGCCAGCCTTTAGGATGGGCCTAGTAAGATGGGCCCTCTCAAATAGATATTATGCGGGGGAGAAAACCTGAAAAATTGAAGTCAACTTTACGTTGGGTCTAGGAAGAGAATCATGACTACACTTCGATCACTTCTGGAAGAAATTAAAATGGGCCGAAAAAGATTTCGGCCAGCAAGCACTAATGAAGCCGATATGTTGGACTTCCAACCCATAGCGAAACTAATTGACTACGCGAATACCGAAGGGTTTCTGGAAAGTTATGTGCCCCATAAGGAAAGCGCAACCGGAAATTGCTGGTATGACTTGGTTGTTGTCAATGGCGGGTTAAGCCATAAAGGCGGATTGTTCTTGGAAAAGCTGAACATTGAAACAGAGGAGAAGATCGAGAGTATCATCCAACTCAAACCAAGTATTTACGGTATCGGAATTGATTTAATTGCCCTTTGGAGAGCACTTTGGAATCGTTGGAAGAATTGGAAGAATCGTAAAAAGTAGGCTAATAAATTAATCAACCGGACGCGAAAAGGGGTGCGCTTTTTGATGCCTAGTTATTTCTAAGGTTAGGCGGCGGAATATGCTTCCCCCTGAATTACCTTCTCCTGTTTCGTTGCCTTGGACCGAGGCGTTGCGGTCAATTGGCGAAGTTGTGGCGCGCGCTATGCAGGCCTTCGGGGCCAACGTACTACCCTCGGTCGTTGCCCTTGCAGAAGGCATAAGGAAGCTCCCGGATGAATTGCGCCCCATGGTTCGCTCCTTGGCTGAACGTGGCTGGTTTATTTCCGGTGAAATGGGCATGTCCGAACTGCGCCAGTTCCAACACTTGTCAGGCTCTTCTACCCCGGAAAAATTGGACGCCATGTTGGCGCAATGGATCGAGAATGAAATTGATCGTATCTATGCAACCGCTGTGCAGTATTTTCCGAAGCGTCAAGCCATATTGGCCGCCGCCTTTAATGCGCATAAAACCGGCGTATATGAACTGTCTATTCCTGTGCTTTTGATACAGGTCGAAGGCATGTGCATCGAGATTCTGGGAAGGAAGTTGTTCGCCACGAAAGATGGAATTCCGAGAACAAAAGAAGCGACAGATGCGCTAATCAACGGGGCGTTCTCTGAGGTCATTTTCCTTCCACTGAGGGAAGCAAACGGCCTTACTGCTAGCGACAATACAAGAAGCAACTGGCCCAATTCTCCCAATCGGCATGAGATTCTGCACGGCATCTCTACAGAATATCCTAGCAAGTTAAATAGCCAGAAAGCCCTTTCCTTGTTGGAGTACTTCGTGACTTTCGTTGCGGCAGAAAAGGCGGAGGCGCCAAGTGGCACATCTGCCGCTTAATCCTTCTGTCAACACGGACCTTGCGTACAAGACTGCGTACGGTCGGTTACCTCCACGCTAGATTTCAAATCTCTCTCCTGCGTTTATTGAGCGCTTCGAGACCACTGCTCCAGAGTTTGACACGAGCGGTGACGCAAAGGCGTTCAAGGACCAATGCCCAACTTCTTCTTCCGCCGGACCTGCCCGATAAAGCCGTGCAGGCTGGTGACTTCAGACCGTGGCTTCCATACCTTCAAAATCCACCCCACACAAAGCCAGCAGAGCCTGAATCCCGGCGCCGGGGAATTTTTCTGGGTGCATGACTATTTGTAGTTCCCGGTCCAGTTTGAGAAACGGGGTTTCCACCGGGGCTAGCCAACCGGCCCGGAAGGGGTCTTCCAGCTCCAGGGCGGAAAGGCAGCCCAGGCCTAGGCCGGCCCGTACCGCCTGGCGGATGGCTTCCGGCTGTTCCAGTTCCAGGGACAGGTTGGGGGTGAGTCCCAGATTGCCCAGGGCCCGCTCGAAAATTTCCCGGGTGCCCGAGCCATTTTCCCGCACCACCCAGGTGGCCCGGGCCAGATCCCCCGGGGTGGCGGTGCCCCCGGCCAGGGGGTGATCCAGGGGGGCAAAAACCACCAGTCGGTCCTGGCGCCAGGGGAAATGGCGCAGCCGGGCGTTGCCCAGGGGGCCTTCGATAAAGCCCAGGTCGATGCGAAAGGCTTCCAGATCGGCCTGAACCTGTTCCGTGTTGTGCAGCTTTAAATCCACCTGGGATTGGGGGTAGCGGCGCAGTAATTCCCCCAGCACGGGGGGGAGAAGATGGTTGCCGATGGTCAGGCTGGCCCCCAGGTGGAGGAGAAAGGCCCCAGGGCCCGGGGCTGGGGCTTCCATGTCCCGCACCCGGTCCAGCACTTCCTGGGCCTGGGGTAGCAGCTGGCGGCCCGCCTCGTTGAGCAGGAGCTGGCGCCCCACTCGGTCGAACAGGCGCCGGTCCAGTTGCCGCTCCAGGTCCCCCAGGGCCATGCTGGCGGCGGCCTGGGTCAGGGCCACGGCCTCGGCGGCCCGGGTGACGTGGCCATGGGCGGCGATGGCGGCGAATACTTCCAATTGGCGCAGGGTGATTTTCATGGGCGGGCGTGCATGGGAAGGGGGGATTGGGGGCGCTGATTCCCCATGGGGGGGCGCCATTTTGGGCGCCGGTCAGAAATTGATAAGAATGCCTGATTAATTTTATAAGAAATATACGTTTTACGGATCATATCAGGACAAGCTAATGTGCGGCCGTCTTGATACGGAAGGATGGTCCATGCAGCGTCTTGCCCATGTGTTTCCCGGTGTTCTGCTGATCGCCGGTCTGAGTCTGGCGGCCTATGTGTTGGCCGTGGGCGGCGGTCTGGCCCGTTATGGGGCCAGTTCCTTAACCCTGGCCATTGTCCTCGGAGCGGTGCTGGGCAATCTGCGGCCCCATTGGGTGACCGGTCGCTGCCACGGGGGCGTCCAGCTGGCCCAGAAAGAATTTCTGCGTACCGGGGTGGCCTTGTACGGCTTTAACCTGAGCCTGCAACAGATTCTCCAGGTGGGCAGTTCGGGCATTGTGGTGGATTTGCTCCTGGTGTCTTCCACCCTGGCCATGGGCTGGTGGATCGGCACCCGCCTGCTCAAGCTGGATAAGGAAACCGTGCTGCTTACCACGGCGGGCAGCGCCATCTGTGGGGCGGCGGCGGTGGTGGCCACGGTGCCTGTGCTGGGGGGGGATGGGGAGCGGGTGGCGGATAAAACCACCACGGCGGTGGCCACGGTGGTGCTGTTCGGCACCCTGGCCATGGTGCTGTATCCCTTGCTCCACGCCTGGACGGGTATCGACGGGCGGGTGTTCGGCGTCTATGTGGGCTCCACGGTCCATGAGGTGGCCCAGGTGGTGGCTATCGGTAGCACCATCGGCGGGGACACGGCCAGCAATGCGGTGATTGTGAAAATGATCCGGGTCATGCTCCTGGTGCCCTTTCTCCTGGGCCTGAGCTTTTTCTTGAGCCGTCGCCGTCAGGCTACCGGGGGTAAGGCCAAGATTGCCGTGCCCTGGTTTGCCGTGGCCTTCGTTGCCCTGGCTGGGGTGAATTCCCTCCACTGGCTGCCTGACGCCTGGGTCCAGGCCCTGCGTCTCCTGGGCGTGCTGCTGCTGACCGCTGCCATGGGGGCTCTGGGTTTGGGCACCACGGTGGCCAAGATGCGCAAGGCGGGCATGGGGCCCCTGTTGCTGGCGTCCGGGCTTTTTGCCCACCTGGTGCTGGTGGGGGGCGCCATTAACTGGCTGGTGGCTCGCTGGTAGGTTTGGGGCCGGTATTCAATCCCCGGCCACCAATTCCCCCAGCCGGTCCGCCGCCAGGGTGACGGCCACCACGGTGAGGGTGAGGACCAGGCCCGGGGTCAGGCTGATCCAGGTCTGGCCGGAAAAGAGGTAGGGAAAGCCGTTGGCCACCAGGCGCCCCAGGGTGGGCTGACCGGGGGGTGTCCCTAGGCCCAGGAAGGATAGGGTGGCCTCCAGGGTAATGGCACCGGCGAATTCCTGGGGCAGGAGCACTAGCAGGGGGGGCAGGCAGTTGGGCAGCAGATGGCGGCGGATCAGGGCCGGGGTGGAGAGGCCCAGGAGCCGGGCGCTATCCACGTAATCCTTGCGGCTTTCCCCCAGGGCCGCGCCCCGGGCGCAACGGGCAAAGTAGGCCCATTGGGAAAGGGCCAGGGCCAGGACGATTTTGTCCAGCCCCGGGCCGGTGAGAGCCAGGAGCACCAGGGCCAGGAGCAGGGCGGGAAAGGAGAGCTGTAAATCCACCAGGCGCATGAGCAGCCCATCCACCCAGCCGCCCCGAAATCCGGCCCAGAGGCCCGCCAGGGTGCCCAGGACGGCGCCCACCAGGGTGGCGCTGCCCGCCACGGCTAGACTGAGGCCCAGGCCGTAGGCTAGGGCGGACACCATATCCCGACCCTGGTCGTCGCTGCCCAGCCAGTAGGTGAAATGGCCCGTGGAGGCCGGGCTGCCCGGGGGCAGGCGGGAATCCAGAATGTCCAGGGCCGCCAGATCATAGGGGTTCTGGGGCACCAGGCTGGGCCCAAAGAGGGCGAAGGCCAG